>JBGANE010000003.1:0-139343 GCA_044222465.1 Ferruginibacter sp.
AATTAAAAACACCAATGATGCCGTGTCGGTTTATCCAACGGTTATTGCCGGCGGAGAAGCAGTAAATCTTCAATTTAAAAACAAGGTCACCGGTTCAATAGAAACTCAATTGACAAACAGTTCCGGAGCCATTGTATTTAAAAAGGTCATCCCCGTAAACGGATCATTACAGCCTGTACAGTTACCGTCACTTCCACCGGGTATTTATATTTTATCTGTTTGGCAGAACGGCGAAAGGATCGTTACACAAAAGATCATCCTGCAGTAACAGCCCTGTTACGTGTCATCTCCTCTAAATAACTATACTTTAAAAAAGTGTACCGGGCAGTGGTTTTTGCAATAATTAACCCTTCTCTTCCATCCAAAAACCCCAGATGAAAAATATAATACTGCAAAAAAGCAAACACCGGTGAAAAATATTGTTTGAAGAAATTCGGTTTCTTTCCTGCAGCAAAATATTTTTCAGCATTCATCCTTGCATAGTTCTTCATTTTATCAAAATACTTTTGTTCATCAATCACCGTATAATGAAGCACATTGCCTTTAAGCATAGATATTTTTACTGTGCCGGGAAAAACAAGATTCTCATGCACAGCAGCTTCGTTCCACCATACTTTTTTCCGGTTAAACAGGCGTATGTGTTTGTCAGAACCCCATTCACCAAAACGTATCCATTTGCGACGAAAGAAATTTTTGAACCTGATGTTAAATACTTCTTCATCATTGGTTAACGAAAGCGCCGGGAGGGATGTCCTCAGTTCTTCATCAATCGCCTCATCTGCATCCAGGCTCAGTATCCAGTCATTCTTTGCAACAGCAATCCCTTTATTCTTGTTTATCCCGTAACCATCCCAGCCTGTTTCAATTACAGTGGCATTAAATTGTTTGCAAATACTCACTGTTTCATCAGTACTGCCGCTGTCAACAACCACAATATCATTGATAACAGGTTTCAGGCTTTGCAGTGTGTTGGCAATTATATGCGCTTCATTCCTGGTAATGATGACAACCGAGATATCCATGTTGCAAAGAAACAATAAAGAAAAATACCACCGGGGTTTTTGTATTTATTTCAGGTAAACCCTTAATTAATTTGGTATTTGAAATTAGAAAATTGAAATTTGTTTAATGTGGCAGCAACAGTTAGATGAAATTAAACAGGGCAACAGCAAAACGCTGGCCCGTTGTATTTCCTATATTGAAAATGAAGTAGCCGGGTATGAAGACATGCTACAACAGCTGCCGGTTTCACACATTCCTATTATTGGTATTACGGGACCGCCAGGTGCAGGTAAAAGTACGCTGGTTGATGCATTGATCGGCTTACTGGTGCATGAAGAAAAATCAGTTGCCGTTTTGTGTGTCGATCCTTCTTCCCCTTTCAACCTTGGTGCCCTGCTTGGCGACAGGATAAGAATGAGTGAATGGTATAATGATCCAAAAGTTTTCATCCGGTCGCTGGCAACCAGGGGTTCTTTGGGCGGGCTGCATCCTAAGATCATTGAGATTAGTGACCTGGTAAAAACCGCTCCTTTTGATTATATCATTATTGAAACCGTGGGTGTAGGCCAGAGCGAAATTGAAATTGCAGGCCTTGCCGATACGACCATAGTAGTGGTGGTTCCTGAAGCCGGTGATGAAGTACAAACCATGAAAGCCGGCTTAATGGAAATAGCTGATGCGTTTGTTGTAAACAAAGCCGACAGGCCCGATGCTGATCTGTTTGTAAAAAATCTCCGGCTTATGCTGGCGCCTGCTTTTCATAATCATACTATGCCCGTGCCGGTGATCAAGACCATTGCATCACAAAAAAAGGGGATTGAGGAATTATTGAAAACAATAAATGAAACCCTGCATCATAAAACGGATAATGAAAAACGGTATTGGTTGCTGGCCGAAAAAGCTTATCACCTGATCCAGAAAAAAAGAATGGAAGGCATCAATAAAGAAGACATAAAAACTGCCATTAAAACTGCCGGCGACGATTTTAACCTGTATCGCTTCATTAAAAATTACAGGTAAAAATGAAAATAATAGACTGTTTTACTTTTTTCAATGAGCTTGACCTGCTGGAATTCCGGCTTAAGTTTTTGGATAGCCATGTTGATCATTTTGTGATTGCAGAATCTAATCTTACCCATTCGGGTAAACCAAAGCCTTATCATTTTGAAGAAAACAGGAAACGTTTTGAGCCCTGGCTTCATAAAATTATTTACCTGAAAGCAAATTTATCTGTTGAAGGTTTAGATTTTACAAGACAGGAAAGTAGTTATAACCCCGGAAGCGCTGCCTGGAGATTAGAGAATGAACAACGTAATGCCCTGGCAGCAGCAAGTTCTGTTGCTGGTGATGAAGATCTTATAATGGTAAGCGATCTGGATGAAATACCTGATCCATTGTTGTTAAAAAAAGCCGACTTAAACAAAGGGCCTTTAGCATTGTCCATGTTATTTCACTATTATTTTTTCAACTGCCAAAATGCAGGTGCAGAAAGATGGTGGAATGGAACTATTCTTTGTACCGGGGAACAATTTAAGAAAATCACTCCCCAGCATTTAAGGGATAAGCGGAATGATTACAAAAGAATACCAAAAGGAGGCTGGCATTTTTCTTACCTGGGCGGGCTTGAAAAAATAAAATATAAGATCCAGTCTTTTGCCCATACAGAATTTAACCGGGAAGAATTTTTGAATGATGACAATATTATAAAAGCCATGGAAGAAGGAAGGGACATTTTCAACAGGCCTGATACAGTATACAGGTTTGTTTCGCCTTATTACTACCCATATAGGTTACGTAATATAATGTTACAGTATCCTTCTTTTATGCACTTGAAAAATAATGATGGTTTTTTTACCCGTACATTTTATTTTATTAAAAACAGTATTACCTGGCGTTGAATGAGCTCTGCTGCATTACAAACTATTAAAGAATATCCTCTCGTATCTATTGCCATGTGTACGTATAATGGCGCACCTTATCTACAGCAGCAAATTGATTCCTTGTTTTTACAAAACTACCCCAACATTGAGATCATTGTTGTTGATGATGCTTCCAGCGACCACACAAAACAAATACTGGAAGAAAATGCAGCCAGGAACAACCGGTTTCGGTTTTATATCAACGAAACAAACATCGGCTACAATAAGAATTTTGAAAAAGCTATAAATCTTTGTTCGGGGCAATATATCGCCGTAAGTGACCAGGATGATATCTGGGAAGCAGATAAGATCTCCACCATGATGAGAGCATGGCCGGCTGGCTCTCCTTTTATTTATTCTCTTTCAGGAACTTTTTTTAATAATGATTTTAATAAAAGAGTACCACCCCCCAATGTTGTTTATACCGATATAAATGATGTTCACAAGCTGGTATTTAACAGCCCCGTGCATGGGCATGCCAGCATGTTCAAAAAAGAATTGGCAACATTAAGCATGCCGTTCCCCACTGACAAAATATATTATGATTGGTGGCTGAGCATGTATGCTGCAGCGACTGGGTTTGTTGGCTATATACCCAAAATACTCAGCTGGCATCGTATACATGAGAAAAACAGTTCAAAGACGATCTTATCCATAAAAGACCGTAACCTGAGAAATGAACAATTAAGGCAACAATCCGTTCAGGCTATAGAAACATTTTGTAACAGAAATGTACTGAAGCAACAAGATAAAGAATCCTTGCTTCAATATGCATCTATACTACAGGCAATGGATGGCAAAAAATTTTCGTGGCCTATGTTCCGGTACATATTCAGGAACAGGAAAAAAGTTTTTCATTATAAAAAAAAGAAGCCGTTTATTATTTTCTCTCATATAAAACGGGCGATAAGGATGGGGTATAATGGCGTTCTTTAGACAGGCTTATCTTTCATTTCTTGTTCTTCTAACTTCTTGTTTCCCTTCCACCAGCGGTATCCGATAAACCCAACAATGGCAAATGGCATCAGCATTAAATAAAGTATGGCAGTATTTAATCCCTGTGCCGGTTTTTCGCCAAGCTGCAAGGCCGTTTTAGAACAAACAGAGCATTGGGCAAATGCCGGTGACATGAAGACGGTTATAAATAGAAGAATAAATAATATGCTGAAAAAATATTTCATTGTTATTGCAAAGTTAAGGCAGCATCAGTTCATACAAATCAAATGTTTAACAGAAAATAAAGAGCTAAATTGCATGAAATAACTGTAAGCTATGTTGAAACAAATTTTACCTCCTTTTCTTTTTACATTGATTTCCTTCACTGCATCGGCGCAAAAGATCAATACTGCGGCCGATTTTTACCGGGCAGGTATAGCTTTTAAAGAACAAAATTTTTTTGCAGATGCCGTTGTGTCTTTTAGAAAAGCAATTGCCCTGGATAAATTATATGATTCCGCCTACGTTGAGCTTGCTTCAATAAACCTGAAAAGCAGCAGTCATGACAGTGCGATACTTAACCTGAACAAGGCATTGTCTATTAGCCCCAAAATGACAATCGCATTGATGGCCCTCGGTAATCTTTACAGGGATTATAAACCAAATTACGACTCAGCTATCATATGCTACAAGGCTGCTGTACAAACAGACAGCACTAATAAAGTAGCTTATTATAGTATAGCCTGGTGCTATAATGCCAAGCAGGAATATGAAAACTCGATACCATTTGCAATAAAGGCTTTGGAAATAGACAATACGTATAGAGCGGCCTATGGAGAACTTGGACACGCCTACCGCAGGTCTAAAAAATTTGCCGAGGGCATAGAACAGTTCAAAAAGAACCTTGCCGTTTCAATTGTTGATCTTCCTATATTTTATTCGGGTATGTGTTATACCCAGTTAAAAGATAAAGAGGGCGCCCTGAAACAATATGAAGAATTGAAAAAAATAAATGAAAAGATGGCCGGCGCATTGAAAAGAGAAATTGACAAAATGAATTAAGGCTTTTTTTCAAGGGGCTTTTATTTTCCTCGTATCTGGCTATACCTCACAGAGTTCTCACCTGAAAAATACCCATTGGCAGGTATTGTATATTATACCCCAACTTGCTACTTTGTGTAAAACTTAACATTATGTTCAGGCATCTATTCACTTTCCTGTTTTGTCTGCTTATTACAGCATTCACAACAGCACAAACAGCCGTTCAGCATTATAATGATGGTATTAAATTAAAAGACCAGAAAAAATATGCCGATGCTTTGGCATCATTTAAAAAAGCCATAGTTGTTAATCCTGAATATAAAGAAGCGTTGTATAATGCAGGCTGGTGCAGTATTGAATTAAAAAAATATTCTGAGGCCCTTACCTACCTGCAAAAAGCCAAAACTTTGTGGCCCAATGAACCAAAAGTATATCTTGAAATAGGATATGCCAATGAAAGCCTGGGTAAAATAGAAGAAGCTAAAACCAATTATAATAAATGTATAAGCCTTAAATCTGATTATGCTCTTGCTTATAAATACCTTGCTTATGTATATTATGATGAACAGAATTACGAAAAGGCCCTGCAGTATCTTAAATCATATATAGGGTATGACGAAGATATCACCAGCGATGAAGTGTATTACAGGAAAGGTTATTGCGAAAATGAGCTGGGTAAATACAACGATGCTGTTGTGTCGCTGAATAAAGCAAATGAACTGTATGCCGATGATGCCAGCACCTACAATGAGTTAGGTTATGCATATACCAAACTCAAAAACGCCGATGATGCAATAGCCAATTATAATAAAGCACTTGGCATCAAGCCAAATTCCATAACAGCAAACAATGGTATTGGCGATGTGTACAGGAGCCTGAAAAGCAAACCTGCCGATGCCGTGAAGTATTATTTAAAAGTTATTGAACTGGAACCCAATAATAAAAAGGCTAATTACTGGGCCGGGTGGTGCTATAATGATATGGAGCGGTATAACAGTGCAGTTCCTTACCTGAATAAAGCAATTGAAATTGATGGTAAATATGTAAGTGCCATTACCGAATTGGGGTACAGTGATTATGCATTACAGAATTATGACGATGCCCTGATACAGTTCAGGAAAGCTTTGACTATTGAGAAAACAGAGCTTTCTCTTTATTACACAGGCCTTTGTTACGTAGGCAAAAAACAAAAAACAGAAGCTACGAGGTATTATGATGACCTGAAACTGATGAAATCAGATTATGCTGATAAACTGAAGAAAAAGATAGACGGGCTGAACTAGCTCAACTTCTTATTTCTGATGTAATTGTTGCATTGTGAAATATCTCCTGGTCGAAGAATTTAGGAATAGTAATGAAAGCATTCAGATCTCCCTTTAGAATGGTTGCACTTAACAGATCATCTGCCCGGTAAACCACCGGTGTTTGTGCTTCTAACAATTTTTTAGCAGCTGACAATGTAATAGCATAAGCATGGGTACAATCATGGAAGCCCGCTTTTTTTAAGCGTGTACCAAATGGCTTGGGCAAAAGGTTGCTTACCATGGTATAATTCCACTTCATCAATCCTAGTGCGCTGAGTATCTTATAAAAAAATTGCTTTCTTTTCAGCGCCGGAGTTATTTTTTCATGTTTTAAATATCCGAGGTAAACCAATTCCCACCCTTCAGGTAATTCTTTCATAGCATCAGGTAACACATTCATATTTTCAATCAACGGTAACACATCATCTTCCAGTATCAGTATTTTTTTCCAGTCATGCTTTATCATTTCGGCATACAGCATCCTGTGCGAAAGGGAGCAGGCTATCTCTCCCAGGTTGAGTCCCTTTCCCTGCCGTTGCAGCTTTTTGGCTTTTACTTCATCGTAAGTTCCATCTTGCTTTACTTTTTCCAGGTCTATCTGCAGTTTATCTGTTCCCAAAAAAAAATCAAAAGACAGGCCATGGAGATTTTCGGAAATTTTTTTATGCCTGTCGGTAAATCGGGGTACCGTTACTACAAATATCTTATCAAAAGAATTTTGCAATGATTGTATAGTAGCAGGAGGAATAGGCAATTCTGAAATTATTTGGTTAGAATTTTGTCAGCAATATTTTTAAAAGACATCCCCCATTTATCCCAGTTCAGGTCTGCCTCATATTTTTTCCTGCTGCTAATGCAAAGTTGCTGATAGGATTCGTCATCTGTAAACAATTCCCGGATTTTAGCAGCATATCTATCTGCTCCGGCAGACAAAGGCAAAATAAAACCATTTATGCCGTCCTGAACATAGGTACTTACACCACCCGTGTTTGTGGTAATGGAAGGAACTCCATAAGCACTTGCTTCGCAAAAGACAACCCCTGCACATTCAGCCCTGGTAGGCAGCAGTAAAAAATCACTATCTCTGATAATATTATAAAGTCTCGACTCCTCTTTGTGTTTATCAATGAAAGGAATCACTGTAATGTCTGCATCACTGATCTGTACAGGAGGTACACACCCGATAATGGTCAGTTGAACTGACACCCCCATTTTCTTCAGTGCGTAAAAAGTATCCAATGCAATTTGTCCTCCTTTTCTTTCCCATTCCACACCTATAAAAAGCAGCTTGCAGGTTTTATTTTTTTCTTTTTTGATCTCAGCAGCAGAAGGGATATGATCCAGGTTGGCGCCTAAGGGTGCAACGGTGATCTTGTTGTCGGGGATATTATAATCATTAATGGCCGACTGCTTTGTCCATTCAGAAGCCAGCATACAATGAGCTGCATTTTCAAAAACTCTTTTATCCAGTTGTATTCCCTGGTTGATGTTATACATCGCTATGTCTTTAAAAAAAGGATAGTACCCCTGCAACTGGAAAAAAGTGGCATCAGCCATATATATGATTGGTATATCTGTTTTACAATAGGCAAGCAGTTGGGGCGCCGAAGGAACAAACAAGATGTCAACTTGTCTTTGCTGCAATTCTTTTTCAAGCTGCCTGCTGAAGTATTTTGCATATCCTTTCAAAAATTCTACGGCAGCTTTTTTACCTGACAATTTCTGAAACTGCTTGTGCAGGAGAAGCCGCTCTCTTACATGCCAAGGCCATTTATAAAAAAACGCTTCTAGCGGGTAGTATTTTTTAATGGCCTGGTAAGAATGAAAATAGGTACCCGACCATGCGGCCTTGTCAAATGGGCTCCACCTTCCTGCAAATCCTACTTTCATTTTACTGTTTATAAAAATCTCCGTGCGATAAGATTATAAGTAGTGTCTTTTTCAAAAATATCCTTTTCTGTCAAATGGCTGAGGTATTTGTTCCAGGAAAAAGATTCCCACAGGTGATGCAGGTAAGCATCGGGATAATCGTTCACTTCTTCAAACATCGATCTCATGCCCGGTTCATTATATAATGGATAATGAAAGGCATACGGGCTTTGCACAGATAACAGTTCAGGGTGAAGGGTAGCCAGTTTTACGGGTACTTTCCCTGAATGCTCGTTCCAGTATTTATCCCGGCCCTTTGAACGGAATGTTTTATACTCGTTGATCCACAAGTTTACAAATTCACTGTTCTTTTCCGACATGAGTACAGCGTTGCAGAAATTCGATCCTGGCGAAAGCAGTTTTTTAGTCAGCCCGAGCCTTTTCTTTATCTCTAATTTTATCCTTTGCCTGGAATTTTTAGGAACATACGGAAGGCTTAATTCCTTTCCAATCACAAACCGGTTCGATAACAGCCCGGTCAATGGCTTCACGCAGATAGTATCCATATCTAAATAAATACCTCCTGTTTGCTGCAGAGCCAGCAGGCGAATAGCGTCTGCTTTATGGGCTACATGATACAATGGCCTGCCCATGAAAGCAGAGGGCGCTTCAATTTTGTTAAGGGTTAATAAAGGTTTTATTCTTTGCCAATACTCTCCCCCAGGCTCATATTGATAATGAAGGAATATTGCTTCAGGTTTATTTACCGCTGCCGCAGATTGTATAGCCAGGTAATGCGGCAATGAAAAAGCCTTGCCATCAGCATCTTCCTGCAGGCCAAAAACGAAGTGAAAAATATTTGGGATCATTTTTACGTATTGCAAAGGTATTAAAGCGAGGCGGTTACTGAAAATAAAAACCCGGCGTCAATAACGCCGGGTCCATAAAATATCATATCGTTGTTATGCTACCTCTGCACTCATCTGCTTCTGTACTCTCTTCCTGTCTTCTTCATTCAGTATCACTTTACGCATACGAATGTTCTTTGGTGTAACCTCAATACATTCATCCTGCTGGATATATTCCATACATTCCTCCAGGGTCATTAATGTTTTGGGAGCAATGCGGCTTGCATCATCGCTGCCACTTGCCCGGTGGTTGGTAAGTTTTTTAGGTTCTGTTGCATTTACTACGAGGTCGCCTGGTTTAATATGCTCTGCAATAATCTGACCTGCATAGACATCTTCTCCGGGATCAACAAAGAAAGTTCCCCTGTCCTGTAATTTGTCAATAGAATAACCTGTTGTTTTTTCTGTATTCTTAGAGAGAAGCACGCCGTTATTGCGTCCTGGTATTGGGCCCTTCCACGGTTTGTATTCTGTAAAACGATGTGCCATTACTGCTTCTCCGGCTGTATTGGTAAGCATATTGCTGCGCAGGCCGATCAATCCCCTTGAAGGAATATCAAATTCCAGGTGCTGCATTTCTCCTTTACTTTCCATGATCAGCATTTCACCTTTACGTTGTGTTACCAGGTCAATTACACGGCCGCTGAATTCCTGCGGCACATCCACAACTAAGTTTTCAAAGGGCTCACATCTCTTACCATCAATTTCTTTTATGATCACGGTTGGTTGTCCTACAGTCAGTTCATACCCTTCCCTGCGCATGGTTTCTATCAGTATTCCCAAATGCAGTATACCACGACCAAATACCTGGAAGCTGTCTGCACCGTCTGTGTCTTCTACTTTAAGTGCAAGGTTTTTTTCTGTTTCTTTCATCAGCCTGTCACGCAGGTGACGGGAAGTAACAAACTTACCATCCTTACCAAAGAAAGGAGAATTGTTGATGCTGAATAACATGCTCATGGTTGGTTCGTCCACACTGATAACAGGCAGTGCTTCAGGAAAATCAACATCACAAATAGTATCCCCGATATTAAATTCATCCAACCCTACTATAGCACAAATATCTCCTGCACTAACTTCTGTTGCTTTCTTCTTTCCTAATGCTTCAAATGTATATAGCTCCTTTACCTTCATTTTTTTAATCCCGCCGTCTGCCTGAACTAATGCTATCTGCTGCCCTTCTTTTACAACACCTCTTGCAACCTTACCTACAGCAATTCTTCCTAAAAAAGAAGAGTAATCCAGTGAGGTGATCTGCATCTGTGTGTTCCCTTCATTTACTTTAGGTTCAGGCACATGCTCTAAAATGGCATCCAGTAATGGTAAAATATTATCTGTTGGAGTTAATGAAGTATTCATCCAGCCCTGTTTGCTGCTGCCATAAATAGTAGGAAAATCCAGTTGCTCTTCAGTTGCATCCAGGTTAAAGAATAATTCAAACACCGCATCATGCACCTCATCAGGCCTGCAATTAGGTTTATCAACCTTATTGATCACCACGATCGGGTGCAAGCCAAGTTTCAATGCTTTTTGCAGTACAAAACGGGTTTGAGGCATAGGACCTTCAAACGCATCAACCAATAGTAAAACACCATCAGCCATTTTCAAAACCCTCTCTACCTCACCACCAAAATCACTATGGCCGGGGGTATCAATAACGTTTATCTTAACGTCTTTATAGGTCACGGAAACATTCTTGCTGAAAATGGTGATCCCTCTCTCTCTCTCCAGGTCGTTATTATCCATGATCAATTCGCCTGTTTCCTGGTTATCACGAAAAATATTGGTGCTGTGCAGGATCTTATCTACCAGTGTTGTTTTTCCGTGGTCTACGTGAGCAATGATTGCGATGTTCCTGATGTTCATGGTATAAGTATTGAGCCGAAAGCCAGATCATAAGCGTTACTTAAAAAGCAGATTGCCTGTGATTTATCCTTAGCTGCGTTTTTTGAGGCGCAAAGGTAGGCTAATTCAGCCGGATGGCAAGGTTGTAATCAAATTAATTGGTTAGTTTTAAAAGCTTTAACGTATTAAACAGTAAATCCTGTTGATAATGACAGATACTGGTTAACATTTGTAACTTTAAGAACGAAGTTTCACTTTTAATATTTTATGTATGTCAAAACAATGGAGCCGCCGCGAAGCCTTAAAAGCTTTAGGCATTTCAATAGGAACAACAGCAATTCCCTTTTCTTCATGGGCTACTGATGAGAATAAGATACCCATACTTTTGCCTGAGAAAGATATTCTTTTAGATAAGCCCATTACTGCAATTACATGTGGGGCGGGGTCAAGGGGAAATGTGTATGGGAACTACTCGGTACAGTATCCCGAACAACTGGATATTGTTGGTGTGGCAGAGCCTATTGCCATACGTAATGAACGCTACACAAAAAAGCATGCAATAAAAGAGGAGAACCGTTTCAATACCTGGGAGGATGTTTTTAAAAGGCCAAAGTTTGCAGATGCCATTATCATTACCACGCCGGATAACCTGCACTATGGCCCCTGCATGAAAGCTTTGGAAATGGGATATGATGTGTTACTGGAAAAACCTATATCACCTAGTGAGAAAGAATGCCGTGATATATTGTCGCTGGCAAAAAAAACAGGGAGAATCGTTGCTGTTTGTCACGTACTGCGTTATGCCCCTTATTTTGTAAAACTGAAAGAGATTATGCAAAGTGGGGTGCTTGGTGAGATTGTGAGCATTCAGCATATGGAGCCTATTGAGCACATACACATGAGTCATTCGTATGTACGTGGCAACTGGCACAACAGTAAAGAAACCACACCCATCATACTCGCCAAATCATGCCACGACCTTGATATTCTCCGTTGGATGGTTGGCAAGCCCGCCAGCCATATACAGGCTTTTGGAAGTTTGCAATGGTTCACACAAAAAAATGCGCCGGAGGGAAGTACTGCCAGGTGTACAGATGGCTGCAAGGTTGAAACCTCATGCCCGTATTCGGCACTAAATCTTTACTATCGTAAAAGACAATATAATTATGTTTTTGATCTGCCCGAAGAAAAGGATAAACAGGCTGCTTATGTGCTTGAGCAATTAAAGACAACCAACTATGGCCGTTGTGTTTATCGGATGGATAATGATCAACCCGATCATTATACCACAAACATTTTATTTGAAGGAGGCCTTACGGCTGCATTTTCTATGGAAGCTTTTACTTCTTATGCCGGCCGCAGGACAAGGGTGATGGGGAGCCTGGGTGATGTGGTTGGGGATATGTCTTCTTTTACAATGACAGATTTTTTAACCGGTAAAAAAACAGAATGGAAACAAGAGACTGACGGGCATGGCGGCGGAGACTGGAGGTTGGTAGCCGACTGGATTAATGCCATCTCTAAAAAAGATCCTTCTTTACTTACTTCCACCATTGATGCATCCATTGAAAGTCATGTGATGGGTTTTATGGCTGAAGAAAGCAGGAAAAGTAAAAAAGTGATGGCGGTAAAATTATAATACCTGAAAGCTAATACATGTATTACTCCGGATAAGTTGGTAAATTTACAGCCCGTTTCTGATCAACAAATTTTTTATCCCAGGTGTCTTTTCAACTATATTCTCCATATTCTCCTGCTGGCGACCAGCCTGATGCTATTCGTCAGATAACCGAAGGCATTTTGAACGGAGAAAAATACCAGACCTTATTGGGTGTTACCGGCAGTGGTAAAACTTTTACCATGGCCAATGTTATACAAAATGTGCAGCAGCCAACATTGGTTATTACTCACAACAAAACTTTAGTGGCGCAATTATATGGCGAATTCAAACAATTTTTTCCTGATAATGCTGTGGGCTACTTTGTTTCTTATTACGATTACTACCAGCCCGAGGCTTATATGCCTGTAAGCAATACCTATATTGAAAAAGACCTGAGCATAAATGAAGAATTAGATAAACTGAGGTTGCAGGCAACAGCACAATTATTAAGTGGCCGCAGGGATATTATTATTGTTGCCAGTGTAAGTTGCATTTACGGTATGGGAAACCCAACCGATTATGAAAACGGCATCATTCGTATTCAACAGGGGCAGGTAATTTCCCGGCAAGGATTTTTACATGCCCTGGTAAACTCTTTATACAACAGGAGCGAAGGTGATTTTACCAGGGGTACATTCCGGGTAAAGGGCGATACTATTGATATCAATTTGCCTTATGTTGACTTTGGTTACCGTATTGCTTTTTTTGGCGACGAGATAGAAACTATTGAAACACTCGAACTCAGCAGTGGTAAACGTATCAGCAAGGTAGAACATGCCGCTATATTCCCGGCAAATCTTTATGTAGCGCCCAAAGATATATTGCAACAGGTGGTGCATGAGATACAGGATGAAGCAGCAGCCCAGGAACTATATTATAAGAACAGCGGAAAGTATATTGAAGCGCAACGTATCAGTGAAAGGGTGAATTACGACCTGGAAATGATCCGTGAACTTGGTTATTGCAATGGTATTGAAAACTATTCCCGTTTTTTTGACAGGCGCAAGCCGGGCACAAGGCCTTTCTGTTTACTGGATTATTTTCCTAAAGATTTTTTATGCATTATTGATGAAAGCCATCAAACCATTCCACAGGTAAGTGGCATGTATGGTGGCGATCGAAGCCGGAAGTTAGTATTGGTTGATTATGGTTTCCGTTTGCCTTCAGCGCTGGATAACCGGCCACTGAATTTTCATGAGTTTGAATCTTTGTTACATCAAACTGTTTTTGTTTCTGCCACACCCGGTGATTATGAACTGGAAAAATGCGGAGGTGTGGTTGTTGAACAGGTGGTAAGGCCTACAGGTTTGTTAGACCCTCCCATTGAAGTACGTCCATCCATTAACCAGATCGATGACCTGCTTGATGAAATAGATAAACGGGTAACTAAAGGTGACAGGGTATTGGTTACCACACTTACAAAACGCATGGCCGAAGAAATGGACAAATACCTGCACCGTATAAACATTAAGAGTAAATACATACACAGCGAAGTGGATACACTGGAAAGAATAGAGATACTCCGTGAGCTTCGGCTCGGTACTATTGATGTTTTGGTTGGTGTTAATTTGTTGAGAGAAGGATTAGACCTGCCGGAAGTTTCTCTTGTGGCCATTTTAGATGCCGATAAAGAAGGCTTTCTCCGCAATGAAAAAAGCCTTACTCAAACTGCCGGCCGTGCAGCCCGTAATGTGGATGGCCTCGTAATCTTTTATGCAGATAAGATGACGGAAAGCATGCAGAAGACAATTGACGAAACCAACCGCCGCAGGGAAAAACAACTCGCCTTCAATATTGAACATAATATTACCCCTACAACCATTATAAAAAGCACAGAACAGATCATTGCACAGGGTTCGGTGCTGGATGTAAAAGGGTACGATCCAGCCAACCCGTATTCCATTGCACCCGACGAAGAACTGGTAACTGTTGCAGCGGAAGACCAGGCTGTTTATTCCACCATCCCCCAGTTGGAAAAAGCCATTGCGGGAATCAGGAAAGGCATGAACAAAGCCGCTAAGGACCTGGATTTTATGGAAGCGGCCAGGCTTCGTGATGAGATGTTCAGGCTGCAGAAAGAGTTAGCCGAAATGAAAAAATAATTTCCTATCTTACCCGTCCTTTTCTAATAAAATACAGCATCAAATGACAACAATAGCGCTCTACAATCTTAAAGGCGGCGTGGGTAAAACGGCCAGTTGTGTGAACTTTGCCTACTTAGCTGCTGCCGATGGTTATAAAACTTTGTTATGGGATATTGACCCACAGGGCTCCTCTTCTTTTTACTATAAAGTAAAGCCCAAAGTTCACCCGGGAATAAAAAAATTAGTTACTAAAGACGCTCACCTGGAAAGTGCTATCATGAGCACCGATTTTGAATTGCTGGATGTTATCCCTGCAGATAATTCAAGCAAAAGTTTTGATATCCTGCTCGATGAAATGAAGGCCAACAAGAACCGGTTGAGATCGGTTTTAAAACAATTAGATGGTGAGTATGATTTTGTTTTTATTGATTGCCATCCCGGCTTCAGCGCCCTGAGTGAAAATATTTTTAATGCGGCCGACATTGTGCTGATGCCCGTAATTCCTACTACATTATCTATCCGTACGTATAACATGGTTAAAGATTACTTCAAAGAAAAAGACCTGGATATAAAAAAGATGATGTGCTTTTTTACCATGACCGACCTGCGCAAGACCATGCACAATGAGATCATGGATGAATTGTATAAAGACAAGCGTTTCTTCCAGAATTATATTCCCTATTTATCCGACGTGGAGAAGATGGGTATTCACAAAGCACCTATCATGGAATTTGCCAACAGCAGTTATGCCGCCAGTTGTTACCGTGAGTTATGGACGGAAATAAAAGAAGGTGTGTTGGAATAACGGAACATTGTATATTGTGCACTGAATATTTTATCAACAGAACTACTGCATTATGAAAAGAGAACTCAACTCATGGTTTAGCCCCGCTTTACAAAAGGATATGCCCATCGTTACTTATGGCGATTATGGCTTTGCATTATTGTTTGTCCCCACAGCCGCTGCTGATTACCTGGAGTATGAACGTTTTCAAATGATGGAGATCCTGGCGCCGTATATCAATAGTGGTAAAGTAAAGGTTTTCTCTATCAACAGTATCAACAACGAAAGCTGGCTCAACAACGAAATAGCCGGGGCACATAAAGCTATTCGTCAAAATCAGTTCAATGAATATGTTTTTAACGAGGTGATCCCCTTTGTAAAGAACAGTACTTCCAACGATACAGAGATCATTCTATGTGGTGCTTCTTTTGGAGCTTTACATAGTATGAACCTTTTTTTAAAACGTCCTGACCTCATCAATGGCGTTATTGCCATGAGCGGCGTATATGATCTTACTGAATATACTAAGGATTATTTTGATGAGCAGGTATATTTCAATTCACCCATGCACTATATAGGCAATCTTACCGACCATTCCATACTGGAGCAAATACGTAAAAGCAGGCATGTACATATTTTAACCGGCAGTGGCGCCTACGAAGATCCTAATGCTTCGAAAGCTTTTGCAGGGCTGCTTTACAGCAAAGGCATAAATTACGAACTGGATGTTTGGAGCGATGAATGGAAGCACGACTGGCCGACCTGGAGGGCCATGCTGCCTGCCTATTTGGAAACCCGGTTCTGATTCCCCCGGTTTTAGCACAATAATACAATGGCTTTTTCAGTTATAGGGGTAACCTATAAATCCAAACGTCAGTGAAAAGCCCATTGCTCCTTTTTGCACTTAAGTGCTCAGTAATACTATATTTTGCGGCATGTTCGGGTATAGCAGATTATACCACCGCTGTATCAGCCACGCCCTTTGTAACCAAAGGTACCTGGAAAGTAAAGCAATTCATAGATGCTGATAAGGACCAGACCAAAGAACTTACAGGATATGATCTGACCTTTGACCCTGCCGGTAAAATAAAAGCGATAAAAAACGGGGTGGAGATCAACGGCAACTGGTCGGAAGACGATATTCTAAAAAGAATTACCATCAGCCTGGATACCAATGACCCTGAACTTATTAAGTTGAATAATTACTGGAATATTTCTACGGTAACCAAAACAGGGCTAACTCTTCAAAACAAGAGCAACCCTTCCAGTGGCCGGTTATTACTAACAAGCTTATGACAACGAGAGTTGTTTTGTTTATTTGAGTTTACATGATCTTAAGAAGCTGTTCCGCAAGCGGGGTGGCTTTTTAAGTTTTAAGCGGTTGCTCATCGGCGGCATAATTGTTTTACTTTTATGTTATGCCAAAGAAATTATTTTTATTAGACGCATTTGCGCTGGTCTTTCGTGCCTATTATGCACTCATTCGCAATCCCCGTATCACCAGCAAAGGGAGAAATACCAATGCCCAGTTTGGTTTTACCAATACCATTCTTGAACTTATTAATAATCAAAAGCCCACCCACATGGCCGTGTGTTTTGATACTCATGCACCAACAGAACGCCATACCGATTTTGCTGATTACAAAGCCAACCGCCAGGAAACTCCTGAAGATATTTTATCTGCTGTTCCGGATATAAAAAGGATCATTGAGGGGTTGAACATACCGGTGATTGCTATTGATGGTTACGAAGCAGATGATGTGATTGGCGCTCTTGCAAAAAAAGCAGAGAAGGAAGGATATGAAGTGTATATGGTAACACCCGATAAAGATTATGGTCAACTCGTTTCACAAAATATTAAAATTTATAAACCGCCATACCAGGGTGGAAAGTTTGAAATACTCGGGCCAAAAGAAGTTTGTGAAAAATGGGATATTGAAAACGTGGACCAGGTAATTGATATTTTAGGATTGATGGGAGACGCTGTTGATAATATCCCCGGTATTAAGGGTGTGGGTGAAAAAACTGCAGCTAAACTTATAAAAGAATATGGCAGTGTGGAAGGAGTTATCAAAAATGCGGATTCCATAAAAGGTTCTATCGGTGAGAAAGTGAGGGCCGGAAAGGAACTTGCTGTACTCAGCAAAAAACTAGCAACCATCATCACCAATGTACCTGTGGAATTTCATGAAGAGAATTTCCTGATAAAAGAAATGAACAAGCCTGCATTAAAAGAAATTTTTGCAGAGCTGGAATTTAAAACACTGGGTAAGCGGATACTTGGCGAAGAAATCGCCTCCCCAAACCCCTCCGAAGGAGGGGCTTCTAAGGAGCCTGTTGAAACAAGCAAGTCAAAAGAAAAAGTGCAGATGGATCTGTTCGGAAACATCATAACTCCTCCCACACAAGAGGCAGAAATCATTGAGTCTACAGACTCCGAAGATTCCCCCTTGGGGGGTGGGGTGGCCGACCGGAATATTCACAACACCCCTCATGATTATACCCTGGTTCAAACAGATAAAGAAATAAAAGACCTGGTAAAGTATTTATCCGGTTATGATGAAATATGTTTTGATACCGAAACCACCGGCATTGACGCCAATGATGCCGAACTTGTTGGTTTAAGCTTTTCAGTAAAGCCGGGCGAGGGTTTTTATGTTTTTTGCCCTGCCGATCAGAAAGAAACAACAAAGCGCCTGAAATTCTTTGAACCTTTGTTCAATAACAAGAAAAAAAACTGGGTCGGGCACAATATCAAATATGACATGCTCATCTTAAAATGGTATGGGCTTGAGCTTGCCGGTAGTATTTTCGACAGTATGCTGGCACACTTTGCTATTGAACCCGATGGCAAGAACGGTATGGATGCACTGAGCGAAAGATATTTAGGGTACGAACCGGTGCATATTGAAGAACTGATCGGTAAAAAAGGAAAGGGGCAGGGCAATATGAGGGATGTGGAGCCCGAAAAAATAAAGGACTATGCGGCTGAAGATGCTGATATCACATTGCAGTTGAAAAATGTTTTCATTCCCAAATTAAAAGAAAAAGAAGTTGAACGGGTTTTTTACGAAGTTGATAATCCGCTGGTGAAAGTTTTAACTGCTATGGAATTTGAAGGAATAAGAATTGATGAAGGTTTTTTAAAGAATTATTCAAAGGAACTGGAGAAAGAAGCTAAGGCTGCGGAGGAAAGTGTTTATAAGCAGGCAGGGGTACGTTTTAATCTGGCTTCACCAAAGCAATTAGGCGAAGTGCTGTTTGATAAAATGCAGATAGACCCTAAAGCCAAAAAAACAAAGACCGGTCAGTATGCAACCGGCGAAGATGTTTTATTGAAACTGGCCAGTAAAAATAAAATTGTTGATGATATTCTTTCCTTCAGGGAGTTTACCAAACTGAGATCAACATATGTGGATGCATTGCCGCTGATGATCAATAAAAAGACCGGCCGGGTGCATACATCTTATGCACAGGCGGTTGCCGTAACAGGAAGATTGAGCAGCAATAATCCTAACCTTCAGAATATTCCTGTACGAACCGAAAGAGGCCGGGAAATAAGAAAAGCATTTATCCCGAGAGATAAAGACCATGTTCTTGTTTCTGCCGATTATTCACAGATTGAGCTGCGTATTGTAGCCGCTATCAGTGGCGATAAGAATATGTGTGAAGCATTTCGCACAGGAAAAGACATTCATACTGCTACAGCAGCAAAGGTCTTTGGCGTGGCAGAAAAAGACGTGACCAAAGAGATGCGCTACAAAGCCAAGAGTGTAAACTTTGGTATCATTTATGGCCAGGGCGCTTTTGGGCTTGCAGAAAACTTAGGCATCAGCCGTACTGAAGCCAAAGACATCATTGATAATTATAAAAAGCAATTCCCCAACATTCAGAAATACATGGATGATACCATTCACTTTGCACAGGAGAATGGTTACGTACAAACGCTTATGGGACGCAAGCGCTGGTTAAGGGATATTGGCAGCGCCAATTTTACTGTTCGTGCTTTTGCAGAGCGAAATGCGATCAACTCTCCCATACAGGGAAGTGCAGCGGATATGATAAAGATGGCGATGATAAAGATTCATGATGAATTCACTAAAAAGAAGTTCAAATCAAAGATGTTATTGCAGGTACATGATGAATTGGTGTTTGATGCACACAAATCTGAGCTGGAGAAGATAAAGCCCATCATTTTAAATTGTATGCAAACGGCTTTGGCTTTACCGAATAAAGTACCTACTGATGCCGAGATCGGTTCTGGAATAAATTGGCTCGAAGCGCACTAACCTTTTTTGCTTCATGAAACCTATATTAATTTACTGTTACGATACTTATTGCGGCTGGTGTTATGGCTTCAGCCCGGTAATGAAAAAAATTGCCGCTGATTTTACAGACGACCTCGACGTGGAAGTATTAAGCGGCGGAATGATGATTGGTGAAGAAGCCATGCCCATTGAAAAGATCGGGCCATTTATTCAAAGGTCTTATAAAAGAGTGGAAGACCTTACCAGCATACAGTTCGGCGAAGATTATTTATGGCATATCAACAACCCTGATAAGAGCGACTGGGTGATGAATTCTGAAAAACCGTCTATTGCCCTGTGTATCTTTAAAGAAATATATCCCGAACGGCAACTGGAATTTGCTGCCGATCTTCAACATGCACTCAACTACGAAGGAAGAGACCTGGATGATGATGAAGCCTACCGGCACCTGCTGGATAAATACGGACTTGACCAGGAAATGTTTTACAGCAGGCTCGGATCCGAAGCATACAAAGAACAGGCTTATTATGAATTCTCTTTGTGCAAGCAACTGCAGGTAACGGGCTTTCCTACTGTATTTGTTCAAACCGGCGAATTGAAATTTGTAATGGTAGCCAGGGGATATACCGCATATACTGCCCTGAAGGAAAGAATAGAAAATGTATTGAAGGAAATGGCTGTATAAATTTATTACCACCCATCAAGTTCTCTTGGCTGAATTCATGCCAAGTTGTAAATTGTATAAAAACTGATTTATTATGAAACATTTTTCATTACCAATTTTTGCTGCATCGCTTTTTCTTTTTTCATGCAATGGCTCTGGTGATGCAGAAAAACCCAAAACAGATTCGGCAACAACCGTTTCAACAACAGAAGTAAAAACAGAAACCCCTGCACCACCCATGGACAGCGCGGCCATGATGAAGGCCTGGCAGGACTTTGCCACACCCGGTGCCATGCACAAATGGATGGAAAAAACAAATGGTACCTGGGAAGGAGAAGTTACCCAGTGGATGGACCCAAAGGCGCCACCCACCAAATCCAAAGCCACCAATGTGCAGATATCTTCAATGGGAGAACGCTATGTAATAGGCAGGTTTACCGGCACTATGATGGGACAACCTTTTGAAGGCATGAGTACCATGGGTTATGATAATGCAAAGAAATTGTTTGTGAGCACATGGATAGATAATATGGGAACAGGTATTGTACACATGACCGGTACTTATGATGAAGCTACCAAAACACTGAACCTTAAGGGGCATCAAACCGATCCGATGACAGGAAAAGATAGCGATATCAGGGAAGAAATGACCATGATCGATAATGACTCTTACACCATGAGCATGTACGGCACAGGCATGGATGGAAAGGAAATGAAATTTATGGAAGGCACTTTTAAACGAAGGAAATAAATTTCCGGTTATTGTTTCGGCCCTGATCTTTTCAGGGCTTTTTTGTGCAATTTTATATTCATTAACTTACAGGCATAAACAGCCGAAAGACAAACATGGATAAAATAGAAAAAATATTTGCTAATAATAAAGCATGGGTGGCCGAAAAACTTTCGCTGAACCCGGCCTATTTTGAAGAGCTGGGCAAGGGGCAAAGCCCCGAGTTTTTATATATTGGCTGCAGCGACAGCCGTGTTACTGCCGAAGACCTCATGGGTGTACAACCCGGTGAGGTTTTTATACACCGGAATATTGCCAATATGGTCATCAGCATTGACCTGAATGCCATGAGTGTACTGGATTATGCAGTAAGATACCTGAAGGTGAACCATGTTGTAGTGTGCGGACATTATGCCTGTGGTGGTGTTAAAGCAGCCATGCAAAGCGAAGATATGGGCATATTGAATCCCTGGCTTAGAAACATTCGTGATGTGTACCGCCTGCATAAGGAGGAACTGAACCTGATTGCAGATGAAGAACAGCGTTATGACCGGCTTATTGAATTAAATGTGCAGGAACAATGTGTTAACCTGATAAAAACAGCTGTTGTGCAAAAGGCATATAAAGAGCGGGGGCTTCGGGTACATGGCTGGGTGTTTGACATACACACGGGTAAACTGATCGATCTTAAAATTGATTTTCCGAAAATACTCAGCAGCATCATGGAGATATATAAACTGATATAAAAATCTTATTTCAGCTTATCGCTTCATATTTTTTTCATACATTTGTATCCATTTCTCAACGGTTATTTTACTGCACAGTTCTCCAATTAATGCATAAGGTATATTTTCAGGCTTCTTAAAGCGTACACAACTTTTACCCATATCTAACTTTCCTACACCTGCTTTTACATATTCATCGGTAAACCACTTTAGCAATTTGGGATCTGCATAAATACCCATATGGTAAAAGTTGATACTGTTCTTTTGTGAAGCCATACCCATAAAAGGCAATGGGTCTTTAGGGTTGCAATGATATCCTGCCGGGTAAATGGAATGAGGCACACAATATCCCATCATGCCATAACCCATTGTTTCTTTAAAGCCTTTGGGCAAATTTTTCAAAATTACCTTACGCAGTTTATTCATTGCCGCCTGCCTGTCGGCAGGAACTTCTGATAAATACTGGTCAACCGTTGTTGCTTTTGATTGCATGGGATCATCATTTATTATTAACAGTTAAATAAGCTCCTGACACAAATATAAAAATCAAAGCCGTACAAACGATCGGTGGTAAAAATGTAAATATAGCCATACCAATAAACATCGCTCCAAAGATCACCATTTCAATCAGCAATAATCCTTTCCATAACTCTGCAGCAAGGTTTTTCTTTTTAAAATACCAGTTGATGAGCGCCCCTAATAAACAGATGAGTGTGAAACAAAGGCTTAACCCTGTAAGCAAATCAGCAAAACTGGGATGAAAGCCCATACCGGAATCCGGTTTATAGTTATTCACCAGGTCCAGCAATTGTTTTTCGGTTTCATTTTTCGGTTCGGGCTTTACAAAAAAACTTATAGAATGAAATGCAGCAGTAAGTAACTGGGTAATGATAGTTCCCCATATCCAAAAGGAAAATTTTTTAAACATGGCAGTTAATTTTATACAGTAAGATAAATTAAAAACTGAGTATCCGGAAAAACTCCGGCCAGGGCCCCATTTCTTCTTTATACTGTTTAGCCATCACTCGTGTTACCTGGGCAATATGTGTAAGGTCATGCGCCACCCAGGTAGCCAGCAGGTTTCTCAGTGTCACCTCTCCCAACACCGGGTGCATCCCCTTCCTGTCAAAATCCGCTTCGGTCAAATGCAGCGACCTGAACCAATCCATATTCTTTTTTCTGATGGCTGCAAATTCATCCAGTAGCTGTTGCATGGATTTTCCCTTACTCTCCTCATACATGGCTACACGGTTCCATCTTTCAAATGTTTTTGTGTTACCAAACTCAAGGATCATTTTCATCCTGGTTGTCCAGTCGGTCTTTTCGCCGTGTATCAGATGCCCGACCACATCATAAGGCGAAAATGTCTCCGGCCCTTCATTGGGCATTATCCAGTCATCACTAAGTCCGGCAAGTAAGGATTGAAGAACAGCCGGAGTTCTGTCAAGTATTTCATACGATCTTTCCAAACTGTATTTCATTACTGCCGTTTTTTGTAGTAGAAGTTTTGTTTTTTACCTGTCTCGGTACCATCGTCAATAAAGGCATGCAAAGAGTCGGCTGTTGCCAGCTTATAAACTATCCGCTTAGGAAAATCATGTTGAGGATTTTCAAAAACGAACATATTGTCCTCAGCTTTGGTAAGCTTGAACGCAATAGGCTTTTTGTTATTCTGATCTTCCACTGTTGAGGTGTAGAATATACCATCCTCTGTATTGGTAAGCGCCACTCTCTCATTGATCATGGTATCTTTTTCAATCACCATATAGCCCCTGCTTTGAAGATAATGGTCATTTACTTTCTTCCATTCTTCGCAAAGGGCGCCACGTTTGGTAACCATCTTCCAGGTTCCTTCCAAAGCATACAATTTTTTAAAGGTCTTGCTGTCGTTCGAAATATAAAATGCCGATAAGCATAAAATAGCAACAATGGCAATGGCTGATATTTTCATTATTTTTTCTTTTTAGAAGGTTTTGCTGTTTTGTTATACTCCAGCGCAAGTTTCATCCAATACTCCAGTTTCTTTTTTGTACTCAGCACTTCTATATCTACAAACACATATCCTTTCATCACTTTCCCTGTAAAGTCCATCGGTTTACAACCCTCTTTCTCCATCACCTCATCGTATCGCTCCGGATCAAGCCTTACCATCAGCCTTTCTTTTTCTACACCCACACACATTTTGTTGTTTACCATAAAACAAAGGCCCCCGAACATTTTTTTCTCTTCGGTTATTTTATGTGTAACGGAGATGATCTCTCTTACACGGTCAGCCAGTTTTTCGTTATATGCCATATTGATCAGGAGTTAAGAACTTGCTGTAATTTTTCGTCTTTGTTCCGGAGGTCTATCCCTCCTTCCAGTAATGATTTCAGGTTGGTCAGGTAAAATGTCCAGCCGGTTTTGCAGCCCAGATGCCAGTAATGCATGCCCTGTTCATCTGTAGGAATACTATCCTGCACCAATTCAACAATGTTATTATCGCCTTCTTTCTTTATGGCAACCGTACAATTTCCTGCCTTTCCAAAACTAAATTTAAAAAGATCCTTCCCATTACAATCCAGTACGCTTCCATATTCGGTTGTTTCATCGCTCCAGCCATGCCAGCGCCAGGTATAGCTGTCGTTTTTTTGCACCGGTTCATTATCGGTTCTCAGGTTTCCGTCAGGTTTTTTGTATTCACTCAGTCGCAGGAACCAGTATTCCATTCCGGCACGGGTGGCCCAGCACCAATATAGTTTTTCAATTGGTGCATTCACATTTATCCTTGTAACAAACCTGCTCCAGTCATAATTACTCATACCCTGTTATTAAGAAATTTATTGAATGGGTGCTGCTTTATTGAAATTTTCTTCATTGGCATCTTTACCTGTATCGGCATCCACCAGTATCTTCCAAACATTGTTTTCTTTTTGCAGCACAACAAAGAACCTTCCGTAATACGACCGTGGCGCTCTTTCTCCCTGTATCACTGTTCCTTTATAGTAACCGCTTTCCCATGCCCTGGTTCCGTTGCTCACCCGTTTATCAAACCGTAATTCAAACTGCCTCTTCACATTTTTAAATCCCTGACCTGAGCTTGTATCTGCAGGAAAATATTTATCATAGTCCATTATGATACCCCTGTCTATCTCTACACGGCTCACACTTTTGCTATGCACACTTCTGAACCCTGCTTTGTTGCCCGAAACAAAATGTTCAACAAAGGGTTTCCAAACCTGTTCATCTATCTCCTTCACCCATTTAAGGCTGTCGGTTTGTGCAATTGTTGCTATTGAAATCGAAATAACAGTTAATAATAAAAAACTCTTTTTCATTTTATTGTATTTACCGGGGAACGCTGTGCAGCCCAATGCGGTTGCCTTCGGTATCTATAATTACCGCCATAAAACCATATTCGGGACTGATCTCTGTTTTAGGCACCATGATGCTGCCGCCTGCTGCAACTACTTTATCCAGTATGATCTGGACATCCGGGTTTGCCTGCAGGTATATCAATGGCCCGTCGGTTGCAGAAGGTTTATGAAACCCACCACTGTCAACAATGGCGCCGCCAACATCTGTCATCATATCATCCAAAGGAAACATCCGCATTTTTATATTGGGCATATCCATGGGCATCATGGTAATACCAAAAATGGCTTCATAAAATTTTTGTGCCCTGTCAATGTCTTGTGTAGGAATTTCAAACCAGCTGATTGCATTTTTCATGTTTGTTAGTTTTGGTGCTATTTTTTTCTACGATATTCCAGGTCATATTCGGCTGCCCAGGTCTTTCCGCTATCATCACTTCTTTCTCCAAACTGGCGAACCTTATCATGGGTAAGTTTGGTGAATGTAAGCCGCCGCATGAATATTTCTCCTTTAGGCCCTGTTACCTTATCTGCATAGTAAACGATTTTTCCATTGCTACCTTCTCCTCTCAGAAATTCAGTTGTATTCCCGGTATTATCTGTCCAGGTTTGCTGCCACTGCCTGCTGGCGCTGTTATAGGAATTAAAACTTTTACCTGAATAGATCAGTCCCTGCTGGGCGCCAACACTGGTCCATTCTTCCAGTATCACGCAACTGTCGAGTATTACGCTGATTTTACTGTCTCCTGATTTGTTGCCTTTTACTCCGAAAGCTTCCCATTCGCCGATCCAGAAATCAAATTGCCTGAACTCAGGTTTTCCGCAAGGCAATTTTGAGGTTTGTGCATTTGCAACAGCGAGGAGGCTGCTGAAAACAAGCATCGTTACTAATTTTTTCATGATTGTTTTTTATTTGCAGACAACTGCCGGCATATTCCTGCTTCATTCTTTATCCCTTTATTTTTCCGTCTATCCTTTGGTAACCGCTTCCAGCATCTTCTCATATTCGGTATCATTGGCTTCCCACAACTCCACCCGGTTACCCTCACCATCCAGTATATGTACAAATTTTCCGTATTCATGTTTTTCAATATGGTCAACAATCGTCACGCCTTCTTTTTTTAATTGTGCAACCAGGGCTTCAAGATTTTCCACCCGGTAGTTGATCATATATTGCTGTGATGCATCGCCAAAATAAGAAGTATCGTTTTTAAACGGACTCCATGCAGTGAAGCCCTTCTTGTCTTTATCATTGCTGTGCCTCCATTCAAAACTGCTTCCGTATTTATCCATCTTTATGCCCAGGTGTTTGGCATACCACAGCTTTTGTGCATCCGGGTTTTTACACTTAAAGAACACACCGCCTATAGCTGTAACCCTTTTCATCTTTTTATTTTGAAAATAAGCAATTAAAAACAAAGGGCCACTCTTTTTTTGACAAGCGGCGATGCAGTGCCAGTGCTTTTTCCATAAATATTTATTTTTTGTTCGTTTACCATTTTTTAACAATTGAATTGTGCAATCCGCAAAGCCATTTCATCCTAATGACAAATCAGCTGTTATGTATTTACCCAAATTATTTAAAGACGCCCGGTACTTCCAGATACTCTTTCAAAGCATTTTTTTAGCATACGGAATTCTTTATCTGCACTGGGCCAATGAAAGCTGGCTATATGCCACGTATTTTATAACAAGTTTATTTACCCAGTTCATTTGTGAACTGGTCTTTGGTAAAAAAGACATCCCCTTTTGGCAACGATACCAGGGAGGTATTCCTTCCATTCTTATTTCTTCCTTTGGGTTAAGCCTGTTATTAAAAACAAACCTTGTATGGGTAGCCATACTGGCTGCCGTGTTTTCAATTGTTTCCAAATATATCATCCGCATAAAGGGTAAACACATTTTTAATCCATCGGCATTAGGTATAGTGGTTGCCGTGTTTTTTACAGGCAATGCATGGATAAGCCCGGGGCAGTGGGGAAGTGGCGCCGTAATACTATTTGGTGTTTTGAGCCTCGGGTTCGTGGTTACCACAAGGGTTCAGAAACTGGATGTAAGTCTCGCTTTTTTAGGAACTTTTGCCTCTCTTTTGTTTGCAAGGCAGGTCATTTACTTAGGCTGGCCCCTGGATCATTTTGTTCAATCGGTAAGTACAGGGAGTTTATTGTTATTCTCCTTTTTTATGATCACCGACCCTAAGACCACACCTAATCATCTTGCAGTAAGAATTGTATGGAGCGCCGCCATTGCTGCCGTGGCTTTTTATTTAACGGCTTTTAAGTTCATGAACGGGGCTCCTATACTGGTACTGGTACTAGCACAACCATTAGTGCCTTTGCTGGATTTGTTTTTTAAAGCAAAAAGGTTTGAATGGATCCCATCAAAAAAATATACGGAGCAGGAAAAGAAATTTATGAATACCATTTACACAAGGCTCAGCATGTAATTATGTAACCAAAAAATAAATTATGAAAAAGAAAATTTTGATTATCGGGGGACTCATTGCAATATCCCCGCTGTTATTTTCTTTCTGTGGCTTTTATGTAAGCAAGGCAGACGGAACATTAAAGAACAAGACAAGCCAGGTAATTCTGGTGAGGGATGGTAATAAGAATGTAATTACCATGTACAACGATTTTAAAGGCGATACCAAAGATTTTGCCATGGTGGTGCCCGTTCCGGTAGTGCTGAGGAAAAATGATATCAAGGTGGTGGACCAATCCATCTTTCAAAAACTGAATGATTACAGTGCACCGAGATTAGTTGAGTATTGGGATCAGAACCCATGTGCTGCCTATTCGCTAAACGATGCCCTGGCAGGGAAGGCAGCTGGTGTTCAATTGAAAGAAGTAACTGTAAGTTCCGGATACGGGTTAAAAAAATCCACCGTAAAAATAGAAGCCCAGTATTTGGTAGGTGAATATGATATTTTAATTCTCAGCGCCAAAGAAAGCAGCGGGTTAAAAACATGGCTGAATAATAACGGTTATAAGATTCCTGCCAATGCAGAGGAAGTACTTGATCCCTACATTAAAAGCAACCTCAAATTCTTTGTGGTGAAGGTGAATGAAAAAGAAAAGCAGAAACTCAATAATAATTTCCTTCGCCCGATACAGATCAGTTTTAATTCTCCTAAGTTCATGTTGCCCATACGGCTGGGTATGGCCAATGCCGATGGCGATCAGGACCTGATCGTATATGCTTTTACCCGTAAAGGCCGTATCGAGTGCACCAATTACCGTAATGTGGATATTGCAAGCAATAAGAATATTCCCCTGTTTGTGCAGAAGAATTTCGGCGCTTTCTATGGCAACCTGTTCACCCACCAGTGGAGCAATGAAGATAAAAGCGTTGCCTTTTTGGAATATGCCTGGAATGTAACGCCGGTTAACCCGATGAAATGCGATCCCTGCGTGGGCAATCCGCCAACTGAGCAGGACCTGGTGCAGAGCGGTGTATGGTGGCTTAATGGAAAAGACTGGAACGATTACAGCGATATTGATAATGATGAACCAGACAACGGAAACCGGAATGTGCATTTTACCCGTTTGCATTTCCGCTACAACCGCAGGTCATTTGCACAGGACCTCATGTTCCAGGTTACGCCAAACACCCAGAACTTCCAGGCCAGGTATATCATTACACATCCTGCTACCGGGAGCTTTACTTGTGATGCCGGAAGAAAATACCTGGTTGAGCTGAAGCAAAGAAGAAAAAAAGAACTGCTGCAACTGACCGAATTAACAGGAACCAATATTGATAACTGGCAGGAAGATGCTATGGCTAAAAATGATGACCTGCCCGATACCGAAGCTCAATATGCAACTTTATTACCCATTGTAAAAGAAAATATGGACAGCAAAAGTGCAATGCCCGTAGGAATAATTTTATTGAGTGGTGCAATACTGGCAGGTGCCGGTTTTATGAAATGGAAGGGATTAATATAGTACAGTTGGCGTACAGGTTTGGTTTTTACCCCCGCTATGCGGGGGTTTTTAAATAAGAAAAGCCCCGCAAAAGCAGGGCCTTCTTATTCGCATTCACCTTTAAAGTATCATTTGCCTCCGCCACCTTGTCCGCCGGCAGGGCGTTGTGGCCTCATAGAGGGTTCTATCTGTTCTTTCCATATCTTCATCTGCTCTTCCGAAAGCAGGCCTTTCAGTTTAGCATCCCTGTCTTCTGTGAGTTTTTGCCTGGCCGCCATCATCTCTTCCCTGCTACCGCCGCCAGACCTGATCTCGTCCATTTTTTTATCGGACTCTTTATAATAATTCAGGAACACTTCATCCACCTGTGTCATTTTAGCGGCCTCCAGTTTAAAAGCGCTGTCTAATTTATCATGAACTGTTTTCAATCTTTCTTCAGGCGTTCTGCGCTGAAAGTTTCCACCCTGTGCATTTACCGAGGTAATGCTGATAACTGCAGCAACTACCATTAATAACATTTGTTTTTTCATTTTATTTCAATTAAAGGTTTACGATATAATGGCCCGGGCCTTTTTTTAATTGCCTGGTCTTTTTCTTACTTCACCCCCTCTCCGGTTCAGTATTTTTACAAATAGTGAATCGAATTTAGGCAATTGTTCAGGCGTACACAATGCCCTGATGTTCTTTAAATGATTGAACATCTGCAGCTCCATGATCTTTTGTGACGCAGCGGACTGATCGGCCACATTATTTATTATGGAGTCGCTGAAATCACCGGCTGCCAGTTGTTTGAACTGGTTGTCTTTTGAGCTGCGGTGGTTGTCATACATTTTCCTCACATTGTCCCTATGCCTGTCGCTCAATGTATCGTATTGCTGCAACTGGGCCTGGTTGAATCCAATTTCTTTTTTCAGGAAGTCAGCTATCATAGCTTTTCTGTCGGGTCTTTTTTCATTCCTGCCATTATCTTTTTTCATCAAGAAGAAAGACAGCATGGCAATATTTGCGATCAGCAATATGCCAATGATCACGAGAAAGACCTTACTTCTGTTTTGTTTTTCCATCATTATGGTTGGGTATTTTCATTATCATAAATAGTGGCTACCGTATACGAGAATTCATCAGCAGGCGACTGCGCCACTTGTTCTGCAGCCGGTTTAGCCGTTGTATTGTTAAACATTAATACGCTTACATTAATAAGGATGACCATGCACAGGCCGGTAAATGCAACAGCGGGCCTGCCTATAAACCAGCCGGCTTTTTCCCAGGCCGATTCGGTTTCCCTTTCCATTCTTGCCCGGATACGGGTAAGCAGGTAGGGCTTTGCTTCGGCCCTGTTGATATTATCCACGCTGCCAAGCGCTTCTTCAACCAATTTATTGCTACGTTCTTGCTTATTCATAACGGATCGTTTTAATTGTTTCCGTTCCGATAGCTATCGGAATTGTTATTGTAATAACTACTCAATACTTTTCTCAAATTTGTTTTTGCCCTGTTCATCAGTGACTCTACAGCGTATAAACTAATGTTCATTATTTCGGCTATCTCGTGGTAACTCTGCCCCTCCAGTTTGTGCAGTGTAAAAGCGATCCGCTGTTTATCCGGTATCTGCTTCAATGCACCAAACAATTCACCTGCTCTTTCTTTTTTTTCCAGCTGCACTCCCGGGTGATCAAATTCAGCCGGGTGCAATTGTTCTTCTTCCTGGTTACCAAACAAGCTCTGCACAAATCCAAAACGCTTTTTTCTTTTCTTCCGCTTTTCATGGTCAAGCGATTTGCTTACAGTGATGCGGTAAAGCCAGGTAGATATCTTTGATTCGCCTTTAAAAGAATTTATCGACTGGTACGCCTGGATAAAAACCTCTTGTGTAATATCGTCGGCATCGTCGGCATTCTGCACAATTCCCAAAGCCGTATTATAAACCATGTCCTGCCAATCCTCTACCAGCTTTTTAAAAGCCGACTCATCGCCTTGCTGCAACTGTTCAATTAATTCGGGTTGATTCAAAATGGTTTATTTTGTCAGCCCTAAATATAATTTAAAACTGCCTATTTCCTCCCGGCATTCCCATCCTGTCCCTGTCAAAACCTGAGTTATTATTTGTTGTTGCTTTTGCTGTTCCAAAATTCTTAAGACTATAAGTAAACGTCAGCATAAAGTACTGTTGCAATACTTTATTCTGCACATCCTGTATCGTATTGTCTGAACTTGTACGGGATATACTTTGATTTTGCTTTAACAGGTCAAATACTGTAAGTTTCAACTCTGCTTGTTGTTTTTTCAGGAATTTCTTGCCCACACCTGCATTCCATAGCCAGTAACTTTGATTCAGGCCTGCTGATAAACCACTGTATGATTGATTACTGATATCATTCTGAATGAACCAGCCTTTCTTATTTAACAGGTTCAGTTGCACACCGGCTGATTGTGTAACATAGTGGTTGTTATTCTGTGGTTGGTTTTCATTCTTTATATCACTGAAGTTTGCAGAATAATTAATATTAAAATCAATAAATTCACTGATATTACTGGCGATTACAGCCCCTACATTATAGGTAGTTGATTTTGAATTGTTCTTTATATTATCCACCAGTCCCGGCGTATTACTATATGTCAATCCTCCATTGAGGCTTAAGTTTGACTTGATAAATTTAATCGGCATGGCATAAGTAAAGAAAGAACGGAGGCTCCAGTACCCATTCATGTTCACGGGTTTCGATAACTGTCCGCCTTGTTTTAAAACTACAGAACTATTAAGTACACTATCGCCATACTTAGCAGTGTAGATAGCGTTGGTTATATAATTACTATTCTGCTGCAGGAAAATATTGGCAAAGAAGCTTTTTCCTTTCCCCGTATTAGTGTAGGTATACCTGGTGCTAAGGGTATTGCCAACCTGCTGTTTAAGTTCCGGGTTCCCGGTTGTGATATAAAGTGGGTCGGTATTGCTGTATACATCCTGTAATTGCGTAACAGAAGGCGTGTTGGTGTTTGCTCTGTAAAAAATACGGATACTGTTTCTTGCATTGATCTTTTTATTCCACATCAGATTGGGAAGTATATTATTAAATGATACATTCACATTGGCGGGTGATGGATATATTCTGTCGCTGGTAAGATCCGTATGCTGGTAAGATAATCCTGCAGCGAACATGTTATCCCTGTCACCGATACGGTAGCTGGCGCCTACGTTGTGCTTAACGGTCACATTATCGAACTTGTTTGAAATGTTCTTATCGAATACTGAATATTTGCCTGCATTATAATCATAGAGATATCCTTCCTGGTCTGAACTGCTTTTTGCATAAGAAGGTGAGTAATTGAATTGCAGTTGTCCTTTTTTCCCCACAGGTTCTGTATAGGCAATATTACCTGCCAGTTGGTAGCCGTTTGTAACAAGGTTGGTATACTGTTGCCACGCCGTATCCTTATAGTTCCCCAAACTGTCATAGGTTTTGATATCATTACCTGAATAATTATCGCCTTTCTTATCATTGATTGAGGTATTGAAGTTCACAGAAAGGGTCCTTCCTTTCTTTGCAAAGGAGTGACGGAAGAGGATGTTGTTATTAAAGTTATATCCTGACGTTTTATTATCAGTGTTATTAGTTTGATCATTCCGTGTATTTGTCAGCGTACTTGTATTCACCCCGGTGATCTCCTTAACTGACTTATTGTTTTGAAAACTCAGGCTTGGAGAGATCATAATTGAGTTCTTGTCATTTAGCTTATAATTTAACCTGAAGTTGATCCGATGATTATTATTTTCTGTGTTCGATAGGGTTGTTTGATTATTAAACAGGTTCTTTCCTCCGGATAAAAAGGTCTGGCTGTTGGACAACTGATCGTTGTTCGTGTTGCTGTTATTGAAAAAATAACTTCCTGATACATCTACTTTTTTGCTCCACACATCTGAATAGTTTAAACCAAAAGAATTGGTTTTACTGATACCATTCTGTGCGCCTACAGTGAAGTTGTTTCCGCCACCACCAAAGCCTCCGAAGTTACCACCACCGCCTCCACCACGGTTACCACCTCCTCCTTGTCCGCCACGGTTATTACCACCGCCTCCACCGCTGCTGGTAATACCTAACAGGTCCTGCGAAGCAAAGTTTTGCTGATTGATATTATTGGTCAACCCTACAAAAGTTAACCGCATATTATTTTTGAACAGACTTACATTTCCACCTGCATTATATCGTCCATCTGTACCAGCCCCGGCAAATACTCTTCCGAATTGCCCGTTACGCATTCCGCTCCTGGTAACAATATTGATCGATTTCACACTGTTGCCATCATCAAAGCCGGTGAACTGGGCCTGGTCACTCAGTTTATCAAACACCTGTATCTTGTCAATAACCGATGCAGGTAAGTTCCTCAATGCTGCTGTAGCATCATCGCCAAAGAAGTCACGGCCGTCAACAGTTACTTTCCTAACCTGGTCGCCGCCTGCAGTTACATTACCATCTTTATCAATAGTAACACCCGGAAGTTTCTTGATCATATCTTCTGCATTGGCATCGGGATTAACTTTTAACTCACTTGCATTGAATTCAAGCGTATCGCCTTTTTGAGAGACTACCGGTTTCTTTGCCTTCACCACAACTCCTTCAAGGTCTTTGGCCACTTTGGCAAGGCTGAACTGGAGAAACTTCCTTTTGCATCTGATAATACTGTTCTCGGATGTAATGAATCCTTTTGAGCTATCAGGGTTACTGTTGCCCCTGCAATGGGCGCTTTATTATCCTTGTCCATCAATTTTCCCTTAAGCGTCAGGTTTTGACTGTTTGCAATAATTCCTGCCAGGCTAAAAATCAGAACTAATAATGTTGATCTTAATCTCATAGATTTTGTGTTGTATGCCCTATTAGACGACGACGCTTGAAAAAACTGGCGGAACAGGGCCTGTTTTCAGGGTTACAAAACGCTCCCTAATTAAATACGGCAGATATGTGGTATGAATGGTTAGGCTCAGGGACTATCGGTTCGGGTCTGTACCAGTATAAATTGCCTTTTTAGGGTTAACTTGCAGGCCTGAAAATGTAACTTATATGGAATATGGAAAATTGGTATCAGTGACAGGCTTACCTGGTCTGTTTGAATTATTATCCTCAAAGGCCGATGGTGGCGTAGTAAAATCGCTGGAAGACAAAAGCACAAAGTTTGTAAGTACCCGGGTGCATAATTTCTCACATTTGGAGAGCATTGAAGTATTTACAACCAAAGAAAATGTGAACCTGGTGGATGTATTTACTGCTATGGCAGCAAGTAAAGAGAAAATGCCCGCCGACAATGATGCTGCTGCGGTAAAAAAATATTTTCAAAAAGTGTATCCCGATATGGATTTTGAAAGGGTATATGCCAGCGATATGAAAAAGATGGTTAAGTGGTATGGTATATTAACTGCCAATAAAGTAGAGATAAAATTATCTGAACTGCCGGAGAGCGATGCCACAACCCACGAAACGGCAAAGGCAAAACCAACTGCTGTTAAAGCAGCTGCTGTTACCAACGCCCCTGCACGGAAGATAAATACACCAAGAAAGATGGCGTAAGGATAGAACACAGATTACACCGATAAAACGGATTAACACTGATTTTTAAATACTCAAAATCCTGCCATTATTTTAAAACCTGGCAGGATTTTAAATTTCATAATTCACGTCACGACTCACATTTCATCACTCACAATCATGTACTCTGCAGATATAAAAAAGCTACCCCGGAATTTTGTTCCAAAAGATTTTATACTAACCGACTGGCAAAGTCTTGAGCCTTTTTTGAAAAATTTACTGGAAAGGAATATTGACAAAAAGGAAGACCTGGAAAAATGGCTGAAGGACCAGAGTGAACTGGAGGCACTGGTAAATGAAGATGCATGCTGGCGGCAAATAAAAATGACCTGTGATACTGAGAATAAATCGCTGGAAGAGGCTTTTACTTTTTTCTGCATGGAGATTCAACCGAAGATCCAACCCTATTCTGATGCTTTGAACAGGAAATTGGTTGACCATCCTTTGATGAAGGAACTGGATGCCGAAAAATATTTTACTTACCTCCGCAGTATACGTAAAAGTATTGAGTTGTTCCGTGAGGAAAATATCCCTTTACAGGCCGAGCTTTCTGTAATGCAGCAACAATATGGTGTCATCTCGGGTAAAATGACCGTTACCGTAAATGGAGAAGAATATACTTTGCAGCAGGCTGCTAAATTTTTAGAGAGCCATGACAGGTCATTGAGAGAAGAGGTCTATCGTAAAATAAGTGAGCGAAGGTTGCAGGATAAGGAGCAACTGAACGCTTTATACAACAGCCTTATTGAAAAGAGAAATAAGGAGGCACTTAATGCAGGGTTTTTAAACTACCGGGATTATCGTTTTAAAGAACTCGGCCGGTTTGATTATACGGCAGCTGAGTGTTATACATTTCACGAAGCGGTAAAGCAGCACGTGTTACCACTCATCAATATCATTTATCAAAAGAAAAAAGAGAAACTAGGGGTGGATACTTTACGACCATGGGATATTGATGCCGAGCCCGAAGGCATAAAACCCTTACATCCTTTTAAAACAAGCGACGAGTTAATTAAAAAATCTATTGACTGTTTTACGAGGCTCAGGCCGTTCTTTGGCGATTGCCTCAAAAAAATGCAGGAGTTAAAACATCTTGACCTGGAAAGCAGGAAGGGCAAAGCCCCGGGAGGATATAACTGCCCGCTGGCAGAAAGTGGCGCCCCTTTCATTTTTATGAATGCTGCCGGGCAAATGCATGATGTGACCACTATGCTGCATGAAGGTGGCCATGCCGTTCATTCTTTCCTTGCACATCCGCTTGAGCTGAATGGATTTAAAGAGTACCCCATGGAGATCGCTGAAGTGGCCAGTATGAGTATGGAACTGATGAGCATGGATGAATGGGAAATATTCTTTTCAGATAAAAACGACCTGCAAAGGGCAAAGGAACATCAACTGGAAAGAGTGATCACTATTTTTCCATGGATCGCCATCATAGACAAGTTCCAACACTGGATATATGAAAATCCATCTCACACACACGAGCAACGTACTGACAAATGGAATAAGATACTGCAGGAGTTTGGGGATGACGTAATTGATTACAGCGGGCTGGAAGAATACCGGAGCAACCTGTGGCAAAAGCAACTCCATCTTTTTGAAGTTCCGTTTTATTATATCGAATACGGAATAGCTCAACTGGGCGCAATTGGTATGTGGATGCAGTTTAAAAACAACAGGCAATTGGCAATAGACAACTATTGTAATGCATTAGCTTTGGGTGGCACTAAAACTTTACCACAATTATTTGAAACTGCGGGATTGCAATTTGATTTCAGCCCGGAAAGAATAAAAGTGCTAATGGATTTTGTGAGGAAACAAATGCAGGTCTGATCTATTTGCATTCATTACAAATACCGCTGATCACCACATCGGTTTGTTTTTGGCTGAAGCCTTTAGGGAGTTTTACTTCGGGGATAGACACATTATCCAGGCAAATTGTCTTATCACAAACATCACATATAAAATGTACATGGTTATCATGATGGTGGCCTGCTTCACAATTGTCCTTACATAAAGCGTACAGTATAGAATTATCTGTAGTAGGTATGTTGTGAATGATCCCTTTCTCAACAAATGTCTGCAAGGTCCTGTACACCGTAACCCTATCAAAAGCAATATCAGCACTTTTTTCAATATCGGCATGTGCCAGGGCTCCGGGGCTTTTTAAAAACATGTCCAGTATTTTCTTCCGGCCATCCGTTACGCTGAGCTGATTCTTTTTTAATATGTCTAATAGCTGGTCCATATAATTTCTTTAATTGGGATTATTGCTGAACCCGTTCATAAAACGTTTTGATGTCACTTTTTCTTTTAGCAATCCTTTAATGTCTTTAAAAAGTTTTTGCATCTCATCTTCATTCAGCCCGTCATAGATACCTCTCACCCTTCTTTGATTATCTACCAGTGCAAAAAACTGGGTATGAATAAACTGGTCGTTCACACTTTGTGCTGAGTCGGGTTTATTGTTGTCGATCATATAACTCTGCCGGGCCATTTTGTACAGAGAGGCTTTATCCCCGGTAACAAAATTCCAGTTAGTGTTTGTAATCCCTGTTTTATGGTTTATAGCTGTGTCATACCTAATTTTATAAGATCCGTCTGCATTTTTACTTAGTATCCCATTAATCATTTTCTCTTCATAGGCTTTCAGCAACGGCACCGAATCTGTTTCAGGCATGCAGGTATGAGATATAATCAAAAAGCCGGGTTCATCTTTATACATATCATATACCCGCCGCATATTGGCATTCATTTTCGGGCAAATTCCTTTACAGGTAGTGAAAAAATATTCTGCCACATACACTTTCCCTTCCACATTGTTTTGAGTAAGGGGCTTTCCGTTTTGGTTGGTAAAAGCAAAGTCTTCCACATTGGCATTGATCACAGGTAGTAAAGACTTAGACAGGTCTTGATCCTTAAAGACAAAAAATAAAAATGCAGAGATAAGTACAACAAAAAAAATTCCATAAAACATCAATTTCTTTCTCATTAAAAATCTTTTACTGCAAATTTACGGCCTTTCAATTACCAAAGAATAATATTTGCAACATTATTGCAATTTTTATACCTTTGCCCTGATATGAACGTAAAACTCAACTGGGATGCGGTAGGGATTGCAGCTTCTGTGACCTGTGCTATACATTGTGCCTTATTACCCATATTGGTTACCACCTTACCGGTATTTGGTGTCAATATTGTTCACAATCTTTTTTTTGAATGGGGAATGATCATCCTCGCTTTTATTATAGGATCGTATTCTTTGTTTCATGGTTTTGTAAAGCATCACCGTTCGCTTGTTCCGGTTTTTATCTTCGGCTTTGGTTTTACATTTCTTGTATTGAAACAATTTTATCCCCGGTTTAACATAGCTTTTTTACTGGTTGCGGTTGCCTGTATTATTATTGCTCATTTTTATAATTACAGGATGTGTCATCGCAGCAAATGCTCATCTCCTCACCATAAACACTGATCTTGCAGTAGGGGATTTGGATTATATTTATAATTCAATCAAAACTATATGAAAAAGATCGTCCTGCCTTTTATTATCACCCTTTCATTTATCACCGTTTTTTCTCAGTCAAAAGATGAGTTGGCTGTACGTGCCGTTCTTGAAACACAGCGCCAGGCATGGAATGCCGGCAACATCAACCAGTTTATGGACGGTTATTGGCAGAGCGATTCACTGATGTTTATTGGCGCAAAAAGGGTGACTTATGGTTGGACAAATTCATTGAACAATTACAAAAAGAGTTATCCTGATACAGCTGCAATGGGTAAACTGGATTTTGATATACATGAAATAAAGAAATTATCAGAAATGTATTTTTTTGTTGTGGGCAAATGGCGCCTCACACTTAGTAAAAGCAATGAGAGCGGGTATTTCAGCCTGCTGTTCAAAAAAATAAAGAACAAATGGGTAATTGTAGTTGACCATACCCCCTGATCATAATTTCCATTTGCGTTTCAGGTGAATGAGCAGCGCTGCCAGACTAATGAGAAAGAAAGCATAATACAGGTAGTTCTTCCACCCGGGGCGATCTTCGAAAAAAGCATAGTTCTTGTATAATCCCAGGAAGGTATTGATCATCATCCATAGCAACACGATTGAAACGGTTTGCAGTATCCTGATGAGGAAGGCCCTTGTTTCATCTTCCATTCCCATAACACTAAAATTAATACTAATGCTGAATCATTTCAACAGCAATTTTTGAAATGCAAGGCTGTCTCCATTGAATACATTGAAATCCACATAAGCATCCACACCATTCACTCGTCCTTTTTCATTGTGTTGCCAAAAAACCCAGTTCCGGTTTATTCGGGGTTTATCCTTCACGTAATAGTGAGCAACCCACAACGGGTAATCATCAAACTCTCCATCCAGAAAGTTCTCATAAAAATCAACGTTAGTATAAATGATCGGTTTTATTTTATAATACCCCTCAATCATAGTTAGCCAGTCTTTTGCCCTTTGCTGTATGTCAGTTACTGATGACCCATTGGCCGATTCAATATCCAGTACCGGTGGCAGATCGCCTTTATGGAGTGAGACAGTTTCAATAAAATTTTCAGCCTGTGCTTTGCCGCTCTTGCTGGAAATAAAAAAATGATACGCTCCTCTTGGCAATGAATTTTGCTTTGCCCTGAACCAGTTTTGCCGGAATTTGTCATCTACCCGGTCCAGGCCTTCTGTTGCCTTTATAAAAGCAAAGCCAATTTTTACCTGTTTATCTTCCATGGCCTCCACAGCTTTCCAGTCGATATTACTCTGGTAACGGCTCACATCAATACCATGCAGCTGGTAGTTCGCCGGTATCTCTATCCCGAATGCCGGGTAACGTACAAATTTGGGGCGGGAAAAAAAATAATCGGTAATATAATATGTTGCGGTTGCGGCTACAGCAAGTAGCAGAACAGGGAATACTATTATCCGGATAAATGATTTTTTCTTTTTTGCCAATGCAGGGTGTTTGCAAAGCAAATTTGCAGAAAAGAAAGTTTACATGATTGCTAAAGTTTTAATAAAAGCATATTCTAAAGAGTACTCTTTTACTTTAAAAGCTTTTTCATAAACTTAATTCCGTTATCACCCCATATCTTAAGAAAATATACGCCTGAAGCAAGTTGCCTGGAGGGAATTTCAAGATACTCTGAGCCATTTACCAGCGGAACAGTTCTTGAATAAACCAGCTGCCCAACTGCATCATATAAATTTATACCAGCTGTTGATGATGCCATATTCCGCATATAAATATAAAACCGGTCCTGTATGGGGTTCGGGAAAACCTGTACACTATTTTGGCCAACGGAAACGTCGGACACTTTAGAACTAACATTATTCTTGGTGATGAGCCAGTATTCCGGGTCAACCAAAACCGTATCTGCAATAAACCCGATATGCCTGAAAAATATCTCACCATTAGTTTTGTTATCAACCACAATAGTTTTTTCCTTTGTTGCATTTTTAAATTTGAGGGCAACAGGCAGTTCAAAAAAATCAACTGAGGAATGTGAAGTGGTTTGGTTCATTTTGATATTTACATAGCTGCTACCCACCTGTGACCATTGAACATTGTATGTTGGATACCCCTGTCCTTTAAACCAGTCTTTAAAGAATTCCGAAAGGTTTCGACCGCTTTCCTGCTCAAGGTTTCGTTTAAGATCATCGGTATAAGCAAACCCATAAGCCAGTTTTGGGTCTTTCTGATAGCGGCGAATGGCATTGAAGAAAACCGAATCGCTCAGTATCCAGCGCAACATATATATCAGATAGGACCCTTTATTGTAACTCAGCCTGCCCGAAAAGATCCTTCCCACATTTGTTGTATCATCTACCCAAACAGACCCACCGGGTGCCGATGTAATATTATTGATAACACTTTTCCTGGCGTTTATGGTGTTAGCCGGGTATTTATTCTCCATATAGAAGCTGGCAAGGTGTGTGGCAAAGCCTTCATTCAGCCATATGTCTTCCCAGCTTGCGCAGGTGATCTTATCACCAAACCACTGGTGTCCCAGTTCATGGGCAATAAGGCCTTCGTTAATTGAAATAATGAATGTTGCTGTCTGGTGCTCCATTCCCCCTCCCCAGCCAAACTGTACATGCCCGTATTTTTCTTTGATGAAAGGGTAATCTCCAAAATTGTTATGAAACAATTTCATGGCATCCAGTACATTTTGTGTTCCATTTTGGAAAGAAGCCAGGCTCTCGGGGTAACAATAGGTTTGCATGGGTAAATTGATATTACCCAGTTGGACACTATTATTAAACACAGAATAGTTGGTAACCGCAAAACACATTAAGTAAGATGCAATAGGATACCGGTGCTTCCACCAGGTAATTTTTTTAGTGTTCCCGGAAATAAGTATTTCGCTTTGCAATAAACCATTTGCAGCTGACCTGTATTGCGCCGGTGCTGTAATGATAATATCGACCGAATCTGCTTTATCATCTAAACCATTTTTGCATGGCCACCAGTCCCGGCTGCCATAAGGTTCACTGAGGCTCCACATCACAGGCGTACCCAAATGCTGGTCCTGTATAAATGATCCAAAGCCGGTATTGGGTGGAACTCCCTGGTAAAAAACTGTGATTGAATCGAGGGTTCCTGAATTTACTGTTCCCGGAAAATTAACTGTAAGCACATTGCTGAGGTGTTGTTTGGCAAGTAACAGGTTCCTTTGCTTAACACTGTCGACAACCAATGGGTTCATAAGATCAAGCTGAATATTATTGGTAGCCGAAACAATAGTGAAATAAATGGTGACCTTACCATTGATATATCTTACTGCAGGGTTTACTTCCCATTCGCAACGGTAATATTTAACATCAAAATTATTACTGGACGCAGGCGAAAATATAATGCTGTTACCATTGCCTGTAATTCTTTGGTGGGCCAGTTGTTCAGCTAAAGCAATTTCATCTGTCTGTTTACAATAATCTGCAGGCAACTGGGCCGATAGCCTTACACAACTAAACATTAAAAGAATAAAAAGAATACGCATATGTAGTTTTTTGATCTGCCGGAAACTGTTGTAAATATCTAATTCTAAAGTTCTTAAACTTTTGTGAACAGGCAATAATAACTTTCTATTTCCGTTTACTATTTTGCCCGTTTTTAATTACTTACCCCATTGAAAATTCATCAAGCATGAGGATTAAAAATAATTGGTCTTTTATTGTATCCACGTCTGTTTGGATACTTTTTTTTTCTATAGCTACAAGTAGTTTTGCCAATGGTAATCCCTATACGGATACCACTAAGAAACAAGCATTGGTTTCTGTAGACACTGACAACAGGGACAATGCTGCTTATATTACCAAAGAGGCTAATATTGTTTTCCCCGAAGTTTTATCAGGTAATGAGGAAGAATCCATAGATTATATTGAGAAGTTTACTACCAGTAGAAGGGCCTATATAATTCGTACCTATAACAAGGGGAAAAAATATTTTCCGAAAGTCAGCACCATTTTAAGCAAGTATGACCTGCCACATGAGTTAAAAGTATTGATGGCTCTTGAGAGTGCATTTAATGCCAATGCTGTTTCAAGAGCGGGGGCAGTTGGTTACTGGCAGTTTATGGATGGTGTAGCGAGGGAGTATGGCTTAAAATATACATCGCATAAAGTGGTGATAAAAAAGAAGCATTCAAAAAAAATCATAGTAAAAACAAGGTATACAAGGGATGACAGGAAGAATTTCAATAAATCAACTTACGCAGCAGCCCGCTACCTGAAAGACCGGAGCAGGAACCTGGATAATGACCTGCTTTTGATGGTTGCCAGTTATAATTGTGGTGTGGGCAATGTTTGGGATGCGATGAAAAAAACCGGGAAGGAAAACCCTAGTTTCTGGGATATTAAAAATTACCTGCCTGCCGAAACCCGTGCCTATGTGATGAATTTCATTACACTGAATGTCGTGTTTCATAATTATGAGAAGTTTACTAAGAACACACTTACTTTTAAACCGGTAAAGGTAAAACAGGAAGACAACGAAGATCATACAACAGATGCAGATGAAGAAGTGGCCATGCAAAAATGATCTCAATACAAATGACAAATACATTGGCCCCGCTTACAGCGGGGCTTTTTTGCCTCATTAAGTAAGGTATATTATTACAAGATTAACTTCACAATACAACTGCATACAATTTAAATAACCCTAACAGCTTACCTTTGTGTATGCCTCAATTCAACTGGAACGATAGCACAAACCTTTTAAGCAAGCTTACTTTCAGGCGTTTTATAAATGGAGCAAAAGTGCTCAGTAGTTTTTATATAAGTCGCTTGCTGAACAAACCGGTGCAATGGGGTTACCCCGTATCTGTTTCATTTGAACCCACTACAAGTTGTAATTTACGCTGCCCTGAATGTCCCAGTGGCTTAAGGCAATTTACCCGGCCCACGGGTATGCTTAAAAATGATTTTTTCAGGAAGACCATTGATGAGATACACAAGGAATTATTATATCTCATTTTTTATTTCCAGGGTGAACCTTACCTGAACCCTGAATTTTTATCGATGGTAAAATATGCCAGTGATAAAAAAATATATACAGCCACTTCTACCAATGCACATTACCTGACCGATGAGATAGCGAAGAAAACAGTTGAAAGCGGGCTCGACCGCCTGATTATTTCCATTGACGGTACCACACAGGAAGTTTACCAGCAGTATCGTGTCGGCGGTAATCTTGAAAAAGTTTTAGAGGGTACCAGGAATATTGTTAAATGGAAAAAAGAATTAAAAAGTAAAACACCATTTATTTTCTTCCAGTTCCTTGTTGTAAAACCAAACGAACACCAGGTAGAAGATATAAAACAACTGGCGAAAGAAGCAGGTGTTGATGAAGTGCGTTTTAAAACAGCGCAGGTTTATGAATACGAAACAGACCCCAATAACCTTATACCAAATATTGACAGGTTTAGCCGTTACAAAAAAAATGCAGATGGTACTTACACAGCTAAAAACAAACTGGCTAACCGCTGCTGGAAACTGCAACATGCCAATGTTATAACCTGGGACGGGCTGGTGGTTCCCTGTTGCTTTGACAAAGATGCAACCCACCAGTTGGGCAATTTGCAAAAGCAGTCTTTCAAAGAAATATGGCACAATGATAACTATAAGCAGTTCCGGGCTGAATTGAGGAGAAGCCGGAAAAATATTGACATCTGCTCCAATTGCAGCGAAGGGGTTTCAGTTTGGAAAGAATAATTTTAACCCTTTGTTTATTCCCTATTCATTAATTTTAGCCCATGCCGGATATTTTCAATAATCGTTTGAGGCAAATTGTGTTGCTGTTAATCATCATTGTATTGGCTTTTTTATTATTGAACCAGCTATTTATCTTTCTGCCGGGTTTTTTGGGGGCCATCACTTTGTACATCTTACTGAGGGAAACTTATTTTTACCTTACCATAAGAAAGCAATGGAAAAAAACAGTCACGGCATTGCTGTTTATATTAGCCAGTCTTATTGTAATTGCCTTACCGGTTTATTTTTCAATACAACTTATTTCCTCAGAATTGTCTGTTGTTTTAAATAACCAGACTGAATTAATGGCTGATGCAAAAATTGTTGGCCAGAGAATCTATGAGCTTACAGGTGTTCAGTTGCTTTCCGATGAAAACATTTTGACCTTTCAGAAAAAAGCTGCTACAATTATCCCATCCCTGCTGAATAGTTCTGCGGCGATCCTAAGTAATTTCGCCATTATGTTCTTTTTACTTTATTTTTTATTGGTCAATGGCAGGCTGGTAGAAAAATTCCTGGATCGTTTTATTCCTTTAAAAGAAGAGAATATTGATATGTTAGGCCTTGAAACAAAGAATATGATCAGGGCAAATGCTATTGGTATTCCCGTCCTGGCAATTGTGCAAGGTATTGTTGCCACTATTGGATATTGGATATTTGGTATAAAAGATTTTGGCTTATGGGGATTTTTAACCGGTGTTTTTTCAATGGTTCCTGTTGTTGGCACTGCGGTGATATGGATACCCTTAACTGCGTATTTGTTTTCCATCAACCAAACAGGTAATGCTGTAGGTTTATTGATATATGCGTTGGTTCTCATTACCAATATTGATTACATTGTACGGTTAACTTTGTTGAAAAAATTCATGGATATTCATCCGCTGATCACCATATTTGGTGTAATAGTAGGGATTGGCTTATTTGGTTTCTGGGGCGTTATTTTTGGCCCCTTGCTTATCAGCTATTTTATTATTTTAATCAAAATATACATGAACGAATTTGGAAAACCTGCGGACGGTGCAAACACATCTGCAACGGAATAAACATTTTTGCCAATTATTATTTTATGAGTTTAGAAAAGGACATCAATCAAAAAACATTTCGTAACGAATACCAAAAAGGAGTCATCAATCTTATTTATACTTATAACTGGTTAAATGAAAAGATGAAATCATTTTTCGAAAAAGAAGATATTACGAGCCAGCAATTTAATATTCTGCGTATTCTGCGTGGTGCAGGAGTCCCTATTTCCACCTTACAAATTCGTGAAAGGATGCTGGATAAAATGAGTGATACCAGCCGCATTGTTGACCGCTTGGTTTTAAAGGGTTTGGCTAAAAAGAACATCTGCAAAAATGATAAGCGCCTGGTTGATGTTAGCATCAGTACCAAAGGACAAAAACTTTTAGAAAAAATAGATACATACGAAAGTAAAATGGATGCTGTTTTGGGTAATCTTTCCCAGGCAGAAGCAAAAACATTAAATAATTTATTAGACAAGGTCCGTAATTCGGATTAATCAGATCATCATGCACAAAAAATATTTCTTAGTAATCTTACTTATCAATGTCGTTGGCTTTATTGCAACAGCACAAACAAGACCTGAGTTTCGTGGCGTGTGGGTTGCCACGGTTGATAATATTGACTGGCCTTCAAGAGGGAATTATTATTCCGATTCACAGAAGACCGAGTTCATTAAATTACTTGACATGCATCAGCGTAACGGGATGAATGCCATGATCGTTCAGATCCGTCCGGCTACTGATGCTTTTTATCCTTCGCAATATGAACCGTGGAGTGAGTTTCTAACCGGCAAGCAGGGGCAGCCTCCCGTACCTTACTACGACCCACTAGAATTCATGATCACAGAAACTCATAAACGTGGCATGGAATTTCATGCCTGGATGAATCCTTACCGGGCGGTGTTCAATATTGGTAAGTCTTCCATTGCAGCAAGCCATATTACAAAGATCCATCCCGAATGGTTTCTTACCTACGGCGATAAAAAATATTTCGACCCGGGTAATAAAGATGCTCAGCAATATGTGACCAACGTGGTTGGAGATGTGGTGCGCCGGTATGCTGTGGACGCTGTTCACTTTGATGATTATTTTTACCCCTATCGCATAGCAGGAAAAGAGTTTCCCGATAATACTAATTACCTGCGTTATGGAAATGGCATGGACAAAGAAGACTGGAGGAGGAGTAATGTAGATTCCATTATTCTTATGCTGAGTACCGTTATAAAAAAAGAGAATCCAAAATGCCAGTTTGGGATAAGCCCCTTTGGTGTGTGGCGCAATGATGATAAAGATCCTGTGAATGGCAGCAAGACCAAGGCCGGTCAAACCAATTATGATGATCTGTATGCCGATATATTATTGTGGCTTAAAAACAGTTGGATAGATTATGTAGCACCACAGTTATATTGGGAATTTGGTCACAAAGCAGCCCCCTATGAAATTTTGCTCGACTGGTGGAGTAAGCACACTTATGGTAAGAATTGCTATATCGGCCTGGGTATATACCGTGCCGGCAGTAACAGCGCATGGAAAGATATTACCCAATTACCCCGGCAGATTGAAGCCTTGCGCAATACTCCTAATATTCAGGGCATGATCTTTTTCAGCAGCAAGTCTTTTAATAATAATCCAAATGGCTGGAGCGATAGCCTGCGACTGGATTATTTTAAAGAACCTGCAAAAACCCCAGAAATGAGCTGGATAAACAGTAGTAAGTAATGGCCGGTGGCTTTTAATCCCGTATCATTTTATCTACCTTTGTAATTCAATTCATAATTTTTAATTCTTAATTATAGTAATATGCCTGGTTACGAATCCTGGAGCGACGCAGAACGCAAAGAAGTAAATGAAGTATTGGAAACCGGAATCCTGATGAGATATGGTTTTGATGGCCCACGTAAAGGAATATGGAAAGCCAAAGAACTCGAAGAATCCATTTGCCAAACCTTTGGTTGTAAACATGCACAGTTAGTAAGCAGCGGTACAGCTGCTTTAACAACAGCTATGAGTGCATTGGGAATTGGGTATGGAGATGAGATCATTTTACCAACATTTACTTTCGTAGCAAGCTTTGAGGCAGTACTTAGTGTTGGTGCTGTTCCTGTTTTTGTGGATGTGGATGATACCCTGACATTGAATCCTGATGCAGTACGCAATGCCATCACCGCAAAAACAAAATGTATAATGCCTGTACATATGTGCGGCAGCATGGCTGATATGGGTGCGCTTCAGGCAATTTGTAAAGAGTACAACCTGATCTTGCTGGAAGATGCCTGCCAAAGCATTGGCGCATCTTATAAAGGAAAGAAGCTTGGCACTATCGGTGATGCCGGAACTTTTAGTTTTGATTTTGTAAAAACAATCACCTGTGCCGAAGGCGGTGCAGTAATGACCAACCGTGAAGATGTTTTTATAAATAGCGATGGTTACAGCGATCATGGCCACGATCATAAAGGCGTTGACCGCGGCGCTGATCTTCATCCTTTCATTGGTTATAATTTCCGCATCAGTGAATTGCATGCTGCTGTTGGCCTGGCCCAGATCAAAAAGCTGGATACCTTCCTGGCTACACAACACAAAAACCATTCAGCGTTAAAAAATATTCTTTCTTCGATTCCAGAAATTTCGTTCAGAAAAATTCCTGATCCTACCGGCGACAGTTGTACCTTCTTAAGCTGGTTCCTCCCAACTGAAGAAATAACCAGGGCTGTTGTAGCAGAACTGAAAGTTCAAAATATTTTAGCCGGTAATTTTTACTGGTATGATAACAACTGGCACTATGTACGTAAATGGAATCACTTAAAAAATTCTGTAACCTTAAATGCCCTGCATCCGGATCTGAAAGCTGCGGTGATGCACCATGCCAATAAAAATTTTGCTGAAAGCGATGCAATAATGGGTCGCTGTGTATCAACAGCTATTGGTTTGTTATGGACAGATGAACAGGTAAAAACAAAAGGAGAACAAATGGTGAATATCATCAAAAAGGTTTTGAGTGAGCAAAAACTGGCAATATAAAGTTGAATTTGTAAATACAGAGAACCGGCGTTGTGCAACTGCCGGTTTTTTATTTGTTTAATTATTAGGCCGAATTCCCGCAGTTTTTTTCCCTTCCATCCAGTCGCAATATTGAACACTTCCTAACCGAAACCTAAAAGGTAATTTTGTTGCCTTTTCAAATTGCAACTCCTTCTTGCAGAAAAAGCCAAAATCTTTCGTGTAGTAATCAGCAGCTAGTGCAAAATAAGGGTGTGGGATTAAAAGTGCCTTAGGACTAACAGTATTGGTACTGGAAATAACACTATTCTTTTTTTTCCAAAATTCTGTCTTGATATTAGCCTTAATACCGCTTTGGGTGAAAGGTTTTGAACTGTAAAAATTGGGGGAAATCGCTGATTTTTCGAGGGGATTTTGGCAAAAAATCGCCCTCGCCACAAAAATCATGCAAAAAAACAAAATTTTGGCTTTTTTATTCATTCTACAACACGCTATGTATGTAAATTTACGTTGTTATTGAAACCGTAGATTAAATATTTTACCAAAAAGTTTAATTAGTACCCTTAGCAAATGAGAATATGGCCTTAAGTCAGGGATTATATCAGAAACAACTACAAAAACTATCACCTCAGCAAATTCAATTGATGAAATTGCTACAGGTACCAACTGCCCTTTTGGAAGAAAGAATCAAGGAAGAAATAGAGGAAAATCCGGCATTAGAGGAGGCAGAAGAAGGACACGAAGATGAATATGATGAAGCCAATGATGAGTTTAAAGACAAGGATACCGATGAGGGTGAGATGGACGGCAGCGAAGATGAATATGATAATATTGATATAAGTGAGTATGTAAACGAAGGAGATGATGAAGTAGGTGATTATAAATTGAAAGATGATAATTACCCCGAAATAGATGACAACAGGGTTATACCCCACAAGGTTGAAACAGGCTTTAATGAAGTAATGCTGGAGCAACTGGGTATGCTCACCTTAAGTGATGAACAAAGGCGCATAGCAGAACAGATCATTGGCAACCTGGATGATGACGGCTATTTAAGAAGAGAGATCTCTGCCATTGCCGACGACCTGGCCTTCAGGCAAAATATTGAAACCACCGAAGAGGAAATTGGCGAGCTCATCCTCCAGATACAACAATTCGATCCTCCCGGGATTGCTGCACGAAACCTCCAGGAATGTTTATTACTGCAACTGGAAAGAAAGTCCGGGGAAGGTAAACATGTAGAGATGGCAATTAAAGTATTGGAAAAATACTTTGATGAGTTTACCAAAAAGCATTATGAAAAAATTCAAAGAGGGTTAAATTTAACCGATGAGCAACTGAGAGAGGTGATAAACCAGATCATCAAATTAAATCCCAAGCCCGCAGGTGCTGTAGGCGATACCAACAAGGGAGAAAGTTATGTAGTACCTGATTTTTTTATTTACAACAATGCAGGTAAGCTGGAATTAACACTCAACAGCAAAAATGCCCCTGACCTGAGGGTTAGCGAGGGCTACCGTGATATGCTGAAAGAATACGACAGGGGAAGTAAGAAGGACAAGCGTCAAAAAGAAGCAGTACTTTTTATCAAGCAAAAAATAGATGCCGCTAAATGGTTTATTGATGCTATCAAACAACGGCAGAACACCCTTCTCAATACAATGGAGGCGATCATGAATTATCAACGTGATTTTTTTATCTCCGGCGACGAAACCGACCTGCGACCGATGATCTTGAAATATATTGCTGAAGCCACAAATCTTGACATATCTACTGTTAGCCGTGTTGCCAATAGTAAATTTGTACAGACAGAATTCGGAACTTACCGGCTTAAATTCTTCTTTAGTGAAAGTTTACAAACCGATAGTGGCGAAGAAGTAAGTACTAGGGAAGTTAAAAAAATACTTAGTGATATTATTGGCGGAGAAAATAAAAAACATCCCCTAAGCGATGAACGACTAACAGAAATGCTTCAGGAAAAGGGATATAATATTGCCAGGAGAACCGTTGCTAAATACCGGGAGCAACTAAACATTTCTGTAGCCCGGTTAAGAAAAGAGTTATGACAGCAGCAATACAGGATACGCCAACAGTTAATTACAAACAGAAACAAAGCATTATTGTCCGCTTTTTTGCACACCTGTTCTCTTTTGTGTTTCATCCTTTGTTCATTCCATTTTACGTAGTTGCTTTTTTAATTTATTATCATCCTTCCTTCTTTTCAGGATTCAGTGATACCACAAAACTGAACCTGTTATTAACTATTGCATTAAATACCATATTCTTTCCAGCATTTGCTGTTTTGCTCATGAAAGGGCTCGGTTTTATTAAGTCGGTCTTTTTACATACACAACAAGACAGGATTGGCCCTTATCTCTCCAGCATGATATTTTATTTTTGGGCAACCCGGATATTTTTCAAGTTTCAACCGGAATTATCCCCTGTTCTAGCTTCATTCATGACAGGCGTGTTTCTTACCACCGTTGTTGGTCTTTTATCCAATATTTACTATAAAATAAGTATGCATGCAATGGGCACTGGAGGATTGATCGGAATTTTTTTAATCATCATGTTCGGTAATACCATGTTAATGACATGGCCATTATCGGCTGCATTACTAATTACAGGCATTGTCTGCACTTCCCGTTTACTTGTAAGCAATCACACGCCAAAAGAAATTTACTTCGGGCTTTTAGTTGGCTTGCTTTGCCAGCTTGCCGCTGCAATAGCCATTATTTAAAATGAAAAAATCCCGCCAAAAGCGGGACTCTTCGTCTCCTGTCGTGCCTAACAATAAAAACTTTAAAACTGTAGAGGAAATATAATTTTAACTGTTAAGTATTTTTGACTGAGTGCTGTATTTTTCTGAAGGGTAATACAAAAACATGCAGCTACCACCTTTTATAATATCAATTATTTTTTTGCTTATTCCCCTGGGCACTGCAGGGCAACCGTGGCTCCTGCCCAGGTAACCGTTTTGCTGAATGAATTTCTCACTTACATAATCGGCGCCGTGCATCACAATTGCACGATCATAAGCTTTGTCATTAATGCCCGTTTCGCAACCTTTCAGTTTTAAGGAATAACCATTTTCTCCAAAGTAAGTATTAAGCGTTACAAAAAAACCCAGGCTGCTTTTGTGCGAATCTTCTTTATTTGAAAAATCAGTTGCGTAATTCTGTCCCGAATTGCGGCCATGTGCCACCAATGAGTTAAACAACATTTCACCGGTTGTCATATCCAGTACAAATAATCTTTTTTGAGTGGAGGGTTTACTGTAATCTACAATTGTCAGCAGGTTGTTTTTAGTCAAAAAATGTTTCCCCTCAAGTGTGGTAAACCCTTTCTGCGCCATTTCGAAAGCTTCCTTCGACAACCCCGTTGCTTCAAGGTTCCATTTATCATATAACTCTGTAGAGTTTAAATTTGCATCTGATTTATCCGGCAGGGGAGATAATAAAACATGTGCTCCCATCCGCTCTTCATAAAGGGATGAAGAACTGTTTGCTAATAGCAATAACAATACAGGGATGAATAGGAAAGGATACCGGATTAATTTCATTCTTGTGGATTTTCTTCAATTCAGCGGGTAACTGAATCGTTTCTATAAATCGCTTTGTTGCAACATTTTATTGTCTAGAAAGTTAAATCCGGATAGATATATTTTATTTGAATATCCTGAACTGTAAAACTACTTCGGATGTTTACATAAGAAGAATTCTCATTGCAAAGTATCTTTTCGACATATGCTTTTTTTCGCTACAGTCATTGCTTACTGCCCATGTACTGTAGGCATATATAAATCTTTATATTTGGGCTTTAATGTGCGATAGATGATTAAAAAAATATTCTTCTCCCTTCTGGTTTCGTTCTTCGGAATTACAATGCAGGGAAATTCTCAAAAAGCAGGTTTCGACAAGTCGGCTTTTTATGATGTTATGGCGTCCGACAACCTGGATAAAATAAACGCTCAGCTGAATGTTATTAAGGAGATAACAATCAGCGAAAAGGGGGCTTATGAAGGGGCATTACTTATGAAAAAGGCCGGGTTGATCACAAAGGCAAAAGATAAGTTAAGCCTTTTTAAATCGGGGCGCTTGAAATTGGAGACGTCCTTGAAAAAAGATAATAAGAACATAGAATTTTATTTTCTCCGGTTGATCATACAGGAACATGCTCCTAAAATAGTTAACTACCGTACCGAACTGGAAAATGACAGCTTACTTATTCGTACCAACTATAAAACCCTTCCGCAGGTAGTACAACAGGCTATAATTGAATACAGCAGGAAATCAAAGGTTTTAAAACTTCTCTAGCTTAATTTTGCAGTTCATGGGTAAAAAGATTCTGGTCATTTATTATACACAGTCGGGGCAACTGGAAGATATTCTTAATTGTTTTACTGCTCCACTTGTTGAAGCTGGTAATACAGTTGAAAAAATTCGTGTTCATGTTGCAAAGGATTATCCCTTTCCCTGGACAGGTAAAAGTTTTTTTGCAGTAATGCCCGACTGTGTTTTGGGAGTACCAACCGAGTTACCGAATTTTCATTTAAAGGAAAGCCGTTATGATCTGATCATTCTTGGTTACCAGGCATGGTTCCTTTCCCCAAGTATCCCGTCAAATTCCATATTAAGTCACCCATCAGTAAAGATGGTTTTAAAAGATACACCAGTAATAACTATAACCGGGGCAAGAAATATGTGGATCAGTGCAATGGAAAGAATAAAAAAAAACCTCAAGGAATCTGGTGCCCGGCTGGTGGGTAGTATTGCGCTGGTGGATAAGCATCATAACTTCATCAGCTTTATCACTATTTTTTACTGGATGTTTAAGGGTAAAAAGGGGCGCTGGTTAAACCTGTTTCCAAAACCGGGGGTTTCAGATGCCGACATTTCAAATACAAGTGTTTTCGGGGCAACAGTACAAAAATATCTCTCACAGGGAAATTGGGATGGGTTACAGGATGAACTCATTCATCAAAAGGCAATTGAAGTAAAATATAATCTAATGTTTATTGAGTCAAAGGCAAGTCGCATATTTGCCATATGGGCTAACATTATTGTAAAAAGAAAAAAAAGAGATGCCTGGCTTGTTGCATTCAAATATTATCTTTTAATTGCATTGTTTATAGCTGCTCCGGTAATACTCACTGTTGATGCGATATTCTTCAAACCTTTCTTATCGGGCCGTATTAAAAAACAAAAACAACAATATTCAGGTATAAATTAACCCTAACTGCAGATGTCTTTTAACGAGGTTTACATTACTAATACTTCTTCATTTTTTCCCAATGACCCTGTTTCGAACGATGATATGGAGGAATACCTGGGCTATATAAATGATTCTCCCTCCAGGTCAAAGGCAATTGTATTGCGGAATAATGGTATAAAGCGGAGGTTTTATGCACTCAAAAAAGACGGAACATCTACCCATACCAATGCCCAGATGACCTCGTTGGCAGTAAATGCTTTGTTTAAGAATAACCCTGCCGATATTAAATCAATAGAGCTATTAAGCTGCGGCACTTCAACACCTGATCAGCTAATGCCTTCACACGGGGTAATGGTTCATGGCTGGCTTTCTGAAGCAAACCCTATTGAAGTTGTTTCTCCTGCCGGGGTATGTTGCGCCGGTATGCATGCATTTAAATATGCCTACCTGGCCACTAAAACAGGTGATGTGCAGCGATGTGTTGCTACTGGTTCTGAGCGTTTTTCCATCTCATTGGTTTCGGCGCATTTTGAAGATGAAGCCAAAAGGCTGAAACAACTTGTTGACGATCCTTATATAGGTTTTGAAAAAGAGTTTTTAAGATGGATGTTATCCGACGGCGCTGCTGCATTCCTGATATCAAACAAAAAAAATGAAACTGGTATCAGCCTTCGTGTGGAGTGGATGGAAGGTTTTTCTTACGCTAACGAACTTGAGCCCTGTATGTACATGGGAGGAGAAAAACTTAAAGATGGCACATTAAAAAGTTACCAGGATTATTCCAATGAAGAGATAATGTCTCAATCTTTACTTAGCATCAAGCAGGATGTAAAATTGTTGAGTAAGAATATTGTTCTCTATGGTGGTTATGGCGTAAAAGCTTCATTGGAAAAGCATGGCATTAAATCGGAAGAGATCGATTATTTTTTACCTCATATGTCGAGCGAATTTTTCAGGGATAAGATCTACCAGCAACTGATAGCCAATGGAACAGGCATCATGTATGACAAATGGTTTGTAAATCTCAGCCAGGTAGGAAATGTGGGAGCCGCTTCTGTTTACCTTATGGTTGATGAATTGTTTCACAGCGGAAAACTTAAAACAGGTGATAAGATCTTTCTGCTTGTTCCCGAAAGCGCCCGTTTTTCATATATGTTTTGTTTGCTTACGGTTTGTTAAGCTCCGGATAGCTTATTGACTATTATTTTCATTCCATCTTTACCTACCTTCGGTTTTTAATAACATCAATATGAAAAAAGATGAGATACCCCAGGATGATGGCGCTCTCAATAAATTAACCAAAGAAGTTGTTTATGCTGTTGATGCGTCAGGCAAATACTCTACCGAACTAAGTACAGGGTGGGATGTAAAAATAAAAGCACTTGATCTTGCCTGGGAAGATATTGAAAAACGTATTGAAGCAGCAAAACAGAAAGTGTTGAAAAATGAGGCAAGCCCTATTTTATATTTTTTGGAACTAAGGTTGATGGACCTTGGTATCCTGGCTTCTTATACCGGCTTTTGGAAATGGACGATTAAGAGACATTTAAAGCCATCTGTATTTAATAAATTACCCGAGCAAAAATTACAGCAATACGCCGATGCATTTAATATAAGTGTGGAGGAACTTAAAACTATGAAAGTAAATGACTGAATTTAAACACTTGCAGGCTGCCCACTGCGAAAATGGCGTTACTACAAATCTCCTACGGTCTGCTGGTGCCGAAAAACTTACAGAACCGCTTGCTTTTGGTATTGGCTCCGGTTTGTTTTATGTGCAACTGCCATTTCTTGTAATTAATAATGGCCCTGCCATTGCTTTCCGTACCATGCCAGGGCTCATTTTTAAAAGAACCTGCAACGCATTGGATATACCGGTTTTTAGAAAAAAGTTTTCTTCCAAAGAAGCGGGAAAAAAATATTTAGATGATTGTCTTGCTGCAGGGCAACCGGTTGGCGCACAGGTAGGTGTTTACTACCTTACTTATTTTCCAAAAGAATACCGCTTTCATTTCAATGCCCATAACATGATTGTTTTTGGTAAAGAAGATGATCGTTACCTCATCAGCGATCCGGTGATGGAAACGCCAACATCATTAACCGATTACGAACTGCAAAGGGTGCGGTTTGCAAAAGGCGCTTTTGCACCGAGGGGCCAAATCTATTATCCAAAAGAAAAAAGAATAGTTACTGATGAGCAAATGGCAAAGTCCATTGTAAAAGGCATCAAAAGAAATGTAACCCACATGATACGTATACCTGGTAATATTGCCGGTGTAAAAGGCATTGCAACTACGGGAAGGAAAATAAAAAAGTGGAAGGCTAAATTGGGTGATGAGAAAGCAGGTTTGTATTTAGCACAGTTAGTGCGTATGCAGGAAGAGATTGGAACAGGTGGTGGTGGGTTCAGGTATATATATGGTGCTTTTTTACAGGAAGCTCATGCTTTTAATCCAATTGATGAACTGCTGGAGATCTCAAAAATATTTACCCTCTCCGGAGATAAATGGCGTAGTGCTGCTGTACAGGCTGCCGGAATTTATAAAGGCAGAATTGGCAGCCAGGCCGATTTTGATGTGATGGGAGATTATCTTTTGGAAATAGCAGAGGTAGAAAAAAAAGCCTTCCAGGCTCTGTCTAAAATAAAATGGAATTCATGAGCAATGCAGCGGTGCGGATAAATAACCTGGGGTTTACCTATCCACGACAACCTTCTCCTTGTTTCAGCAACCTGAGCCTTGAAGTGCTGGAAGGTGAACGCTTTGGATTGTTTGGTCCCAATGGAGCAGGAAAAACCACGCTGATGAATTGTATGACGGGCCTGCTTCAGTTTCAACAAGGAAGCATACAGTTGCTTGGTCATGAAATTGCACATCATAAAAAAGCGATCAACAAATTTTTTGGTTTCGTACCCCAGGAATTTTCTTTTTATCAGGAATTGAGCCCTGTTGAAAACCTTGCTTTCTTTGGCGCCTGGTCTGGTTTACAAAAGCAGGAAATAAAAAATAAAACAACAGAGCTGTTAGAAGTACTTGGCCTGGCAGATGTACAAAATAAAAAGGTACAGGAGTTTTCCGGCGGCATGAAACGCAGGGTAAACCTTGCTATTGGCGTAATTCACAATCCTCGTATTTTATTTTTGGATGAGCCTACAGTTGGGGTGGATGTGCACTCCCGCCATGCTATTGCCAACTACCTGAAAAAATTAAATGATAACGGGACAACACTCATATATACTTCGCACCAATTAAGTGAGGCCGAAGACCTCTGCAATATAGTAGCCCTGATAGACGATGGAAAAATAATAGCACATGATACCCTGAATCAACTTTTGATAGATCATAAAGAAGACGGGCTGGAAGGATTGTTCATCAATTTAACCGGTAAATCATTCAGGGATTCATAATGTTCAAACTCTGGAGCACCATATTAAAAGACATTCGCATCTTAATCCGTGATAAGCTGGGCCTGACCTTTATGTTTGTCATGCCCATTGTATTAGCTGTTGTAATTACAGCGGTACAGAATAGTACTTTCGAAATGCTGAACACTAACACTGTTCCCATGTTGCTGTGTAACAAGGATACCGGCGATGCAGGAAAACAACTGGAAGCTGCAATAACCAAAGTAGGTATGTTCGACCTGAAACAGGTGACCCCTAATGCGACAGACAAAGAGATATCAAACCGGATGCATGCTAAAGATGCCGTGATCGCCATCATTATCCCCGCAGACTTTACAAAGAAAATAAAACAGAAATCAAACGAAACAGCTGCCAGGGCATTGAAGAATTTCGGGATGCAAACCGATAGTATAGAAACAGAAGCCGGAAGTATTCAGCCCATTACTTTACTTTACCATCCTGTTTTGCAGGAATCTTTTCGTCGTTCCATACAAGGTGCTTTGCGTAGCGCTCTACAAGTGGTACAAAATAAAGAAGTCTTAAAAAGCCTTTATTTTTCCCTTAACGAAAAATCAATGCCCGATTCTCTTGAAAAAGAACTTATGGGCGAACAAGTTGCAATTAATGAAATTCCTGTTTCAAGGGACGGCAGCAGAAATATTCCCAACGCATCACAGCATAATGTTCCTGCATGGACAGTTTTTGCTATGTTCTTTATTGTAATTTCTTTGGGTGGCAGCGTGGTAAGAGAAAAACTGAATGGCAGTTTTGTCCGATTAAAAACATTACCCACTAATTACCTGGTTGCATTGGTATCCAAACAACTCACTTATTTGTTTGTAACATTTGTACAGGCCGCCGTTGTCTTTTCAATTGGCACCTGGCTTTTTCCATCCATGGGTTTGCCTAAATTAAATTTACCGGTAGATATTACAGGTGTACTTATTGTAACACTGATATGCGGATGGTGCGCCGTGAGCTATGCCATCATGATCGGTGTATTCGCCAAAACACAGGAACAGGCCAATGGCATAGGCGCCGTATCAATTGTATTGATGGCTGCTGTGGGTGGTTTGCTGGTTCCCAGTTTTGCTATGCCCCAGTCATTTCAGTTCGTGATGAAGCTTTCACCACTGCACTGGTGCCTGGAGGCGTATTATGGTTTATTTTTAGAAGGCGGAAAACTCAAAGACGTAATCTTAAATATTTTACCTTTATTGGGTATTACGTTTGTGATACAACTAATTACCTTGTACGGGTTGAAAAGGAAAAACCTGATTTGAACTATTACTATGGATACAGCTACATTAAAACAACAGCTAAAAAAACAGATTGTAGAGTTTTTAAACCTTACATCGGTCAATCCGGATGATATTAAGGACGACGAGCCATTGTTTGGCGAAGGCCTGGGGCTGGATTCTATTGACTCCATTGAATTAATTGTGTTGTTAGGCAGGGAATATGGCATTAATATTCAGGACCCCAAAGAGGGCCGTAAGATTCTGGTGGATATTAATACCATGGTTTCTTACATAGAACAGCATCGAACTAAATAATAAAACTATTTTATTGAGCAGGATTTTCATAACCGGCATGGGGGTGATCAGTGCTATAGGAAATTCTGTAGCGGAAAATCATAGTGCACTTACTCAAGGTATTTGCGGTGTAAAAAAAGAGTTCAACCTGTTCCCCACAAAATATGCCGGCATGTTGCCTTTTGGCCAGGTCAATATTAGTTCCGCATCTTTGCTCGAAAAATTAGGCATAACTGAACCGGGAGTTACCCGAACAACTATGCTTGCTTTGCATGCTTTTAATGAAGCCGTACAGGATGCACAGATTCCTGATTCACAATTAAGTTCTTTTGAAACTGCATTAATTGGCGCCAGCACCGTAGGCGGTATGTGCCTCACTGATGAATTGTATGCCGATGCAAATAACAATACCGAAGGTTCTCCTTACACTCTTTCGTATGACTGCGCATCGGTGACCATGTATTTACAACAGCGTTATAAAATGAATGGTATCATCAACACCATCAATACAGCCTGTTCTTCTTCGGCCAATGCAATTATGTATGGTGCCATGCTCATTAAAAATGGTTTTGCGAAAAGAGCTATTGTTGGAGGAGCAGATAGCCTGGCGAAGTATACTATCAATGGTTTTCATGCATTGCATATTCTTTCACATGAAAACTGTACTCCTTTTGATGAAGGCCGAAAAGGCCTGAACCTTGGGGAAGGTGCTGCATTTTTAGTGTTGGAAAAAGAAGAAGACCTTGCCGGTAAAAAAGTATATGCTGAATTAACCGGTTATTGTAATGCCAATGATGCTTATCATCCGTCTTCATTATCTGAGCAGGGCGATGGCCCGTTCTTCTCCATGCAAGGCGCTTTACAAAATGCCGGGCTTTCTGCCAACCAGGTGAATTTTATAAATGCTCATGGAACCGGAACCGAAAATAATGATGAAGTAGAGAGCAGGTCTTTGCTCCGCCTGTTTGAGAAACCGCCGCTCTTTGCATCCAGTAAAGCAAACATCGGGCATACCCTTGGCGCTGCCGGTGCTGTTGAAGCGGTATATAGTATTTTAAGCCTTGTACACCAGGAAGTGTATCCCAATCTTCACTTTAAACAGCCTATTGCTTCAACGAAATTGGTTCCTGTTCAAGTGTATAAAAAAATTCTGTTACAGCACGTAATGTCTAATTCATTTGGGTTTGGTGGCAATTGCTCATCTCTTATATTTTCAAAAGCCTGAACCCTATGTTTTACATTCATCAAACATATTGCATCTCGCCACAAAAAACATTTCAGGAGGCAGACCTAGAGGCACTTAACCCGCCCACAGAAAAAAAGTTACTTGCTATTGAGCCTGCTTATGACGGAATTCCTCCCGGTATATTACGCAGGATGGGCAAGGCAATAAGAATGGGTGTTGGCACAGCTATGCCTATATTAAAAAGTAACAACCCGGTAAACGGGATAATCATTGGAACAGCTAAAGGCGGGATGGAAGATTGTATAAAATTTTTGAACCAGATCGTTCAATATGAAGAAGGTCTGCTTGCTCCCGGCAATTTCGTTCAAAGCACCTCTAATGCAATTGCCGCACAATTAGGGTTGTTGAGCCATAATAAATCATACAATACAACTCATGTTCATCGTGGCCTGGCTTTTGAAAATGCCATTATCGATGCCATTATGCAACTCCATGCAAATCCCGGCAAACATTATTTGCTGGGTGGGGTCGACGAGATCTCTGATTTTAATTACAATATCGAAGACCTGGCAGGCGCATATAAAAAAGAGTCTATATCCAATGAACATTTGTATGATACCGAAAGCCCCGGCAGCATTGCCGGTGAAGGGGCGGCTATGTTTTTGATAAATACGCAAAAAGAGAATGCGTTAGCCAAGCTACAAACCATAAAAATTTTACATACCGAAGAGCAGAATTTAGTGAAAACAAGTCTGCAACAATTTATGGCAGCCCATTTACATCCTGGCAAAAAAATCGACCTGCTGTTATCAGGAGAGAACGGAGATAACCGTACTTTAAAATTTTATACAGACAGCGAAGGGTTAATGGATAAGTATACAGCAGTGGTCCGTTTCAAACATTTGTGCGGAGATGTCCCCACCTCTGCTGCGTTTGGGTTATGGCTGGCTTGTTATATTTTACAGAAAGGCACTCTCCCTGCCCATATGATAAAAAAAACATTTGCCGGTTCGTCATGCAACACTATTTTACTTTACAATAATTATAAAGGTTTACAACATAGCTTTATGTTGGTGTCGGGCGAATAAGAATTATTGACTGTATTAAAAACTCTCTGTAATTTCCCTTTTTATATAAATTTCAACTACCCGGTTAAAAGATATTTTTCATTTATGAAGAAAAAGAGGACTTCCCTTTTTTATATATTGATCGTGACAGGGCTGGCTGTTGCCATTTATTGGATAGTAAAACAAGGCAGGGCCTTACAAAATCCAGCACTTACAGTGAAAGAGATACAGGCAGAAACACAATCTGCATCGAGGGGTAGTTTCCAGGAATTTACAGGAGCTTTTTCTACACATGTTGCTGAGCCGTTGTCTATACTGCTGCTTCAGATCATTGTGATCATAGCATTTGCAAGGCTTTTTGGGTTCCTGTTCAAAAAGATAGGGCAGCCTGCTGTTATTGGTGAGATTGTTGCCGGCATTATCCTGGGGCCGTCTATAATGGGCCTGTTTTTCCCCACTGTCAATCATTTCCTGTTCCCGGCAAGTTCTTTAGGAACATTGAGTTTTCTTAGCCAGATAGGCCTCATTCTTTTTATGTTCATCATTGGAATGGAGCTTGACCTGAAAGCCATTGGCAAGCAGGCTTATGATGCCGTGGTCATTAGTCATGCCAGCATCATCATCCCTTATACACTGGGAATGGGGCTTGCCTATTTCATTTACAAAGATTATGCTCCTGCAGGCATTTCGTTTGTATCATTTGCACTGTTCATGGGCATTGCCATGAGCATTACCGCATTTCCTGTGCTGGCAAGAATACTACAGGAAAAGGGGCTTACCCGTACAAAACTTGGAGCTATGGTGCTTACCTGTGCTGCAGCCGATGATCTTACTGCCTGGTGTATACTTGCTGCTGTGATCGCTCTTGTTAAATCGGGTTCATCCATCAGTGTATTGTACACGATTGGCCTTACCATTATTTATGTTTTTGTGATGCTGAAACTTGTAAGACCTGCATTAAAGAGGCTCGAGCATATTTATAATAACCGGGAAGCTAAGCGAACTGCCGTGATCGCCTTCCTGTTAACCATGCTTATTATTTCCTCTTACCTTACTTCAATTATTGGCGTGCATTCTTTATTCGGCGCTTTCATGGCCGGCGTTATTATGCCTCAGAGTTTCGAGTTCCGCAAGATCATGACTGATAAAATCGGGGATATCAGCATTGTTTTATTACTCCCCCTGTTCTTTGTGATAACAGGATTAAGAACACAGATCGGTTTATTGAATGAACCTCATTTATGGGTCACATTCGGCTGGGTTCTGTTTGTTGCGCTTGCCGGGAAATTCGGCGGCAGTGCGATGGCTGCGAAAATAGTAGGGCAAAGCTGGAAAGACAGCCTTTCCATTGGTGTGTTGATGAATACCCGTGGGTTGATGCAACTGATTGTATTGAATATTGGTTACGATCTCGGCATCCTTTCTCCTGAAATATTTGCAATGATGGTACTGATGGCGTTAGTAACTACATTCATGACCGGACCGGCGCTGGACCTGATAAACTGGTTGATGCCTGAGAAGAATGCCACCACTAAGGAATAGGTATTGTAATTATTTATACGTCTTCCCATTGCGCCATTCCTGTGGCGTTAGGCCATACTCCTGCTTAAATACCCGTGTAAAATATCCGGGATCATTGTAGCCGCAGTCCAATGCAATAGTCGCAATACTTAAAGCGGGGTTGGTTAATAATTCCTTTGCTTTATTTAAACGCACAATTCTTATAAATCTGTTAGGCGAGCAGCCTGTAAGTGCATCTAATTTGCGGTGCAGTTGTGAGTGGCTCATAAAAACCAATTTGCATAACTGCTCTACGCTGAATTCATAATTACTAAAATTAGCCTCCACTATTTTTCTCAATTTTTTTACAAACTCATGTTCTGTTTTTTCGGCTATAATAGTTTCAGTTTCCTGTTTTGGTGTCGTTGCAGCAGTATCTGTTATACCCATCTGCCTGCTGTAATATTGCTGTAAGTTTTTTCTTAGCTCCAATAATTTTCTTATACGTAGCAATAATTCCTCCTTATGAAAAGGCTTTTCTAAATATACATCCGCTCCTTTCTCCAACCCTTCTAATTTACTTTGCATATCTGCTTTTGCGGTAAGCATTATTACTGGTATATGGCTGGTGCGTTCATCCTGGTGCAGCATCCGGCACATTTCAAAGCCGTCTATAAAAGGCATCATTACGTCTGTAATTATTAGATCGGGTATTATTTCTGTTGCAATCTCAAAACCTTCCCTGCCATCTTTGCCAACGGCCAGTTTATAATCGGGCAGGCAGCTTGCTGTATAAGCAACTACATCAGCATTATCTTCTACCAATAAAATTAATGGGTGGGTATTCATGGTATTCACAGGATCAATATAATAGGGGCCTGGTTTTTCTTCCGCTTTAGTTGCCTTGCTGTTTTCTTTTTGTGGCGATATAACAATATTTGCTTCATCGGCCGAGCTTACCTTGGCTAATGGAATATTGATTATAAACTCAGTTCCCCTGGTGGCCCCAACCGGTGGGCTTTTTACAGCTATGGTACCATTCATTAGTTTCACTAATTCTTTGGTAAGCGCCAGCCCAATGCCCGTTCCTTCTGCTTTACGGGTATGGCTGTTGTCTAACTGGTAAAACCGGTCGAATATGTGTGGTATCTGGTTTTCCGGTATGCCAATACCGGTATCTTTTACTTTAATACTAAAATGGTACTATCGCTGTTTACTGCAGCCTCCTGTGAAATACTTACATATACATTGCCCTGTTCTGGCGTAAATTTTAAAGCATTGGAAAAAAGGTTGGTAATAATCTGCCTTATTTTTTCCGAATCAAAAGCTACTATCAGTTCATCCGTATCGGATAAAAAGTGGAATTGCTTTTGTTTAGTGGCGGCCAGCGACTGAAATGATTCTACAATATACCTAAGGAAACTGATTATATCCCCGTTAGTCAAATTCAATGTCATCTTACCACTTTCTAATTTCGACAGATCCAGCATTTCATTTACCAGGTTCAATAAATTTTCGCCATTACGCACAATCATCTCAAAACCGTTATCTAAATATTTTTCAGGATTACTTTTAACCTGGTTAGCCATACCCAAAATAACTGTAAGTGGCGTCCTGAATTCGTGGGTGATGTTGGCGTATAATTGTGTTTTTACGGCATCCAGGTCTTTTATCCTTTTGGCTTCCTGGTGTTCAAAGTTCAGTTGCGACTGGAGCCTGGTTTTGTTTATCCTGAACTTAAAATAACTTTGTACCGCAAACCCCAGCAAAAGGGCATACAGTAGGTAAGCCCACCAGGTGCGCCACCAGGGCGGGTTTACTGTAATCTTCAATTCAAGTATTTTATTGCTCCACACACCCTGGCTGTTGCTGCCCTGCACTTTAAAAACATAACTGCCCGATGGCAGGTGCAGGTAAGTTGCGGTTCGCCGGATACCACTTTCCACCCAGTCTTTATCTATGCCAACTAATTGATAGCGGTATTTATTTTGGGCAGACGCTGTAAAATCAAGCGATGAAAATTCAAGCGTTAATATATCCTGCAAATGGTTCAGGGTGATGGATTTCGACTGTTCAATACTTTGCTGCAATACGCCGGTATTATCATTGGGCAACACTACTTTATTACCTACTAAAATATTGGTGATAAAAACATTGGGAGTAAAACCACCTTGTAAAACAATGGCCGGATCAAAGATATTTAACCCGTTTACGCCGCCAAAAGCCAGGTTGCCATTGGGCAGTTTTGCAAAAGCGCCTGTGTTAAATTCATCGTCCTGCAGGCCGGCAGTCTTTGTGAAATTCCTAAAACTATACGATATTGAATTTTTATTTGCTATCGGCGTCATACAAAAAATACCTTTATTGGTGCTGCCCCAAATATTACCTGCTTCATCTGTAAGTATGCCGTACACCACATCATCAGGCAGGCCGTCTTTTGCCGTGAGATGGAAAAAATCACCCGTCATTTTATCAAGCCTGTTTAAGCCGCCGCCTTTGGTTGCAATCCATAAATATTTTTCAGGCACAACGGGGTCATCTAAAAAACAAGAAACAAGATTATAATTAAGTGAATTGCGGTTGCTGTTGTTATTATAAAACCATCTTACCTCTGAAGAAGCAATATTGTTATTATTTAAAATAACTTTAGCAAAACCTTTTTCTGTACCTATCCAATAAGTACCCTGCTTATCTTCAAACAAGGCGGTACAAACAATTTTAGAAGCATCTTTATTTATCGTAAAGCTATCCAGCTTTTCGGTTGGGATATTTAATAAAGTGATCGTTCCGTCCTGTCCCGGAAACCAAAGGTTTGCGTTACGGTCTTCAAGAAAAGGTTGTTTTTTACCAAATGCCTGGTTGGCATTGATGCCGGGCCATGCCTGTAATGTATTAGAAGCGGGATTGTATTTAAAATATCCTTTCTCATCACATTTAAACCAGTAATCGCCTGTAGAAGCAATGATTAAATTATCTACCTGGCTTAGTGCTGGATCTTTTTTAAAAACATCTGTGATCTGTCCGTCTTCTTTCAGGTTCCACCAGTTATAATCATAACTTACTGTGTAAATGCCTTTGCCTGCAGAAGGAATGATGAGGCGAATACTTTTCCCGCTTGCCTGTGTTTTGAATTTACTGCTTACTGTATTGTATTTGCGTAAACCCCATCCCACAGAACCTGACCATACTATTCCTGACCGGTCAATCATAAATGGATAGCATATTCTGATAGCTGTTTTGGGTAGGGGTTCATTCCATTTTACAGTTTTACCGGGTTCATTTTTAAATACGTCGTAAAAATGCTCCTCCCGGTGATGATACTCCCAAAGTTGCGATATTGGTTTAAAAATGATATTACCCGCAGGTGTTTTACTGCTGTTGAATAAGGGGAGTATATCTTTTCCGTCTGAGAGGTAAAGATTGCTGTTTATTAGCTTACTGCTGTCGGGGTTGAGGTAACCATCATTAAGCAGCATTCCATTGTTCAGCTTTATAAAACCATTCTTCAAAGGTTCAAAACGGTACACAACTCCATCCATCCCGCCAATCCAGATAATTCCGTTCTTATCTTTTCCCATACCGTAAACCTGTGCGGCATTGGGCAGGCTGAGCCTAGTAATAAGCGGTGCGGCATCCTTTAAAAAAAAATTATTGCTTAGTTCAACGATATTTAAACCTGCGGCATCTGTCGCTACCAGTATCCTGCCATCAGGCATTTCTTCTAGTGACCTGATACCATTACCCGAAAGGCTTGTCGGGTTAGAGTTACTGTTTATAATGCGATAAAATTTTCCACTTTGCTTATCATAAATATTTACTCCTGCATTTTCTGTACCGACCCAAATTCTGCCCTTGCTGTCTTCAAACAGCTTACTGATGGTATTGCTGCTGAGGGTGTGATTATTATAGGGGTCATTGGTAAAAACTTTAAAAGTATAACCGTCGTACCGGTTTAATCCATTTTTGGTACCAATCCATATAAATCCTTCTTCATCCTGCAGCATATCAAAAACCATCCCCTGCGATAAACCTTGTGCAATGGAAATGGTTTCATAGGCTTTTTCTTTTTGACAAAACGATGGTGGAGCAAGGCCACAAAAGGCAATTGCAAGCAGCAGGTTTTTATAGTTAAGGTTTTGCAGCACTTCTTTATAAAGATAATGGTAACATCTGTTTGTAGTTTATTCAGGTGTCATTAAACAGCCCGGGGTTTCAAAAACTGATGAATTTATCCTGCTGTTGCACAATTTATCCTGCTTATTGCTGAAAAATTGAGGTTTAATGGCGGGTTTGTACTCACAAATTTTTCTGTTTCAGTTGAGCTTTGTATTTCAATACAACCGCAATTAAAACCATTCATTAACCAAAACAAATTTAAAATGAAACAGACATTCAATTTAAAATTAAACGCTTTCCTGCTTTTAATCATGCTATTGCCGGCATTAGGCATGGCACAGACAAAAAATGTGCTTTCTGCCCACCGGGTATTTCCTAAAATGGACAAAGTGCTTGAATTTGAAAAGGCCATTGCTGCACATGCCCAAAAATACCATACGGGAGATGTTAAGTGGAGGGTATTTGCCATTCAATCCGGACCTGATGCCGGGGGCTTCCATATTACCGAGGGGCCAACAAGCTGGGAGGGAGAGGATGCAAGGGGTGATTTGGGGGCAGAGCATAAATTAGACTGGAATAAGAGTGTTGCTATCTATTTAACAGACAGGCAATCGGCTGGCTATTCTGTTTATATCGATTCATTAAGTACAATAGCGCTTGGCGACTTTACTGACAAGATCAATATCACCCATGTATATCCCAAAATAGGCCAGGGAGATAATGTAGTAAACATTATAAAGAAATTGAAAAAAAACTGGGTTGCCGCCGGCGTAACGGTTGCAGTTTATGCATCCAGTTCTTCCGGCAAAGCACAATACACGCTGGTAACAAGGTATAAGCAAGGCTTAAAAGAAAGAGCAGCTGGTTTTCGCAAACCATTTAAAGAATCATATGAATCTGTAAATGGAGAAGGTTCTTATGCACAATACCTTAAAGATGCTGCTGAATTTGTTGACGAAAGCTGGAGTGAATTACTTTTTCTGCGTGCCGACTTAAGTTCTAAATAAGCCTGGTATTAAACAAACCCTAAACCTATGGAGGAGTGATTTAAATCACTCCTCCAATTTTTAACCCTGCATTATGTCAATTAGTTTATCAAAAACATAAACAACATAACAATGAAAAAAAGTCTTTTACGATCCTTAGTTTTTTTATTTAGCTTATCAATTTTAATAAGTTGCAGCAGTGCCGGTACTTCCAAAACAACGGCAAGCAAAGAAGCTGTAAGCACTCCTGAATATTTTAACCTTAGGCAGAAGCTGGAAAAAGAATATGGCTACACCCATGCTGTAAAAATTGGTGATGACCTTAAAATTTCAGGGGCAGTAAGTATGAATGATTCAGGGGTGATCATTGCACCTGGCAATATGGAACAGCAGATGAAGAATTGTTACCGTGACCTGGAAAAAATATTACAACATTATGGTTATACTATTGACGATGTGGTAGCAGAAAATATTTATACCACCAATATGGCGGAGTTCATCAAAGTATCAGGCTTTCGAAATTCTATTTACAAAAAACAATTTCCAACCGGTACCTGGCTGGAAGTAAAAGGCCTGGCAATAGAAGGGCAGCTGATCGAGATTGATATGGAAGCTCATTTAAACAAATAAATTTCTTTCCGGCAACATTTTCATTACCCCGTTCTGTGCCACGAACCAAGGCGGACAATAGCCGGGGAAATACTGCTTCTTACCGAACAATAACTCATTCATAAATTCGATATAACTTTTTCGTCATCTTCATGGCCTACGCAAAAGTAGCTTTCATCCTGAAATGAATCGTATCGTCTTTAAAAAGGCTGGCAACCACTTTTATCTTTGCACCTTCTTCAATGTTGTATTTGATCGTAGCGCTAATGATATTGTTCTGCGTGGGATCTATAACAGCCAAAAATTTCATTTCAGTAGCGGCAGAAAGATCTGTTTTTTTATCCATGACCTGTTCCACAATTTCTTTTACCATCTGCATCATACATACTCCGGGCACCACGGGCTGGTTGGGGAAATGCCCTTCAAATATACGGTGGCCGGCATTGATCTCCAGCAAGGCATTGATACTACCTTCTTCTGTTTGCAGCGAAACAATCTCAAAGAAATCGCCAAGTAAGATCATCTTTCCAGTCTTTTTAAACCAATATTAAACTCAAATGTTTTATGTGATATACCAATGCTGTCTGGTATTCCATTGACATAGTTCTTCATCACCGCTTCTACGATCACTTTTTTGTTTGATGCCCTTTCCATTCGCACCATCTCTGTACTTTCAGCATTGGTAATATAATAATTAAACCCTTTTACCTGCGGAAAAATAAAATACAATTCTCCATTGTTTGTCCTAACTGAAGCTTCGGAATAATTCAGTTTATTCATCAGTACCAGTTCAAAATCGTGTTGCAGTGTTTTTAAAACCGATTTCTTATTCATTTTTTTTATGACGGTGTGTACTTTAAAAGTGCCATCGGCTGCAAATTCAAAGTCAAAGAATGTAAACCCTGTTTCGCTGGAGAAAACCATCCGGGTACTGCTATCGGGCATTTTCTTGATGAGCAACAACCCACTTAAGTGGTTGCCCACCACATCAACCGTGGTGTTATAAAGGGCCACGGTGAATACGGGTTTGATTTTTTGCAAAATATGTGCGTCAGCCGTGGCAGTTTGCATCTGTTTATGAGCCGGGGAGCAGGCCAGCATAAAAAACAGGCAACTACTTAATGTCAAATAAGATATCCGGAATGGAAGCATTAAGTTCTTTATTGGTAAAACGCATGATGGTATTGTCGCCGGAGATCTCCTGCATTTCTATACTGGTAACCGAAAAATCTTTCTTGTCCACGATCACATTTATTGTCTTGAATAATTCTTTCAGGCCTTTGGTAACCGGCGTGAGCTCAACCAATGCCCCATTCTTATTTTCAAATACCCTTGTCTTAAAATCCGGGTTCGTAAGCGCTGTTCCCTGCATACAGTCAATCATTATCTTATTGATCTGTTGAAACAGTTTATTTGATTTGGTAGATACTTTGTTTTCCTTTTGCCCATCCTTCACATATACTTTATCCTTGTTCAGTATCATCAGGTATTTGAACGGCTGGTTGTATTCCATTCTTACCCGGCTGTCTTTTTTGAACCAAAAATATCCTTTTGAGATGATTTTTTCGGAAAGCATACTCAGGTTCTTCTCTTGTGTAAAGTCGCTCTTTACAGATGTTGTTTTTTGAGTAGCAGCAGAAAAATCAGTTTTAAATTTCACAAGATCAGCTACCGGGGAATAGCCAGGATACTGGGCTTTCACAAAAACTCCGGTTAACAATATAACAGTTATTAAAATTATTCTACGCATACGCATTCAAAGCTAGCAATTTATCCAATGGAATAATATGATACCCTCTTTTTTTAACTTCTTGTATAAATCTTGGCAACACCTCTGCAGTTGTTTTACTGGTATCATGAAAAAGAAAAACAGCGCCGGGCCTTATTCCTGCATTGATCTTATTAAGTAATTTGTTTCCATCTTTTATGACCGTGTCCATCGATCTTACACTCCAGCCAACGGGAGTATAGCTTCCATTGATGATCACTTTCTTCACATTGGGATTGGTCACCCCATAAGGTGGTCTGAAAAGTTTTGGCTTCAATCCGGTAACGGCTTCCATTGCCTCATCCATTTGCTCCAGGTCGGCTTGCATTTTTTTTGCTGAGTACAGATCAAACCAAAAGTGATGTGAATAGCTGTGATTGCCGATGATATGCCCGGCTTCTTTGATCTGTTTTAAAATATCTTCGTTACCAGCAATGCGGCTACCAATACAAAAAAAAGTCGCTTTTATATTTTCTGAATTCAGTATTTGTAAAATTTCGGGAGTATAATTTTTTGCTGGTCCGTCATCAAAACTTATAGCGATCTCTTTTTTGCCTGTTTTTGCTTCGCAAACAATCTTTATAAAAAAGCCGGAGCCTACGTAATAACAACCATAAAAAACAATGAGTGAATAAACAATCAATAGCAAAGGGTAAATATAAACAGGTAGTCCATATTGTATATGTACCCCAATCAAAACAAGGAGAAGTACAATAAAAAAGATATTTGTATTTCGGAAGTTTAGCATGTTGCCGCCAAATATAAAGAATGATGTATGCCCAGGTAATTATTATAAACTAAAACCCGTTTTATATTACCATCAATTAAGCCTGCTTGTGGAAGCATTGCAGGCAGTTTACCGGTTTTAATGATGTTTGCGGCCAGCCATAGAGCAAAGGCAGATGCTGTGGGGTATTCACCACACAGGTTTTTATAATCAGTCGTTTTTCTGCCAGCAAAAATGCTTTGAGATAACTGGTCGTACATTTCATCAGAAGTAGCGTCGCCATTCCGGCCGGTTATAATAAGGTCAATATCATTGATATTGATTGATTGCCTTTCCAGGAAAGCCGAGACCTGTTTTTCAATGTCAGCAATACCTCCAGGCTTATAAAAAGTGTGCAAGCCTTCCAGTTTTGCATAATCGATTGACGATGGTTCATTAGATAACAGGAAAAAAGCTGCTCCTTCTCCGGCAATAGTTCCCTTTGTTCCGAAAGCTGTTGGGATTGTTTTATAAATATCCAGGTTTGAAACAGGTCCTTGTTTGTACAGGCCCAGGCGGTTTAAAATACTATGGCTGGTATTGGTTATTTCATCAATAGCTCCAACCAGTACATTTATTACTTCTTTCTCCTTTAATAATAATATGCCATCAAGCAAAGCGCTTTCAAAAGAAAAACCCCGGTGCACAAAAGCATTATTATAATTATTGCATTGCAACATCAGCCCAATTTGAGCGCCAATGGTGTTATGCGTAGACTGAATGAATGCCGTTGGAGTCAGCAACTCTTCATTAAACTCAACCATCTTACTCAAAAAGGAGTTTGTGTCTTCCAGGCAGCCATAGGCTGTTCCGGTAACAATTGCATCAGGAACTTTAATTCCGGCTTCACTTAAACACTCCATTGCTGCTGCAACACCCATGCGAATGATGCGGCTCATCCGCCTGATCTGTTTGGGATCAATAAATTCTTTATAATCCGGCTCTATACAAGCCAGGCGATTACCGGTATAGGCAACGGGAGCATCAACCATTGGCTGGTGACCAAACGTTTTTTGAGGTGAGATATTTCCTGTTGCCCGTATATACATTGTCTTGTTATGCTTTTGAAAAAATCAATGAAGAACAATTGCCTCCAAACCCAAAGGAGTTGGATAGCACATGCTTAACTTCAATATTTTTCGAGAATTTGGTCTCCACATTAAAGGGAAGGTCTTTCATTGGTGTTTCCAAACGAAGGTTAGGATAGACAATGCCCTTTTGCAGGGACAATACCGAAAACACCGCTTCAATTCCCCCGCTTGCTCCCAAAGTATGGCCTGTAAAGGTTTTGGTAGAACTCATTTTGGGATAAGGTGAATTAAATAATCTTTTGATAGCTGTGCCTTCTGCAATATCATTATTCTGTGTACCAGTACCATGCAGATTTATATAATCTATCTCCCCGGGGCTCAGGCCGCTCTTTTTTAGCGCTCCTGTCATAGCCAGGAAAGAGCCTGTTCCATCGGGTGAAGAAGCTGTTTGATGATAAGCATCATTAGCATTATGGTAACCACTTAGTTTAACAACAGGTTTTTTCTTCAGTGTAGCAGATACTTTTTCTGATACCAATACAATATACCCAGCACCTTCACCCAGATTTAATCCCCGGCGGTTCTCATCAAATGGTTGACAGAATTTTTCATCCAGTATCATCAATGTATTAAAACCGTTGAGTGTGAACTTTGTCAAAGAATCCGTTCCTCCGGCAACAACCACATCCAGTATATTATTTTTTATAAGCCTTGCTCCAAAAAAAATTGAATTGGCTGAAGAGGAACAGGCTGTGCTGATGGTAGTAATATAGTCTTTGATACCCAAAGCATCAGCTACGAGTTCAGTTACGCTGCCACACTCATGATTGATCACATCACGAAGACGCCCTTTACTATTATCAGGGAGAAATTCTGTAAAGAATTTTTCGGTCTTGTCCATTCCTCCAACTGAGTTGGCCGAAATAAACCCGCTACGCAATGATGTCAGGTTTTCAATGCCGGCATCAGTAAGTGCTTCTTTTGCCGCAATCATACTTAATAAAGCAGTGCGGCTTTTTGTTTTTGGCAGACCAGCAAGAACAGAGAGTTCTTCGTTGCTTAGTTTTACTTCGGCAACCGGAAGCCGTTGGCGGTGTACAGAATCTAAATAATGCATCTGGCCCATTCCCGCCCTTTCGTTTTCAAGTGCATCAAGGCATTCAGCGACATTATTACCTATCGCCGAAATGATACCTGTACCGGCAACAAAAACGGTTACACTCATTTTATTTATGAATTCTGGGCTTGATGAGCAGTTATGTACTCGGCCATTGTTCTTACAGAGCGGAACACTTTTGGCCCTTCGTCCGCATTGGAAAGTTTGATCTTATAATTTTGTTGCAACAAAACTATTAATTCAAGTGCATCGATAGAATCCAGGCCAAGGCCCTCAACAAAAAGCGGTTGGTCATCGCCAATATCTTCCGGCTTTATGTCCTGCAAATTCAACTGGGCAATGATCTGTACTTTCAGATCCGACATTAATTTATCCATTTTCTATCTCGTATATTTTAGTAAGGTTTTCTTTTGCAAAAATAACTGAATCCTTGGTTTTGTTTTTTTCTATCAAATATAAAGCAGCTTTGTATTCCTCTCCCAGCACCTCTACCCAACCACAGATACAGGACTGCAAGATATTATTATTAATCAGGTTGCTCACATATTGTTCAATAAATCCGGCATCAAATTCATCAGAGATAAAAAAAGCATTTTCTCCTTTAAACCGGTGCCTGATCGATATCTCTCCGATTACAATATTCGGCAATGTGTATACAAACAATGCCGGGCTGGCAATATTCTTTGTAGTTTCAAAGTATTTAATATCCGTATCCAGGCTGGAATTAGCATTTGCCAATACGATCCCTACCTCCTCAGGTTTGTAGCCGGTTGCATTAAAGTCATCTTTCAGTAATACTTCTGCGGCCAGCCATCCCAGCTTACTCAGGCTATCCATTTTATAGAACTTGGGGTACTGCAATGCAAAGTGCTGATAGGCCGAAAACAGGAATTCCGTTAAGCCCGTTCCTGTATTTTTAAATACCGACTGGTTGTTTTTATAAACAACTTGTTTGCTGATTATACAACTGGCAGTAATATATTTTTCTATGCTCAAAACGATCAGGGATTATCTGCTAATACTTTTTCAAGGTTGATCAATTTTGCCAGTCTTACCAAAGCGGTGTCATGGTTTTTTACATACGGATTACTAATGTCCCATACATAGATATTTTTTATTTCAAGGTTTGGCTTATCGGCAAAGAAAATAGTATCAAGCGTGCCATCATACCAGGTGTTTACATAAGAGCGGAAGGTATTTACTCCCTGCATCATGGGTTCGGTATATTCTTTTTCCCAGTCAACAGTCTCGCCATTCAGTTTACGTATAACCAAGTGTGCTGCTATCTGGCTCGACACTGTTGCTAATGTAACGCCGGATGAGAAAACAGGGTCAAGAAATTCTGTTACATTTCCTGTTAGCACGTAACCTTCTCCATAAAAAGTAGAAGAAGTGGTGGACCAGGATTCCAGCACCCTGGGCTCAAAAACCATCTCTACATCTTGCATACGTTCGGCAAGGTAAGGTTCCGACGCTATTAATGCACGAAGTTGTTCTTCATTATTACCCTCCAATTTTTTGAAAAACTCAGGGTCGCCAACAAAACCAACCGATGTGTTCCCATTCGAAAAAGGTATCACCCATATCCATATTCCTTTTTGATGAACAACAATCGTGATGCGGTTGGGTTCATCGGCCATAGAGCGTTTTGTATCCACTACGTGGGTGAATAAAGTTTTTCGTGGTGGTAAATTAGATGGCTTGTCAAGATTGAATAAACGGGGAATCACCCTTCCATAACCGCTGCCATCAACAATAAACTTTGCTTCAATTTGCGATGCATTGCCATCAACATCTTCAACAGTTGTTACTGAAGCCGAGCCTTTGAATTCAATGCCTGTTACTGTTGTTTCATAACTAACAGGCACTCCCATTTTTTCTACTGTATCGGCAAGGGTTTTATCAAATTCTCCCCTTGGAACCTGCCATGTCCAGTTCCAGCCCGGCGTAAACTGGTCAGCAAAAAAATAGTCGCATATCTTTCCATCCTTTACAAACTTAGCTCCGAATTTTTCCTGGAATTTTTTTTCTTTCACCGCTTCTACAAAACCAGCTTCGGTCAGCGCTTCCATACAACGGGGTAACAAACTTTCTCCAATAACAAACCGGGGAAATTTCATTTTCTCAACGATCTTCACTTTAAATCCTGCCTTATTGATTATAGAAGCAGCAACTGTACCTGAAGGACCTGCGCCAATTACGAGTACATCTAGGTTCTCTTTTTTCATCACTTAATATTTTTTATTTTCTTTTTTTACATTTTAAGAGCGTTTGACTCAACCCGATCTGGTCGGTTTGTTCAACAATTTCAAAGCCTGCCTGTTCAATACATTTGATAAAAGTTTCGGCGCTGTACATCTGGCTGTTGCCATTGGCAAGTGCCGTAAAATATATAGAAGTTTGTTGCAGGCAGAAGGCGGCCACCTCAAATTTCTGCCTGTCCCAGAATGGTTCCAAGGAATTGGCTCATCCAGATGACATCAAAGCCCTTAGGTATCTTAACTGTTTCATCCAATATATTAACCGGAAGAAAAGATATCCGCTCGTTTAAACCCAGGTTAGCAATTCTTTCCTTTGCAACATTTAATTGTCCGGGAAGGTCCATAATGGTAATATGAATATCGGGTGCATGGTTAACTGAAGCAATAGCCCACTTCCCGGTATTGCCGCCAATGTCCAGAATATTTTTAACATCGGGTTTATATATTTTTTTCAGCACAAGTGGAAAAGCATCGTCTGAAAAATAATGGTCAAAATTGAACCAGCTTTTTTGTATGTGTGGTGGCAATTGTGATAAGCCTTCATAAATGGTTTTCCATTCGCCAAGCTCTTTAAGGCCTGCAGGCTTACCTGTTTCAATACTTTCGTCCAGGTGGAAAAGTCCCTTATAATTTACATCATGCACAAAATCCATGTTAATTCTTGTCAGTGAGTCATTTAAAATAAAATAACCAGTCTTGCCCAGTGTGTATTTCCCTTTGTTCACTAATACAAGGCCCAGGCTTAATCCCGATTCGAGCAACACCCTTACACCATAAACCGAGAGTTTCACTTTTTCGGCTATTTGTTCAATGGTCAACCCTGTTGATCCGCTTTCTTCAATGAATTTTAAAATCCCCTTATCTCTGAGTACCCTGGCGGCCTGGAAGATTACCGGGCCAAAGGCGATCCACTGTGCCGTTTCCTTAGCTTCAAAAGCCGATCTTTTATCCTTGGAAAAAAAATTCATTTTTAAAAAAGAGGTGTTTTGTTTATTAAATTATTGTTTACCGAATATCATTGCTGCATTACAACCTCCAAAGCCCGAGGCGGTTTTTAAACAATGTTGTAATGTTGAGTTATATAATGATGCACATACATTTACCGGTTGCGTAACCCCCATATTTTTAAATCCCATCGTTGGAATAACTACATCTTCCTTTAATGATTGTATGGAAATGATGGATTCAATAATTCCGGCTGCGCCTAATGTATGTCCATAGTATCCTTTTAAACTATTTAGCGGAACAGATTGCATCCCTGCCAATGTAATGGCTTTGGCTTCCATTTCATCATTGAAGATGGTGGCAGTGCCATGCGCCGAAATAAAATTGATCTCCTTTACCGAAATCTTTGCTTCTTCCACAGCCCTGGCAACGGCCAGGTACAGCTCTTCCCCGGTACGTGAAGGGCCGGAGATATGATTTGCATCGTTACTTACTGAGCCTCCTTTAACTTTTATTCCTGAAGAATGTTCTTTATTAGAAGTAAGAATTACTGTTCCTGCTCCTTCCCCTAAATTTATTCCGTCTCTTGCTGCATCAAAAGGCTTGCATGGTGCTAGACTGATGGCCTGGAACGACTGGAAGCCTGACAAAATAAATTTAGATATTACATCTGCGCCTGCCACCACTGCGTTTTCGTACTGGCCTGATTGAATAAGGCGCATTCCGGTTAAAATGCCCAGTATGCCTGAGATACAGGCATTTGAAACAACAACCGGTTGATTTACAAATCCAAAATGCTCAGCCACCAACTTTGCAGAAGTATTCAGTGATATCCTGGTTTTTAGCTCTTTGTTGTAGATTTCTGTTTCCAGTAAGCCGATATTTCCCTTTGTGGAAGAAATGATCAATACCGTTTTTTTGTCCCTGGTATTTATCTTACTATTCTCTAAGGCATTTTTTATTGAAGCGATGAGGAGTTTTTCGAATTTGGTATTATCATTCTTGCCAGCTTCTGTTGCAAGTTTGTTACTGCTATCAAACAAAGAAGCATAGAAAGGCTGGTCAGACATCATTGAATCATCGTGAAGCTTTATTCCTGAAACACTATTCTTAAGCTGCGAAAAATTTTCAGCCGTGTTTATGCCCAATGGAGAAAAAATATTATCTGCACTAATAAAAATATCTGTCATGTCTTTTCGTCGTTAAACCAGGCCATGTTTCTTTTTCCAGCCTTCAAAAAATGGTGGGTTGGCCAGTTGGAGAATCATGTCATCTTTACTTAAGAAAACCTGTACTGATGAACCTGTTGCCACCAATTCTCCGGTAGCAGAATTAAATAAACGATATGTGAACTTTATTTTAGCAGCTTCTGTCGGTATGTATTTTGTTTCCACAATCACATGGTCGCCATATCGAAGCGACTTTTTAAAATCGCACTGAACAGATACGACCGGTGTTACAAAACCTTGTTTATATACATCCAGGTATTTTAGCCCGTGTGTATCGCCAAAAAATTCCCTGCCATCTTCAAAATAACGGATATAATGCCCGTGCCACACTATCCCCAGGGGGTCTGCTTCATTAAACCGTACCAATATCTCTGTTCTGCTACTCAGCTCTTTTTTCATAGTTTTACGCTCCGCTACCGTATTTCCCTTTCCATTCCTTGTATTTTTTCTTTTCTATCTCGTCAAGGGTTTCATTAATAGTAGAAGCCCAGTAGTTCCTGAATCCGATACCAGACGCTTTACTTTCAAAGCGTTCGGTCATCAACACTTTCTTGGATTGCATATCCACTAATACCACCCATACCGAAGGCTTTCTCCTTTCTCTTTTCAATTTTTTTCATTCCTTCCATTACAAACAGCAATCCTATGCCGTTTTTCTTTTCAATATCCAATGCTTTTACTACAGAACTGATATCGCTTTCTTTTAACCGGTAAAAATCTTCTGTGTTGGAGGAAACGTCTCTTCGGCATTTATTTTCCATTCGCCGCCCGTACTGCAGACAAATTACTTCCTGTATTGCTTTTATGAAATGCTGCTTCTATATCAAATTTCTTGGGCTCGTTTACAACCAGGTCGTTAATGCTATTATATAACCTGTTGCGAATGTCAAATGAATTGGCATCTGGGGCATTAATGAGCCTTGCCTTTGTAAAGTCTATTCCCAAATAAGTAAGGTGTAATTCGCTGTTGTTAAAAAATTCATTTAGCGATTGCGAAAAAGCAGGTGACGAAGTCCCGAAAAACAGTAAAATAGCCAACAGCCAGTTTGGTTTGTTTAAGCGTTTCATGATCAGGAAGTTTTAGTTTGATTAATAAATATTTTCATGTTGCACCGGGCAACGGGCTTTCCATTGCATATGATCTTTCCGGATATTAATGTTACATCAAAAATCTGGTTTTTTATGGCAATTTCGGTAATTAATTCGTCGCCCGGTTTGGGCAAATAATAAACTTCCAGGTTATTAACCGCCCCAATATAACCCACTGCAACAGGTTTATTTTCTGTTTTTGAAATATAGCCCGCCCTCGCAGCGGCAGTTTGTGCAATATTCTCCACCAGGCCCGGTTCTTTAAATTCTTCGTTCTCTATAAATATGTTATCTGTCTTTATACTAAAGGATGTGCTGGTTGTTGTTTCACTGAAAGACAGTAATTTATCAACCATTACAAAGGGTGGCCTTTGCGGAATTAAATCCTGTATGTTTTCTACCAGTATCATTTTAGTGCCAGAAATTATAATAATTGAACCATTGTTCGGGATATTGTTTCAGTTTCTTTTCCATTTCTGCTGCGTAATCATTCAACATCTCTTGCATTACTGCATCTTTATTTGCAGCTGTGTAATCTTTTATTTCGCTTGCAAAAAAATGATAGTGCAGTTTACTTTCTTTAACTGCGAATACAAATGAAATGGGGACTTTAAATTTTGCCGCCAGTAAAAAAGGCCCCATCGGAAACCTGGCTTTTTCCCCTAAAAAATCAGCTGATAAGGTTTTATTACCTTCTATGAACCGGTCGGCATGCATACATACCAACTCGTTGTTGGTAAGGGCATTGCTTATGGCATAGATATGTGAAAGGTCATTCTTTATGATAATGAGATTCACATTTCTTTTGCCTGTAACACTCTCAAGATATTCTTTTATTTGTTCATGTTCCCCATCATATAACACAATATTGATAGGGGTTTCCAGGCGCTTGAATAAATGTCCTGCCACATCCCAATTACCAATGTGGGCACTTAAAAGAATTCCTCCCTTCTGCAATGCTGTTATTTTTCGCAGATTTTCTTCTCCATCAAAAACAAAACTGAAACAATTTTTGATACCTGACATTACCACTACTTTGTCAATAATACTCTGCCCCAGCAAATAGTAATTCTTATACAGTTTCCCAATAGCATTCAGTCTGCTGTAACCTAGCCTGTGGTGGTATACGTTATAGATTTGGCGGGAAGCTTTAAAAGAAAACAGGAAGTAATACAAAACAACGAACCTGAGCAGGAAATAGGCAGGTAGAACACCAAAGTTCTTTAGTACCCACACAAAAATGCGGTACCCCAGTGGGGTGCCTTTGGATTTTCCTTGCCATAAAGACATTATGCCAGTTCTTTTGAATTTACCCGGGAGATCACGTATTCACAAAAATCCTGGAAAGTAGCGATATTTGTAAAGTCTTCGGGTTTTACTTTGAAGGCAAAGTTGCTTTCAATAACCACTACTAGGTCAATATAATCCAGGCTGTCTAATCCGAGCGTTTCTTTCAGGTTAGCTTCGGGAGTCAGTTTTTCTGCTTTTACCTCAAATTCCTCTATCAGGAATTCGTGTATTTTCTCAATTATTTCATTATTCGTCATAAGCAGTTTAATTATTTCAGTTTTCTTACTATCAGGGATGAGTTGGTTCCGCCAAACCCAAATGAGTTGGACAAAAATACAACTATATCTTTTTCTATTGCACTTTTTGCGATATTCAATTTTGCCGAGTCTTCATCAGGGTTTTCGAAATTGATATTGGGTGCCACAAAACTATTTTGCATCATCAATACAGAATATATGATCTCACTGGCGCCTGCCATCCAGCATTCATGGCCGGTCATTGATTTTGTAGAACTTACCAGTGGCCTTTGTTCTCCAAATACTTCATGAATAGCCCTTGCTTCGCTGGCATCGCCTGCCGGTGTGGAGGTAGCGTGGGCATTGATATAGTCCACATCATTCGCCTGTATGCCTGCGTCTTTCATGGCCATATGTAACGATCGAACAGGCCCATCTACCGTAGGGTTTGAAATATGCCCTCCATTTGAAGAAAAACCATAACCTATTACTTCGCCTAATATCTTCGCTCCTCTTTTTTGGGCCGATTCCAGGCTTTCCAGGATCACGGTTGCTGCGCCACCGCTGGGAATCAATCCGTCACGGTCACGATCAAAGGGCCTTGATGCTTTTTGTGGCGCTGACTCACGGATCGAAAAAGCAGATAAAGCATCAAAGGTACCCATCGACAGATGATTGATCTCCTGGGCGCCTCCGCAAACAACACAATCCTGTAACCCTGTTTTTATAAAATGATAGCCAAGTCCGATTGAATGGGAGCCACTTGCACAGGCAGCGCTTATGGTAAAGTTGATACCCCTTAGTTTAAAAATGGTGGCCAGGTTCATGGTTACTGTCGAGTTCATGGTTTGAAATACCGCTCCTGAACCAACGAGCATGGTGTCCTTTTTTTCACGTATGATATTATCGGCTTCTATCACTGCTTTTCCTGAACTGTCGTTGCCATATAAAATGCCTATTTCGTTTGCCTGAATGTAATCGGCATCGATGCCAGCGTTTTGCAATGCCTCCACTGTAGCTAAATATGCATATTCACCTTGTTCCGGCAGCATGATACGGGCCCTTCTGTCCAATACTCCTTTCAGATCTGGTTTCTCTACAAAGCCTGTTAATCCTGAGCGGTAGCCGTATTCTTTACGTACAGGGTCCAGGATGATGCCGGACTTTCCTTTATATAAAGAGTCCCTTACCTCATCCAGGTTTTTTCCTATGCAGGAATAAATGCCCATTCCGGTTATAACAACTCTGTTCATATTAAGTAAAAATTCAAAATTAAAAATTCAAAATTGGTACCAAGAAATGATACATATCTTTTTGATTTTTTACGTTTGACTTTTGATTTAAGAGTACAATCCTCCATTTACCGAAATCACTTCTCCAGTAATATAAGCCGCTCCTTCGCTTGCTAAAAAAGCAACCGTATGTGCCACTTCTTCTGCTGTACCAAAACGTTTTAACGGAACCATATTTTTTAATTCGGCCTCATTCAGCCCTTCGGTCATATCTGTTTTTATAAACCCCGGAGCCACTGCATTTACAGTGATTCCTTTTCTGCCTATTTCCTGCGCCAATGCTTTTGTTGCACCAATTACACCAGCTTTTGCAGCAGAATAATTAGTTTGCCCGGGCATTCCTTTTAAACCCGAAAGTGAAACGATATTAATGATCCTGCCATATTTTTTCATCAGCATACTGTTGACCACCAAACGGGTAACATAAAAAAATCCATCCAGGCTGGTTTTTAATACAGCATCCCATTGCTCGTCTTTCATCCACATCATCAGTCCGTCTTCCCGTATGCCAGCATTATTTACCAACACTTCAATCACCTTGTCCCCATTGGCTTCCATCCAATCTCCCAGTTTATTTTTTATCTGTTCTTTATCCGCTACATCGAACTGAATTGTTTCTCCGTCAACGCCTTTTTCTCTTATTAAAGCAAGTGTTTTGTTCGCTTCTTCTTCATTCGACTTATAGTTGATCAATACATTATACCCCATCTCTGCCATTTTAATACAAACGGCCCTGCCAATACCCCTTGATCCTCCTGTAACTAATGCAAACTTCATATGTCTTTACTATTTTCCGGTAACCCATTAACTGATGATGAATCAGGAATTAACCTGCTGGGGAATTTTTCCCAATTTGAAAGAAATAACAGGGTCTGATTTTTCAAAATATTTTCTGATCCTTTCCAGGTCTTTATATTTAGGTTTGTCTTCAATGAACTTTGGAAATATCTTTCTAATCTCTGTATAAATATGATGTGTTTCGGAAGATAGCCTGTCTGTACATTTCAAATAATCTATGGCTTGCAAAACCGTCATCATTTGTATGGCCAATACTTCAAATGAATTATCTATAACACGTTTTGTCATCAGTGCAGCATTACAGCCCATGCTTACAATATCCTGGTTATCGTTATTGTTGGGTATGCTGTGCACATACATAGGGAAAGACATAGTTTGATTTTCAGCTACTGTTGATGTGGCCGTAAACTGCATACCTTGCATACCAAAATTGAAACCAAGTACCCCCAGGTTTACAAATGGCGGGAATTTCTGGTTCAGTTTCTCGTTCAACAAATAATTCAATTGCCTTTCGGATAGCATGGATAATTTGGTAACCGCAATTTTTAATTTATCCATCTCCAGCGAAACATAATCGCCGTGAAAATTTCCTCCATGAAAGATATTCTGGTTTTCATGGTCAATCACCGGGTTATCGTTTACCGAATTCAATTCATCCACCACCACTTTTTCAGCCTGGCAAATGGTATCATAGATAGGGCCCAGCACCTGTGTAACACAGCGGAGGGAATAATATTCCTGTACCTTATCCTGAAAAACTTCATGATCAAGTTTCTCGGGGTTATATAAATGTTCAGAACGGTTGCGGATCATTTTGCTATCCTTCAGGATATCACGAAGCTGGGCTGCAATTTTGTTTTGGCCCTTGTGATGTTTCACTACGTTCAACTCATAGGAATAATGATCATCAAAGGCCTCCACAATTTCATTGATCATTGCCGAGAGCATAACTGACCATTCGAGTAGTTTTTGGGCCTGAATAATATTCACCATTCCAATTCCGGTCATGGCCGAAGTACCATTGAGTATCGCTAACCCTTCACGAATATGAATGGTCAGCGGTTTTATTTTTAGTTTGGCAAATACTTCAGCCGTTGGTCTTACCTCTCCTTCATGAATTACTTCCCCTTCGCCAATTAATACCAGCCCAAGGTGCGCCAGTTGAACCAGGTCGCCGCTTGCACCAACACCGCCATGCTCATAAATGCAGGGCGTAACATCTTTATTGATGAGTTCTTTAAGCAATTCCACCACTTCGGGGTGAACCCCGGAATAACCTTTGGCCAAGCTGTTTAAGCGGGCCAACATAACCGCCTTAACCATTATGGGGTTCATTAAATTGCCTCCCCCCGAGCTATGGCTCCTGATAAGGTTATACTGAAGCTGCAGCATGTTCTCTTCACTCACTTTATATTGAGCCATAGGGCCAAAACCGGTATTTATGCCATAAATCAGCTTATTTGAGGAGAATTTCTTTAAAAACCTGAAATTCACATCCACTTTTTCAACAGCCGGCCTGTCTACAGAAAGCTTCTTATCCTTATAAAGAATACCAGAAAAATCTGCCAACGAAAGCGCCCTGTCTCCTACATGTACCATGATCCGAATTTTATCTGCGATTTAGTGTTAATAACTATTGCGGTAAAAATAGAATAAAGATTTCAAATTCTGCTTTTTTGCCCGTCCCTGCTGTGAAAATATCAAATTATCATGCAACAAATTTTGTGGTTATTGGGTATTTTTATTGTGGTATTTTTGTATACTTTTATTCAACAATCACCTAAAACATACTTTTATATGAAAATTTTAACCCGGTCTTTTGCCATTATGGCTTTAGCCTTCGCTTCGCTTACAGCAAATGCTCAAAAAATAAAAACAACAAATGGTAATGATGGCATTTTAAAAAATGAACCTACAGTTAATATTGAATTTGTTTATGGCCCGTTGAGTGTAGGCAAATATGATAAAGAAGCTGACTACATAAAAGCCAAAACAGATGAATACAATAAAAAGGAGCCAGGCCGTGGAGATTCCTGGGCAGCCAGCTGGATTAACGACAGGGAGGCAAGGTTTGAGCCCAGGTTCATCAATGAATTCCAGGATGCTACGGGAATGACAGTAAAAAAAGACGCCAAATACACCATCGTTTTTAAGACAACAAGTATTGAGCCCGGGTATAACGTTGTTATCAGCAGGAAAAATGCAGAGATAGATGCAGAGGCATGGATCGTTGAAACAGCAGATAAAACAAAAAAACTCGTGGAGTTAACCATATCGAATGCCCCGGGCAGAATATATGGGGGTTATGACTATGATACAGGAACAAGGATACAGGAATGTTATGCAGTAGCCGGTAAAAGATTAGGTAAATACCTGAAATAAAAAATTTAACCTTATTGAAAAGGCTTCCTTTGCAGGAAGCCTTTATTTTTGTCAAAAAATTTTTACCAGATGAAAATGATCAAAACAATTTTTCTTGTTGCGTTTTTATTATTCTGCATGGGTATCAATGCCCAGGAAGTTAACCTTAACAAAGGCGACCTCTCTATTTTAAAAAACGAAAAAACAATCAATATCGAATTCACTTATGATAAGATGACTGTTGGTGATGATGGCAAGGAAGCAGACTATATCAAAAGAAAACGAACCGAAATGAATGAGAAGGAACAGGGCAGTGGTGAAATATGGGCCCGCAAATGGGAAGAAGACAAGAAACAAAAGTATGAGCCTAAGTTCATCCTTGGATTTACCAACCTCAGCAAGATGACCGTAAGTGCAGATGCCAAGTATACCCTCATCTTTAATACCAAGGCTCTGGAGCCCGGCTACAGTGTTGGTGTTGCTAAAAGAAATGCCGGTATTGATGGAATCGTTACCATCGTAGAAACTGCCAACCGTGATAAAAAATTAATTGTGCTTTCTGTTGAAAGGCCCGGCGAAAATAAATGGCGTGGTGCAGCTTTTGATGCAGGATCAAGAATTGCAGATGCATATTACTTATCCGGGCAGAAGGTTGGAAAGTTCATTGTTAAAGGCGGTGATTAAATTTTTCAAACGTCATTAATTCCTCCTGTCAATAAAGCGTACTGCCTTTCTTCCTGTTTCGGGAAACTGCATCTTATGCATCTCTTCCCTGGATACATAATGAATATAGGGACTTACCCGCAAGCGGGCCTGTAAATTGGACCGTATCTTCCGATCGCAGTCTTCAGAGTCGTTTGCCGGCAACAGGTGAAGCTTCACTTCATCCATACCGATATCGTTGGAATATACTTCGGCCACAAAATCCCTTACCTCTTCCATTTCATTCAGCATATCGAATAAAGAAGGTGGATATAGCGTGGTTCCCTTGAATTTGATCATCTGTTTCTTGCGGCCAACAACGGGAGATAACCTGAGTGTGTTTCTTCCGCAAGAGCAGGAAGCGTCATCATACACACAAATATCGCCTGTTTTGTAACGCAGTAACGGCATACCTTCCACACCTAAAGTTGTAATGGTTACTTCTCCAGGCTGCCCGGCTGCAACCGGTTTATTCATTTCATCAAGTAATTCAACAATTAATAATTCGGGCTGAAGATGGCCACCGCGGCATTCTATACATTCGGTGAATGCAGTTTGCATTTCGGTGGATGCATAGGTAGAGAATAATTTGATATTCCACGCTTCGCTGATCCTTTTACCTAATGTATTCAATGAAAAATCGGTGTTACGTATATTTTCTCCGATGCAGATGGCTTTCTTAACCGATGTGTTATTGATGTCGATTCGATGTTCCTTGGCGTATTCGATCAACTTAAAAATGAAGGAAGGAACAGCCACGATAACTGTGGGCTTTAACCTTAAGATGGTTTCCCACTGCAATGAAGGTACTCCCGGGCCTAGCCTTATAACTCCTGCCCCCAGCTTCCTGATGCCGTAATAATAAGCCATCCCTGCCATGAACTGGCGGTCCATGGTGAGCATCAACTGGTAAATATCTTTTGATGTTCCTTCGGTGCTTACAAAGGAAGAGTACTCATTATAAGTAAGCCTGTCCAGGTCGTTTTCGGTGAGAGCAATGGTAACGGGGCTACCCAGTGTTCCTGATGTGGAACTATACTCGATGATCTTATTCTTCGGCACACATAAAAAATCATCGTTGCGTTGCTGCAGGTCTTCTTTCACTGTTACCGGTATCACCAAAAGATCTTCGATGGTCTTGATGCCTTTTACGTTGAATTGCGCTTTAGTGAATAGTTCTTTATAAAAAGGAGAATGTTCATTCAGGTAAGCAACAGCCTCCTGCAGTTTTTTTTCCTGCATGGCCTGTATTTCTTTCTTGCTTTTAAAAGCAGTCTCTGTAGAATATTTCATATCGTTTCAATGATTACCATGGCACAAGCCATTGTTTTAACATGAGAGAGAGAAACAGATATCTTTCCCAGGTTCAGTCCGGCAATAGTATTTGCTGTAGTATCAAGTAACCTGAGCTCCGGTTTCCCTTCTCTATCATTATATATCTCAATTTCATTAAAAGCTGTTCCATTCCTCCATCCTGTTCCTAGGGCTTTTAAAAAAGCTTCTTTTGCTGCAAACCTGGCTGCATAATGTTCATACTTATGGCCCATGGTTTCGCAATGCGCTATTTCATGAGCTGAGAAGACAAGCTCCCTGAACCCTTCTTTCTTTTCCATTTTCTCAGCAACCCGTTCCACATCCACCAGGTCGGTACCGATTCCGAATATCATGGCGCCGTTTTTTTGTTCAATTTACTGATTTGCTCCCGAATATGGTCTTCTTCTTTTTTGGTGGCGATCACTTTGGTAAGAGCGGCCTGGTAATAATGCAGCGCATCTTTATACTTTTTTTGTTTGTATAAATAATCCCCCGCCAGCACATAAGCATTATAAAACTCGGGGTTGCTGGTCACTAAACTATCGGCATTGATCTGTTTTCCATCCTGTATCCTTTGTTTCATTGTACGGAAGGCTACAAAATTTTTATAGTCATTCGTCAGCAGGAATGTATCAGCCGCAATGGTAAGGCTACTGTCTGCTATCTCTTTATTTTCCTTTATTCCTTTCAGGGCAAAAACTTTATTCAGGTCGTATGCAACATATTCACCCAGTTGCCAGGGCGATGTGGAGACCCATACCAATAATTTCTTTGGCTCAAACACAATGGAATGATGGGCGATGAGCTGGTTAATAGCTTTTTCATTACCCATACCTATATCAGCATTGTTCAATCCTTTTCTGTCTCTCAGGATATTTATGGTTTTTTGCACCGTGTTCTTCCCATTTGCATCCAGCAACTGCATCATTCTTTTATAGCGGTACGATGATGCGCTTTCGTTCTCCTGTTGAATATTCATTTTTGTTTTACCCAGGGTATTGCTTTGGAAATGGTTGGTGCAAATGATAAGGTCTTTTTTTGGGTCGTACACATCCAGGTCGTCTGGTGTTTTTTCAATGATCACTGCTTTATTATCGGCTGCCGATGCTATTAAAAAAGATTCCGACACAAACATCTTTCTTGATTTTGCAATCGCAATAGCTTCACTGATGTTTTTGGCATATTGCAGTATCTCTTTTGTTACCAATGATACGGGTGTGGCAGAGCCCGTTGGCAAACTTGATTTAGCTGCATTGATAGTAACCGATACGCCCTGGTCATTCATTCCGGAAACGGCTCCGGTGAAGCCTCCCCAGGTAACCGTCATGAACTTATGGCCTTTTGCCGGATTGAAGAAGGCAACAATTTTATCTTCTGCAAATTTATCTCCCACATAAAAATCAAAATTGCGACCGATGATCATGGTACTATCCTGCGACATGGCGCCCCATGTACCGAAAGATGTACATCCAACCATCGCAAGATTCTGAACGGCATGGCCAATATCGTGTGCTGCATGGTAATTCAGGATGCGTTGATAATTTGAGCCAAGGTATTTATAGGCCGGAGATGCAGATTCTGACACTCCATAAATTTCTTCCTTGTATTCCTCCGTTACATTCTTATCCAGGTCACGGTTGAACCAGCCGATAAGATATTTAAGGAAGCTCCTTTTAAATTTTGATGGGATCATTTTTTCTATTTGTTCTGCAAAATGATCTTCCTGCCTCATTACCAGTTCTTCGGTTAATTTACCATTGATGACACCTCGTTCAAATGGTTCTCCTTCTACGTATAATTCATACAAACCACTTTTACTGTGGCGGAACCAGGAGTTTTTCAGTGTATAGAACCCGTTCCCATGATCGGTGCGTTGTAGTTGCAGGCTGCTTGTATCAGCAATCTTAGGGGGATCCACTTTTGAGACCCATACCAGGTAAATAGCCCCGATGATCAACAGCAATAATATTGCCCCGAACACATAACCAACTCTCTTCCAGAATTTCTTTCTTTTAAGCATTTCTAATTTTTTCTATTATGCTTTCATTGCCCATAAAAGCAACACAGGTAACAATACCACTCATGGTGGCCCCAAGTATGCCATGCAAATTTAAATTCTGGCCTGTTAAGTACAGGTTGGGAATTTTAGTTCTTGGGGAAATAAATGTTTTTAATGGATTGCGGTAATCTTTTGCTATACCATACATTGAACCATCGTCATTGCCGATATAATCACGGTAAGAAAGCGGCGTTGATGTATAATAGGAACTGATCGCATTCCTTATTCCCGGGAATTTTTCTTCAATAGTATCAATCAGTTTTTCAGCTTTTCTAGTTTTGAATTCTTCATAATCCTTTCCTCTTTCTGTTTCATTGGAAACAGTGTTGAAAGTACCCGCCCATTTTTCCACTTCATTAAAACGCATATAAGTGAGAATGGTCATAGACTCGGCATACCTGTCTGTTTTAGATGAAGAAGCGAAGAACAGCGAGTAAGCCAGCGGCCAGTTCTCTTCTGTATGAGCAGCCGGGTGCCATACATGTCCTTCTTTTTGGTAATAATAATTGTGTTTGGTATGCGGAAATGCGTTCTTCTTAAAAACAATATTCACGATAAAAGAAGAAACAGTGTTCTCCAGTTCCTTTACCCTGCTCCGGTAAGCTTGTTTGATCAGGCCTGTTTCTGTCATATCCAGTGTTCGTACCGGGTGCATATTACTAATGAAGCTCCTGCCATATACATGAGTGCCATCGGTGAGTTGTACAGAGCTGACTTTCCCATCCTCCACTATGATCCGCTTCACTTCAGCGTTGCGGCGTATCTCACCCCCATGCTGACGGATATTCTGCACCATATATTTGGTGATGTTAGATCCTCCATCAATGCATTTCCAGGAACTTTCAATATAACTGTTCAGGATCATAGCATGTACATAGAGTGGTGTTTTATTGCCTTGCAATACGTACAACATATTATTGCCTACCAGCACAGCCTGTAATTTTTTATCGTCAGTAACAGATTCTATGAATTGCTGCAGGTCGATCTCCAGTACAGAAGCCTTCTCATTTACATCGCCGCCGGAACGCAGGTTATACAATGGAAATTTGCTGCATACTTCTTTTATCTTATCACAATAAATACGCAACCCTTTCTCTTCATTGGGAAAATCTTTGAGTAAGTGCCGGATAAAATTCTCATATCCCTGTGCATATACATATTCCTTAGGGTCGTTCTCTATAATAATCTTGTCGAAAACATCTTCATCCATTTTCAACAGCTTTAGCTTTCCAATCAGTCCCAGGTATTTAAAAACCTGGTAAAGGTTTTGGCCTTCACCCAGCCCTCCCAGGTAATGCACGCCTGAATCAAAGATCACCCGGTCACGTACATAGGTTTGTAGGCTTCCTCCCGCCTGTTTGTTCTTTTCAAGCACACATACCTTAAATCCCTCCTTACCCAATATATCGGCACATACCAGCCCACCCATGCCGCTGCCAATGATCACTATGTCGAATTCTTCTTTCAATAATTTTTTATTTTTAACTCATCTTATTTTTGAAAAGTTGATAACGTTTAGGTGTTTGGAAATTTTAGATTCGGTACCTAAACCCCTAAACTTTCCAACCCAGCTAAACCTTCTTTAAAATAAATATAGTATTGGATGTAAGTTTCGAATCAGGCATTTCTTCACAACTCATTTTGTTCTCAGCTGCAATGTTTCTGATCATCTTGCCTGATAAAAAACTTAATCCTGTTTCTTTGGTCTTGTTAAAATTCAAAACTCTGGTTGAAAAGAACTCCGTAAGCTTTGTGCGCTTGTGCTGCTCTTCTTTATCCTTGTCGCCATCACGTATAATAACCATACCAGAGGGGTTGAGATTACTGATACATTTTTCAACTACCCTTTTTTGTTCTTCTGGTTGCAGATAGTGTAACATGTCGGCCAGGATAATAGCATCATATCTTTCAAAAGCAAACCCCATTACGTCACTATGCACAAAATTAATCTTATCTGCTTTGCTGAAACAATGATTCGCTGTTTCAATTTTTTCTTCATCATAATCTATTCCCGTAATTTCTCTTTGCGAAGAAGTAAACGACAGCATGTATGACATGAACCCATACCCACAGCCAATGTCGAGTATTTTGCCCTCTACAGGAACAAGTTCATGAAAAGTCTGGTAGTTTTTTTCAAGTCTTGTTTTAATACGCATATACCATTCCAGCACTGGACCTTTGTATAAATAATTGTAAATTAATTTTTCCCGGAAATATTTTGGCTGTTCTATTTCCTGCTTAAGTAAACCAAACTCTTCCCGAAAATAACGGCCAACGTGTTTCGCCCTTTCTGCATACCCATTTCCAAAGGTTTTGTCTTCTGGCTTGATCCGTGGCAAGATCTTAACCGTAAGCTGACCATCCTTTAAAAGTTGGTCCTGTTTTGTCAACGTATAGTCTGTACCATGAATCATGATGGGTAAAATATCTACATTCAGCTTTTCGGCAACGTAGAATGCTCCTTTATGAAACCTTTTGATCTCTCCATCTTCCGACCTTGTACCCTCCGGGAAAATAATAATCGAATATCCGTTCCTTACCCTTTCTTTCACATGGCTGATATCGGTTTCTATTTCTTCTGCCGGAAAATAATCCGCCATACGAATTACTTTACCAAACAGGGGCGAATTCCAGATACGGTTATTGGTGAGCATGATGAGTTTGGGGTGCAGCATTATCAGCGGCAGTATATCCAGCGAAGATTGATGATTAGCAATAATAATGGCAGGAGTTTCAAACTTTTCTTGCTGGGGATTGATGATCTTCTTTTTTACGTTGATCATGATATATACCAGCCGCCGGCATACTTTAGCAATGATGCGATGATAAAGCAGTTTGCCCTTCTCTTTAATATTGAACAAGGCAAATATGTACGCAATATGTGTAAAGGCCACACTCCAGCCAATGAAATAAGAAAATGCGAAAGAAGACTTTATGAATCCCCAAAGTGTCCAGGGAAACCGGTTTTTGTTTACCCGGTTCTTTATCAGCACAGAAAATAAAAAGGGGATCAGTATTTGTGCCATTACTACCACGCAAACAATTCCGATGATAGAAATCAAAGCAATGGACCTTAATGCAGGATGTTTTGCAAATATTAAAACGCCCAGGCCGGCAATGGTAGTAACAGCAGATAAGATTATCGAAGATTTAAAGGAAGACAGGTTTTTCTTTCCTGTTTTGTATTCCTGTAATAGGCCATCCATAATGAAAAGGCTATAATCGTCTCCCAATCCAAATATGAGTGTGGATACAATGATGTTGATGATGTTGAACTGGATGCCTGCCATACCCATGATGCCCAGTATCCAAACCCAGCTTATAAACATGGGGATGAATGAAACTAATGTGAGTTCAATTCTTCCATACATAAGTAACAAGACAAAAAACACTAACAGCGAGGTCATTAGTGCAATCCTCGTAAAATCTGAATTGATGATCTCTACAAAACGGTTGGTAAGGTATTGTTTATCCAGTACGGTAACGTGCTGTTCATTTTCAAAACTATTATATATTTCCTGTTTTTTTTCCGGAACTGTTTTTACCAGTGTTACAACTGTTGATTTACCCTGCTTTTCTGTTATATAATCATCAAGAAAGTTTTTTCGTACTTCCTCCATTGCGTTTTTGTCAACCTCCTCGAAATTCTTGTTCAATAACAGTTTAAAATTATCAAAGGCGGATGTGTTAAATTTTAAGGCTGCCCCTTCCTTGTACAACGCGGCAAGCAGATTTTGTTTTTTCTCTTCTGTCCAGTATTGCTTCCACCTGGCGATCCTTATTTTTTGCAAGGAGTCGGATATGATAAGAGAAGATATGCCTGAATACTTTTTCACTACATTATTATCTTCCAGTCTTTCTATCTGCTTAACCAGTCTTTCATTATTCTGCAGGGCATCATCCAGGGTTTTTCCTTCGGCTACCAGGTAAACAGATTGTAATGCATATTGATTTATCTGGTTGAGTTTCTTTTCAGCATCTTTTAGTTTGCCCGACATGTAGTTCATGTTTTGCAGGTCTGATTCAAAACTTACCTTCCCCGCCCAAAAAGCAAACACTATAGTCAAGACTAAAATGATAAGCACCAGGTATTTGTTATATTCAAGGCGGTAAGAGGCTATTCTATCGATCCATGTGAATTCATTTCCGGTATGTGCCGCCTGCTCTTTTTTTGAAGCGATAAAATGCGGCAAAAAAATCAAAGAACAAAGTGAGGCGCCAATTAAACTGAATGCTGCAAACAATCCAAGGTCTTTAAGCATTTCTGATTCCACAAACTGCAGGCATAAAAAACCTCCGATTGTGGTAAAGCTTCCCACCGTCATAGGATGTGCAAGATCACGAATCAGTTGCCGGATATTTGCGGTGTGCCGGTAGTGATTAAATACATGGAGTGAATAATTAACGGCAATCCCCAACACTACAGAACCTGTGCCCAACGCAATGACCGATATTTTTCCTTTAATAAAACAAATGGCTGCCAGTGAAAACAAAGCGCCGAACAGAACGGGTATAAGAATAATTAACGGCGCTCTTTTTTTCCGGAAATAAAGTCCTAAAAAAATAACAATAAAGAGTACCGTGATCCCTTGCGTAAGTAATGAGTCCTGGCGTAGCTGGAGAGCATTACCTGCTGAAACAGCTGTAGCTCCAAAATAGGAAGCCGTTACATTATTGAAGTGGTTTGTTTTTATTATACTATCCAGGCCCCTTAACAGCAATGCATTTTTCCCTGTATTATTTGGAGGGTATGCCGGGGTGATAAAAAGCACCAGGTGTTTCTGGTCTTTGGTGATTATATAATTATCGTATAATTCAAAATTTTCATCGTATTGTAATTGCTGTATTTTTTTTAATCCTAAAAAGCTGATCCCGACCGGGTCTTTGCTGATCATACTTTTTAGTGCAATGCCGGCAGGCGAAGAAAGCGTTCTTAAATTCTGCTCCAACGTTTCTTTAATTTTTGACGGTGCAATTAATGAATCTATTGATGTATAATCCTTGTCATTTAAATAAACGGGTAAATGATCACTTATGGTACCAAATAATTCCAGCGTCAATTCATCATCAACTTTATAATTGATCTTACTGATGAGGGGAGATAATTTTGCCTGGATATTTTTAACCAGCTCATCGGCATAAGCCACCAGGCTATCAGGCTGTGCAGGGGCTGCCGTGTCTTTAAGTGATACGGTAACTGCCAGCTTATCCATGAATTTTGAGTTTTGAAAAACTTCATTCAGTTTTTCAATCTTTTTATCATTGGGTAAGATCTTCGAAATATCCTCTTCAAATTTCAATTGTGATGCAAACCAGCCGGTAAACAGGAAGATGACAACAAACGTAATATATAGTATCCACTGACGTTTTTCGTAAAAGGAATATATCTGAAGTAATATTTTTTCCATGCCTTATTCAGTCTTTGCAGTGATCGCTGTTTTCTTCCCGGTAAGTTTTAAAAAAATGAATGTGAGCATTCCGAATATAATGCCAGCGATAATTGCCAGTGTAATGCTGCCATAAATGTATTGAACCAGGTTGTTTTTAATTGATTCCAGGGTTATCAATCTGCTAAAGCTTATCTGCATGGCGTTTGCTCCCATCCAGAAAGCTCCCATTTTATAACTCCCGTAAATAATAAAGGGTATCATCGGGGGGATGCTGATGTTTGCGGCAACAATTACCAGGGGTTTGTTCAGCTTAAATAAAACAGCCAGGAAGATTGCCGCCAATAGCTGAAAGCCCCAGATAGGAATAATGCCCATAAATACGCCAAATGCAACCGAAACAGATTTTAATTCGGAAGAATGATGTGGATTAAATAAATGGTCATCCAACAGTTTTCTGAGTTTTTCTTTATTGAAAAGTATCCGTAAAAAATTACGTGGCCTGATATAAAGGAAACTAATGAATACCAAAACCGTATTTAAAATACTTATCCTAAAAAAATCTTTGAATGGCCTGAAATGTGAAACCCTTTCATTCTTTGGCGCATAATAAACTGTTACTGGTACAGATTCCACTTTGATCCCTTTCCAGGCTGCCCTTACCAAAACTTCAATTTCAAATTCATATTTACGGGTAATGAAGTGTATTTTGTTTAAGGGTAATAAAGGGTATAAGCGGTACCCGGATTGTGTATCAGGACAATTAACTCCTGTTTCTACCTTGAACCAAAAATTAGAGAACTTATTACCAAAACTACTTCCTCCAGGCACAGAGGCCTGGCCCATATTGCGGGCTCCTATGATAATGCTGTTAGGGATTGTTTCAATTTTATCGATAAATAGTGGAATATCTTTGGCAAAATGTTGCCCGTCTGAGTCTATGGTTATACTATAATGATATCCTTTGTCTGCAGCATATTTAAACGCCTGTCGCAACGCCCATCCTTTACCCACATTTTTTGAGTAGCTGATAAATTGTACAGAAGGGAACCGAAGTATTATTTCAGCTGTATTATCAGTTGAGCCGTCATTAACCACTATAATATGATTGGAATATCCGGCTACGTCTTCAATCACCCCGGCAAGTGTAGAAGCATTGTTATAAGTAGGAATAATAACGCAGACTTTCAGAACATCAGCTTTTTCCATCGGGGAAACAGAACCGGTCATTATTAAGGTTGTTTGGCATTAAATGAAACCTTTAGGGGGCGGCGGTAAAATTAAAACAATAAAGGGAATAACTGCGTCGCTGTTTAAATAGTCCGTACAATCTTGTTTTCAGAACGCTTGTGTTTATTGGCCAACCGCTGCTTAATCCATTCGGGCCATTGAGAATTGTCTTCCGCATCATAAATACGTACCTGTTGCGATTCGTTTTTTTGAAGTAGGTCCTCCTCGGTACAACCAAGTATCTGTGCCGCCGTTCTTACACCAGAATAACTTGCGCCGGCAATTCCGTGCGATATGATGCTGGATCCGCACATGTACAGGTTCTCAATTTCACTTTTGCTCGTAAAAGAAAAGGGGCCTGTTTGCCAGAATCCTTTTTCTGTACCATACACATTTCCACGGGTAGAATTGATATAATGTTCATTGGTCATGGGCGTACCCAGCTCCATGTGCACAATATTTTTGTGCACTTCAGGTAATATCCTTTTAAAAGTATTCAGCAATTTTTCGCAGAGCCTTTCTTTGATCCTAAGATATTTTTCAGAGTGTTTTTTTCCTTCTTCTTTATATTCTTTGAAAGAACTATAGTCAGTAAATGTAACTACCTCAATGGTATGTTGTTTTCCGTTAAAGCTCGAGGGATCCTTTAAAGATGAACAACTGATGAAAAGGGATGCAAATTCATCTTTTTCCAATATGTCCACCCGGGTGAGGTCGTCATATAGTTCATCCATATCCTCGTCGGGCATGAACCATATATTCCCTGAGTCAAGTCCAGCGTTACGGATATCCATATCAACCGTTAAGAAAAATATCAGAGAAGTAACAGAATAACGGGTAGCGGCAAGTTTCTTAAGTAACTTCTTACTAAGGTTGCTGTGTCCCACAAGTTTATAGGTTGTTTCGGGGTCAGCATTTGAAACGACCCGCTTTGCCATTATTTGTTTCCCTCCTTGTAGTTCCACACCTATCGCACAAGGTCTTTTATCGCCGGACAATAGTATTGTTTTTACGGTTTGCCCGGTGTGTATTTCCCCTCCATATCTTTTAATGGCAGTGGTCATGGCTTTTACTATAGCCGCCCCTCCACCCATGGGATAAAAGCCCCCGTTAATATAGTGATCCATAAGGGCGCAATGAAAAGGGAAGCTGGCTTTGGAGGGAGGGAGCCCATGGTCGCCGCACTGTATATTGAGTACTTTTTTCAATAAGGGGTCTTTAATATGCCAACCAATCACCCGTTTCAGGCTGAACAGCCCGTATTTACCCAGGTGACGGGTTCGGTAAGGAATGGTTATATTATCCCAAAAACCGTTCATTCTGGGTATAAGCTGTATCTGTCTACTTATTTTCTGAACCAGCTCAAGGTATTTTTTTATTCCTTTTTTTTCGGCCGGAAAGCGTTTGGCAAGAGATTCATACAGGTATTCGGGCCCGGCTGGCATATCAATCCGCTCATTACCTATCCAGCAATGCTCATAGGCTGCGGGGTTCATTCTGAAAAAAACAAGCTCCTGCCCAATACCCAGCCCTTCATAAAGGTTTCCGGCAGATTGACCCTTATCCATTGCCCCGATATAGTGTACGCCCGGACTGAAGCGATGCCCGTTAATATAAAAACTATGGCACCATCCGCCCGGCACATAATGCTGTTCAATAACAGCTACTTTTTGTCCTGCACGGGCAAGGCACAAAGCAGCGGCAAGCCCCCCCGCTCCCGAACCAATTATGATCGTATCAAAGTCCTTCATGCTGGTTGTTATTACCGAAGATAGCCTTTTATAATAAGCCCCGTAAAGGATAAACTTGGGCAGGCCGGGCTTTATTAACTTTTTCTTATTTAACTACTTAAGAAGTTTCTGAAACCCTCTGGAACAGTACTTTTTCGGGCTTTAAAGAGGGCGTATAAAAAATTTATGGCACGGTTTTGGTTTTGTGGTTGGGGTGCCTGAAAATGGCCTGATTAAAAATAATTTTCAACTTTTAAATCGCAATATTATGACTGACACAAATTTTCCAACCCCATCTGCCCAGGCAGCTCCAGCTAAAAACTACAAAAACATCATCATTGGTGTATTAGCAGCAGGCCTTATTGCCGTTTCGGGGTTTTTGATCTATGCTAAAAACCAAAGTTCACAAACCATCCAGCAGCAGGAGACGCAAATTGCAAAAGTAAGCGCTGAAAAAAGTGATGTGCAAAACAGCTTTGATGCATCGCTGGCCCGCCTTGATTCAATGACAACCATTAATACAAGGTTAGAAAGCCAATTAACAGACAAGAATAATGAGATCGCTCAGGTAAAATCAGAGATCCGCAGCATTTTAAATAAGAAGAATGCCACTGCTTCTGAATTAGCCAGGGCAAAAACGCTGATCGCATCATTGAATGAAAAAATATCTTCAATGGAGCAGGAAGTGGCTCGCCTTACAACAGAGAACCAGACATTATCTAATGATAAAGCCGTATTAATCCAGGAAAAAGAAAAATTAAACCAGGATCTGACTGCAACAACCACAGTGAAGCAGGAGCTTGAGAAAAAAGTAGATGTTGCTTCTACACTAAATGCCTCAAACATTGTAATTACTCCAATCAATGTAAAAGGTAATGGTAAAGAAAAAGTTTCTACAACTGCTAAACGTGTAGACAAGTTTGTGGTAAGTTTTGATGTTGCTAACCGCATTATCCAGACAGGTAAGACAGATGTATATGTTGTGGTTATTGGCCCCGATGGCAAAGCTATTAATACAGGAACTGAAACATTTACAACCCGTGAAGAAGGAGATAAGGCTTTTACTGCTAAAGTTCCTGTTGACCTGGAAACTGCAAAAAAGAAGAATGTTGAATTTGCTTTTATACCAGGCTCAGATTTCAAACAAGGTAGTTATACCGTTCAGATATATCAAAACGGATTTTTGATCGGTCAGGGAACACGTGAATTAAAGAAAGGCGGACTATTCAGCTAATAAGCCGGAAGGATCCACATATAATTAATTACAGTACCCCTGTAAAACAAATGAAGCTAATTGAATCTTAATAATTCAGTTAGCTTTTTCTTTTCTGCATTATTTCTTTATTCCTGGCAGCTGCGGGGAATTTATTTTGAATGATACTACACCAAAAAGTTATTCCTGCATGGGCAGGTACATTTGCATGTAACAAGTTTACTCCAAAGCCATAATTTATTTACATTTGCGTTTTTTACTTTATGAGAAGAAATATAAAATCTGTTGCTATCCTCGGCGGAGGACCTGCTGGTTGTGCCCTTGCAACATTGCTTAAGAGAAAAGATTATAACGTAGCTGTATTCTACCTTGAAAAACGTCCCGAGATCATAGTGGGTGAATCCTTACTGCCGGCCATAATTCCATTATTAAGAAAGCTGGGAGTGGAAGATGAGGTAAAGTCATATAGTACCTATAAGCCTGGTGCATCGGTTTGGGTTAATAAAGATGAAGAAGCAACATCTCCTTTTAGTTTCGGCGGAGGAGGGTTACCGCCTTATGCTTATAATGTTCCCCGTTTGAAATTTGATAAAACCATTTTTGATCTGGCTATACGTGAAGGGGTGGTTTTCTTTAATCATGTTGCAAAGATTGAGCAGATGAGTAATACTGATGAGCTGAAGTTAAGTGATGAGACCATTGCTGCCACCAATAACTATTTCAATGGTCAGCCTGATCTGATAGTGGATGCTACTGGCCGGTCAAGAGCCGTATCAAGGTTGTTGAATATCCCCACCAAAGAAGGTGATCGAAAGGATGTGGCCATATTTGCTCACCTAAGTAATGCAGAAAAAATAGATCCCTATAATATCCATCTCCATCGGCTGGAAAATGGCTGGACATGGAGAATACCTTTACCAGAACGAACTTCAGTTGGTGTGGTGATCAATCCAAAGCATTTGAACAAATACGGAAACAGCCGGGAAGAACAGTATGATAATATTTTAAAGACAGATGAAACCCTTGTAAAGTTTACTAAAAATGCAAAGAGGGAAACAGGAGTTGTGCAATACAACAACTACCAGCTCATTTCACAGAAGATGTTTGGAAAGAACTGGTTATTGATAGGTGATGCTGCAGGTTTTCTTGACCCAATTTTTTCTTCGGGTTTATTTCTTGCCATTAAAAGTTCTTTTTCTGCTGCAGATGCTATAACGGAAGCAACCGATATTGCTTTTAAAAAGTATGAAAAGAACCAGATGCATGAACTTAGTGTTTGGCAAAAATTGGTCAACACATGGTATAGCGGAGGTCTGTTCACTCTTATGACTGTGGGCAAGGAAAGGATGGATACTTCTTTTGGCCGGTTCATCGGCCCACATATGCAGCGGCATCTCACCCGCATTTTTACGGGAGAAGCTGTTTATAAAACTTATAGCCGGGGATTTTTAAAATTCATTCTTGGACCGATGATCAGGTGGATGAAACTGGGCCGCTTGCATAACCGCAACATAAGTGACCTGGAGATAAAGTAATTATTTATCACTTATTGCTATTAAATACACCTGAGCGGCAAAAGGGACTCGAACCCTCGGCCCTTAGCTTGGGAAGCTAATGCTCTACCAACTGAGCTACTGCCGCATTTTGTTTCTATTTAGACCTTAGTTTTAGCTCCACCTAACGCCTGATAACCAATTGAGCTAATATTTCATGATTTCCCTCTCCAATTTACAATGATTTTGCTCCCGTTTATCTGCTTTAAATCAAAAAAATATTGATTTAGGGATTATTAAAGTCTATTAGAAAGTCACTCATCAAGCTATTTTACCATTCATCAAAATGACAATTTTATATAAAGATTCCCTCCAGTTTTCAAAAATTCAATACCAGTAAGGGTTTCAGCCAAAATTTTACTATTACTAATTGCCTATTACTAAAATATACTAAGTACTTTGTATTGTATAGTACTGTAAAATCATTATCTTTGTGTTATCAAAGTAAGCAAAGCGGCAAAAAGCCAGGTTTACTAAAACAAGCAACCAACTATTAAAAACGTATAAAACAAAAAGTCATGAAAAAGCAATCAGAAAACAACTTTGCAAAAATCAACAAAGAAAACGTAACAGAATTAACCACAGTAGTAAAAGAAACTTTAGCCCTGAACCTTATCCCGGTTAGAACATTCAGAGCTGTTGACTTGTGGAATATTCAACGCAGGAGCAAAACTATGGTGTACAGAAGGCATTTTGCTTAATCTACATTGACCAATAAAAAGTATAGCCGATTTTTTATTCAGGTTTTAAAGGAGCCCCTTAATCAAAGCCCGTTTCATTAACCGGGCTTTTTTATTACATGACCTGAAAAATAGCCTCTCTTGTTCCGTTTATATTTTTTACCGAAGCCAAAAAACCCTATTTTTGCCTCCCGTTTAAAAACGGGAAATTATACTCCTCCTTAGCTCAGTTGGTTAGAGCATCTGACTGTTAATCAGAGGGTCGTTGGTTCAAGTCCAACAGGGGGAGCAAAAACTGACAGGAGGTCGTATTTGATCTCCTGTCAGTTTTTTAGTACCCGATCATGGTAACAAAACATCAGGTTTTAAATTAAATGGCGTCTAAGGCGGGGCCCTTTAAAAAGTAAAAACAAGCCTATTATGATCTACATCTCCCTGGGTTAACAAATTAGTTTTGAACAAATATTGCTAACTTACTTTACTCAAAAAAAAGCAATGGTCTGGCATTGTCAAATTTTTACAAAAATCAGATAAAGAGCTGTTGCATCAACCGCAAACTTACTTGATATGAAATTTAAAATTTCTCATTCTGGTTTTATCATTTCTATTCTTTCATTTTTTCTTTTTCTGCCGGGCTCCCATATTTCTGCACAAAGTTCTTTTACAGGGAACGGTAGCAATTCCTTAGTTGGTGCCTATACCATCAATAAAACACTGCCCACAGGCGGGATTAACTTTAATAGCTTCAGGGATTTTTCTGATGCACTTACAGCCACAGGAGTTACCGGTAATGTAGTGGCAACAGTGGCAGCAATATTAATATTACCCTTCAGTGGGCGGGTGTTCAGGAACTCACCGGATTCAACAGGAACCGTTCACATATCATGCGCCACAATGGAATTTCGTGGTTGCCTGGTCCTTCAATCGGCGCAACCGGCAGCAACCCATATATACAAACCCTTACTGGTGTAACTTCTTTTTCTCCTTTTGCAGTAAGAACAGAACCGATACCAAGATCAGGTACCGGAATTTATCCAAATCCGGCTACAACTATTCTAAATGTTGTTCTTGACTTACCAACTGCGGGAGATGTCTGTTTCTCTATTTATGATGCAACTGGGCGTTTGGTTAGCCAGCAAACAAACAGGCTGAACAACGGGTTAAGCCAGACTATAATCGATGTGAAAAGGCTGAGTTCAGGTGTTTATGCTTTGAAAGTATCAACCTACGAGGACGAGCAATTTCTTGTACAGAAATTTGTAAAATCGAACTAATTTATTCCTTAATGGTAATTACCTTGTACAGCGTAAAAGCGGGGCACAATTTATTGCACTAACAAAAACTGGTAATTAAAAAGTGGTTTTTCAACAGGTATTGTATCCAATTTGGTTTGACACAACGCTGTTTATTGTTTACACAATTGATCCTATATTGATGGGTGTTGCAGTTCAGGAGAAAGCAATACTGTTTACACAGTAGTAGTGATCGTTAAAAATGTTCAGCTAATCCATTTGCTCTGCACTGCAAATGTTTTACTGGTCGCAAATATATAGTGGTCTTTGTATGTGGTAACACACCACTTTTGCACAATGTTAATAACCCTTCCGGGCTTCCTGGTAACAAGTTCTGCACATAAGGTTATGGGGGTAATTAGCCGGGTATACTTACAAACACCCCTTCTTCCCTCAATTCTACGGCAAAGGTTTTTAGGTAATAGCCTTCTCCGCTGGTATTCCGGCCGTTTTGGGAGTTAAATTTATACCGGTGTATGGGACAAACCAGGTTTCCAATTGCATCTATATAGCCATCTGCTAAAATTCCGCCGGCATGCGGGCATTTTTGAGTACAGGCAAAAACCCGGTCATTATGCACACCAACAGTAATTGTTTTACCGGCAACTTCCAGCATGGCCAAGCCGTTTGCCGAAAAATTAATTTCAGAAATACTTTCTGCTATTTTATACCAGGAGTTTATTACCATTTTTTCTTTATTATTAACCGGAATCTTTCTTGTGCTGAAATTAAGTGAGGACACGCAAAAATCTTAATAGAAAAACTCAGCCTTATAAGGATACCGTACACGATACATTTTTCTTACTTCATTTAAAATGATTTGCCTCAGACCATCTACATTGGTTCTTTCAGTTGCCGAAACAAAAACACAATTCCCCTGCGTTTCATTTTGCCAGCGCTGTTTCAGGTCGCTGAGTATTTCTTTTTTTACATCAGGTTCCAACCATTTGTCAAAAGCATCCTGCTCATATTTATCCATCTTATTAAAAACGGTGATCACCGGTTTATCGGCGGCGCCAATTTCTGTAAGCGTTTTATTCACTACATTTAATTGCTCTTCATATTGCGGATGAGAAAGATCAACCACATGCAGCAACACATCAGCTTCCCGTACTTCGTCCAGTGTGCTCTTAAAACTCTCTACCAGGTGATGCGGTAATTTGCGGATGAACCCTACTGTATCACTTAACAAAAAAGGGGTTTGTTCAAACACCACTTTACGGGTAGTGGTATCCAGCGTTGCAAATAATTTATTTTCGGCAAATACATCACTCTTGCTTAGCAAGTTCATCAGCGTAGATTTTCCCACATTAGTATAACCCACTAATGCAACACGAATGAACTCTCCTCTGTCTTTACGCTGGGTAAATGCCTGTTTGTCTATTTCTGCCAGCCGTTTTCGCAATAACGAGATCTTATCTTTTACAATACGGCGGTCTGTTTCGATCTCTGTTTCACCCGGACCTCTTGTACCTACACCGCCTCCCTGTCTTTCCAGGTGTTTCCACATACCCTTGAGGCGGGGTAAAATATATTGGTATTGCGCCAGCTCAACCTGTGTTTTAGCCTGGGCTGATTTTGCACGGCTGGCAAAAATGTCAAGTATAAGATCGCTACGGTCAATCGTTTTTACTTTCAGCTCTTTTTCAATATTCTGTATCTGTGAACCCGTAAGCTCATCATCAAATATAACCAGGTTGATATTACCCTTGAGCTGTATAAAGTGTTTTATTTCCTCCAGTTTTCCTTTACCCACAAAAATCTTACTGTCGGGATGCGGTAACTTCTGTGTAAACCTTTTCACCGCATTTGCTCCTGCCGTTTCTGCAAGAAAAGCCAGTTCATCCAGGTATTCATTTACCATGGGTTCAGTTTGTTCTTTGTAAATCAACCCTACAAGAATGGCATTTTCTTCCTGCCTGATTATTTTTTTAGTTTCTATCAATAGTTAATTCTGTTTTAATAATGTTTTTCATGTAAAGATACTTATCCCTTACCGGGTTTTGTTTCTTTCTAAAATATCAAAGCGTCCCAACGAATGCCGGGACGCTTTAATAATATCTTTCTTATGCTTTAATTTTTTGCGGCTGTTTCGTTGATCCACTTTTTCATTTCGGGGCATGATTTAAATTCATCGTCTACCAGAATATAGTAAGTAACCACTTTTTTCATGAACCATTGTTCAAGTACTTCGTTCTTTTTTTCTTCCAGGGCCCTCTGTGCTATCCGGTCGTAATCATCTTTTATATTTTCCCGGTGTGGTTCTGTTTTGGTTTGAAGGTATACTATGCGTACTCCTTTTCTTCCTCTTTCATCAATATATTCTGTTGGCTGAGAATATTGCCCTACTTTAAGGTCTTTCAGCATTATTACCATGTCTTTATCAAGTTGATCAATAGTTACGTAAGGGCTTCCGTCTCTGCCTAAAATATGACCAGCTGTAAATTTACTGGCTTCATCATCGCTGAATTTGGCAACAGCTTCTCCAAATTGGATAGTTCCGGCAATTAATTTTGCTCTCACCGAATCCAGTCTTTCAATTGCAGCTTTTATCTCGAATGAAGTAACCTGTGGAACCAGCAAGAGATGCCTTACCACAGCATCATCTCCGGCCCGGCTCACTAACTGCATGATATGGTAACCGAACCTGGTTTTAAATGGATTTGACACCTGTCCTTCCTTTAAAGTAAAAGCCTTGCCCAACCAAACCGGGTCAAGTTCCTTTGAATAGCGGTTAACTTCATACTGCCCACCGGTTTCTTTACTACCTGGGTCCATAGTATATATACTGGCAATAGATGCAAAATCTTTTTTTCCTGATTCTATCTCTGCTTTAAATTCTTTTAATTGTTGAATACAATATTCCTCGGCTTCGCGCTGTGCTTTTGGAAATGAAATGATCTGGCTTACTTCAAGTTCACTTTCGTACAGAAATAAACTATCTTTTGGAATTTTGTTGAAGTACTCATTTACTTCTTTAGGTGTTATTCTTACATTCTCCACCACTTTATTCCGCATAGCCTTGGCCATTTCCTGGTCACGAATGGGCTCCCTGAAATCTTCTTTAAGTTGATAAACAGTTTTTTGAGCAATTTTTTCCAATTCATCCTTTCCGCCAAACTGTGCCATGAAACCACGTATTTTATTATCAATTATAGTTTCAACTTCTTCATCAGTCACAGGTAAAGAATCTTTTTCTGCTTGTAAAACCAGGGCTTTAATTCCCATGGCCTGTTCAAGCACCTGGCATCTCGCATTGGGTGGCACTGCAATATTCTGGCGCTGCATATCAAGAATACTGTTGTCTACATCACTTTTTAAAATGACCTTATCGCCTACCACTGCAACAATCTTATCAGCTACCACTGCTTTAGGCTGACTCGTTTGAGCAAAAGAAGTTATGAGCAACCCAAATGCTGAAATAAAAAATAGAAAATACTTTTTCATTAAACTGATTTTAATCCTGCCGGTTTTACGGCCATCCTGCTGAAGAGCAGTTTCAAAAATAACCTTATACCTAATAATCCGGGTTTCAAGTAGGCTCATTTAACAAAAGATTGAGAATGGGTCGGTTGGTAAAGAGTTTTTAGAGCGTACGTTTTACCTCTACTTCTTCAAATGCTTCAACTATATCTCCAACTTTGATATCATTATAATTTTTTATGGTCAACCCACATTCCATGCTGGAAGTAACTTCTTTTGCATCATCTTTAAATCGTTTCAAACTCCCCAGCTCGCCGGTAAAGATCACAATACCATCACGTACCAGCCTTATACGATTATTCCTGGCCATCTTTCCATCCAATACAAAGCAACCGGCAACACTGGCTTTATCAAACTTATACACTTCCCTTATTTCCACGTTAGCCAGTATTTTTTCTTCAACCACAGGCTCAAGCATACCTTCCATCGCACTCTTGATCTCTTCAATAGCATTATAGATAATGGAGTACAGTTTTATCTGGATAGCTTCATGTTCAGCCATTTTAGCTGCCTGCAAAGTCGGGCGCACATTAAAGCCAATAATGATAGCATCAGATGCGTTAGCCAATGTAACATCGCTTTCGGTAATCGCTCCAACTGCTTTGTGAATTACTCTCACAACAATTTCTTCTGTACTTAACTTCTGAAGTGAGTCACTCAATGCTTCAACAGAGCCATCCACATCACCCTTAATGATCACATTAAGCTCTTTAAAACTTCCCAAAGCCAAACGACGCCCGATCTCATCCAGCGTAATATGTTTCTTTGCTCTCATTCCCTGCTCTCTCAATATCTGTCCTCGTTTATACGCTACCGATCTGGCTTCACTTTCATCTTCATAAACCTTAAAGGTTTCTCCAGCCTGTGGGGCTCCATTCAATCCTAGTATCAATACAGGAGTAGATGGAGGTGCCAATTCCTCACGCTGGTTACGTTCGTTGTACATGGCTTTTACCTTACCAAAATATTGTCCGGATACGATCATATCTCCAACACGTAATGTCCCGTTCTGTACGAGTATGGTTGCCACATATCCACGGCCCTTATCAAGTGTAGCTTCGATAATTGTTCCGCTGGCTTCCTTATCCGGGTTTGCTTTTAACTCAAGAATATCTGTTTCCAGTAATATTTTTTCCAGTAGCAGGTCAACATTCATTCCTTTTTTAGCGCTTATTTCCTGGCTTTGATATTTCCCTCCCCAGCTCTCCACCAAAATATTCATAGATGCCAGTTGTTCTTTTATTTTTTCAGGATTAGCTCCGTCTTTATCCATTTTATTAATGGCAAATATCATGGGTACATTTGCAGCCTGTGCATGTGAAATAGCTTCTTTTGTTTGTGGCATCACGGCATCGTCAGCGGCAACAACAATTACTGCTATATCGGTGACTTTGGCACCCCTTGCACGCATTGCTGTAAATGCTTCATGACCTGGTGTATCTAAAAAGGTGATATTTCTTCCATCTTTTAGTGTTACTTCATATGCACCAATATGCTGTGTGATGCCTCCGGCTTCGCCCGCAATAACATTGGTGTTGCGTATATAATCCAGTAGAGATGTTTTACCATGATCGACGTGCCCCATGATGGTTACAATCGGCGCTCTTGGTTTCTGATCTTCTTCGGCATCTTCTTCTTCCTCTGCAACCATCTCATTTGCTTCTTCCACTCCTATAAATTCCACTTCATAGTTGAATTCGCTAGCCACTAATTCTATCACATCCGCTTCAAGGCGTTGGTTGATAGACACCATGATACCAAGGCTCATACACTTACTGATGACGTCGGCAAAACTTACATCCATCAGGTTGGCTAATTCGCTCACAGAAACAAATTCTGTTACCTGTAGTTTATTGCTTTCATCGGTTGCACCGCCGGCTAATTCTGCCTGCTCATCTCTTTTTGCTTTGCGGTATTTTGCTTTTAAACTCTTTCCACGGCCACCGGCCCCGGCTAATTTTGCCTGCGTTTCCTTAAGCTTATCCTGTATTTCTTTTGCATCGATAACTTTATCTTCCCTACGCCCCGGCCCTGCGCCGGCATGTCCCCTGTTAAATCGTCCGCCTCCTGTTCTGCCGGCAGAACCAGTTCCGGGTCCACCTCCTCCAGGCCTTCTGTTATGTATTCCCTGGTCTTGCTGGTTCCGATCTTGGGGCAATCCTCCCTTTCTTTCCATTGGGATACGCTTGCGCTTGCGTTTTTCATCGCTATCTTTTTTGGGCCTTGTTTCATTATCAACAGGTAATTCTATTTTACCCATGATCTTGGGGCCAGATAGTTTCTTTGCTTTAATATTTTCAATTACAGGAGCGGTATCTTTTTGTGATTCTTCTGCTTTCTGTTCTTCAGCAGGTTTCTCAACGTCTTTGTCTTCGGCCTTTTTCTTTCCTTTCTTGGCAGGCTCCTCTGTTTTTTTACTTTCTTCTTTAGCTGTTATTTCTTTTTCTTCGTCTTTTTTAGCGGTCTTCTTTGTTGTCTTTTTAGGCTTGGTAGATGAGTCTATCGAATCAAGGTCAATCTTGTCAAGTACTTTGGGAGCTTCCAGTTCGGGGGCCTGTATCTTTGTTAGTTTAGAAGCTGCTTCTTTTGTTTGTTTTGCCGGTTCTGCTTTTAGTTCTGGCTCTGCCGGTTTTTCCTCTTCTGCAGATTTTGTTTCCTTTGCCTTTGCTGTTTCTTTTTTCTTGAAAGAGAGATCTTCTTCATCTCTTTTCTTTTTCGGCTCGCTGACATTCACCCCTTTCGGAAGGTCTATCTGTTGTGCCTTTTGCTTGGCAACCTTGTCCTGCTGGAACTCCGACTGCAGTACACGGTACATTTCTTCGGAAAGTTTTGATGTAGGTTTCAGGTCGTCGCCATTGAAGTTTTTAGATATAAGAAAGTCTATCAAGGTATTGGTACCTATGTTAAATTCTTTGGCTGCTGCCATTAACCTTGGTGTATTTACTTCTGCCATTCTTTTTTTGATAACCCCGGCTCAAAGGGGTTGATTTTTCTTTTAGTTGTTCTTTTTAAATCTTCGTATTGATCAGGTCTTATTCTTTTCCAAATTCTTCTTTCAGTATCCTGCGTACATCTTCAATCGTTTCTTTTTCCAGGTCTGTTCTGCGTTCCAGTTCTTCTGACGTTAGATCAAGCACAGACCTTGCGGTATCACAACCTACTCTTTTTAATTCATCAATTACCCATGGTTCAATTTCATCGGTAAATTCATCCAGATCAATATCGAACTCCTCTTCTTCTCCTTCATTGTCACGGAATACATCAATTTCATACCCGGTCAGTTCACAAGCCAGCTTAATGTTTACTCCTCTTCTGCCGATGGCTAATGAAACCTGGTCGGGTTTCAAGAATACATTGGCATGCATCTTTTCAGAGTCAATATCCATACTGGTGATCTTTGCCGGTGTTAATGAACGCTGAATCAATAATTGTATATTACTTGTCCAGTTGATCACATCGATATTCTCATTTTTCAATTCTCTTACAATACCGTGAATACGGCTCCCTTTCATACCTACACAAGCGCCCACCGGGTCTATCCTGTCATCATAGCTTTCAACAGCTACTTTTGCTCTTTCTCCCGGGTCTCTTACAATCTTTTTAACCACAATAAGGCCATCAAAAATTTCGGGAACTTCTATTTCCAATAATTTTTCCAGGAAGGCCGGGCTGGTACGGGAGAGGATGATCACCGCCTGGCTGTTTTTTAATTCTACTTTCTTAACAACGCCTCTCACGCTCTCGCCTTTCTTAAAATAATCTGTTGGTATCTGTTCAGATTTAGGCAACAGCATTTCGTTACCTTCTTCATCCAGCAACAACACTTCTTTTTTCCAAACCTGGTACACTTCTCCACTTACTATTTCACCAACACGGTCTTCATATTTTTTTATCAGGATGTTTTTCTTCAGGTCATTAATACGGGCTGCCAACGTTTGTTTGCCGGCTAAAATGGCACGACGTCCAAATTCTTTTTGTATATCCACTTCCTCATACAATTCTTCTCCAACCTGATAATCCGGCTCAATCTTTATAGCGTCTTTATATTCTATTTCGGTAAGGGTATTATACAGGTCGTCATCATCAACAATGGTACGTCGGCGGAAAATTTCAAGGTCGCCTTTTTGGTCATTCACAATCACATCGAAACATTCATCACTTCCGTATTTTTTACGGATCAATGTTTTAAACACATCTTCCATCACTTTCATCAGCGTCGGACGATCAATATTTTCTGCATCTTTAAATTCCTGAAAAGAATCAATTAAATTAATACTTGCCATAATCCGCTCCGGCCTCACTTTATTTCCCCGCCGGGATGGGGGTTTTGTTAAATAATTAAAATTTTATCTGAACCCTGATTTGTTTAATATCTGTAAAGTAAATCTCGTCTTTTTTAGTGATTGCCTTTTTACCTTTTCCTTCTGTGTATTCAATCTCTATTTTTTCGTCTGATACCCCTGTCAGTTTCCCTTCTTTCCTAGCCTCGTCCTGGGTGGTCACCTCCACATTCCTGCCTATATTTTTTTTATATTGTCGCAAAAGTTTCAATGGCTCATCAATACCCGGACTTGAAATCTCCAGTGAAAAATCACCATTGGGATACATCCCAGTCTCTTCTATTATTTTATACAGCGCCCGGTTTATCCTTATACATTTTTCAATACCCAGCCCGTTATCAGCATCAAGGTAAATTTTTATATTGTTAGTAGGCTTTATTTTTATGGAAACCAGAAAAATATCCTCCTGCAATAGTGGCCCAACCAGTTTTTCAATAGCCTGTATATGATTATCCTGAGTCATGATAAAAGAAGAAGGGAACGCCACCGTTCCCTTCCATTACTTCTTTGTCCGTTGCAAATATATGCAATGGTCTCGTAATAGCCAAAATGTGGTAGGGTTATTAAATATTTACTGTATTATGGCGATTTTAACATGGTCGCATTCCTTTGGTCAATACCTTTACGGTATGGGTCTAATCAGAGTAATAGTTGAGTTGTTTGTGCTTTACCTGTTGTACAAGCTGATATTTGATTTTATCATTCCTGTTTACCAGGCAACAAAGCAGGTAAAGCAGAAAGTAGGAGAGATGCAAAACCAGATGAACGAACACATGAAACAGCAGCAATCAGATACATTTTCTGCCCAAAAAGAAAGTAAAAAAAACCCTGCCAGGGAAGATTATATTGAATTTGAAGAAGTAAAGTAAGGGAGATTTACCATTCCAGGTTCTCAATTCTTTCGTGCGGCTGTAAGTGGTATGTTTTAATACCGAGCGCTAAAGCCGCCTCCACATTTTTTAAAAGATCATCTACAAACAGGGTTTCTTCGGCCCTGATTCCTGCATCCTGCAGAGCATAGCTATATATCTCTTTTTCCGGTTTCCTAAACCCGACAAGGTGTGAGTAATAAACCCTGGTAAAATAGGCATCGAAATTTTTTTTTCCGGTTTGCGCTATAAAGTTCTGATGAAAGGCTGTGTGATGGATACTATTGGTATTGCTCAAAAGAAACAGGTTATACTTGTGTTTCAGCCTATCCAAGCATACCAGGCTTTCTTCCCTGAAGCCAAGCAGCAGGGCATTCCAGGCTTTTCGGATATCACTGTCTGGCAAGGAAATACCACTTAACTTTCGTATCCCGTCATAAAAACTGGCTTCTGTGGTTTTCCCTTTCTCAAGATCATCGAACAGTGTATCTGCTTTTTGCAGGGAGTAGTTATTATTGAACCCCGGTACGCCCAGTTTGGCAAAAGCTTCGTTTGTTTTAGTAGTATCTATATCAAGCAATACCCCCCCAAGGTCGAAAATGATATTTTTTATTGTAGCCACGACCATAAAAATAAAATTAAAAACCTCACAAAATATTTGTGAGGTTTGTGGGCCCACCTGGGCTCGAACCAGGGACCCCCTGATTATGAGTCAGGTGCTCTAACCGGCTGAGCTATAGGCCCTCTCTTCATATCGATGAAGAATGAGACTGCAAATATAGCTAAAGCTCCTTAATTAAAATTCCTTTCGCTGATTAATCCCAGCACCAAGCGTTTGATACCGTGTTTTCACCCACAGTAATTCCCGTTATAACTCCCTTTATCTGAAAAACTCAATTTTTCATTTTTACAGTATCAATCCTTCCCTCCGAAAAACAATATTCCCGTTCCCTGTATTGCAGTTATTCAAAAAAATTCAAGTATGAAACAGAAAAAACTACTTCTTGTATCAGTATTACTCATTTTATTCTTCTTTAATAATTCCTGGCTAGTTGCACAACCGCCACCTATAACGGGTTTAGTTGGTCATTTTAAATTCGACGGAAACCTTAGCAATTCGGCTCCAACCACCATGTCAGCAACTTCTTTTAGCACTTCATATGGTGCCAATGGGGCCGGTGTTGCAAACAAAGCCGTACAATTTGGAGGAACCACCACATCGTATGTAAACATTACTGATAATGGAAATCTTGACTTTACTGGCGATTTCTCTATTGCATTCGGTGTATACCCCACCTCCACATCTGTAAATCACGGATATTATGATAATGGTTTGAACTATGGTGGTGTGGGGGTATGGTTCTTTTCATCGGATAATACTCTTCGGTTTAACTTCAGGAACGGCTCAATCGGAGCGGTTGGAGCATTGGCAGCAAATCAATGGAAGGCTGTATGTGCTGTAAGAAGTGGTAGCACAATAAGATTGTATGTAAACGGTGTGCAGGTAGCTTCTGGAACAGAAGGAACCATGGGAATCAGCTACCCCTATCCCCCGGTTCTTGGTCAGATGTTTTACCAGGGAACCGGCGGCAATTACAACCCTTCTCCAAACGGAACAAGGATGGATGAAGTTCGTTTTTATAACCGGGCGCTTTCGGCAGCAGAAGTGGCTATACTGGTTGGGTATTCCTTGCCTATAAAAATGGGTGATTTTTTGGCTGTGCAAAAACCAACAGGTATACAGCTGAACTGGGAAACCCTTACAGAACAAAATAGTTCTCATTTTGATATTGAACGAAGTGCGGATGGAGTAAACTATACAGCAATTAGCCGGGTAAATGCAAAAGGAAATTCAACCAACAAGCAATCTTATACTTTCCTTGATGAAACACCTGTGGTGGGGGTAAATTATTATCGCCTGAAACTTACGGATATTGACAATTCTTATACTTATAGCCGCATTGTAGCTGTAAAAAACAGTGGTCAGCCTATAAGTATTGAACTCTTTCCAAACCCCTCTAGCAGCCTGTTACAGGTTCAATTACCTGCCTGTCAAAAAGAAATCATACATCTTTTTATCACTGATGCTTCAGGCAGAATGATTGATTCAAGGTCTGTTTCGGTAAGCGAAGGAAATAATGCTTTAAGTATTCCGGTTTCGCATCTTCCGGGTGGCACTTATCTGCTTTCTATTGAAAACAAGGAAGGCCGGCAGACAAAGACTTTTTTGAAAAGATAATTATCCTTTATTCCCTTATACGGCAAGAGGCTGGTATTGCAATACCAGCCTCTGTTCTTTAATTTAACGCTTCATTAAATTATTTGCCGTTAATTTGCAGCTTCAAAATTAATTATGAAGAAAATATTGCTTGGTGTTATTGCACTAATCTCCGTATCTGCTTTATCTGCTCAAAAGAAAAAGTTTAATCGTGATCTTATATCCCGTACCGGTGATCATTTCATGCTGCAATTAACCAGCGACCATTGGTCCGGCGTGCCTGACAGTATCAGCGGCCACCTTAAAAGCCTGTCCAGGGGAGGTAATATTTATGTGATGCTGGACCAGCGCTTTAAAAGCAGTCCCCAATGGAGTGTTGCTTTTGGGTTGGGCGTGGGAACCAGTAGTATGTATTTTAAAAGAATGAGTGTTGATATAAAGGCCAAGACCAATAAGCTTCCTTTTAATAATTTAGATACACTGAGTTTTTATAAAAAATACAAGCTAACAACCGCTTTTTTGGAAATACCGCTTGAGTTGCGTTTTACAGCAAATCCCGAAAAAGAAAATAAAAGTATTAAGGCGGCTCTTGGTGTAAAAGTTGGTACACTCCTAAATGTTCACACCAAGGGAAAAACTTTACAGGATAGGAATGGAAGGACAATTAACAGTTATACGGCTAAGGAAACTGGTAAGGGATTCTTTAATGCTACCCGTTTGATGGCTACAGCAAGAATTGGCTATGGTAATTTTTCTTTAATCGGTGCCTATCAGTTCAACAATATTTTTAAAGACGGTGTAGCGGCAGATATAAAGCTATTCCAGATAGGTTTATGTGTAAGTGGATTATAATTTCTTTCAAAAAAAATGGTTCTTATCTCTCCGATTATATCGGGGGGATTTTTATTTGTTGCTCCTTTTTATTGCCTTAACTTTGCGCCTCTTCCGATAGCGATCGGAACCATATCATGAGCGACGAAATTAAACACGAATGTGGCCTTGCCTTCATTCGCCTGCGAAAGCCATTCAGTTATTATCAACAACAATATGGAACAGTGTTGTACGGCCTTAATAAGCTGTACCTGCTGATGGAAAAACAACACAACCGTGGACAGGATGGCGCCGGTATTGCCGCTGTTAAATTGCATACAGAGCCCGGCTATCCGTTTATGCACCGGATACGCAGTTCTGCCAATCAACCTATTGCAGATCTTTTTGCACAGATAGGAAAAGAAATTGATGAAGTAAAAAAATATCAGCCTGATATTAAGAACCACCCCGGCCTTATGAAAGGCCATCTTAATTTTTTGGGAGAAGTTTTGCTTGGCCACCTCCGCTATGGCACTCAAGGAAAAAATAATGTAGAGTTTTGTCACCCGTTTATTAAGCGACACACTATTCCCTCAAGGAATTTAGCGGTAGCCGGTAATTTTAACCTGGTAAATACAGAAGAATTATTTGGTCTTGTAAATATTGATCCCGGAGAATTTCAACGCCAGAGCGACCTGGCAGCCATGATGGAGGTTCTTTATCATTTTGTAGTAAAAGCAGATGAGGCTTTTCCCGGCCATATGGATATTGTCAAGGTGTTAAAGAAAACCATTCCGTTGTTTGACGGTGGGTTTAATTTCAGCGGCATCCTGGGTAATGGCGATGCTTTTGTTATGAGAGATGCACATGGCATCCGCCCTTCTTATTATTATATCAATGACGAAGTGATTGTTGCGGCCAGTGAAAGAGCGGCCATTCGTACAGCTTTCAATGTTGGTGAGAACGAGGTGATGGAGCTTATGCCTGGCAAAGCCCTCATTGTAAAAGCGGATGGCTCTTATTCCATTGATCAGATCATAGAAGCAAAAGAAAGAAAAGCTTGCAGTTTTGAACGTATATACTTCAGCCGCGGAAGCGATGAAAAAATATATCGAGAAAGAATTGCTCTCGGACATCACCTGAGTGATACTGTTTTGAAAGCCATTGAGTATGATCTGAAAAATACCATTTTCTCTTTTATCCCCAATACCGCAGAAACAGCTTTTTATGGATTGATAAAAGGTGCAGAAGACTACCTGAATAAAATAAAGATAGAGCGCATACTTAGTTGGGGTAAAGATTTTAACGAAGAGAAGTTATCTGAAATGGTTAACAGGAGGATACGTATTGAAAAGATTGCGATCAAAGATGTAAAGCTCCGGACTTTCATTACTGAGGATTCCAGCCGTAATGAAATGGTGCAGCACGTATATGATATTACTTACGGCACAGTCAGAAAAAAAACGGATACACTTGTTGTGATAGATGACAGCATTGTACGGGGTACAACTTTAAAGGAAAGTATTGTACGCATGTTATCCAGGTTAGAGCCTAAGAAAATTATTATTGTTTCATCGGCACCGCAAATACGTTACCCTGATTGTTATGGAATTGATATGAGTAAACTGGGCGATTTTGTTGCCTTTCGTGCAGCGATTGAACTATTACATGACACTAACCAGGAAAGTTTACTGAATCAGCTGCTGGATAAGTGCAAAGAAATGCAACGCAATAACCAGCTACATACCGAGAACATTGTTCGCCAGGTTTACAAACCATTTTCACTGGATGATATTTCTAACAAAATTGCAAAACTGATAACTCCACCCGAAGTTAATATTCCGGTAAGTGTAATTTATCAAACCATTGAATCGCTACATGAAGCCTGTCCCACTAACCTGGGCGATTGGTATTTTACGGGCAACTATCCAACCCCGGGCGGCAACCGGGTTTGCAACAAAGCCTTTATGAATTATATGGAAGGCAAAAATGTAAGAGGGTATTAAGTTCTATTCCGTTCCGGCTTATTCAATTACTTCAAATAATAGTACCTGCGCCTTTTCCAAAGGGTTAAAATTATTATCCGCAATGAACAATAATGTCTTATGGCCATTGGGCAGTAAAGGCCCAAAAGTTACTCCTTCAATATTATCTGTATAAATACCCAGGTCATCCATATTCATTAATAATTTTTTTGTAACAGGAACAAAGTCATTATTATTTTTAAGTGCTATTTTGCTTATATCTGTAGCTCCATTAAGATCAGCAACAAATAATTTTATAGTGCAAGGTAATCGACTAGTAGAGAACGAGCGTTCTATTACCAGTAATTTATTATTGCCGATGCTTAGTATGTCCGGGATACCGTTTATTTTAAATGCTGTTTCTGGAACAGCGGGGTATGCAACAGGAGACAGTTTATAAGCATATTGGGCAAGGTTATTTTTTCCAGTCACATCAAATTTATAAATCCGTGTATATGCATTGTTATCCGCAACATCTGCTGAGGGCCCGTCTTCATATAAGGGTTCTTCCACGCTAACAAAAAGGGTTTTGTAATCATCCGCAAAGCTCATGCCTTCCAGCACACTGTTTTTCCTTGGGCCTTTTTCCGTAAAATACATGGTGAGATTGGCAGGCAAAGCAAAGTCGTCTTTGTACTTTCCTTTTGTAGAAATGATGGTTACCGAGGGATTTTCAAGCACTGTGTCTTTTGCGTTTATAATCCTTTCTCCTTCACTACTCCAAATTAATTGTTTATTTGTCGGGTTATACCTCATTGCTTCGGGATCAGGTGTACGAAAACGGTCTTGTTTATTATTTGGATAGACAGTACCATCCTGTTGTAGCAGGTATTTCATCCCTGTAAAAATTATGGTGTCTATCTTACTTTGGTTAAAAAGGATCTTCGCTGTATAAAAACGGGCTGGGTTTTTGTCACTCCGGTCATCGCATATCATAAAGTACAAGCCGGTTTTTATATCATAGTCAATACCAGATAACCCTCCAACTGTTGTATTTCTGTATTGCAGGTTAAACGGAATTTCATACTGCCCGATATATTTCAGGCTGCTGATATTAGCCATTGTCTGCGTCAGTTTTTTTACAGGAGTGCAGGAATAAAAAAGCAGAGGGGTTAGTAAAAACAATAACCGCCTGAGTAAAAGGTTGTGCATAAAAAAGTTTATGCTGTAAAGTTGGTAAAGATTATACATACACACTATAGGTTTGCATAAAATTTTTATACTTTTATAAAAACAAGCTCTGTTGAAAAGGCTTTTCATTATAAGGCATGCAAAAAGTGATCAAAGCTTTTTTGGTAATGATTTTGAAAGACCGCTTAATGAGCGTGGAAAAATAGATGCCCCTGCAATGGCAAGCCGGTTGTTAGAAACCATAGGTAAACTTGATGCGCTGGTTTCGAGCCCGGCTAAAAGAGCAAAAAAAACTGCTGAGTTATTTGCAGAAGCCTTTGGTAAACCCTCTGATGAAATAATTTTTATTTCCGCTTTATACCACGCCAATGTAGAAGTGTTTTATGACGTAATCTCAGCTTTGCCAGACAGTTTAGATATAGTTGCCATATTCTCACACAATCCTGGCATTACTTATTTCATAAACAGTCTCAATACAAAAGCCAAAATTGATAATATGCCCACATCGGGTATATTTGCTGTTGAAGTGAGTATTACACAATGGTCGGGGTTTGCAAAAGGTAAAAAGGAGTTTTTGTTTTTTGACTATCCCAAGAAAAGTTTAAATTAACCTCATTCAATTTACCAGTGTCTAAGATAAATGAGAACAATATTTTTAATACTGATATTATCCTCCTCCGTAAATGTCTTTGCCCAGCCAAAAGAATATATTGTAAAGCATACTGGAGATACAATAGCTGGTGGTGTGACGATACTCCCCAAACAAATTGTTGTTTTAAGAACCCCGGGGGATACGGTAATCTTTAATTCAGAAGATGTGCGACTCTATGTAAAAGGCAAAACAGTTAAATATGTTTTACGTTTAATTCTCTATGGATATTCAGATAATATAGAGGAGGTACAGACGTATAATTACAGAAATCCTGTATACGACACAACAATATTATTAACCCCCGTCATAACCGGGGAAACCCTTGATCTCTTCACAGGCAAAGACAAGAGGAAAGTTATTTACTTTTTCGTTCAACGAGTGGGAGACATTAAACCTGAACAATTGCTCTATTCTGTGGGAGGAGAAATGAGAGATAAAGCATCATGGGGTCATCCATACCAGTGGGTAAATTATGTAACACACCATCTCATTTTTATAGATCAATTAAACGAAATGACTAAAGAATGTGAGGCTATTACAATGGGACATTTACGAATGCTTGAGTACAGAGAGTCGAGCCTTAAATCATTTGTAAATAGATATAACAAGAATTGTAAATAACCCTCAAGTTATTTTTTGTTTATTCACCAGGTAAACTCCTGTAAAAATAAATGCTGCGGCTATTAATTTATATAGCGTTAACTCTTCGTGCAAGAAAAACATAGCAATAAGTGCAGCAAAAACAGGTTGTGTGTAAATATAAAATCCTGCAATAGATGCCCCAAGGACCTTTATCCCATATACATTAAAGAGGTAGGCGAGGAAGGTGCCGGTGAATACGATTAACCCCATGCTTGTAAAATCAATTGTTGAATATTTTTCCCACGGGATTTGCATAAATTCTGTCCAGCCAAAAGGAAGTACCAGGAAAAATCCGAACGTGAATATCCATCTTATAATAACTATAGGGTCATATTTCAACATCAGTGGTTTTACAAGGATAAAATAAAAAGTGTATGAGATCGCATTTATAATTATTAGGGTATCACCGAATAAAATATCATTACCACTACCCGAATTATCTCTTGCCAATATTAAAACTAATGCTCCTGAAATACCAAACAACAAACCGATTGTTTTTAACCCACCCAAATGCTCTTTTAGTATCCATGCGGCAATAAATACAATCAGGATCGGGGTAGTAAGCATTAATAACGCTGCATGGATGGAATAAGTAAGAGATAGGCCTTTTAAAAAAAGTAATTGGTTGATGGCAATACCAGTAACCGCACAAAGAAAAAATCTTACTTTATCTGCCTTATCAATTTTAATATTTACTGGTTTCAGCAGGTACAATAACCAAAACAACAAGGCGCTTACACCAACCCTTACCACATTGATACCAAAAGGCTTTGCCAGCTGCAGGTTAGTCAGATGCTTAACAGCACTAAGGTTTATGGCAAAAAACAGGTTAGTGAAAAGCAGTGCAAAATGAGCTAAGGTATTTTTGTTCAAGAAGTTTCTTTTCGCAAAAATACAGGAATAAAAAAAGCTGTGTGTTTTATACAGCACAGCTCTACACTTAGTAACCCGTAAATATTTCAGGCAGCCCCATCAGGTGGTCTGCATTTCTTTTATCTTTTCTCTTATTTTGGTTTCAATCTCGTTAGCCATTTCGGGATTATCAAGAAGCAATTGCTTAACAGCGTCTCTGCCTTGTCCAAGTTTATCATTATTGTAACTGAACCAGCTTCCGCTTTTTTGAACGATTCCCAGTTCAACACCCATATCAATGATCTCACCAACTTTTGAAATACCTTCTCCAAAAATGATGTCAAACTCCGCCTGACGGAATGGTGGCGCTACTTTATTCTTTACCACTTTCACTTTTACATGATTGCCTATAGATTCATCTCCGTCTTTTATTTGTGTCATCCGCCTGATGTCTAAACGAACGGATGAATAGAATTTAAGTGCATTACCCCCGGTTGTAGTTTCGGGATTACCGAACATGATCCCTATTTTTTCACGAAGCTGGTTAATGAAAATGCAACAACTGTTGGTTTTAGAAATGGTTGCTGTAAGTTTCCTGAGGGCCTGGCTCATCAGTCTTGCCTGAAGCCCCATCTTACTGTCTCCCATCTCTCCTTCCAGCTCTCCTTTTGGTACAAGAGCGGCAACCGAATCAATAACTACTACGTCAAGAGCCCCCGAAAGAATAAGCCGATCAGCAATTTCGAGTGCCTGTTCACCATAATCTGGTTGTGAGATCAGCAAATTATCGATATCAACTCCCAGCCTTTTTGCATAATTACTATCAAATGCATGTTCGGCATCTATAAATGCACACATACCTCCCTTCTTTTGCGCTTCTGCAATAACATGAATTGCTAATGTGGTCTTTCCTGAGCTTTCCGGCCCATAAATCTCCACCACTCTCCCTTTGGGCAACCCGCCAATTCCAAGGGCCATATCCAAACCGATTGATCCGGTTGAAATGACCTCTTGTTCAATAACACCTTTATCACTCATCATCATTACCGATCCTTTGCCGAAATCTTTATCAATCTTGTCCATTGTAAGCTTCAGCGCCTTAAATTTTTCTGTTCTTTCTAAATTTTCTGTCTTGCTCATTTTCTTTGATTTTAATTAGTGATGTATCTGGTTTTGCGTTGTAAATGTAATTGTGAAATCAAAGATAGGGGTTTATTTTTATTACCACTAATTATTTTAGTATTTTTTTGATAATTTATTTAGCCGTTTGTGTGTGTTCTAAAAAAGGCCCATCCCGAAGAATCGGGACGGGGATGTGTTCAAGCATGAGAAAAATCCACAAAGGGAATCCTTTGTTCTCAAAAAGGTTCGGCTATAAAAACGAGCCAATTATTTGAATGGGTAACAGAACATTTAGGTTTTACTAAACAAATAGAAGACAGTTTTATGAATTTAACAATACCACAAAGTGGGTATTGGGAGGGGAAAAACACCCTTTTTACAAATACATATTTTTATTTTATAATACCTAGGCCCGTTTTTAAATAACTTGAGTGGTTCTTTATGGAGGGAAAGACTTTATTTTTATGCAGATCAGAGCGCAATCTGCTTTTCCTCCAGGATCTTTCTGAGATTCAGTATAGCGTAACGCATGCGGCCCAGGGCTGTATTAACGCTACAATCAAGAATCTTTGAAATTTCCTGGAATTTCAAATTTGCAAAATGCCTTAGAATTATAATTTCTCTCTGGTCTTCCGGAAGCTGATACATCAGCTTTTTGATCCTCTCGTTGGTCTGGGTCTTCATTAAGTTATCCTCAGCATTTGTGTCTGCAAAACTGATCACTTCGAAAATATCATTGCCATCACTGGTCTTAATAATGGGCTTTCCTTTTACCTTTCTAAAATGATCAACACATAAATTATGGCCGATACGCATTGCCCAGTATAAAAATTTATTCTCGTCTTTATACTTTCCTGCCTTAAGCGTTTCAATTATTTTGATAAAAAGGTCCTGGAAAATATCTTCGGCCAGGTATTTATCTTTAACAAGCAGGTATATGGACGTATAAAGCCGTGTTTTATGGCGGTTGATAAGCACTTCGAGTGCATCACATTCGCCATCAATAAACAGTTGAATTAATTCTTGATCGGTCAGGGTAAAAAATTTTTTCATAGTCAGGATTTAATTAGGAATACTGGATAAAATCAGGGTTCAAATATATATACCGGTCTCCGAATTTCTTATAGACGGATTTCTACTTATTACACTACTATTTCTTTTTCTGTCATCATTTTCCTCAAATTATTCAGGCCGAAACGCATGGTATCCAATGCATTACTAAGACTACACTTCATCGTGCTGGCAATTTCTACAAAACTCATCCCTCCGTAATGATTCAGCATAATCACCTCCCTTTGTGCATCGGGTAGCATATCGATCATACTCTTGATCTTTCCGTGGCTTTCATGATAATTTGTATTGTCTCCTGCAGCAGGTAATAAAAGGTTCTTTTCGTTTTTTTTTGAAGTGGCCAGGTTCTCAACAATTACATGGTTGGCTTTTCTTGTGTATTCTACACAAAGATTATATGCGATCTGCATAGCCCATTTTAAAAAATGTCCATGATCGGCTGTCTTGCCTGCCATAAGGTTATTGATGATCCTTATAAAAACTTCATGGAATATCTCTTCTGCGACGTATTTATCCTGTACAATTCTGTATATGGACTGATAAATTCTGTCTTTGTAAAGTTCAACGAGGGTGGCTAATGCATTTGAGTCTCCGCTTAAATAAAACTGGATGAGTTGCTCATCAGTCATGCTATTGTTGTGGTTGTTCATAGAAGTAAGCTTTTAAAATTATGAGGATAGAGGTAAATCCGAAGATAAAGATTCAACAGAAAAAAAGAATTTTATAGCCGAAGAAATGAATTGTGTATAAAAAACTTTCTATGATTATTTTTTAAAAATTGTAATTATTTACTATTCGCAGATTTTGTTAAGATGTAAATTTCTGCCACCCAGCTTTCTTACATTATCCATTCACATTAACAGTCGGTATTTCGTATAGTTTTACCTCTTATTCAGCTTCTTTATGCACATCTTTGTTCACACCGGACAGGTTTCCGGCTAAAACAGGGCTTAGATATTCACTTAAAATTGTTTGTATGAAAAATCTTTGGATCGCATTGATTTGTTTTTCCCTCAGCTCAACAGCACAAATGCCACCGAGAAAAGCCATTATGGGCCTGCTGGCAAAACCTACCACTGGCGGGATCATAGCAGATAGCATTGTTGCCGGCAGCAGCTTTGCTGTCCTGGGCCTGCAAAAAGGGGACCTGATCACGGAGATGAATGGAAATAAAATATCTTCTATGGAGTCTTATGGAAAAGTAGCCTCAGTGATAAGGGCCGGCGATAAAATGGAAGTGAAGTTCATCCGCAATTCACAAAACATGAGCACCGGAGCCAATGCAGTAATGAGGCCCTATGAACAATCTGAGATTGCTGATGTGCAATACGATTGGGTAAAATTCCGCAACGGCTATCTAAGGGCTATTACAAGAAAACCCAAAGGCAAAACAAACTGCCCTGCTATTTTATTGATTCCCGGCTATGGTTGCGGTAGTATTGAAAATTACATGAGCAGTTATAATGGTAAGTTGCTTACCGAATGGTTGAAGGCAGGATATGTTGTTGTTACTATTGAAAAGTCAGGGCTTGGCGATAGTTATAATTGTGCGTCTTGTAACGAAGTGGACCTGGCAACAGATATTGAAAGTTTTGATGCCGGGTATAATTATATGGAGCAGCTTCCTTTTATTGACAAGGGCAGGCTGTACATCTGGGGGCATTCTATGGGTGGCGTCATTGCACCTGAAATTGCAAAAAGGCATCAGCCAAAAGGTGTAATGGTTTTTGGAACCACTTTTCGCCCATGGAGTGAGTTTTTGCTGGAAATGCATCGTGTACAAAAACCCTTGTTGGAAAACCAGAACTATTTACAAACAGAAGATTTCATGAGGAAGATCCAGAAGATCTATTATGAATTTTTTATTCTTCGCAAAACAAGAGAAGAATTATTGAAAAACCCTGAGTACAAAGACCTGGTTGTAAGTGAGCTTGCTTATAAAGAAGGAAGTAATGATATGTGGGGGAGGCATTGGACTTTTTGGCCGCAAATAGATTCGTTGAACCTGGCAAAAAGCTGGCAATCGATCAATTGCCCAGTCCTGGTATTACATGGCGAAACTGATTATGAATCCTGCAGTATTGTAGAGCCTGTTTTAATAACAAAGACCGTGAATGAAAAACACCCTGGTAATGCTACAATGGTTGTTGTTCCTCAGCTTGACCATTTTATGATGAAGAGCAAGAGTTGGGAAGAAGCCAGGGATAACTTTAAAACCCAGCAATACACTAAAGGAAATTTTAATTACAGCATTGCTGAAGAAACCGTCAACTGGCTCCGGAAACACTAAACAACAGGCTGTCTTTTATTGACTGCTTTTAATAATTGTAAATGAGGCTGCAATCCTGCTAGTGTTTCTTTTCGCAAGAACTGTTTCAGGTGTTTACAAAAGTGGCTGTAGTCATAATAGCCATACCGGGTATAGTTAAACTCTGCCGGGGAATCGGCCAGCTGTTGCACTGCCTTACGGATACGCAGGATCTGCAATGCCTTCTTGCTGCTGAGACTGGTTGTTGTTTCAAAATACCTGTGTAATGTTCTTGCTGATATATTGTATTGCGATGCAAATTCTTCTACGGGCTTGGTAAAATCATTTTCTTTTTCACAATACTGTAAAATTTCTGAAACAATACGTATGGCTTCCCAGGAACCGGAATAAGATTCTACAATCGACTTGAAATATTCGTTCAGTAGTTTTATCCTCTCTTCAAATGAATCGGCTTTTTTTACTTTATCAATCACTGATTGTTCCATCAGGTAACTCAGCGGATAAATATACTCCCTGTATTCAGCAAAATTTACTTTGGTTTTAAAAATAATCGGCGATATTTTGAATTTGATGCCAAACAACCGGTTGCCGGTACGATGATAACATTCAATAGCTTTATTTCGGGTAAAAAGCCATCTGTTTTCATGTCGAATTTTTTATCATCTACCTGCATTACAAACGGCGTCCCCAGGTTAATCAGATAAGTATACCCGATATTAGGGAAGAGGGCATCCGAAAACCCTTCGGGGTATTGATCGAGAAGCTCTTCAAATTTCGTCTCCCAGAAAAAATCAATGAAGCCTTCCAGTCCGCTCGCCGGTTTTGCCCGGTGGTAATTATTTTCAAAATGACCGATATGAAAGAATTCTATGTGTTGCAATGGCAATACTTTAGGCCTAAAGATAATTTCAGAACTGTTTAAGAAATGATAATTTATACCAGTGGTATTTATTTTCTAACAACCTCTCGCCCCAAATCTTCAATTCGTAACTTCGCCCAATGACGAATTATTTAGACGACCTGAATGAACCGCAGCGGGAAGCAGTAATGCATGTGAACGGTCCTATTATGATCATTGCCGGCGCAGGCAGTGGTAAAACCAAAGTACTCACCACCAGGATCACCCATTTGATGGCAGCACATAAAATTGATTCCTTCAACATACTGGCGCTTACTTTTACCAATAAAGCTGCTGCTGAAATGAAAGAAAGGGTGGAGCGGATATTGGGTAATACCGAGGCCAGGAATTTATATATCGGTACTTTTCACAGCGTTTTTGCAAGGATACTGAGGGCAGAGGCGTCAAAACTTGGTTACCCGTCAAACTTTACCATCTATGATACTGATGATGCGAAAGCTGTAGTAAAAACAGTGATTGGGGAATTAGAGCTTGATGATAAGCAGTACAAACCTAACGTAGTTTATAATCGTATCTCAGCAGCAAAAAATTCTTTAGTTGGCCCTGCAGAATATATGAACGACTGGGCTTTGCAGCAGGAAGACAACCGGGCTAACCGTCCCGCCATCGGGCGGATCTATGATGCATACTCAAAGCGCTGTTTTAAAAACGGTGCTCTGGATTTTGACGATCTGTTATTTAAAATGTATCTCCTGCTTAAAAATTTTCCAGAGGCTTTAAGCAAATACCAGCGCAAGTTTAAATACATCATGATAGATGAGTACCAGGATACTAATCCGGCCCAATACGAGATCATTAAACTGCTGGGGGCCATGCATGAAAATGTTTGCGTGGTAGGAGATGATGCACAAAGTATCTATAGTTTTCGTGGAGCAACCATCGAAAATATTTTACAGTTTCAAAAAGATTATGATGAAGTAAAGCTGGTGAAGCTGGAACAGAATTACCGCAGTACACAGAACATTTTACACGTTGCTAATGAAGTTATCGGCAATAACAAAGGGCAGATAGAAAAAAAATTATTCACTGTTAATGAAGAAGGTGAAAAGATAAGGCTGGTACGCACCATGACAGATAATGACGAAGGTAAGATGGCTGCTGACACCATACAGGAACAAAAGTTGCGCAATCATTATTACAATAAAGATTTTGCCATACTGTACCGAACCAATGCACAAAGCCGCAGCTTTGAAGAAGCGCTACGCCGCATGGGTATTGCTTATCGCATTTATGGTGGCATGAGTTTTTATCAGCGTAAAGAAGTAAAAGATTTTATTGCTTACCTGAGATTGGTTGTAAACCCCCGGGACGAGGAAGCTTTGAAACGCATTATTAATTTTCCGGCAAGGGGAATTGGAAAAACAACGATTGATAAAGCTGTACTTTTTGCCAATGAAAATAATCTCAGCGTTTGGGATATTCTATGTAACGCATCTATGTATGGCTATAAAAGCGGAACACTTGAAGCAATTGACAACTTTGTAACGATGATCAAAATGTTCCAGAGTGAGTTGCATAAAAAAAATGCTTACGACCTGGCCGTAATTGTGGGCAAGAGTACAAATATTGTTAAGGAATTATTCAACGATAAAACAACCGAAGGGCTTGCCCGTTATGAAAACATACAGGAGTTATTGAACTCTATTAAAGAGTTTACTGAAACTCCTCTCAATGAAGAAGACGGTGAAGTGGGTGATAAAAGTTTAGGAAGTTATTTGCAACAAATTGTTTTACTTACCGATGCAGATGAAGACAAGGATAATGCTGACGTAGTAAAACTCATGACCATACATGCGGCAAAGGGCCTGGAGTTTCCTGTGGTATTTGTTGGTGGTTTGGAAGAAACACTTTTTCCAAATGCACTAGCCATTAATACAAGAGAGGAGCTGGAAGAAGAGCGGCGTTTATTTTATGTTGCCATTACCAGGGCCAAACAAAGGTTATGGATGAGTTATGCCAATGCCCGTTACCGGTTTGGCCAACTGCAGCAAAACGATCCCAGCCGTTTTTTAGAAGAGATACCAGATAATTATGTTGACAAAAGTTATGCAGGCGGCGCTATAAAAGATAGCCGGAGTACAAATAACTGGTTTGGTAATGATAGTGGTTTTAGTAATAACAAATGGGCTACGAGTGGTAAGCCGGTTGTTGAAACCAAAAAGGCTGCTTACGTGGTGCCGGTCTCAAGGCCACAGGTAAAAGAACATACTCCTTCCGAGAATTTTGAACCGAGTGATACAGGTAATTTACAACCCGGTCAAAAAGTAGAACATCAGAAGTTTGGGTTCGGTGAAGTGATAAAAGTTGAAGGTTCTTCCCATAATCCCATTGCTACCATCAATTTTGAACTGAACGGTGAAAAGAAGATCATGCTTAACTATGCCAAATTGAGGATAGTACAGTAGAGCAAGGCTTTTTCGAAATCCGAAATTTCTGGTTCCCAAAGCCGGTTTCAACCCAAAACAAGGCAATTCTTGTTAAATTTGCATTGAATTTTAAATGCCGTTTTATGATAAAGACAGGAAACCCGGTAATCAGCATTTACACCGAAATGACACCCAACCCGGAGACCATGAAGTTTGTGGCCAACAAACTTTTGTACCCGGGCAAGAGTATTGATTTTGCGGACGAAGCAAGTGCTAAACCTTCTCCACTGGCGCAGGAACTTTTTACTTTCCCTTTTATCAAGGCTGTTTTTATTGCCAGCAATTTTGTTACCCTCACCAAAACAACCGATACCGAAGACTGGCAGGATGTGATCCCGGCCATCAAACAATTTTTAAAAGAATACCTGGAAGATGGTAAGGTGGTGGTGAATGATGAAGAGGTTGCTTCCATGAAATCGGAAAGCAGCAATGCGGTGAGTGCAGACGATGATGATGTGGTAAAACGTATCAAAGAGCTGCTGGAAAATTATGTAAAGCCTGCCGTGGAAATGGACGGTGGCGCTATACAGTTTAAAAGTTACGAAGATGGTAAAGTGAATTTAATGATGCAGGGAAGTTGCAGCGGTTGCCCAAGTAGCATGATAACATTAAAAGCCGGCATTGAAGGAATGATGAAGAGAATGATACCCGAAGTGAAAGAAGTGGTGGCAGAGTCTGAATAAGCCCATCCTAAATCCTTCCCAAAGGGGAGGATATATAAAGATTAAAATAATTTTAAGCACCTTCTACAGGTGCTTTTTTATTTTTAAATAATTTAACTTCAAACAAAGAATCAGCCATGAAATTCTTTCTTCTTTCCATATTTGCACTGACCTCGTTTTCTTCTGTCGCACAATTGTCCAATGAAGAGATCAGGAACCTGAAGGCAGGCAGGGTAAAGTCTGATAACAGTCATATCTATTCTCTCCCCTTTATCAAAGGCAATAGGTTTTTGCTGATCCAGGCATACAACAGCAGCATGAGTCACAACGCAGAAATAAGTCTCGATTTTAAGATGAAACAGGGGAGTAAAGTGTGTGCTGCCAGGGGCGGTATTGTTACTGCAATAAAAGAAGATAGTGATGAGGGAGGGTTAAAGGATGAGTATTTATCGAAAGGAAATCACATCATCATTATACACAATGATGGAAGCGAGGCCATGTACTGGCATCTGCAAAAGGATGGTGCACTGGTTAATGTGGGTGATACGGTTCTGCAGGGCCAGCATATTGGGTACAGTGGCAATACAGGGTACTCCGCTTTTCCACACCTGCATTTTCAGGTATATGACCACAACGGCAAAAATATCGCCACCAGGTTTTATACAAAGAAAGGTGTGATTTACCTACGGCCGGGTAAATGGTACAAAAGGATTTAACAAGAATGGAAAAAAAGAAGACTGAATATTATCCTAAAAACAGGAAAGAGTGGAGAAGCTGGTTACAGAAGAATCATGCAACGCTGCAAAATGTATGGCTCGTCATGTACAAAAAAGATTCAGGTAAACCAACAGTTACCTATGAAGAAGTAGTGGAAGAGGCGCTGTGTTTTGGATGGATAGACAGCGTATCGAACAGGCGGGATGAGGAAAGCAGGCTTCTTTATATTTCAACCCGGAAACCAAAAAGCGGGTGGAGCGCTCTGAATAAAGGCCGGATTGAAAAATTGCTGAAGGAAAATAAAATAATGCCGGCGGGTTTACAAAAGATCGAAACGGCAAAAAATGATGGTTCCTGGTCTTTGCTGGATAAAGTAGAAGCGCTTGAAATACCCCCTGCGCTGAAGAAAGCATTGGGAAAAAATAAAAAAGCTCTTGCTCACTTTATCCAGTTTCCTGCCAGTGTAAAAAAACAACTCTTTCTTTGGGTGGAAAGTGCAAAAACAGAAGGAACAAGGTTGAAAAGGATCACTGAGATAGTAGCACTGGCCGAAAAAAATACCAGGGCCAACCAATGGAAACCAAAAAAATAAAAATGCGTCATATCATCTCTATATTATCTTTCTCATTCTTGTCCATACTGATGGTTGGTTGTTATGTAAGTAAAGATCCCCAGCGGGCAGAAATTAAAAAGTTACAGAAAGGTATCATTAAAGATGACAGCAGTTTTGTATATCATCTTCCTTTTGCTGAAAATAAATCTCATTTATTGGTGCAGGGATATTTCAGTAAATACACACACAGGAACCGGGCAGCGCTTGATTTTAAAATGAAAAAGGGAACAAAGATCTGTGCGGTGAGAGACGGGGTGGTGATACGGGTGAAAGAAGACGGCAATCAGGGCGGCGGAAATGTAAAATACCGTTCCTTTGGAAACCTGATCGTGATACAGCACGATGATAATACAAGGTCGGGTTACTGGCATTTGAAACATAACGGGGCTTTTGTGAACGTGGGTGATACGGTAAAAGCAGGCCAGCTTATTGGGCTGAGTGGAAAAACAGGATACACTTATTTCCCCCATTTGCATTTTATTGTATGGAGATCTGATGGAAGAGGCCAGTGGAAACAGGTAGGTACCCGTTTTCAAACCAATAAAGGAATCCGTTACCTTCGGCCTTTCAGGTTTTACCGCAACAGCAAAGAATGAGTTTACCAGAGATATATCAGCAGTTCCTCAACAATATAAAAGAAACCCGTTGGCAGGAATGGATAAGCACTATTACCCAAATTGCCAGTGTATGGTATGCCCGTAAAAACAATGTGCTGGTATATCCCACGGGTATCATAGGTGTGGTACTGGCCGCTTATGTATATTTCTTCCAGGCTAACCCACCCTTGTATGCAGACTCTTTATTGAATGTTTACTATTTTATTATGAGTGTGTATGGCTGGTATAACTGGGTACAGAAAAAAGATGACACACATTATACCTTCCCCATCAGCTGGTGCAGTAAAAAAGAATTAGGTTTTGGTTTTGGGTTCTTTGTTTTTTTCTGGGTTGTTATTTATGTAGTGCTGATAAAGCTGACCAACAGCAATACCCCGGTACTGGATTCGCTGGTCTCCGCTTCTGCGGTAACCGCCATGTGGTGGATGGCCAAAAGAAAAATTGAGAACTGGATAGCCTGGATCTTTTCAAACATCGTTGCCATTCCCCTTAATTTTTATAAAGGCCTGATGTTATTTACACTGATGTATGTTTTATTCCTGTTACTGGCCTGGTGGGGGTATGTTGAATGGGTAAAAAAATCAAAAATAAATAAACGCTGACGATGAGTTACTGCAAGGCTATTCCCAACATGAAAGGCGATGACCTGAAGGTTCACAAGGTTTACCACGATACACAATATGGTTTTCCTATTGATGATGACAACGAATTGTTCTGCCGGCTGATACTGGAGATAAATCAGGCCGGGCTCAGCTGGACCACCATCCTGAAAAAGCAGGAAGGTTTCCGTAAAGCTTATCATAATTTCAACCTTAAGAAAGTGGCTTCATATAAAGATAAAGATGTAAAACGCTTATTAAACGATGCTGGTATTATTCGTAACCGGCTTAAAGTAAATGCAGCTATTGAAAATGCAAAAACCATCCTCACTATACAAAAAGAATTTGGTTCATTTAAAAAATGGTTAGCTCATCATCATCCCAAAACAAAAGATGAATGGACAAAGCTCTTTAAACAAACATTTCGCTTCACAGGCGGTGAGATCGTTAACGAATTTTTGATGAGCGCTGGTTACCTGCCAGGTGCACATGATGAAAGTTGCCCGGTGCACAAAAAAGTTTTAAAAGCAAAACCAAAATGGAATGAGAAATAAAATGGTCTGGCTGGTCATTAAGGGAGTCCTCATCCTGTTGCTTACGGGAGTAATTTTTCTGATGCCTACTGAGGACCCTGCAAGAAAATGGTTCCGCTTTGCCATGCTGGTGATCTTTGTTATCAGTTTTTTATTTGACCTGAATAATTATAAAAAGCCAAAAGCTTGAAGAAGATCGTTATCATAGGGCCTGAATCTACCGGTAAGAGTACATTATGTGAGCAACTGGCCAATCATTACAATACTATTTGGGTAAGAGAATATGCAAGAGAATATCTTTTAAAGAACTGCAATAAGTACAATTTTGAAACATTGCTTGATATTGCCAAAGGGCAGATCCTCCTGGAAGATGAAACTATAAAGAATTCAAAATTCAAAATTCAAAATTCAAAATTATTTATTGATACCGACATGTACGTAATGAAAGTATGGTGTGAATTCGTTTTTGAAAAATGTCACCATTGGATATTGAACCGTATCGCAGAAAGGAAATATGACCTGTACCTGCTTTGTAATGTTGACCTGCCCTGGGTAAAAGATGAATTGCGGGAATATCCCGATCTGGCGAGCCGGCAAAAATTATATCATTATTATAAAGACATCATGGTTAACCAAAATGTTCCCTGGATAGATATAAACGGGAATCACGAACAACGGTTACAAAAAGCAATAAGGGCTGTTGATACAATCACTTGATTATTTGCTGAACATCCGGATCGCCCTCCAGGTTATTCATCTGCCGCATGATATCATCGTAGCGGCCAGCCACATACCTGCTCAATGGCTTTACGGTATATTTTTTAGGGTTGGGTAAGCAGGCGGCGATCTGTGCAGCCTCGCCCCTGGTAAGATCTTTAGCGTCTTTATTAAAATATTTTTTTGCTGCAGCCTGTACACCAAAAACACCCCGGCCCATTTCAGCTATATTCAGGTAGCGTTCTAAAATTATTCTTTTTGTCCAACCCGACTCTATGGTGAAAGTGAAAAACATTTCCAGCCCTTTTCTTAAGCTGCTTCTTCCCTGCCAGAGAAAAACGTTTTTTGCAGTTTGCTGGCTAATGGTGCTGGCGCCTCTCACTTTATTGGGATGACGTTTATTATACTTGATCGCCTTCTTGATCGCTTTCAGGTCAAACCCGTCGTGATCAGGAAAGAGTTGGTCTTCACTGGCAATCACGGCCAGTTTTATATTCCTGCTCATTTCATTGTAGCTCACATAATCCCTCGACAAACCATTTCCCTGCAGCAAACTTCCTATTTGTGTAAGTGTAATGGGAGGGTTGAATAAGAAGCCAATTAAAAAATAAAAGAAGAAAATGATGTAGCCGGTAAAGATAATATTCCAGGCTATGGAAGTGATCTTTTTTACTATCTCGGTTTTTCGCAACCCCAAAAAGTATACAAGCACAAATGCAATTACTGCTATAAGAAGTATAACCAGTTTTGGCTTGATCTCTTTTATTTCTATAGCTTCGGAAAAATCAGCAAAAACAAAAAAAGAAAACCAACAAACATGAATAATAAAAATGATCAGAAATATTCTTTTTATCCACGTCCATGTTTTTTTCATTGTGCCGGTTTGGGTTTATGCAATATAAAGATTATGTCTCCTTATTGCTCATGTTCATATAGACCAGCTTGTATTTTTTTCCGATAACCATCCCGCTGCTGCCCTTTTTCCCCTTAGCCATAAAGTATCCAAGGGTTCCCAATCCAACAGAAGCCAATAATAAAGGGGCGCTGAATTTTTCCCTGTCGGCTAAATAAACCACGCCGCTTGCCAATGTAAGCAATACCCCACCCCCAAACAAGGCGGCACCGCTTCCCCTGGTATTAAAGTTTGTTTTTTCTTTTCGCCCAATGGCAGCGATTTGGTTATAATGATATTTATACCGGTAGCTACCTGCGGTATCAACAATATAAGTGCCGATGGTAGTTGGCAGGTATCGTATAATAAACTCCTGTAAATACAACGTATCGTCTTTTATCCCGTTTATTTGTGCATTGATAAATGAACCGCTTTGACTTGTAAATGAGATATTAGTACCACTGTAGAATGTTTGTACTGTTTTATTGTGTCTCTTCAAGATTATAAAGTCTGCAGATTGAGCTGCTGAAGTGGTTGAGAAAAGAAGCAGAGCTGGTATAAAAAATTTCATTGAACAAAATAAAAAGTCAAAGCAATGAAGTCCTAATGAATATTGTTAATCTTTTACCAATGTATAAATAACGCCAGCCAGGATCACCACACCAAAAACAAGATATAAAACGCCGGATACCCTGTTGATCATCAGGATCACCCGGTCGCTTAGTTTTTTCCCGATATAGCCTGCTCCCAAAACTTTTCCTACATCTGCCAGCATGTTCACGCCCAGGCAGGTAGAAAAAATAATGATCCGGTCGTATAAAGAATATACAGAAGCAAGCGATGCAGCCATCAATACCCAAAATGAAATGACCGCAGGATTAAGGGTATTGATAATAAAGCCAGAACTTAATATAGCAAAGTAATTCGTCTTTTTTCCTGCTGGAGTTATTACATCGCCTGCAATTTCTGTTGGTTCCTGCACACGCCGGGGTTCTATTTTTTTTATAAAAGCAAAATAAATACCCATGCCAATCAAAAATAAACAACCAGCAATGCCAATAGGTATCTTAAAGTCAAGTAATGTTTTTATGGCTTCGCTGAACCCGTTACTGAGTATTACCCATATCACATCGCTTATCCATACCCCCGCAATAAAACTAAAGCCGCCCCGCCTGCCATGATTGATACTTTGTTTGATGGTGGTAAATATCACGGGGCCTACTGAGAATATCAGCAGTAAACTGATAGCAAGGCCTTTCAATAATGCATCAACCATAGGCTAAAAATAAGAAAGGATTTTTATTAAGATTCATTTAACATTACCTGCGGCAATCTGGTTTTGTATTTGCCGTTCATTAAACAAACACTACCCTGCATGAATATATGGTTACATGTTCACTACATAGTTTAAACTAATAGTGCCATTTACCTCAACGCTGCTTTCATTAAGTAACCATAAAATTGAAACATTTGAAAGCAAAACAACTCGCCGCAGTCATTGTATTATTTCTTTTATGTACAACCGGTAAAATCTATGCCCAGTTCTATAAAGACATGAGCGTAGGATTGAATGGAGGTATCTACATTTACCAGGGCGACCTTACCCCTGAAAGATTCGGTTCATTCAGAACCATTAAACCAGGCCTTTCTTTGTTTGCTAAAAAGCCTGTCAATCATTTCCTGGCTGCAAGGCTACACATAAGCTTTGCCAGTTTGCAAGGTGATGACAGCCGCTATAGCAAACCCGAATACCGGCAGCAACGCAATTTTTATTTCTTCTCTCCGCTGATGGAATTCTCAGGACAGTTGGTGTGGAATATTCGTGGCCGGAATTATGACGACTATGGCATACAGCCTTATGTATTTACCGGTGCAGGGGCTTCTGTAGTAAGTATAAAAAAAGATTACAGCAGGTTGAATACAGCATATTTTGGGGAGACATCTGATGTATATACAGGGTTGGCCGCAGATAATATTCATGGAACACCCCGTGCTTTTATCTCTGTTCCGGTTGGTGTGGGCGCCGAGTACCCGATATCACAAAGGTTCTCTGTAAATATTGAGACTTCTTATCGTTTTATTTTTTCTGATTACCTCGATGGGTTTAGCCAGGCAGCAAGTCCTAAATACAAGGACCATTACCACAGTACTTCAGTTGGATTGATATATAAATTCGGAAAAAAAGATAAGGGTATTGGTTGCCCTTCTGTAAACTAATTATCTATGAAAAAAATAAACGAAAAACTATGCAAGGCTTTCCCGCTTGAGGAATTGTTGCCAGTCTTCAAGCATTTTCCCTTTAAGCACCCGTGGAAATTTATGCTGGCCCCCAACTTTTCCTTTAGCTTTCATAAAATCCATGAAGGTGTTTTCAGATAGCACTTTCACTGTTACATCTTTCAATGCATGTCGGCGCTCCACTTCATAGTCGTCGTTCAGTTCTTTGAGCTTCCCATCGATGCGCCCTTTTAGTTCTTCTGCATTCACTTTATCATCTGTGGCCACATACCACTGGTGGGCAAAAAAAGTTCCATACGGCACTCCTGCAACGGTAAACTCAGGAATAAAGATATCCAGGTCTTCGCTCACCATCTCAATAGCTTTATTCATATTATCCACACTCAGGTGTTCGCCAACCAGGCTTAAAAAATGTTTGGTTCTTCCTGTGATAATGATCTCACTTCTTTCCCTGTCAACCAGTTTTACCGTATCGCCAATGGCATATCGCCATGCTCCCGCATTCGTACTGATGAGAATTGCATAATCTTTGTTTTCCTCAATCTCATGTATCATATATGCTTCGGGTTCCTCAATCATATTTCCTTCGCTGTCGAAATTTTTATCATCAAATGGAACAAATTCAAAAAACACATTATTGTTCAGTACGAGGTGCATACCCAAAGCTCCCTGCCGGTTTTGATAAGCCAGGAATCCTTCACTGGCAAGATAGGTCTCTATATAGGTAATGGGTTTGCCTAACAATTTTTCAAATCCCCTCTTATAAGGTTCCATGGCCACACCACCATGTACATAAAATGCCAGGTTGGGCCACATTTCATGAATATTTTTCAACCCGTATTTTTCAATGATCTTTTCCATGCACAGTTGAAGCCATGCAGGAACACCTACTATAAACCCAATATCCCAGTTAGGTGCATTATTCACCACTTCTTCCAGCTTGGTAGCCCAATCCTTTACTTTGGCAATTTTTTTCCCGGGTTTATATAACCCAAGCCCCTGGAACCAGAATGGAATATTCTTTTGCTGGATGCCGCTAAGGTCTCCGGCAAAATATGTTGGCCCTTTTTGCAACTGTGTGCTGCCGCCCAGGATAAGCCAGCCTTTCCCCACGGCGCTTTTGGGAACCTTTTCATAACGGGTCAAACTCAGCAATTGTTTAAAGCTCGTAATCGTATTACTTCTTATCAGGTCCCTGGTGATGGGAATGAATTTACTGGCAGCATCGCTGGTGCCACTGCTCAAGGCAAAATATTTTATGACACCGGGCCAGCAAACATCGGGTATACCTTCTTTTGCCTTGTACCACCAGGAATCGTATATCTTATTGTAATCACAGGCCGGTACCTGCTGCTGGAATTTTTTCCCGGGATGGTTACTTAATAATACGTCGTCGAAACGGTAGCGTTGGCCAAACTCGGTAAACCTTGCCTTCCGTAAAAGTTTCTTTAATACTTTGATCTGCTGTCGCCTGGGGTCGCTTACAGGAATATTAAGTGCCCGGGCAATTGATTTTGGAAGCTTGATGTCAAATATTGCCATCTATTATTAGCGGGTTAAAAGACAAATATAAACAATAAGGAGAATGCCCGGCATACCTCTATCCTCTAAAGGAGTAAATCCGGAAGATTTAATCAATATCTATATTCAATAGCTTTTTTTATTGCCCGGGAAAGAACAAGTGATGATTTGAAAGATTTGTTTTTCAGGTATAGATGCTTCACCACCCTTCTCCTTCTGGAGAAGGGTTGGGGATGAGGTAAAAAATGCCTACGTTTGTCGTCCATAAAATAAACTATATGAAGAAGATATTTATTTCGGCAGTGCTGTCACTCAGCCTGCTCAAGGCCAGTGCCGATGAGGGCATGTGGTTACCCATGCTGCTTGGCCAGCAGGTTTACAACGATATGGTGAAAAGAGGACTGAAGCTCACTAAAGAACAACTCTATTCCATCAACAAATCATCATTAAAAGACGCCATTATCATTTTTGGTGGCGGCTGCACCGGTGAAATTGTAAGCAACCAGGGATTGATATTTACCAACCACCACTGTGGGTACAGCGCCATTTCGGGAGCAAGTACGGTAGAACATAATTATCTGAGAGACGGTTTTTATGCTGCTAATAAAGACCAGGAAATTCAGAGCACATTGACCGTACAGTTCCTTGACCGCATTGTAGATGTTACCAAAGAAGTGGAAGACGGAGTGAAAGGTTTGAACTGGGCCGACAGGGTAAAAAAATTACCTGATGTATATAAAGCCATTACCGATAAAGTAGCAGATAAGGAAAATGGCCTGGCCGGAAGGATATACAGCATGTTCAAAAGCAACCAGTACATCATGTATGTGTATAAAACATACAGGGACATCCGCCTTGTTGGTGCGCCCCCTGAAAGTGTAGGAAAATTTGGAGGTGATACTGATAACTGGGAATGGCCACGCCATACCGGTGATTTTTCTGTGTTCCGTGTATATGCAACAAAAGATGGCAAGCCGGCAGATTATAGCAAAGACAATGTGCCCTTAACTCCAAAACATTTTTTACCCGTAAGCATCAAAGGTTTTAAAGACGGAGATTATGCCATGATCTATGGATATCCCGGAAGCACCAACCGTTATGAAACAAGTTATGGTATCAAATTAAAAAATGAAATTGAAAACCCGACTTTAGTTAACCTGCGTGATATGAGGCTTAAGTACATGTACACAGAGATGATCAAAGACCCCGCTGTTAAATTAAAATTGGCCGATAACTATGCCAGTGTGGCCAACTACTGGAAATTTTTTGATGGAGAAACAAAACAGTTGATCAAGTTTCATACATACGATCAAAAGCAGGATTACGAAAATAAATTCACGGCCTGGGCAAAGGGAAAACCAGAATATGAAACACTAATGGCTGAATACGCTCAGAACTACGCAACCTGGACACCTTACAGCAAATTGCGCCAGTATATAAATGAGGGTGTGGCCGGTTCTCCGCTTATTGCCGCTGCTGCCGGGCTTTTTTCACTGGAAGATAAATTACTTAAGAATAATACCCCAGCGGCCGATCTTAAAAAAGCAACCGATGCGGCAACTACAAATCGCTCAGCCTTTTTAGAGCACGAAGACCTACCCAGCGACGAAAAGATATTGGCAGCTGTTTGCCAGATGTTCTACAATGATGTTGATAAGAACCAGCATCCGGTAGGATTTTATGAGGGACTTAAATCCAATTACGGCAGCTTAAGTGATGAAGCCACATATAAAAAATGGGCACGTGATGTTTTCTCGAAGACGATGATGCTTGATGATGCTAAATGGAAGGCTTTTGTAGCCAACCCGGATGGCGCAGTATTACAGGCCGATCCTGCTTTTGCATTTGCTTCTGCATTCATGAAAAATTATACAGGAAAGTATGCACCATTGTACACCGCTTTCGTCAACAGAAACAATGAACTGGGCCGCAGTTATATGAAAGGTATTATGGAAATGAACCCGGCCGCAGTAAACAAAATGTATCCCGATGCCAACTTCAGCATGAGGGTAAGCTATGGTAATGTAAAAAGCTATCGCCCAAGAGATGCTGTTTTCTATGATTACGTTACCACCAGCAAGGGTATTCTTGAAAAATATAAAGCAGGTGATTATGAATTTGATCTTCCTTCCAAACAAATCGAACTTCTTAAGAAAAAAGATTTTGGCCAATATATTGACAAGCGCACCAATGACCTGGTTATTGGTTTCATCACTACCAATGATATTACCGGCGGCAATTCAGGTTCGCCTGTAATTGATGCCAATGGCAACTTGCTTGGGCTTGCATTTGATGGCAACTACGAGGCATTGAGTCACAAGATCGCCTTCGACAAAGACCTTAACCGTACCATTTGTGTGGATGTTCGCTATGTGCTCTGGTGCATTGATAAACTGGGTGGGGCAAAGAATATTATTGATGAGTTGAAACTGGTGAGGTAAGATTTTAAGAGTTTTTTATTTAAACTGTCCAGTATTTAGCTGGACAGTTTTTTTTATACCTTTATTTCATGTCAGTCCTCAACATCGAATTCAAAGCCTCAACAAGTAAACTTGCAGAGATGGAAGCATTACTGCAACAGCAAAATCCGTTGTTCATTGGCGAAGACCACCAGGTGGATACTTATTTCAATGTTTCATCTGGCCGGCTGAAATTAAGAGAGGGTAATATTGAAAATGCATTGATACATTATGAAAGAGAAGATACTTCCGGAGCTAAGGCAAGTCATGTTTTATTGTATCATCACAAACCCGATAAAGCCTTAAAAGAAATACTCATTAAAACACTTGGCATAAAAGCTGTTGTTGATAAAAGAAGAAGGATCTACTTTATTGACAACGTAAAATTCCATTTTGATACCGTTGAAGGGTTGGGAACTTTTGTGGAAGTAGAAGCGATTGACAAAGATGGAACCATTGGAAAGGAAAAACTGCAGGCACAGTGTAATAAATATGCTGCATTGTTTGGTATCCTGGCTGAAGATTATTGTTCGGTTTCTTATAGTGATATGGTTTTGCAAAAAGCTTAATCCCGGCGTTTGTCATTCTGAGCGATAGCGAAGAATCTCATCCTAAACAGAAAGAGATGCTTCGTTCCTCAGCATGACAAAGAGAACGTACCTTTGCCCCATGGCAGAAGACTTAACTATTGCACAGGGAACTAAAGAAGAAATTTACCAGTCTCTTATTCCACAAATAAAAGGATTATTAGAAGGCGAACCCGACCTTATTGCCAACCTGGCCAATGTTTGTGCAGCATTGAAAGAACAGTTTGGGTGGCTTTGGGTGGGATTTTATTTAGTAAAGCCCTTCGGCTCCGCTCAGGATGATGAGCTTGTTCTCGGTCCGTTCCAGGGTCCCGTGGCCTGCACAAGAATTAAAAAGGGAAGAGGTGTTTGCGGTGCCGCCTGGCAAAGGGCAGAAACTTTAATTGTAGCTGACGTTGAAAAATTTCCTGGTCATATTGCCTGCAGCAGTCTTTCAAAGTCTGAGATTGTTGTACCTGTCATCCGCAACAATGAAGTTGTGGGTGTACTTGATGTTGACAGTGAAGCTTTAGATCATTTTGATGAAACGGACCAAAAATACCTGGAAGAGATCATCTCTTTGATTGTTTTTTAGGTTCTGGCACATTGTCCTTCCACCCCCATAAATAGCGACAGGCATAGGTTCTGTAAGGGCTCCACTTTTTAGAAACAGTAAGCATTTTTTCTTTCATTGCCTTTTTATCTGTTGCATCCACTTTATAGAGTTTACAGATCGCCTGTTGAATTCCCAGGTCATCCACTGCAAAAACATCTTCTCTTCCCAATGCAAACATAAGCACCATTTCTACTGTCCATTGCCCCACTCCTTTTATCCTGGTAAGATGCTTTATCACATCTTCATTGCTCATCTTATGCAGTTTTGCATCTGTTATTTTTTCTTCAATAAAAAAATTGCACACATTGAGTACGTAGTTCGCCTTGGCATTACTTAACCCGATACCCCGGAGTGTTTCAAATGAGGTTGCTGCAATTTGTTCAGCAGTTGGTTCATTTCCGCCATACAGATCAATAAAACGACGGTGAAACACATCGGCTACTTTGGTACTGAGCTGCTGGCTCATGATAGAATAGCAGAGATAGAGATACACATTGTCTCTTTTAGACAATACATAAGGCTTTTGCAGGTCAATGATCTTTTTGAGCCTTTTGTCTTTACTTAGATGTATTATATGTTCCATTATATAAAATTAACCACAGAGTCCACAAAGTTGTTTTTACAAAGAGCACAGAGAGAATTCCTTTGTGCTCTTTGTGTATGTCTTCGTGTTCTCTGTGGTAAAAAATTATTCAACACCCCAGCTCATCTCCCCGCCCTTTTCGTCTTTTATATTGATGCCTATGCCGGCAAGCTGGTTACGTATCTTATCGCTGGTTGCAAAATCCCGTTTTGCCTTGGCTTCTTTCCTTATATCTATCAGCAGGTCCATTACACCGTTCAATGTATCATTACTGGCAGAAGTATTCTTTAAGCCAAAAACATTTTCAATATAGTCCCTGAATTTTTGCTGCAGCAATTGTAATGTGGTAGCCGA
>JBGANE010000042.1:0-23820 GCA_044222465.1 Ferruginibacter sp.
TTAGACAATACACAGTCCAATGCTAATCATGTTCATACAGTTTGGCGAGATTTTAATGGTGACTATGGAATTGACCTTTTGAAAGAACATTATAAAAATAGCAACCACCATAATAAATAAGTTTTTGACACTTCAACTATTTCACAAGGCAGCCGCTAACATGAACCTTTAGATTCGTTTTTAGAGATTTGTGTAAAAACCCAGGCAGAAACCCAACTTTTTTCAGGACGAGACATTTTCAAATGAGCATTTGTACCAGCCCCGACAATCAATGAATTTCCTGCCGGTACCTGGCCTGAGGTAAAAGGGCTTGCTATTAAAGAGCAACTCATAGAAATTGATATGGAGGCCCATAGGTAGAAGTAGAGTGCTTAACAGTGTGGTTTGTGGCGTAACGAATTATGGCAATAAAAAACAAAATAATTCCCTTATGGGCAAATTAGCCATCATAAAAACAAAAGAAACCGGCTCCAGTGTTGAGGACTTCCTTAACGGCATTAAAGAAGAGGAAAAACGTAAAGACAGTTTTACCGTACTTAAACTGATGCAAAAAGCCACAAAGGAAAAACCTAAAATGTGGGGCAGTGCGATGATTGGTTTTGGAAATAAAAGATACAAGAGCCCGGCTACCGGGCGGGACGTGGATTGGTTCAGGATCGGGTTCTCTCCCCGAAAATCAAACCTCTCCTTACACCTTATACTGGATATGAAAAAGCACGCCGCCACACTGAAAAAACTGGGCAGGCACAAAACGGGTGTGGGTTGCCTGTATATCAACAACCTGGATGATATTGATTTAAAAGTGCTGGAAGAATTAATTGCCCTGGCTGCCAAAGCAAGCTAAACCATCCATACGTTCCCTAACGCCGTGGTGCGTGGAGCCACCCAACATAGCAACGTCTTTCTTAATTCTTTGAACGGTAGCCTGCATGTGTATAATCTTTATTACTTTAGTAACCTTCAATTAAAAGATAAAAATCAAAAACTATGGCTGTAGCAAATGTCTATCTCATTTTTAACGGTAATTGCGAAGACGCATTTAACTTTTACAGGTCGGTGCTTGGCGGCGAGTTCACCTATATGGGCCGGTTTAAAGAAATGCCACCCACGGAAGGCGGCAGATCCATGCCCGAAGCTGATGCCAATAAGATCATGCATGTGAGCCTCCCCATCAGTAAGGAAACTACTCTTATGGGTAGCGATACCGGTGGCGAATGGGCTTCGGATTTCAGGCAGGGAAATAATTTTTCCATTTCACTCACCGCAGCCAGTAAGGATGAGGCCGATAAACTCTTTAACGGGCTTTCCGGAGGCGGCATGGTGAAGATGCCGATGAACCAGACCTTCTGGGGCGATTATTTTGGCATGTTCGAAGATAAGTTTGGTGTAAACTGGATGATCAGCTTTAATGAACAGTTTAAAAACTAAACGCAAACCAACCCTGTTGGCAATTTTCTTATTGATCATTTCATCAATAAGCTGGACAGTATATGACCCTGGCTGGAAAGCAGCCAAAAAAGAGAAGTATACTTTATACTATACTTCGGCAGATGATGCTAATGAAAAAGAATATACCAGGTTACTGAACAGCGGCGCTAAAGCCGTTGAAAGATTTTTTGACAACAAATTCAAAAGCAAATTTGCCATATATATTCACCCGGGCAGGCAATCACTGGACAGTACCTGGCAGACCGATTGGAAAATGCCGGCCTTTAAATCGGAATGCTGGATGGTGGCAAGTGGGGTTGCTGAAAGGCTTGATATGATCTCTCCAAAGACATGGGATAAAACTGCATGCGAACATACATATTCTGAAACTGTAAAGACCCAGCAACTCATTACGCATGAAATGGTCCATGTATTTCACGGGCAACTGAATGTAAGCCCCGATTTCAGTAATACAGAAGGCATTGACTGGTTTGTGGAAGGATTGGCAACATTTGCATCGGGGCAATGCGACCCGGAAAGAATTGCTGAAGTTAAAAAAGCTGTTGCCGACAAAAAAAAACCATCCACACTTGATAAGTTCTGGACAGGCAAGTTAAGATACGGGCTGTCGGGTACAGTGGTTATGTATATTGAAAGCAAATATGGAAGAACCCGGCTGAAAGAACTTTTACCGCTCAATAAAAAATCCGGGATACTTCAATCACTTAATATATCTGAAGCAGAGTTACTGGCAAACTGGGCCGACTATATTATGAAATTATAGTTCATTTTAAAAATAAGTGTCGTTAAAATAGTTTTCAGTTAATTTCTTTTTACATTTACAGCCTCAACGCTCCCGGATTTGTTTTATTCTAACGCAGAGCCAACTCCACTTAGCACAACCAGTTAACGTAAAACAATCTTATTATGTCAGTCAATAAAGAGATCAGGAAAGTAACCACCAATACGTTGCAGAAGATGAAGGCCGCCGGGGAAAAGATATCCATGATAACGGCCTATGATTTTTCCTTTGCAAAGATCTTTGATTCGGCAGGTATTGATATCATCCTGGTTGGCGACAGTGCAAGCAACGTGATGGCCGGCCACGAAACCACACTACCCATCACCCTCGACCAGATGATCTATCATGCGCAAAGCGTGGTAAGGGGCATTGACCGCTGCCTTGTGGTGGTGGATATGCCATTCGGTTATTACCAGTCCAATTCAGATATTGCATTGGCATCTGCCATTAAAATAATGAAGGAGACAGGCGGCCACTCTGTAAAACTGGAAGGTGGCGAGGAAGTGCTTGACTCGGTGAAAAAGATCGTAAGCGCCGGCATACCCGTAATGGGACACCTGGGATTAACACCGCAGAGCATTTACAAATTTGGTACTTATAATGTACGGGCAAAAGAAACTGACGAAGCCAGCAAATTAAAAAAAGATGCCTTGCTGTTGCAGGATGCAGGCGCCTTTGGTATAGTGCTGGAAAAAATTCCTGCCTCATTGGCTAAAGAAGTAAGTGAAAGCCTTCACATCCCAACCATTGGTATTGGCGCCGGAGGCCATTGCGACGGGCAGGTGCTGGTAATGCATGATATGTTAGGCATCAATACCGAATTTAAACCCCGTTTTTTGCGTCAATACCTGAACATGCATGAACAAATTGACGGAGCCATAAAGCAATACATCAGGGATGTAAAAAGCAAAGACTTTCCCAACGAACAGGAGCAGTATTAACATTAGCACATCAGCAAATTATCACATTAGCATATTAGCCCGTAACTTGCAGCCCTGAATTTATTTCACTGTTAATACGATAATATGAAATTTTTAAAGGAACTGAAGATCCAATCCAATAATGATGGTGTGTCAACCGGGCTCAACTGGTTAAAGCCCAAAGGTGAAAAATTAAATTCCTACTCCCCTGTTGATGGTAAACTGATAGCTTCTGTTACCGGTGCTGATGCAAAGACCTATGAAGCGGTCATTCAAAAAGCACAATCGGCTTTCGTTGAATGGCGCAGCTGGCCTGCACCCAAACGTGGAGAAATAGTAAGACAGGTAAGCGAAGAACTTAGAAAATATAAACAACCGCTGGGTGAACTGGTAAGTTATGAAATGGGCAAGAGCCTGCAGGAAGGTTTGGGCGAAGTGCAGGAAATGATAGATATCTGTGATTTTGCTGTGGGTTTATCAAGACAATTGCATGGCCTTACTATGCACAGTGAGCGGCCCGGGCACAGGATGTATGAACAATATCATCCGCTGGGCATTGTTGGTGTTATATCCGCATTCAACTTTCCTGTTGCTGTATGGAGCTGGAATGCTGCATTGGCATGGGTATGTGGCGATACCTGTGTATGGAAGCCAAGCGAAAAAACACCGCTTTGTGCCATTGCATGCCAGAACATAATACAACCCGTGTTTAAGAAGAACAATGTTCCTGAAGGTGTATCCAACATAATCATTGGCGGAAGAAATGTTGGCGAATGGATGAGTAATGATACCCGGATTCCATTGGTGTCTGCCACCGGCAGTACAAGAATGGGCAAGGCTGTTGGCGCTGCCGTTGGGCAAAGATTGGGAAGAAGTTTACTGGAACTGGGGGGCAATAATGCCATCATAGTATCAAAAGATGCCGACCTGGATATGGCATTGATAGGCGCAACTTTTGGTGCAGTAGGAACCGCAGGGCAAAGGTGCACGTCAACAAGGAGACTCATCATTCATGAAAAAGTATATGACAAGTTTAAAGCGAAGCTGGTGAACGCTTATAAACAACTTAAAATCGGCGACCCGCTGAATGAAAAAAATCATGTGGGCCCGCTGATCGATAAAGATGCTGTTAAGATGTACCTGGATGCTATTGAAAAATGTAAAGCCGAAGGTGGAAAATTTATAGTGGAAGGTGGTGTACTTAAAGGAAAAGGATTTGAAAGCGGATGTTATGTGAAACCGTGTATTGCCGAAGCAAAAAATAATTTTGCCATCGTTCAGCATGAAACATTTGCGCCCATTTTGTACCTGATGAAATTTAAAACAATGGATGAAGCTATCGCTTTACAAAATGGAGTGCCGCAAGGACTTTCTTCGGCTATTATGACGGGCAACCTCAGGGAAGCTGAACAATTCCTGTCACAGGCAGGAAGTGATTGCGGCATTGCCAACGTAAACATTGGCACATCGGGCGCTGAAATTGGTGGTGCATTTGGCGGTGAAAAAGAAACCGGTGGCGGTCGTGAGAGCGGAAGCGATGCATGGAAGGTATATATGCGTCGCCAGACAAATACAATAAATTATACAGACAAACTGCCGCTGGCGCAGGGAATTAAATTTAATTTGTAAATTTTCGCCAATAAAGATGAATGGTGTGGTTGGTACAGTCATTGCGTTTAATTTAGCTTAAACAAATACCCCGCTATGAATAAATTTTATAAGATTCTTATTGTTGCAGTAAGTACATGCCTCTCGGCCTTTGCGCAAAAAAGTAATGAAGTCCCCAAAGGATGGCATTTGATGGATAAAGAGACCAGCGGCTTTTACGGTGTGAGCGCCGATAAAGCCTACAGTTTTATAAAGGCTAAGAACCTGAAAAGTAAAACAGTTGTTGTAGCCGTGATAGATACCGGTATTGACACACTCCAGGAAGATCTGAAACCCGTTCTCTGGACCAATCCTAAAGAGATCCCCGGCAATGGTATTGACGATGATAAAAATGGCTATGCAGATGATATACATGGCTGGAATTTCCTGGGTGGAAGAGATGGAACTAATGTTAAAAAAGACAGTGATGAAGGCGCCAGGGTTTACTATGGCCTGAAGTCGAAATGGGATAACAAAACTGTTAACATAGCAACGCTCACTAAGGACGAAGCATATGAATACGAAATGTTTGTAAAGGCCAAGTCTGCCATTACAGGCAATGTGGACAAGGAGAATGATGTTTCGGATGTTGATGTGCCTTCACTCAAAGATCTTCATAAGGGTTTATTGAGAAGTGACAGTGTTTTAAAACTGGCTATTGGGAAAGATATTTTTACCGGCACAGAACTGGATGCTTATGCTACCAAATCATTGGAAGAGAAAAGAGCGAAGAACAGTATGCTGGGTATCATGAAAGCGAATAACCTTACGGACCAGACCAATAAGGAATTCATAGACGGGTTAAAGGAGTATATTGAATATGTGGAAGGTGAGCAGGCCAAAGCTGAAGCTAAAAAATCTCCCCCGGTGGAATACAGGAAGAATATTGTAGGTGACAATGAAAATAATATCAATGATATTGCCTACGGAAATAACGATGTGATGGCCGATTTTTCTATGCATGGCACACATTGTTCGGGTATTATTGCAGCTGTGCGTAACAATGGTAAGGGCATGGATGGCATTGCCGACAATGTACGTATTATGATGCTGCGTGTGGTACCCGATGGGGATGAACATGATAAAGACATTGCATTGGCCATACGCTATGCAGTTGATAACAGCGCCAAAGTAATAAGTATGAGTTTTGGTAAAAATTTTTCGCCACAAAAGCATTGGGTAGATGATGCCTTCCGCTATGCCGAAAGTAAGAATGTTTTATTGGTGCTGGCTGCAGGCAACAGTTCAAAAAATATTGATTCAGCAGATAATTTCCCCAACCCTGTTTATAAGGATGGAAAAGGCAGGGCAGGCAATATCATTACTGTAGGTGCAAGCGGCGATCCTAAAGCCGGCGGTTTAGTAGGTTATTTTAGTAATTATGGTAAAAGGGAGGTAGATGTTTTTTCTCCGGGGGTTTTGATATACTCTACACTGCCTGGTGGCAACAATTATGGCAATTTACAGGGTACCAGCATGGCTGCTCCTCTTGTATCAGGTATTGCTGCATTAACGATGGAATACTTTCCTGCCCTTTCAGCTAAACAAGTAAAATATGTAATTGAAAAATCGGCACAAAAACCCCAGTATAAAGTAACCAAACCGGGAACAGATGAAACCGTTGACCTCAGTGAGATTTCAAAAACGGGTGGTATTGTTAATGCTTACGAAGCCCTTAAACTGGCTGCAACTTTAAAGGGTGAAATAAAGGATCAAAAAGAAGCATTACCAAAACCCAAACTGGTAAAGAATAAAAAGGGATAAGTATCTTCTACGAAATTTTTAAATAATTTATCATGTCAAAACCATTACCTGCAAGTTACCCTACGTATTTTCAAAGATATGTTGACCAGGTTGAGGAAGAAGACCTTTCCATTGCATTTCAAAACCAGTCGTCAGGCATTAAACAGTTTTTATCAACAATTGATGAGGCAAAATCTACCTATGCTTATGCCGAAGGCAAATGGACATTAAAAGAAGTGCTGCAGCATATAATTGACGCTGAAAGAATATTTAATTACAGGGCATTGTGTATTTCCCGTAAGGAAAAGAATTCATTGCCGGGATTTGATGAGAATGAATATGCGGCCAATTCAAATGGCAATGCCAGGAAATGGCAGGAACTGGTGGATGAATTTTTAACAGTACGTAAGGGAACCGAAATAATGTTCAACAGCTTTACTGGTGAAATGCTTGAAAATTCAGGTTTGTCAAATAATAACCCTATTACTGTTAAAAGCCTGGGTTTTATCACCCTGGGACATTTCAACCATCACAAAAGGATCATAGAAGAACGGTATTTATAAATACATAAGATTTCATAAAATAAAAAATTCCCAATCAAACGATTGGGAATTTAATTATTACGGTCCCTGAATTATTATTTCTTAATTATCTTTTGTGTCATCACACCATCTTTGGTTCCAAATTCCATAATATACATTCCAGGAGCCATTACTTCCAGGTCTTTTATGATCACAATATTTTCACCCGGTTGTAATGTTACGTTACGTTTTAAAACTTCCTGTCCGTTCATATTGATAAAGCGGATAAGGCTGTTCTCTTCTTTCACGCTGTTCACCTGTAACTTAATATTATTTGTAAACGGATTAGGATAAACAGTCATATTGCTCATTACAATCGAACCGTCTAATCTCAAAGCCACAACCTGGCTGAAAGTATTGAAACCATCAATATCAATGATACGCAACCTGTAGTACAGTACTTTTGCATTTACATTCGCCAGCGGGTCAGGATAAGAATAGTTCTTGGTCATAGCAGTTGTACCATTACCTGAAACTATACCCATCTTTGTGAAATTGATACCGTCAATACTGCGTTCAATCTCAAAATGATCATTTTTGGTTTCGCTAACTGTTGTCCATCTTAAAATAGCATTGTTATTTTCTTTCTTAACAGTGAACGAGGTCATTTTTACAGCCATAACACTTCCGGCTGCAATATTAGCAGTACCGTCATCCACAAACTGATCACCGAATACATTCTGGCCGGTGATACGTGCCGTGTTGGTTACTGTTGACAATAAAGGAACTGATGCAGGAGTAATTACTTTGAACCTGAGTGTATACGTTTCACCCGGTTGTAAAGTACCGCCTGCTGCATTTGTGCTTCCCGTTCCAATATAAAACTTCACATAGTCCCTTCCTCCATTGGTAGCTTTAAAGGCAAAATCAGCATCCGATGCATCAGACTGAACACTGTTATTTGTAAAGCCTGGGCAATTTACCACGATCATAGAACCCGGAACATAAGTAACATTAGTTGGTATGCTATCTACAACTGTACAATTCAAAGCTGCTGCAGTTCCCAGGTTTGATCCAGACAATGTATAGGTCAATATCTCATTAATTTGTAACTGGCCAAATGGTGCAGTGCCGTCACTTACTGTTTTGTCTAAAGTAATTTCGGGATCCTTAGCTTTAATGGTAAATGCAAATACACTCGGAAAATACTGGTCGGCTTCTGTACCAAATTCGATATTAACCTGTGTGGCATTCACCGGAATATTATAGCCTGTACCCACTTCCTGCTCATCGATGTCAATACCCATCTGGTTCAAGAAGTTCGGATTCTTTGTATTGATATGAGCCCCGTTCTTTGAAATGGTGCCATTCCAGAAATTGGTCACTGGATTTACGCCATTCGAAACAGCAACATTGTTTACTTTAATATAATCTCCATTTGGGTTGCTGCTGGAAGAGCCAAGGTTGCCATCGCCTTCCCATGAGACAGTTGTCATATATGCATCTGAAGCAAGCACAGGAGAACCAGGGGCATTCAACCCTGTTAACAGGATAGATTGCGTTGTTGGGCTACCCCCGCTGTATACCTGGATAAAACCATCATACACCCTCACACTGGAATAAGAAAGTGAAGGATTTTCATACACAACTACCAATGCCCAGCCTCCGTAATTGCCGCCATTGCTGGCCGAACCACTTGCTACGGTAATATTTGCTACCGTATAAGTACCCGCCCCATTAGCATTTATGAAACTGGTCAGGTCAATATAAGACTGATAAGCCGAATCACTACCGTTGATCTTGGCTTTATCAACCTGGCTTGAAGGGGCTACAACAGATGTATAAGCACCCGATGTTCCTTTGCGTATCTTCGCCGACCTTAAGTTGATATTATCATTACCACCGGTTCCGCCGTCAATCCTTCCGCCCCAGTACAAACGAGCGAATTTAACAGTATTGGTACCGGCCGGCATGATCAGGTCAGCTGAAGATGAATTGAAAGTAGGATCAGCAATATTTCCATCCAATTCCATATTGAAATAAAAATCCACCGTATTGCTGGTGCCCTGGTATAATGCAACAGCAATTTGATTATTACCATTCAAGAAACTGGAAGCTGGCAGGTCGATAACAAAATCACCATCTGTATATTCCCTGTTTCCACTTGGATTAGTTCCATAAACCAATGTTCCCGTTGGCATATTCATCCTTGCCACTTCCACCCCGTTTACATAGATCACTGCACCGTCATCATATTTTGCTGTGAGTGTGATCGTTGAATATTGCGAAGGATTGCTGATACTGATATCCCTCCTCAGGTAATAGGTTTCTCTATTGGTTTGAGTGGGTGAGTTCACGCTGGATTCATTGTACCCGAATGCGTTGCTGTTATTGGCCGTGTTGGTCCAGTTAGAAGCATCATTGTAAGCATCCTCGGTCCAGTTAAGTCCGGAAACATTCGATGGAGCTGATGCATAGTTATTCAGTGAATAATATCTCCACATACCACCAGGAGATAATAGTGAAGTTACGGTAGGCCCGCCATCAACGTCAACTGACTGAATGCTGGAGTTGTCATTACCATAGGCGCTGGTGCGGCCATTGGTATATGAGCCCGTTCCACTCATGCTGAAGTCGTTCATGGCAGTCGTATTCACTGTGCCACTGCTACCGCTTCCACTGGTATAAATGGCAGTGATGGTGTTACCGAAAATGGTATGCCCTCCATGTATGTTGTCGGAATATACCGGCCCGCCATACGGTCTTACGACCTGGGCACTTGCCGGCGAAATTGGTGCAAGTATGGCCATAATAGCCATAGTGCAAAATGATACGGTTACCCGTAATGAGGTAAAATTTTTCATTGTCTTGTGGTTTAGAATTATAATATGCGGTAAGCATATGGCTTTCTAAGGACATGCAGTGATGTGTTACAATCACAAAGACAATCTTTCAGGAGATATTAAAAACGGAAAATTTCGAGGGATACGTGGATCAGGTAAGCAAACTTATATCAAGAGGTAGAACAAAGATATAATACGTTTTATCTAAATTCAAAATTTTTACTTCTTTTTTTTGCAACTAAAATAAAATTTTTTCTTTGAATACTACAAATCAGTGGGTTGCATTTAATAAATAAAAAATGCCATAAGTAATTCCTATGGCATTTTTTTATCACGTTACAATAAATTAATTACTCCTGGCGGTAGCACTTTGAACAATCATATTATTCATTACTTTAACTGTTTCGTCAATATAAATATCATTACTAAGCCTTTTCAGCCATTGGGTATTTTTTTCGATTTTGTCTTTTGCAGAGTTAATTACAACAGCATCTGCTTCGGTGTTTTTTACATTCATTGCCTTAGCCAGTTTAGTAAGGTCTTCCAGTTCCTTTGCCATAACCTTAAATTGGCTTTGTTCCTCCCTGTATTTAGTGAGGTTAAGCGAATACTCTTTATCATTAAACTTCTCCAGCCAGGCGCTACTTGATTTTATTTTATTAAAGACTGAATTTTTTGCAATTTGTTCATCACTGGCAGCAATAACTGCGCTGTTACTGATAGTACTTGTCCAGGGCTTATAATCGGCCCTGGTGATTTCATCCCAGGGCAAAGCAGCGGTATTGTCCTTTTCACGGAATTTCAAATATTCCATCCTGTCCGGTATAACAATATCAGGTGTTACTCCTTTTAATTGTGTTGACCCGCCATTTACACGGTAATATTTCTGAAGTGTTAGCTTTACTGATCCGAGGTCTTCAGCATTCTTATTGGAAAATACCGGGTTTTCGCTCTCTGGATTTAAAGGTATAGTGCGTTGCACTGTCCCCTTTCCAAATGTGGATGTGCTGCCAATCACAATACCTCTCTTATAGTCCTGTATAGCAGCCGCAAATATCTCCGAAGCGCTTGCACTGAATTCATCTACCATTACAGTTAAGGGTCCGCTGTAAAGAACACTTTTATCTTTGTCTTTCCACTGATAGGGTTTATCCTCACGCCCTTTCACTACGCAAATCGGGCCATCTTCAATAAATAATCCGGCCATCTTAACCACTTCGGGTAATGAACCCCCTCCATTGCTGCGCAGATCCATAATGATACCTTCTACATTTTCGGCTTTCAGTTTCTGTATTTCTTTGGCTACGTCTTCTGAACATTTAGCACCGTCAGGGTTTGCAAAATCAATATAAAACTCGGGTAAATAAATGTAGCCGATCTTATGGTCACCATTGATAATCGCACTTTTAGCAAATGTCTCATCCAGTTTTATCTCATCCCTTAACAGAGAGATTATCTTAACTGTTCCATCCACCCTTCTTATTGTCAATCTCACTTCTGATCCCTTTTCGGCACCACGTATCAGTTTTACAGCATCTGTGGTAGAATATCCTGTAACATCAACCGGTTCTGCGCCTCCCTGAGCTATTTTTATGATCTCATCTTCCGGTTTTAATTCACCCCCCTTCCAGGCAGGACCTCCGGATATAAGTGAAGCTATCTTTATTTTACCATCATCTTCTTTCAGTTGTGCGCCAATACCAAAGAAACTGCCCTTCATTGATTCATCAAAAGAACGTTTGTCAATGGGCGCAAAATAGTCAGTATGCGGATCCATTGTATTGGTTATTGCATTTATGAAAGTACTGAAGTTCTCATCACTGTTCTCCCTTGTTTTTTTTGTAGTAAAAAATCTTTCTATTTGTTTTCTTACAACATCTCTTGCTTCTCTTTCCAATGTGGAGTCGGCCTTGAATTTAAAATTCTCTTTTCCTTTATTTTTTTCCCGGTCATCAAGTGATTCAGCATATTTAGCTAATGTCAGGTATTTTAAGCGCTTTCGCCATATATCCTTACGCTCTGCTTCTGTCTTGGGGTTATTTAGCTTTTCCCTGTCCAGCAATACCGTTTCATCTTTGGTAAAATCGAATGGTTTGGTCAGGATTTCAATATACAGAGCCGAAGTTTCGTTCAGGCGTTTTATATACACTTCGTTAACAGCAAAAAAAGACATCAGGTCGGATCCATGGATCTCATCATCGATCTTATTGCTGAATTTTTCGAAATCATCTATATCAGTCTGTAAAAAAATATTACGGTCATTATCCATATCTCCGATGAATTTTTTCAAAACCTGTTTTGAAAAATCATCATCTATCTTTTTAGGACTGTAATGACCCTGTTCAAGTAAAACACCTACGGTACGGATTATCCGGGTGTACTTCGATTTTGGATTGTCATGGTCGGATTTACCTTGTGTCTGAAAAGCTAAAAAAAGGCTTGCCGCGGTAAGCACCAGTATCACCGGTATGAATTTTTTACTCATCATAAATTGTGCAATTTTTTGCATGCTGTAAAAATAACGGAAAAACGCTTGTTTACACTTATACTAAACGTAACATTTTGAATAATGTTTTGTTAAACCAGTTTTTCGGAAAACAGAACGGATAAACGGTAGTTTTTCTATTTTTTAGAAGGGGAATTTTAATGCCTAAAAATAAAAATCCCGGTCATAAACCGGGCTTTATTGGGTAACCAATGGGGCTCGAACCCACGACCCTCAGAATCACAATCTGATGCTCTAACCAACTGAGCTATGGCTACCATTTTTACAGACCGCAAAAATAAAGAAAAACAGTACGCCTTCAAAATTACATTTTGAACAGCCTTTTTAATTGGTTTTCTTTGCAAACAATAAATAAACAAAATGCTGTGGATGCAATATGTTTTTCCGGTTCTCTTGTCCTGCGTCACGGGCTGGCTGGTAACATGGATTACTATCAAGCTTTTATTTCATCCCCACAAACCGGTTTCTTTACCCGGTTTTAAACTCCAGGGCATCTTTCCAAAAAACCAGCAGGCGATTGCAGAACAATTAGGTCAGATGGTAAGTAAAGAGTTACTATCCTTTTCTGAACTAAAAGAAAAAGTTACCAGCCCCGACAATCTGAGTAAACTAAAACCAGAAATTGAAAACCATATTGATATTTTTTTACGGGAGAAGTTGAGAGATACTTTTCCCATGTTGTCCATGTTCATAGGCGATAAAACTATCAACCAGTTAAAAGCTGCTTTTTTGCTGGAACTGGAAAGCCTATTCCCTGTTCTGATGAACAGTTATATGATCAGGCTTGAAGAAGATATTAACGCAGAAAAACTGGTTACTGAAAAAGTAGCTGGCTACTCTCTTACAAAAGCTGAAGAAATGCTGAACAAATCGGCGAAAAAGATGTTTATCTATTTTCAAATGACTGGAGTAATTATTGGTTTACTGACCGGTTTATTACATGTTCTTATCAATATGCAAGTATATAGCTAACAATTTGTTAAGAAAGCAGGCTGTTCCCCATTTTATTATACCATTCATCCTGTTAATTATATAAAATACGGGCTTTTAAGGGCAACTTTGCGCCCAGTTAAAAATTTAGAAAAAAATAATTGATGATGATCAACTTTACCAAACCCTTTTTATTCCTGGCTTTTACCCTAAGCCTCTCTTTTACATTTGCTCAATTCCCCGGCGCTGCAGGTGGGAGAATGGGCGGACAAAATATGAATCTTGGCCACTTTTACGGCAAGATAGTGGAAACAACCAGTGGCAAGCCTGTTGAAGCTGCATCTGTACAACTTATCCAAAATAAGTTTGACTCTGTAAGTAAAAAAAGAAAAGATGTAATAGTTAGCGGAATGCTCACCACTAAAAAAGGAGAATTTAGTTTAGAGAACCTGAACATAATGGCCAGCTACAAGTTAAAGATCACGGCAATAGGTTTTAAACCCATTGAGCAGAAGGTGAATTTTGAACTGAACATGGGCGCTGCAAGAAATGGAGATTTCAGCAGCATGCTTAGCGGAGTGGATAAAGACCTGGGCAATATAAAACTGGAAGCAGACATTAAACAACTGGAAAATGTGACAGTAAGTGCCGGGAAGTCGATCCTTGAAATGAAAATTGACCGTAAGGTTTTTAATGTGGAAAGAATCTCAACAGCGCCGGTGGTACTGCAGTGGATGTAATGAAGAATGTTCCTTCGGTTAATGTGGATATTGATGGCAATGTTTCTTTGCGTAACGCTACCCTCAGATATTTGTTGACGGCAGGCCCACAACCATGACGCTGGAACAAATACCGGCCGATGCTATTGCTTCGGTTGAGATCATTACTAACCCTTCTGCAAAATTTGATGCAAGTGGCGGTGGTGCAGGTATCTTAAACATTGTTTTGAAAAAAAATCGTAAAGCCGGTTATAATGGGAATATACGTGCCGGTATCGATTACAGGGCAAGGCCAAGCCTTGGTGGAGATTTCAACATGAAACAAGGCAAAGTGAACTTCTTTGCAGCGGGGCAATTTGGTATGAGAAAATCCGTAAGTACCGTAACAAGCGACCGTGTTGATTATCTTACTAATGCCAAAGCATATCTCACACAGGAGAACAAACCTATTAATAAAGGGTTCTTCGCATTTGGCAGGTTGGGTATGGACTACTTTATTGACAACAGGAATACGATTACCGTTGGTGGCAATATTGTAAGGGGCCAGTTCAAAACTGATGATATCATAAATATATACAGGGATACAGTTACCAGCACTACCATCACCGACAGGGGAGCCAGAACCAGCAATAATACCGGCAACTTCAGGAACTATGGTTCTACGCTTAGTTTTAAACACAACTTTGCCAAAGCCAATAAAGAATGGACAGCTGATGCAAATTATAATTACAGCAAGAATGATAATATTGGGGATTATACCACCCAATATTTCTTTCCAACAAATAATCCGAAAACGCCTTTGTTTGTTGAACAATCTAGAGGTGGTGGTACTACACAATTCTTTACTGTTCAAACCGACTATGCTGATCCTCTAACCGATAAAATTAAGATCGAAACAGGTTTAAGAGCTTCTTTCAGGAATTTCACCAGTTTCAATGACAACTATGTACAAGGGTCAAATGGGCAATATTATTTACTCACCGGGTTAAGCAATAATTATAAGTTTAATGATGCGCTGTATGCAGGCTATATTACTTTTGCCCAGCAACTGAAAAAAATTAATTACCAGTTAGGTTTAAGAGCCGAGAGTTCATCTTATACCGGTAACCTCATGAGCAAGAACCAAAAATTCAATACCGATTATCCACTAAGCCTTTTCCCAAGTGCATTTGTTTCTTATAAAATAAATGACAAGCAGGATATGCAACTGAATTATTCAAGAAAAGTGAACAGGCCTAACTTTTTTCAGTTGATACCTTTTATTGATTATTCCGATTCGCTTAATCTTTCGGTGGGAAATCCAAAGCTGGTACCTGAGTTTACCAATCTTATCGAATTATCTTATTCTAATCAATATAAAGCAGGCAATACTTTCCTGGCAACTGCTTATTTCAGGAATACCAATAACCTGATCACCCGTTATCAATATAAAGATGCTAACCCTAACCCTGCAAAAACGGATAGCGTTATCATCAGCACTTATGCCAATGCTAACAAGAGTTATACAGTGGGCTTTGAAATGACAGGAAAGAATAAACTGGCTAAATGGTGGGATCTTACCACAAACCTCAACCTGTTTAATTCAACCATTAAGGCAGGCAACCTGGCAGGTGGCATTACCAGTTCTCAATTCAGCTGGTTTGCCAAGATCAATAATAATTTTAAACTACCTAAAAACTTCTCTATCCAGTTCTCCGGTGATTACACTGCCAAAACCCTTGTGGCACCGGGCGGAGGTGGCAACCGTGGTGGTATGGGTATGATGTTTGGCGGTGGGTCTCAGCCAAGTTCACAGGGATTTATCAAACCTATTTATGGTGCAGACCTGTCTATCAGGAAAGAGTTCCTGAAAAACAACACTGCCTCATTAACATTGCAGTTCAGTGATATTTTCCGTACAAGGCTTTATGCTACACATGCCGAGTCGCAATATTTTGTGCAGGATAACGAACGCCGCAGGGATCCTCAAATGGTGAGACTGAACTTTAACTGGCGCTTTGGAAAACTTGACGTGTCGTTATTTAAGAAGAAGAATATGAAAGGCGAAATGGAGAATATGCAGAACGCACAGCAGGGAATGGGAAATTAATAAAATCATTTTATCAATCTTAAAGCCACTTTTTGCAAGTGGCTTTTTTATGCCTGCCCATAAATGTTATACGGCTTATCGGAAGTTATTTGGCTTTTTTAGCATTATTTTGCCGTAGCAAAATCTCCATATGAAGAATATTAATTTTAAGCAGATCCTCCCCCATGTAGTTGCAGTAATAGTTTTTGTATTGCTGTCTGTTTTTTTAAACAAGCCTGCGCTTGAAGGCAAGGCAGTACAACAGAGTGATGTGATACAGTGGAAGGCAATGGCGCAGCAATCTTTTGAGTTTAAAGAGAAATACGGCCATTTTCCAAAATGGACCAATAGCATGATGAGTGGTATGCCTACATTTCAAATAGCGCTTGATTCTAAAAAGCCCATGAACATCCGCCTGCAGCTTGTTCAGAACGTACTGACCTTAGGCTTCCCCAAACCGATATTCTATTTATTGATAGCAGCCCTTTGTTTTTATATCCTGGGCCTGGTGATAGGAATTAATCCCTGGGTCAGTATATTGGGAGCAATTGGTTATGCCTATTGCTCTTATGACCCGGTACTCATTGCCGGCGGACACGATACCAAATTACTGTCTATGGCTTATGCGCCTGCAGTACTTGCAGGTTTACAATTGATATTTAAACAGAAGTACTGGCTTGGCAGCGCCTTGTTGCTGGTTTCCGGATCATTGTTACTGGGGCAGCTTCACCAGCAGATCGTGTATTACACTTTATTGATCGTAGTTTTTATGACGATTCCTTTTGTCATAAAATGCATTAAAGAGAAAAAATTAAAACACCTGGCCGTTTCTGCATTGCTTAGTATGGCGATGGGTGCACTTATTGTTGGCACTGTGGCTATGATCTATTGGCCAACTTATGAATTCAGCAAAGAAACAATGAGGGGTGGCAGAAGTGAGTTAACGCAAAAGGATAAAAAGAATGCCACAAAAGGCGGCCTCGATAAAGATTATGCCTTCCGTTGGAGTTATGGAAAGGCTGAAACGATGACGATGATCGTTCCCAATGCATTTGGTGCAAGTTCATCCGAAGGACTAGGCGAAGATTCCAAAGCCATGCAGGTGCTGCAGGAAAATGCCGGCACCTTGCCTCAGGGCTTTGCACAACAGATAGCGCAATCCACCGGGATGTACTGGGGAGAACTGCCTTCTACGCAAGGTACCGTGTATATGGGTGCTATCGTTTGCCTGTTGTTCCTGTTCGGAGCCTTCCTCTCTAAAAGTGAACATAAATGGTGGCTCATTGCAATAACAGTCTTTGGTATTGTATTGGCCTGGGGTAAAAATTTAGAAGCAGTTAATTATTTCCTGTTTGATAATATGCCTTTCTATAAAAAGTTCAGGGCGCCATCCATGTCGTTGGTTATACCTCAGCTTTCTATGTCTTTACTGGCAGCTATATTTTTAAATGAATTTATTTCAATTACTGATAAAGAAAAATTACAGCAACTCTTTAAAAAATGTTTATACATCACTGGAGCCACTGCGGCAGTATTGGTTCTCTTTTATTTCTTCTCCAATTTTTCAAATGATGCCACCAGTGAGCTGCGCAAGAGTATCAATGATGGTTTACAAGGCAAAGGAAGCGATTTTACCAGGAGTTATTTCAGCGCCCTCAAAGCCGACCGGCAGGCATTTTACTTAAGTGATATGTGGAGAACACTTGGGTTTATGTTTGTTGCCATTGCAGTAATGTTCCTGTATGCAAGAAAAATGATAAAACCAGCTGTTGCATATGCAGCACTTATTATTTTTTGCAGCATCGACCTGTTTGGTGTGAGCAGAAGGTATTTAAAAGAAGAAAATTTTGTTGAACCTGCCGACCTGGAAACCAGCTATGCCGACACCCGTGCCGATATCCAGTTGAAAGCTGATACCAGTTATTACAGGATCATCAACCTGGCATTCCCGGGTCAAAATGGTTATACAGTTGATCTTGGTAATTCTTTCAATGATGCCATTGCATCTTATAAACATAATAACATTGGAGGCTACAGTCCCGCCAAACTTGGTTTGTACCAGGACCTGATAGAAAGACAGATCTTTCCCAATATCCAGGCATGGGGCACAAATCCAATGGCAAAAGACAGTTTCCCGGTATTGAATATGCTGAACATGAAATATGCCATCCTGCCCGATCAAAGAGACCAGCGCCAGACACAGGCTGTATTAAATCCGTTTGCTTTAGGAAACTGCTGGCTGGTGAAGGAAGTAAAATTTGTGAAGAACGCAGATGAAGAAATGAATTCGCTGAGTTCCTTTGATCCGAAACAGGTGGCTTTTGTGGATGAGAGATTCAAAACAGCGGTCCCCTTCTCCCCTGTTTATGATTCGGCAGCCTATATTAAACTCCTCGAAAACAAAAACGACGAATTAAAATATGATTTCAATGCAGCTACGAACCAGTTTGCTGTGTTCAGCGAAATTTATTATCCGCATGGATGGAAAGCACTCATTGATGGTAAAGAGGTTCCTTATTGTAAAACGAATTATGCACTGCGTGGACTTGCCATACCACAGGGCAAGCATACTATTGACTTTGTTTTTGATCCTAAGTCGGTAAGAGTGGGTGAAGATATCACCAGGTATTCTCACTTAGTTTCCATTTTGTTTGTTTTGTTTTGTTTATTCATGGTTTGGAAGAACAGGAATAAAGCAGCCATTAATTCAAAAGCTGAATAATCCATTGCATACAGGTAAACAATATAAATTTATTGAACCTTATGATGACCTGGCCCGGCGAATAAATGATAAGGCCAACGAATTGCATGAAAAATTATCGCTGCTGGATATCAGCGAAACAGCTATTGATGATTTTGGCAAACATTATTTTTCGAGCCACCATACCGGTAAGCGTTTGTTCTTTTCGCTCCAAAGCAGCGCCGACATCATTTACAGGTCAGTGCAAAAAACCGGTAAGGAAATTTCTTCCCTTTCATTTATAGACTATGGCGCCGGGCTTGGCACTCTTTTTTTACTAGCCGGAACAGTTGGCTTTAAGCAGGTTTATTTCAATGATTACTTTCCTCAATGGGCCGTTTATGCAAAGATCATCTGCGATAACCTGGGTATCAGCATCACCGGTTATATTTCCGGCGATATTGATGCGGTGATTGATTACGGGAAAAAGAATAATGTCCCTTTCGATATTGTGGCATCACGCAATGTAGTTGAACACATATATGATCTCAGGAGCTTCTATACAAAACTTCACCATTCGGGCCTTAGCACTATATGCTACTCTACTACAACAGCCAATTATCATAACATAGCTATGCGTCTGAAACATTATTGGTATCATTATAAAGTGGAAAGATCAACCTACCGTAAACAGCGGGAACAACATATACGAAAGCGGGTACCGGGCATTAGTTCAATTGATCTGTTGCAACTTGTAAAACATACAAGAGGAAAGGCTTTTGAAGATTTCACCAATGCAATAGACTTCTATTTTTCAAAGAAACCTGTTCCACAGGTTGAATTTTTAGGCACCAATACCTGTGATTGTGAAACGGGTGTATGGGCTGAGCACATGATCACCCGGAAGAATTATACAGACATAACAGGTAAAGCCGGCTTTGCCCTGGAATATACAGCCGGTTTTTGGGATACACATTATAAATATACCGTTGTAAATTTACTTACCGGCCTTTTGAACAGGGTAATAAAATTATCCGGTAAAAAAGGCTATTGGTTTGCTCCCTTTGTAAATATAGTGGCCATTAAAAAACAGGAATGAATCAGCAGGTAAATGTATTAAGCCTTGTTTCTTATAAATTTTTGCCACCCGATATGGGCGGGCAAAAAGGTATTGCGTTCTTTAACCGTTACTTAAGTAAAGAAATTAACCTGCTTTGTGTTACTGTACAGGAGAATGATAAAACAGAAGCTGAAGGCTACCCGGTAAAAAAAATACTCAGCAACAGCAAACTGAGGTACATAAACCCATTCTATTTTTTTACACTGCACCATCTTATCAAAGACAAAAGTATTACTCATCTCATTATTGAACATCCGTATTATGGCTGGCTTGGCATACTACTAAAGTGGTTCATTAATGTAAAACTTATCGTACACTCCCACAACATCGAAGCGCTTCGTTTTAAGACCATCAATAAATGGTGGTGGGGTATTTTATGGCACTATGAAAAATTTACACACCGAAATGCCGACCTTAATTTCTTTATCCATGATAACGACAGGAATTATGCGATCGACAATTTTAAACTGTCTCCTGGTAAATGTGTAACCATAACCTATGGCTTTGAACACAACAGTATACCTGGCACAGAAGAAAAAAACACTTTTAGGAAATTAATTTGCAATAAACACAGCATCACGGAAACAGAGAAGATCTTACTCTTTAACGGAACATTGGGTTATAAACCTAACCTGGATGCACTAGATAACATCCTTGAGAAGATAAATCCTGTTCTGTTAGCCAATAATAACTTTCCCTACAAGATCATCATTTGCGGCAACAAGCTCCCGGTTGAATACAAGGGGTTGATCGACTATAAAGAAAAAAATATTATTTACGCCGGCTTTGTAGATGATATCAACATGTATTTTAAAGGAGCCGATATTTTTATTAACCCCGTAGTTGACGGGGGTGGCATTAAAACAAAACTGGTGGAAGCATTGGGGTACGATCTTTCTGTAATTACCACACAAAGCGGCGCCACAGGTATTCCGGCTGAAGTAACAGGTGATAAGATGAAAATCATAGCCGATAACGACTGGGAGGAATTTGCCAACCAAATTGTTTTATTGAATACCAGTGCTATTATTCCACAGGAGTTCTTTGATCATTTTTACTGGGGTAATATTGCTCAAAAAGCCGCTGCAGCTATCAGGCAAACCTGATTAAGTTAAATCATTTACTTTTGCACTTTGTAAAAAAGGATCTATGAAAGTTGTCATTTTTGCAGGCGGCCTGGGTACCCGTATTTCAGAGGAAACCGATACCCGCCCAAAGCCAATGGTTGAAATTGGAGGTAAGCCCATTCTTTGGCATATTATGAAAATGTACAGCCATCATGGATTCAATGATTTTGTGATCTGCCTCGGTTATAAAGGGTATGTTATCAAAGAATATTTTATGAACTACTTTCTACATAATTCAGATATAACCATCGACCTGGCAGATAATAAAATGGAAATTCATGGTACCCGTTCCGAATCTTTTAAAGTAACATTAGTTGAAACCGGAATGAAAACCAAAACAGCGGGCAGGTTACAACAAGTACGGAAATATATTGGTAATGAAGATTTTCTTTTGACATACGGCGATGGTGTAAGTGATGTAAATATTACTGAGCTGGTTGCTTTTCATAAAAAGAATAATAAGATCGCCACAGTTACTTCTGTTCAGCCTGATGCAAGGTTTGGTGGTATGGATTTGTCTGCGGATGGAAATGTAAATGCTTTTCGTGAAAAATCAAAAGCCGATGCACAATGGATCAATGGAGGTTTTTTTGTATTAAAAGCGGACGTATTCAATTACCTGAAAAAAGATATGAGCAATATCATGTGGGAAGATGAGCCTCTTGAAAAATTAACTGCCGATAAACAACTGGTTGCTTTTAAGCATAAAGGTTTTTGGAAATGTATGGATGCCCTGAGGGATAAGATCGAATTGAACGAATTATGGGAAAGTGGAAGAGCCCCCTGGAAAACCTGGAAATAAGATCATGAAAGTATTAATAATAGGAAACCTTGGATACATCGGTCCAATGGTCGCAAAACATTTCAGGGCAACATACCCGGATTCTTTTTTAGCAGGCTACGATATCGGGTATTTTATTCAGAACAATACTTACAATGGTATTGCCGGAGATACATTACTTAATGTACAACACTATGGGGATGTAAGAAATTTTGATGAACAATTACTTAGTGGGATTGAAGCGGTGATTTACCTTGCTGCTATTTCAAATGACCCCATGGGAAATGCATACGAAACACCCACCCTCGACATAAATTATCATGCTGCAATCAGTATTGCTGAGAAAGCAAAAAAAAACGGGGTAAATCATTTTGTATTTGCAAGCAGTTGTAGTGTGTATGGTTTTGCAGATACTGCTCCACGTACCGAAACATCAGAAACAAATCCCCTTACTGCTTATGCCAAATCAAAGGTATTTGCCGAAAAAGGGTTGCAACTTTTAGCAGATAGCAACTTTCAAATTACCTGTTTGCGTTTCGCTACGGCTTGTGGTTATAGTGACAGGTTACGACTTGATCTTGTGTTAAATGACTTTGTTGCCAGCGCAATTGCAGATAAAAAGATAACTATACTCAGTGATGGAACCCCCTGGCGCCCTTTGATCCATATAAAAGATATGGCCAGGGCAATGGATTGGGCGATTCAAAGAAAAGAGGGTGGTGATTTTTTAATAATCAATACCGGCAGTAATGAATGGAATTATCAGGTAAAAGAACTGGCAACGGCGGTACAGCAATTGTTCGGTGATGTAGATGTAAGTATCAACGCAAATGCCCAACCCGATAAGCGTTCATATAAAGTAAGTTTTGACCTCTATAAAAAACTGGCACCTGCTCACCAGCCGCAGGTAAGTTTAACAAACGCTGTAAAAGATCTCAAAACCGGTTTGCTTAGAATTGATTTTAATGATTCGAATTTCCGTCAATCAGACCTGATACGCTTAAAGACCATTCAGAAATTAATTGACAATAAAATTATTGACCAAAATCTTACCCTTAATTAATTCAATGACAAAACTTGAGTCAATAAAAGGAGTATTAAAAGGCAACCCTGCCTACCGGGAAAGCTTTATTGAGGCATTGATTGCGTTTGAGAAGAAAGCTGGTTATCCCCAACTGAATGTAAGGGATACAGTTTCGGGACCACTGGCCGATGAATTGTTTATGGGGGAAGCTTTTTCAAAAATATTGCAAAACGGGCTTAAGATAAATTTTGTATATAATTCTAAGATTGCAAGAGAGTTTTTATTGTGCAGCCCTGCGATTCCTGATCATGTGTGGGAACCCCAAACCACAAAACTGTTGCTGCACTTTTCAAAGAATGCAAAGAATGTAATTATTGCCGGCGCCTATTTTGGCGACCAGGCAATACCTGTTGCCAATAATATCAAGGACACTGGTGTATGCCATACATTCGAACCCAACAAAAATAATTCTGACCTCATCATCGAAAATGCAAAGCTTAACGGGTTGAACAATATAATCATTAACAATCTTGCATTATGGAATAAGAGCAAGGAACAATTGGTTTTTGAAGGTGAAGATGCATTGGCTTCAACTGTTGAAGCTAATGAAAAAGCTGCAAATGTTTTACATACCATAACTATTGATGATTATGTAGCACAAAATAAGCCAGGCAAAATTGATTTGTTGATGATAGATGTGGAAGGAAGCGAAATAAAAGTGTTACAAGGCGCTGTTGAAATGCTGAAACAAAACAAACCAGTTGTGGTATTTGAAACACATAGCCTTTATGATGACTGGAGCAATGGATTGGAAAATTCGCCATCGGCCGTTTTGATGAAAGAACTGGGTTATGAAGTATTTGCTGTCAGGGAGTTTCATCAAAATATTGATACGGGTGATATGCCGATAGAATTATTGCCATTGAATAGAACTTACTGTGAAACCCCGCCGCATCATGGT
>JBGANE010000043.1:0-23178 GCA_044222465.1 Ferruginibacter sp.
TATTGGCCAGTGCATCCAGTTCGTTAAAGACGATATCAATATTATCGGGGCCTATGCCGGTGGAGATACAGGACAAACGGGTATTTCTGATATAACCTGTGTGGGTAATAAATTCCCGGTGCTGCAGTTGGTGTTCTATCTTATCAAAATGGGCGCTTACTTTTTTAACCCTGTCGGGGTCACCTACTACAATGATGGTATTAGCAAGTTCTTCAGGCCTTACATCCAGGTGATAAATAGCGCCACGGCTGTTAATGATGAGCTCCGATTCGGGGATGCGTTGCATAGGCAGATCGTTAATGCATAAAGATAATGAGATAATATCTTCTTTAATTACATTTGGAAAAATGTTCCGGCGCCTGTAATTATTTATGAAGAAAGAAGATGCAAATATCTGGTGGGGGCCTCCCAAAAAGTTCAGCACTGCGATCACCGAAAGAAAGATCAGCTGGCTGGAATTGTTTTATGACCTGGTATATGTGATCGCCATCTCACGTGTCACTCATCACCTGGCCAGTCATCCTGATACGGGCAGTATTATCAATTATGTTTACGAGTTTGCTATTATCTTCTGGGGATGGAGCAATGGAAGTTTGCACCACGACCTGCATGGTACACCCGGCATACGAACCCGGTTCATGACGCTCTGGCAAATGATGGCAGTTGCAGCGCTTTGTGTGGCGCTCAGCAGCCCTGCAGAAACGGTTGTATTCAGGACCACGGTTTGCTTTGCTGTTATGCAATTGTTCATTACCTATCTCTGGTGGAGCGTAGGCATTTATGATAAGAACCATCGAAGGCTGGGCAGAGCTTATACGGTTTGCTACCTGATAAGCTTTGCATTGCTCATTGTTTCTTTTTTTATTCCTCAACCTTATAAAGCTATTTTGTTCTGGCTTGTTTTGTTCTTCGACTACCTGCCACCCTTTATTACATACAAGAGACTACTGCATCGCAGTTCTGATTTTAGTTTATCGCCAAGCATGGTGGAAAGGATGGGACTGCTTACCATCATTGTTTTTGGCGAATGCATCCTGGGTATCATCAACGGCATAGATTCTTACAAAGCGCTGAATGCTTATATATGGACCTGCTTTGGATTGGGTATACTCATTGTGTTTGCTCTTTGGTGGATATTCTTTGCACTGGTAGCCGACAGTGAATGCAAGCCCGGCTTCCTGAAGGGCCAACTCTTTATGCTCCAGTATATTCCTACACTGGCATCATTGGGTATTGTTGGTGCTACATTCTCGGTGATACTGAATGGCGTTGGAAAAAAACCGGATGACACGATCCTGATGTCGGGTTATATATTCATTGTTGGGCTTGCTGTTTTTATTTTAAGTGTGGTGAGGTTAACGAGAATGCTCATTTACCCACATGACTATGACCGATTGAGAAAGAAATACCAGAAAACATTTTTAACCTCGGGGTTATTATTACTCCTGCTTGTATTCCTGGTAAATAAAATGCAACTGGTTTATTTTCTCACTATCATCTTTATTGTACTTCTTATTATGGTAATAATGATGACAAGGACATGGTTTAAGGTAGAGCTAAAGCATAAAACAGAAGAAAGCTGATCTCTCTATCCCATTCTCCGGTAATTTTTCAGAAAATAATTAGTAAAAAAATTGTAGCTTTTAATTCTTAAATCATCCAGTTATGAAACATATTTTAATGCTTTCTGCAATACTGTTCCTGCAAGCCGGTAAAGTCTTTTCGCAGGCGCCTCCTTATCATGTTGTTTTTGATGTAACCACCAAAGACACCAATACACATAAAGCAGTGATCAGGTGGTGTAATGAAATTTTAAGTGCTAACCCTAATGCAAAAATAGAAGTGGTCTATTATGCACAGTCGCTGGAGATGATCACCAAAGGGAAGTCCGTGGTTTCGGCAGATGTTTCAAAGCTTGCTGGTAAGAATGTAACATTCGGCGTTTGTGAAGTAGCCATGAAAAGATGGAGTATTGATAAATCGCAACTGTTGCCGGGTGTGGTTACAGTACCCGATGGCATTTATGAGATATTGCTGAAACAGAAAGAAGGCTATGCTTATATAAAGGCTTCTTTATAGTTTGAATAAATGAGATCATGGATACAAAAAAGCCACTGCTTAGCAGTGGCGTAAGATATGTATGTGATAGTTTTTATTTTATCCCATACTTTGTTTCGTATTTCTCTGCCAGTTGTGTTTGCTTGTTATGCAGGTCTATCTGGCGTCCCTGTATAAAAGCATGACTTAGGATATTTGTACGCATGTCCAGGATATCGCCTTCACTCACAACGATGTTAGCATCCTTGCCTTTTTCAATACTGCCTGTTTTGTCGGCAATGCCCAGGATGGTCGCCGTATTCAAAGTAACAGCGCTTAATGCTTCTTCTTTTGACAAACCATAGGCAGATGCAGTGCCCGCATTAAAGGGCAGGTTGCGGCTACGGGTGTTTTCATCATCATCATTCAGGCAAAATAATACACCTGCTCTTTGCAGCATGGCCGGTGTTTTAAAAGGCTGATCAATATCGTCGTCTATCATCGTGGGTAAATTATGCAGCTGGTTCAAAACAACGGCAATGTTATTTTGTTTTAAGATATCTGCTATCTGCCAGCTGTCAACGGCGCCAACCAACACCACATCAAATCCAAATTCTTTTACAAAATCAACAGCGATCAGCATCTCTTTTACAATATTGCAATGAACGAACAGTTTCTGTTTTTTATCGAAAAGGCCTTTAACTGCTTCAAACTTGAGGTTAGTATTTTCATGAGCGCTTTGGGCCAGGTAAGCTTTTGCTTCACGAAAAAATATTTTTACATTTTCAATTTGTTCCAGGCCTCTTTTTACAGGGTCAGCTGCCGGTTGTTGCCCGCCACCACCACCAAAACCACCTCTTCCTCCTCCACGACGTGCAAGTAACGAAGGCATACGAAAATGAATGGCGATATCTGCTTTGTAAGAGGCATCCTCCCAGTTCCATGCATCTAATTGCACAACAGAAGACGAACCGGAAATGATTCCGCCATCGGGAACGATGTTGGCGAGTAAGATGCCATTAGGACGTAAAGTATTGGTAACTTTTGAATCAGTATTGTAAGCCACCAGTGAACGGATGCTTGGATTCATTTCTCCAATCTCAGACGCATCAACTGTTGCTCTTACTGTAGGTACTTCAAGCAAACCTAATTGGGTAGAGGGCAGGATCAACCCGGGATAAATTTGTTTTCCCTTGCAGTCAATCACCCTTGCACTGCCCGTGGCAATGCCTGTACCAACATCTGTAATTTTCCCATTACTAAACACAACAATACCGTTATTAATAACCTGGCCATTGCCTATATGGATAGTTGCATTGGTCAGTGCAATGGTTTCTTTTTGCGCAGCAGCAGGCAATATGGTTTCCTGTGCAAACGTATTTGTTGTTGCAAAAACGCAGCTTATATAAAAAAGTATCTTTTTCATTGTAATAAATTTTTCAGGTTAATTATTTTCATCCTGTTCGTCGGCATGAATGGTAAGCAGTCCCGTATTGTGGTTATGATCGCTGCAGGTATTTACAACTTCATATCTCGGTCTTGCCCGTTGGAAGTTTCCACCACCACCACCGCCTCCGGAAGCCGTTCTTTTCGCAGCAGCTAATTTTTGTATAAGCCTTGTTTTCTCAGCCTGGTTTTGTCTACGCATTTCCATATCCCGTTCTCTGTCGAAATAGATAATGCCATCCACCATTGTTTTTTCGGCTTTTGCATAAACAGATAAAGGGTTATCGCTCCAGATAACAAGGTCTGCATCCTTTCCAACCTTTATACTTCCTACTTTACTGTCAACATGCAGCATTTTGGCAGGATTGATAGTTACCATCTTCAATGCATCTTCTTCGCTCATGCCACCGTACTTCATACTCTTCGCTGCTTCCTGGTTCAGGCGGCGTGCCATTTCTGCATCATCAGAGTTGATGGCTACATTCAATCCCACTTTGTTCATGATATATGCATTGTAGGCGATAGCATCCACCACTTCCATTTTATAATTCCACCAATCGCTGAAAGTAGATGCCGCAGCGCCATGGGCCTTCATTTTATCAGCTACTTTGTATCCTTCCAGGATGTGAGTGAAAGTATTGATGTTGAACCCGAATTTTTCTGCCACCTTCATGATTGCATTGATCTCACTCTGCACATAAGAGTGGCAGGTGATGAATCTTTTCTTATTCATGATCTCCACCAGGGCATCCAGTTCCAGGTCTCTTCTTACAACAATGGGCGTTGCTCCTTTTTTCTTATTATTTTCTTCAGCGGCTTTCCATGCTTTTTGATAATCGCTTGCTCTTTGAAATGCATCCATCTGAACCTGGTCAACACCCATCCTCGTATCAGGGAAACGTGTATTACCTTGTGTTGAACTGCTTCTTTTTACATTTTCGCCCAGTGCGAATTTTATGAAGGGGTCGGCACCAGCAAATTTTAATTCCTGGTCATCCATGCCCCAACGGAGTTTTATCAATTGTGTTTGTCCGCCGATGGTATTGGCAGAGCCGTGCAGTATATGTGATGAGGTTACCCCCCCACTGAGCTGCCTGTAAATATTGATATCGTCTGGATTAAGGTTATCGCCAATCCTCACTTCTGAAGTAACGCTTTGGCCTCCTTCATTAGTGGAAGACGAAGCGATATGTGAGTGCTCATCAATGACACCGGGCGTAATATTCTTGCCGGTTGCATCAATTACTCTTGCAGCAGGGTCAGAAAGATTTTTTCCAATAGCCGCAATCTTTCCATTCTTCACAAGCACATCGGTGTTTTCAAGCTTGCCGTCTTTTTCGCTTGTCCAAACAGTTCCGTTTTTAATTAAGATGGTTTCCTGTTTAGGTATTTCTTCAAATCCATAACTCAGGAATGGATAAGTAACTTTTCCAAGCACCAATGGTTGTTTAGGCCTTGCGCTGTCTGCCTTTGCTGCAGCTATTTTATCAAATGTTGCGGTCCAGGTAAAAGTACTTCCAGCTGCATCTCTTCCGGTTCCATTCCATGTATTGGCATTTGCAGCGCCGCTTAAAATAGTTTCTTTCGCATTTGGGCCACGGCCTTCAGTATAACTCAGCTTAACCAATTTTCCATCATAGCTGTATTTACCGGTTAATGTGTCTTTGCTCATAAAGCTGGCTACGCCGGCGTCCTTCAGTTCAAGTGACCAGGCTTTAACACCTGCATTAGTATTGGCCACCAGGTTATAAGTTCCTTTTACATCATACCAGCTTTCTTCTTTAACTGCATTTTTAATACCCTGTGTCCAGTTTTGCAGCAGCACCGTTTTTTCTGCAAACACCGGCCCCGATGTAATTATGAAGTTGGCGATCTTGCCTGCATCGAGGCTCCCTATTTTATCATATACACCTAATAAACTGGCAGGCGCTTTTGTCAATGCATCAAGTGCTTTTGATTCTGTTAATCCGTATTCAATGGCTTTGCGCAGGTTAGCCATAAAATCTGCAGGGTTGGCAAGGTCTGCCGAGGTAAGACAAAAATTGATACCTGCTTTTTCAAATGCGGCAGCATTGCCAGGAGCAAGTTCCCAGTGCTTAAGATCATCCAGCCCAACAAAGCGCAGGTCATTGGGGTCATCAACATCCATGGCTGCCGGATAATTCAATGACAAAATGAATGAAGCTTTGGTTTCGATCATTTCCCTCATACGCTGATATTCATTGCCACCGCCTTTGATTATATATTGCACACCAAACTCATCACCGATCTTATCAGCCCTCAGGTCGTTCCACTTATCATTGCCATCAAAAATTTGCGGCAGGTTTTGGTTTTCATTCCAGCTTTTTAAAGAGAGGTTAACACCTTCTGCTGATGGGTTTGATTTATACCATTGTGCATCTAAGTATGTCTGGCGCAATAAAGCAATGCTTCCCATCAGCGAAGCCGGATAACTTTGTCCGGATGTTCCCCTGCTGAACGAATAGTTTGCAGAAGCCCTGTCTTTTATTAGCACAAAATTATCGGGTTCGTTGGCCAGCGTTACAAATGCACCCGTACCACGTGCAATACCATCTTTCTGGTGCGTGAGTACGGCGCCAAAACCAATATCCCTGAGTGTTTTTGCTTTTGCATCATCGGTGCTAAATATTTTATACGCCTCTGTTTCACTCTTAATAGCCTGGTTCCAGCCATAAGCGCCCTTAGTGTTTGAAGTTATTTGTTGTGTGCGGAAGAAACCACCGCCACCACCCCCGCCGGTTGCCTGCTGCGGCTGGGCAGATGCAATCCCATAATCAGTATAGATATCGATGAATGCCGGGTAAATGTATTTTCCGTTGCAATCAATGACCACCGCTTCTTTTGGGATGGTAATATTATTACCCACCGCTTCAATTTTACCCTGGCGGATAACCAGGGTTGCATTTAATAAAGTATCGTTGGCTTTTTTTACGATAGTAGCCCTGGTAAAAGCATAACAGCCGTCTTTGGGGTTTGCCACATCATTCACAGGAAAAGTGGCCTGGGCTTTTAGTACCTGCGTTGCACCTGCAAAAAGCACAAACTGTATTAACAGGAATTTAGTTTTTTTCATGCAGTATAGTTTTGTTGTGATAGAGCGATAAATATAACGAATGATTAATAGTAAATACCACCGCCTGCATAATTTTATAAATGCGGTGCGTATTTTTACGGCAATCAGTTAAAATGGGGATAAAAAACCAAATATTCTTTCCTTTACTGTTAAGGCTGAGCATAAAAAATATAGATTTGCAGGGATAGAAATTAATGGAATGGTATTTGTAAAAATGAATATTATGAAAAAGTTTATGTACTGCCTTATTTGTACAGCATTTTCTACAACAGGCTTTGCACAAACTACAACTGCAGATACTGTAAAACCCCAGAAAGTTACGGTTACCAAGGATCCACGCCTGGATATACTTGCAAAAGTTGAGGCTGAGTTTAATTTAATGGCCACAAGGTTTGTAAAGGGATATCGCTTATTTGTATTAAAAAGCGATAACCGGGATTATGCCATGAAAGTAAGAGCCTATCTTTTACAAACTTTTCCCGAAGAAAAAGTGATCATGACCTACCAGTCGCCATTCATTAAAATGAAGTTTGGCGATTTTGTGGAGAAGAAAGATGCAGAAAGATACAGGGACATGATCATGAAGGGTAAAGTGGTAACAGGTAATGTTTACGTGGTTCCGGAAACCATTGAACTAAAACCAGATAAGATCAAAGAAGGAGAATTAAAATGAACCGATTTCAAATATAACTTTGCCAAAGTCCTGCACTTTGGCAAAGTTTTTTTTATGACAGTTTAAGAGTATTTTTATTCAATGATTAAGGAAAGCATACAACAGCTGGCTAAAAAATACGCCAGTGAATTTATAGACATCCGTCACCACCTCCATGCTAACCCCGAATTAAGCTATAAGGAATTTGAAACAGCCGCCTTTGTTCAGCAAAAATTAAAGGACTGGGGTATACCGTTTGAAATGAAAGCAACCACCGGCGTTGTGGGATTGATAAAAGGAAAAAATCCTTCATGCCGGGTTACTGCTTTGCGTGCTGATATGGATGCATTACCCATCACCGAAGAGAATGATGTGGAATACCGGTCGAAGAATATGGGTGTAATGCATGCCTGCGGCCATGATGTACATACAACCTGCTTACTGGGAGCCGCAAAGATTTTGAATGAACTGAAGGACAAGTGGGAGGGGACTGTGAAATTAATTTTTCAACCCGGTGAAGAAAAAAATCCTGGCGGTGCCAGCCTGCTGATCGCAGAAGGTGTTTTAGAAAATCCGAAACCGGAAAAAATATTTGCGCTACATGTGCACCCCGGCCTGGAAACCGGGAAATTAAGTTTTCGCAACGGGATGGTAATGGCCAGCGCTGATGAGATTTATATCAGCATCAAGAGTAAAGGAGGCCATGCGGCTGCTCCACAATTCACTGCTGATACTATTTTAATTGCATCGCACCTCATCATAAGCCTGCAGCAGATCATCAGCCGGAATAACAGCCCCGTGAATCCGTCTGTTCTTTCCATTACTTCTTTCCAGGGAGGCCATACCACCAATGTAATTCCATCCGAAGTAAAACTGATGGGTACTTTCAGGGCGATGAATGAAGAATGGCGGTTCAAGGCACATGAACTCATCAAAAAACAAACAATAGAGATCGTAAGGGCAATGGGTGCTGAGGCGACTATTCATATTGATGTGGGCTACCCATTCGTGCTGAATGATGAAGCATTGGGAACAGCAGCAAGAAAGAAAGCAGAAGAATATATGGGAGCAGCTAATGTAGAAGAAACAGAGCTCAGGATGGGTGCCGAAGATTTTGCTTACTACTCACACCAGATACCTGCATGTTTCTTCCGCCTCGGTGCTGGCAACAAGGCAAAAGGAATAACCAGCGGCGTTCATACACCTACATTTAATATTGATGAAGGAGCCATTGAGATAGGGATGGGGATGATGGCGTGGCTCGGTGCAATCGTTTAAAGTTTAAAGGTTTAATGTTTAAGGTTGTGGTTCTCGATAAAAACCTTAAATACTAAATATTGAATCTTAAACGATTTAAACTTTAAACGATTTAAACGACATATATGAAAATTGCATTTCACGGAGCAGCAAGAACTGTTACAGGTTCCAAGCATCTGATCACACTCACGAACGGGAAAAAATACCTGCTCGATTGCGGTATGTTCCAGGGTATGGGTAAAGATACCAATGTACTGAACGGAAACTTTGGTTTTGATGTAACACAAATAACCGCTATGATCCTTTCTCATGCACATATAGATCATTGTGGACTTGTGCCTAAACTTGTTGCAGATGGTTTTAACGGCACGATATATTGCACGCCTGCAACCAAAGAGCTGGCTGCAGCTTTAATGGAAGATTCCGCTGGCATACAGGAAAACGATATCAGGTACGAAAATAAAAGGAGGGCACAGGAAGGGTTGCCATACTTAAAGCCATTATATACCACGCAGGATGCATTAGAAGCTGTGGATCATTTTGTAACGGTAGACTATGATAAATGGTTTGCTGTTGATGAACACATTGAGGTAATGTACACCGATGCTGGTCATATCATCGGCAGCGCTGCAGTGCATCTCAAGGTAAAAGAGAACGGAAAGACCACACGGCTTACTTTTAGCGGAGATGTGGGAAGATACCGGGATGTTATTTTAAAATCACCGAAAGAATTTCCACAGGCCGATTATATTTTGCTGGAATCTACTTATGGTAACAGCCTGCATGATAATGCGGTTACCACCCCCGACCAGATCCTGCATTGGATAGAAAAAGCCTGCGTACAGAAAAAGGGGAAGTTAATTATTGCGGCATTCAGTGTAGGAAGAACACAGGAAATTTTATATGCCCTTAACCAACTGGAACTGGAAAGAAGGTTGCCCGACCTTGATTATTTTGTGGACAGCCCATTAAGTGTGAAGGCAACGGAAATTGTAAAACACTACCCGCAATATTTTAACAGGACCATTCAGAAGATTTTGGAAAAAGATAATGATCCCTTTGGATTCAAAGGATTAAAATTCGTTAAGTCGGTAGATGAATCGAAGATGCTTAATTTCAGAAACGGGCCCTGTGTTATTATATCGGCAAGCGGTATGGCTGAAGCAGGGCGGGTAAAACACCATATCAGCAATAATATTGAAAGCAGCCGCAACACTATTTTGCTTACGGGTTATTGCGAACCTAATTCACTGGGAGCCAGATTACAAAGCGGCAGAAAGGAAGTGAATATTTTTGGTGTACTGCATGAAGTAAACGCAGAGATAGGCGCTATCCGCAGCATGAGCGCCCATGGCGATTATGATGACCTTTGCCAGTTCCTTTCCTGCCAGGACCCTAAACAGGTGAAACGTTTGTTTTTAGTTCATGGAGAGTATAATGTGCAGCAGGATTTTAAACAAAGGCTTATCCGGAAAGGTTTTGGTGACGTAGAGATACCAGAAATGCATTATGAGATAGGATTGGAATAGTTTTTATCTAAACATAGTTTATGAAACACATTTGTCTGCTACTGTTTTTTTGCCTGTTCTCTATCGGCCTGCATGCACAGAAACTGAAAAAATTGCCTGCATACGGGGATGTGGATAAATCCGACCTGGTGATGAAAGAATGTGGCTTTGATAAAGGGGCAGCAGCAATGGTGATCTTTGATGAAGCGGAGTCTGTTTTCAGGATTAACGAGACAACTTCCTCCCTGTCTTTTTATGAGCAGACTCTTCATCGTGTACGAATAAAGATATTCAATGAAAGCGGCTTTGAATATGCGAATGTCAAGGTAAAGTACCCGTCACACGATAAAATGATATCTATCATTAACTTTTCCGCACAGACCTATAACCTGGATGCCTCGGGCAATGTTGTGATCAGTAAAGTTGATAAGGCTTCTGTCTATGATAAAAAGATCAATGCCCGTTTTTCAGAAAAGATATTCGCTTTCCCTGAAGTAAAGGCAGGAAGCATCATTGAATATAAATATACGCTTGACAATGCAACCCGTGACCAATGGTATTTTCAAAAGAAGATACCAGTTCAGTTCAGCAGGTTTATAGTGGATTTTCCTTCTGAATTCATTATGGACTTTATCCCTAATTGTTCCTTGCCTTTGCAAAAAGGTACAAGTAGTAAAGATGGTGCCGGCAATTATAACTGGTACGCTATGGAGAATGTACCTGGCCTGTCAGACGAGCCTTATATGAGCTGCCGGGAAGATTACCTGCAAAAAATTGAGTCAAGACTTATAGCGTTGGATTTTCCAGGTGTCCCACGAAGAAGTTTACTACGTACATGGCCGGAGATAATAAAGGAACTGGTGGAAGATGAAGATTTTGGACGCCAGTTAAAAAAAGACATACCCCGTACTGCAGATCTCAACATGATGCTTGTTGGATTAAATGACCCATTCAAAAAAATGTATATCATACATGAATATGTAAGAAAGAACATGCAATGGAACGGGTATTCCAATATTTGGGCGCTTGATGGGGTAAAAAGTGCGTGGAGAGATAAGAAGGGAACTACCGGCGAAGTGAATCTCATCCTGATCAACCTGTTAAAAGATGCAGGACTTACAGTTCATCCGTTACTGGTAAGTACCAGGGATAATGGGATCATCAATACCGGAGTTGCGGGATATGACCAGTTTGATAAAGTATTGGCCCAGGTAACGATCGGAGACAAAATATATATTCTTGATGCAACAGAAAGATCCACCCCTTCTATGCTTATACCTCTGGAAGTAATGGCTTCCGAAGCATTGTTGATCGCCAAACCTGATAGTTATGAGTGGGGTTGGCGTGTATTGTTTGATGAAAAGCATGTATTCAACCGCAAAGTTTTTTTGAATGCCCAGGCTGATAGCAATGGAACATTGAAAGGTATTGCAACAATTACCGCAGCGGATTATGAGCGTTGCAAATTATTACCCGAAGGAAAGGGCAGTGTGGTTAACCTGAAAGATAAACTGGCATCGCCGGGAACAGTTCGTATTGATAGCTTTAGGGTAGAGAATGAGGAGACAGATTCGTTGCCATTGATAGAACATGTGCAATTTGAAAGTGCCGGCAGCAGCTCCGGGGAGTATAAATATTTTTCAGCCAACCTTTTTACAGGGCTTGAGAAAAATCCATTTATTGCAGAGGAAAGAAATACAGATATCTTTTATAGCGCCAACCAGAAATATGATATTACCGCTGCCATATTTCTTCCTGATGGATATGTGATGGAAGGATTACCCAAAAACCTGAGAATGCGAATGCCGGACACGAGTATTGTTTTTACACGACAATCTGCATTCAACAATGGGTTATTAAATATTAGCTATCAACTGGAGTTCAGGTCGCCTGTTTTTTTAAAGGATATATACCCTGAGTTTCGGGAATTTTATAAAAAACTTTTTGACCTGCTGAACGAAAAATTTGTCTTTCGTAAAAACTAAACCCGGCTAAAACCTTCCCGGATCGAATGCACTGATATCAACACTGGTTGTTCGATTCCTGATGAGCTCACTTACCAGTTTTCCTGTACCTGTGCCTTCCGAAATGCCGAGCATAGCATGGCCTCCGGCAATGATAACATTAGTAAAGTTTGAAGCTTTGCCGATATAAGGCAATCCATCAGGTGTTACCGGCCTTAAACCATTCCATATTTTATCTGTTGGAGGAAAATCTATCTTCAACCCCGGGTAAAAAACTTTCGCAGAATCATAAATGCCCTGCATACGCTTTACCAGCACTTTATTGTTTATTCCACTTATCTCCATGGTGCCTCCAATACGTAACTGGTGGCCCCAGGGTGTGATGGCGCATCTTCCATCAACCAGTATAGCAGGGTATTTAATATTTTTCTCTACATGGCTATAGGTATGACTGTAACCTTTGCCTGGCTGTAGTAATAATTTAATGCCCATCATCTTTGCAACAACAGGCAACCAGCTACCGGTAGCAATAATGACCTCGCTGCACTCGAATTTACCTTTATCTGTTATTACAGCTGAAATTCTATTATTAGCTTTTTCAAAACCAGTAACTGTTGTATGAAGCTGAAATTTTATTCCTTTACCCTCTACATTCTTTTTAAGGGCCAGCATCATTTTCCCAGGATTGAAATGACAATCATCTTTAAACAACACGGCTCCGGCAACATCCAGTTCCACGTCGGGTTCCAACTGCTGCACCGCTTCCCGTCTTAATCTTTCTACTTTCAATCCAAACTTTTCTGCATCATCGGCCAGGTGAAATTCATGATCAAGTGTTTTCTCCTGCCTGCACATCATCAGGCAACCCTTTTCTTCCATATCGAAACTGTCACCGATCTCATTGCGCATATCATTTATCAGATGACGGCTTAACTGTAAAAGGTTATTAAGGTGAGGTGAATTTTTTTTTACAGTAGCTGCATTGCTGCTCTTCCAGAAATGATACCCCCATTGCATCAGGTCCCAGTTCAATCTTGGTTTGATATAGAATGGACTGCTGCTGCTTAGCATATACCTGATACCTTCGGAAATAATGCCCGGGCTGGCCAGGGGAACAAAATGACTGGGCGACATATAACCCATATTACCAAAGGAGCAACCATCAGTGATATCACCCCTGTCAATAACAGTTATTTCATAGCCTTCTCTTTGCAAATAATAAGCGCTGCATAATCCAATAATTCCTCCGCCGATGATCGTAACATTTTTCGCCATAAACTTTTCCTGTTAATTGTAAATCGCCTGCTGACTAATCTTTAATAATTCTTACCCCGAAGATCCTTCCGGCAGTTTTATTATAGTTGGCGGCAATTTTCACTTTTATTGTTGTTTTGTTTTGTATTAAATCAGCGGGAATAGGATAGGTCTTATCATAGAATTTACCGGTAATACCTCCGGGCCAGTCTTCAGTGGCAATTAATTTATCATCCACAAAAATATCAAACTTGCGGTTCTTATCGTCGCCAAATAAAGTAAGCAGCAAACTTTGTTTAATACCGGGCTGTAGTTTCATATCGAATGTAAAATAATTCTCTGCCCTTGCTTCCCGGCCCATGCGGCCAATAGCTTCATCGGTATAACTTTTTTCAGTAGCAAATAAATTGTGGTCTCTCTCGGGCTGCATTTCACCAATGCGGAAATTATCAATTGTTTTCTCTTCAATTTCACGCTGTGCTTTTTTCTCTGCTTCATAGGTGGCCTGCCGTTCGGTAAAAGCACTGTTGGTAAAATAGTCAAAGTACACACTGTAGTACTGGTTATACATTTTGTAAAACGGGATGAGTTTTACATCAGTGGGCTTACCTGTATTTTTTGTTTCAAAGGTCAGTGATTGATTGACAACCGGCCTTATCCAGTCATTGGCGTTTTTATTATCTGTAAGTAATACCGGTGTGCCATAGATTGGGTCGGGCATGGTTTTTCCCAATTCAGCAGCCAGCACAACAGGCCCGTATAAGAAAGCGATGCGGTCTGCATTATCCGGCATGGCTTCGGCATAAATATTCATCGACAGGTCAACCGTGACCACATCATTATTTTTCCATTGCCTGCTGGTCCATAAATAGCCATAGCTGTCAATCTCTGTTTCTACTGTTTTACCATTTACATATATAATAGGGCTGGATTTACTCCAGGCCGGCTTGCGTATCCTTAATGTAAATGAAGCCGGTTTTTTACAAAGTATTTTTAATTTAACCTGGTTTGTTTCCGGCACGAAATGTTGCTGCTGAATCAAAACATTTTTTTCTTTCCAGTTGAGTTCAGAAGGGATGAAAAGATTTACAAATAAACTTCCATCAGCACCCTGTGAATATATCTCTTCAGCATACTTTGAATGATTCTCCATTCCGCTGCCCACGCAGCAGGTGAAGGTGTTAAATGAGTCGCTGAATATTTTGTGTGTGCCCTGCCTTAATGGAACAAAATAACACATCATTCCTGTTTCGGGGTTTTGTGAAGCAAGGATATGATTGTATAATGCCCGTTCATAATAATCCATATAACTGGCTGAAGGTTGCCAGGAAAACAAGTGCCTGGTAAGCTTAAGCATATTATAGGTATTACAGGTTTCGCAGGTATTGTCGCTTAAGCGGTCATTTAATTTGTCGGGCTGACCGCAATATTCATAATTGCTGTTGCCACCAATTACATAACTGTGATGTTTCACCATGATGTCCCAGAAAAACGAAGCGATGGTCTTTTCATCTTCATTATTGGTCAGGTTGTATTGATTGGCAGCACCGATAGCCTTGGGTACGTTGGTATTACTGTGCTTGCCCGGCATGGGGTCTGTTTTTTTTGCCAGCTTGCCCATCACAAACTCATCTTTGAATTTATACGAGAGGTCTAAATATTTTTTGTTGCCCGTGTACGAATAGATGTTTGCCAATACATCATTCATACCACCATACTCACAAAAAAGCATTTTCATCCGTAGCGAATCGGAAAGATGGTCAATGGTATTATATACCCAGTCTGCCATACCAGTCACAACTTTCAATGCCTGTTTGTTATCACAATATAAATATGCATCACACAAGCCTGCCATTACTTTATGTACTGTGTACCAGGGGCTCCACCCTCCATTCATATCAAAGCCTGAGGTTTTTATTTTTCCCATGGCCAGCTTTCCAAAAATGGAATCTTCATTTGGTATAGCGCCCACATAACCTGTTTTTCTTGCAACCTGGCAACGGGCCAGTTCATCAACAATATAATCAACCCGTTTTTTAAATTCAGGATTGCCCGTGGAAGTGAACATGAGTGCACATGCGGAAACATAATGGCCCAGTGTGTGACCTGATAACCCTTCGCTTTCCCAACCGCCATATACAGAATCTTTTATGGGCAAGCCTGCATTTTTATAAAAGCGGTGTAATAATCTATCAGGCTTTAATAAAAGTAAATAGGCTGCATCTTTATCCATCGCATTTTTAAAGGGGCTGCCATCCAGCAATTTCACATTCTTTAAATTAAATGCATAAGCCTGGATACTGACTACCGGCTTAACTTTTATCTGCCTGTTATTTCTTTCAGGGATATAAGACTGGGCGCCTGCAAACAGGTTTGTAAAAAGAAACACAATGAAAATAATTTTTTTCATCAGTAATTGATCTTTACATCTTTAATTTTTGTGGGCAGCCATACCTGCATCTCATTCTTCCCCCGGTTAGCCCAGGTATAATAAGGTATAGCAATGATCTTTTTCTTTTCCGTTCTTAATGATGTGCCATCATCATTTACGATCACCACCGGCACTTCAGCGGTTAAAGCCTTTACATTTTCATCAAGTACTTTATAATCTATTGTTTCAAAGTTTGTTCCTTCCGGTACAATGATGTTCCATGCCTTGCCATTGTTATCAGCGCCTTCCACGCAATAAACGATCGGGCCCCGTTGAATAGCAATGCGGTTATTGTCCTGTTTTAATTCGGGTCTTGCTTTAATCAGTTCCACTTTCATCGGAAGATTGATCTCCAGTACATCTCCTTTCTTCCACTCATTTTCAATCACTGCATAACCCTTTTCATAAACGGCATTGATCGTTTTCCCATTCAGTGTATAACTGAAGTGAACCGGTTCCCCCTCATCGCCTGTCATATTATAAAGATTTCCTGAAGCCACTTTTTTAAAATACCATTCCGGTATTCTGATATTGAGTTTAAATCTTGATTTTTTCACCGGGTCGATCATCAGCTTCACATTTCCATCCCACGGATAATTTGTTTCCATTTTCACATTCACATTTCCCCCTTTAAGAGGAATGCTGGTATTGCTGCCGATGAACAGGTTTACATAAATACTATTATCTGTTTGGGCATAAATATAATCACCAAGTGATGCAACCAGCCTTGCAATGTTGGCCGGGCAACAAGCAGTGCCAAACCATTCCCTTCTTTGATGCTGCCCACGTGATGCCAGCGGGTTACCATAAAAGAAACGCTCTCCATTTAAACTCAATCCATCAAGTGCACCATTATATAAGCTTCTTTCGAGTATATCAATATATTCAGCATTTCCGGTCAGCGAATTCATACGCTGGTTCCAAAACACCATACCTACGCTGGCACAGGTTTCGCAATAAGCTTGTTCATTAGGCAAGTCATAGTCCTGCGAAAAACCTTCATTACTGCCGGCAGAGCCAATACCACCGGTGATATACATGTTACGGTAAACTACATCTTCCCAAACCGTTCTCATCGCCTTCATATAGCCTGCATCGCCTGTTTGCGAAGCCACATCGGCAGCGCCTGTGTACATGTACATAGCACGTACAGCATGGCCGGTAATTTCTTTTTGTTCTTTTACGGGAACCACATCCTGTGCATAGGCAGTATCTTTCCAGTCGGTCCAGGTATAACCTTTGGCCAACCTTTTTCCTCTTTCACTCAAAAGCCAGTCGGCCAGCTTTAAATATCTTTCATTCTTTGTTGTTTTATACAATTTCACCAGTGCCAGTTCCAGTTCCTGGTGGCCGGTAACCCAATCTCTTTTACCGGGCCCGAACAATGCATCGAAATGATCGGCCCATTTAATGCATACGTCCAGTAGTTTTCTTTTACCGGTTGCATTAAAATAAGCCACGCCTGCTTCTATCATGTGGCCTGCATTATAATCTTCGTGCATACTCATATCGGTATAGCGGTCCTGCAAACCTTTTAAGGTGTACCAGGTGTTAAGGTATCCATCGGGTTGCTGTGCGGCTTCTATCTTGTCGATCCATTCATCGCATTTTCTTTCCATTTCTGCACTGGGATGTGTCTTTAAAGAATAGGACATTGCTTCCAATGCTTTGAACACATCACTATCATCATAAAAAATCCCTTCATGGGGCTCGCCTTTTTTACGGGCTACTCTTTCAAAATTCTTGATACGGGGTGTTTTTACTTCTGTCTGATCGATACAGACAGGTATGGTAACAGTAGCTACTTTATCAATTTTGGGTTTCCAGAAATTATCGGTGATGCTCACCTTGGAAAAACTGATGAACTCAATTTTCTCAAATGATTTTTGGGCTAATACTAATGCCGGCTGAATAAAAACTGCGACCGCTAAAAAATCTTTTTTCATAAAACTGTATTTGGTATACTGAAGTGATGCCTCAATTTAATATCTTCGGACGAACTTCCGATCAGTATTTCATAATCTCCGTAGGATATATCATACCTTTTCTTTTTTTCATTCCAATATTCCATATCCTGTGGCCATAGCCTGAGATCAATGATACTGCTTGTACCTTTTTTAACATGAACTCTTTTGAATGCTTTTAATTCCTTTATCGGCTTAGTGGGGTCATTTAGTTTTTTCAGGTATAGTTGTACTACTTCGTCGCCGTCATATTTGCCTGTATTGGTAAGCTTTATCTTGAATTCATAAGGATCATCATGAGAAGTAATGAGGGAATAGGCAAAACTCGTATAACTTAATCCAAACCCGAATGGGTGGGTGACAGTGCCGGTGAAATAGCGGTAAGTTCTTTCCTTCATGGAATAATCCTCAAAGGGAGGAAGATCATCTGTTGAGCGATAAAAAGTAATGGGCAGCCTCCCGGAAGGATTTGTATTTCCGAAAAGAATATCAGCAACCGCATTACCCCCTTCTTCACCCGGATACCATACAACCAATACTGCATCGGCTATCTTTTCCACTTCCTCCAGTTCAATAGCCGAGCCTGTTGTTAATACTACGATCAATGGTTTTTTTGTTTTTTCTCTCAGCTTGCGTAAATATTTTAGTTGTGTATACGGGAACTTAATATCTTTTTTATCGCCACCCGCTTCTGATAAATAAGCATCGCCATTCTCACCTTCAAGCAATGGTGATAATCCCATTACTGCCACAACCGCATCGGCGTCATTAACCTGCCAGAATACATCCTGCATGGCTGTATCTGTTAAATTACACCCCTGGTTGTAAGAAACAATAGTTGACGCACTTACATGTCCCGTAATGCCTTCTAAAAAACTGACGGAACTGGCAGTATTGCCATTGTAATTTGCCATCAGCACATTGTTCACATCGGCATTGGGCCCGGTGACCAGGATATGTTTTATATTCTTTGATAAAGGGAGCGTATTATTTTTATTACTCAGCAATACGATTGATTGTACTGCCGCCTTTCTTGCAAGGGCCCTGTGTTCAGCATTATCAATCACACTTTCATTTATCTTACTGTAGGGATTTTTTTCCGGTGCATCAAAAAGGCCGAGATTGAAAAGAGAAAACAGGTTTATTCTCAGTGATATGTCGATCTCTTTTTCAGTAATAAGTCCTTTGTTCAAAGCTGTTTTCAGTGCTTTTAAAGTATTGCCGCATTCTACGTTCACATTTGCTTTAATGGCAAGCGCTGCCGCTTCTTCATCTGTCTGTAAAAATTTATGATAGCGGAAGATATCGTCCAATGCCCAGCAATCGGTAACAACATAACCCTGAAAATTCCACTCATCTCTAAGAATATCCTGCAGTAAAAATTTACTTGTACAACAGGGCAGGCTATCAAGCCGGTTATAGGCACACATCACACCGCCAACCTGTGCCTCTGTAACTATTTTTTTAAAAGCGGGTAGATACGTATTTCTCAGATCAGATTCACTTACCAATGCATTAAATTCATGCCGTATCGGTTCTGGCCCACTGTGCACTGCAAAATGTTTGGCACAAGCAAGCGTTTTATAGTAAGGATAATTGACCTTTTTCCCGCTGTTATTAACAAAGGTCTGATCTTTATATCCCTGTAAACCCCTTACGAATTCTGTTCCAATAGTTCCGGTTAAGTAAGGATCTTCGCCATAGGTTTCATGTCCACGACCCCAGCGTGGATCACGGAAGATGTTTACATTGGGAGACCAGAATGTCAATCCCAGGTATTGAGAACGATTATTGTTTTTAACCGCTGAATTGAACTTTGCTCTTGCCTCAGTGCTGATAGCATCAGCAACATCATAAATAAGATCTTTGTTAAAAGTTGCGGCCAGTGCAATGGCCTGCGGAAAAACAGTTGCTCTTCCAGCTCTGGCTACACCGTGCAGGGCTTCATTCCACCAGTTATATTTTGGAATGTCCAGCCTTTCTACACCATCATTATTATATAAGAGAAGGTTTATTTTTTCATCAATGGTCAGCAGCTTAATAAGACTGTCAACCCTATCAATGTTACTAAATCTTGTATTCTGAAAAGCATACCTGTATTGGGCCGAAGCTGTTACAGAAAGCAAGAGCAGTAAACAAGAAAAGCAGTATCGTTTTAAAAAGATCATACAGTTTACAAAACCTGGAACCCATGAGCATATGGATCGTCATCGGTATCGATGCTGATGATATTATGTCCGTATATTCTTGCCCAACCCTCAATGCCTGGCCTGATGGCCGGCTTTCCATCCACGGTTAATTCTTCTTCAATACGGCCGATGAACTTGCTGCCAATGATACTTTCATGAATGAATTCATCTCCTTTTTTTAATTTCCCCTTTGCATACCACTGTGCCATCCTGGCCGAAGTACCCGTTCCACATGGGCTTCGGTCAATGGCTTTATCGCCATAAAAAACAGCATTTCGTGCAGTAGATGTTTTGTCTATCACCGCACCCGTCCATAAAATATGACTGCATCCATGTATTGTTTCATTATCAGGATGAACAAAATCATACTGGGCATTGATGTTCTTTCTCAATTCTCTTGCCCAGGCAATTAATTTATCTGCTGAATAATTTTCCAGCCCTTCAAAATTCTTTTGTATATCCACAATGGCGTAAAAATTTCCGCCGTAAGAAACATCAACTACCAGTTCTCCTAATTCTGGACAATTGGCAGTTAACTCTGTGGAGTGAAGAAATGAAGGTACATTGGTGAGCTTTACAGTTTTTACTTTTCCATTTTTACTTGTGTATTCAATCATTACGAGTCCTGCCGGTGCTTCCATTCTTACAATGCCGGGTGTATTGGGTTTTATCAATCCTTCTTCAATAGCAATAGTAATGGTGCCAATGGTTCCATGTCCACACATGGGCAGGCAACCGCTGGTTTCAATGAAAAGTACAGCTACATCATTCTGCGGATCATGTGGCGGATAAAGGATACTTCCGCTCATCATGTCGTGGCCACGGGGCTCGAACATGAGGCCTTTTCTTATCCAGTCGTATTCTTTCAAAAAATGCTGACGTTTTTCACTCATGTTATTGCCCCTAAGCTGAGGACCTCCCTCTTTTACCAGGCGAACAGGGTTGCCACAGGTGTGGGCATCTATGCAATGGAATGTATGCTTCATTTTATTTTGTAAATTTATGGCATGGAAGCATACGGAAAAATTTTACTGATCGCCATGCCGGCTTTTTTATTGCTGGTACTTTTTGAAAAATGGTATGGTTGGCGTAAAGGGAAAGACACCGTCCGCAATATGGACATGATAAGCAGCCTGAGCAGTGGAGTTACCAATGTCACCAAAGATGTGATAGGCCTGTATCTTGTTATTATCTCTTATCCTTTTTTAGTCCAAACACTGGCATTGACCCATATCCAAAATACCTTCATTGTTTATGTTATTGCTTTTTTTGCACTGGATTTTGCCGGTTACTGGGTACATCGTCTGCAACATGTTACCAATTTTTTCTGGAATGGCCATATTATTCACCACAGCAGCGAAGAGTTTAACCTGGCCTGTGCATTGCGCCAAAGTATTTCGGCCATTGTTAAGATATTTGCCATATTCCTATTACCAGCTGCTTTATTGGGTGTGCCCAGGGAAGTGATTGAAATAGTGGCCCCATTGCATTTGTTTGCACAGTTCTGGTACCATACGCAACATATCGGTAGAATGGGATTTTTGGAAAAGGTCATTGTTACTCCTTCGCATCACCGGGTGCATCATGCCATAAACCCGATATACATGGATAAAAATTACAGCCAGATATTTATTTTCTGGGATAAACTATTTGGAACTTTCCAGGAAGAATTGGCCGATGTTCCGCCGGTGTATGGTATTACAAGGCCTGTGCGTACATGGAATCCCATCAAAATAAATTTTCAGCATGTGTGGTTATTGATAAAAGATACCTGGCGAACCAATAGCTGGAAGGATAAATTCACTTTATGGTTCAGGCATACTGGTTATCGCCCTGCCGATGTGGTTACTAAATACCCTGTATATAAAATTGAAGACGTGTATCATTTTGATAAATATGATACAAAGACATCGGCATCACTCAATATATGGAGTTGGATACAATTGCTGCTTGTCTTGTTTTTTGTGAGCTATATGTTTGGTAATATTGCCCTTATCAACAATCTTGACAAAACATACATTCTCTGGTATGGCGTTTTTATTTTTTTAAGTGTATATGCACTTACTGACCTGATGGACAGGAATATTACTGCACTCATTTGGGAATGTTTGCGATCGGGGTTGGGCTTAGCATTTATTATTCAGCAAGATGACTGGTTTGGAACAAATACTTATTCATCTCTTATTAAATATATCCTCGGAGCTTATTTTATCATCTCTATTGTTGTTACGGGATGGTTTGTGGTGAAGCACAGGAAAGAAGATATGAGGTTCGCAGCGGCTACCTGAAGATTTGTCAATGGTTATTCCTTCAGGTTATCAATGTCTCCCAAATCCTGGTGGCGCCCGCTGGCCTTTTTGTTTTTGATCAGGTCAGCATAACCAATAAAGTCAACATTGAGCCCATCAACATTCAGTGTCTTCCTGTTTGTATAACATTCATTGAAGGAAACGCCGTCAATATCAGTAAGAAGATCAATCCGCAAAGGAGGGTAGCCTAACTGAATGGTACAATCTTTTTTTGTGAGATCGGTTACTGTAATATCAAGTGAACCGAAACCGAAGTCCCGGATAGCCTTTAAAATATTATCAGCATTGGCAGGGTCGGGTAATAGCCAGATATCAAGATCGCCTGTATACCGTGGGTGCCCGTGTATACCTACAGCATAACCACCTACTATCATGTACCTGACAGTATGCTTATTTAACAATGCGATAAACTCTCTGAAATCTGGGCTGAACATTTCCGAATTTGTATTTGATATATTGCTGCCGAAGCATTTCAATGGCAGCCAACCTATCTGTTTCGGGCCTGGTCTGCCAGTAAGCAAAATCTGTTTTTCTATCCCTTAGAGAACCTTTGATTACTACTTTTTCCATGATCTAAATTTACAACAATTGAACGGTTTAAGAAAAGATAAGTGAGGTTCTTTTATACATCACTCATCCTGATACAGTTCCGGTTCATCGGGAAACTGAGGTAGCTGATTTCAGAATTTTGCAGGAAGAAATTCAAACAGTTGATTTTGTCAACTCATTATTAACCGTTCTCCATATCCCCAACGGGTTTTCATTCTTCAATTCATCAGGCAACAATTCATTACTCCAGTTCTGAAAAGCAATAGGTCTTGCAAAACGTTTGATGCCATCTGCGCCAACAGAAGTAAACCTTGAATCGCTGCAAGCAGGAAATGGGCCGCCGTGCTGCATACTTAAACAAACTTCAACGCCGGTAGGAACCCCGTTTAGTATAAAACGTCCGCAAATATTTTTCACAGCTTCCACCAATTCATCATTTTGCTTAATGTCATTTTCCGTTGCCATTAAAGTGGAAGTAAGCTGGCCTTCCAGGTGTTTTGCCACTTCGACCATTTCGTTCATGT
>JBGANE010000044.1:0-22989 GCA_044222465.1 Ferruginibacter sp.
CTAACTATTATTCCCGGAAATTCAGCGTATTAGACGCTTTTAAGTGAGGTATAAAACAATTAAGGAGTGTCATTTTTGTCTGCCAGTTCTACTTTTACCCGGGTAAGGCCCCGGGAGATATATCCAAGCTTTTCTGCAGCCGCTCTTGACAGGTCAACGATTCGCTTCATCCGGGGATGTATCCTGTCGTTTATAATAACGATTACCCATTTCCCATTCTTCAAATTGGTCACTTTTATCATAGTACCCAGCGGTAAAACATTACAGGCGCAGGTAAGTTTTTTTTGACTGAATATTTCACCGTTTGCAGTACGCCTTCCATTAAACTTATTGTGATAAAAACTGGCCTGTCCATAAAACACACGGGTTGTTTTTTTAGGCTTTACCTGTTTAACCGGTTCTTTATTGTCCTGTGCAGATCCGGCAACCGGGATAACAAGAAATAAACCGGTAATGCCAATAACCAGTGGCATCAATAAATACCTGATATATCCTAAGAGTAATTTCATGCAGATAATGAATTAAAGTTACTGCAAATTGCCGGTGAAGGCTGCTCTATTTTTTTGCAAAATATTTTTCGATCAGAAGCATATCCTCACCATAAATATCATTGTAAAATTTTATCTGCCCATCCTTGCCTTCGCAGGTAAAATAGCGTATAAAAAGTGGCATATGATTTTTTACATCTATCCGATGCCGCTCTTTAGAAGCTATCCAGCTTTTAATAGAGTCTGCAGTATATTTCAATGAATCTTTTTTAACACTCAGGGCACTGTCGTTATTAGCAATATAATAAGCCAGCTTTGTCCACTCCTGCACCCGTACACAACCATGACTTAATGCCCTTGCAGAATTCTTGAAAAGATAACGCTGGTTAGTATCATGTAAGTATACCGCATAAGGGTTATTAAAATTAAATTTTATCACCCCCAGTGAATTATTATCTCCACTGGCCTGCATTACTTTATACGGTATACCCCTCGAATACTTACTCCAGTCTATAGTATTGGGGTCAACAGTAGCACCTTTGCTATCCATTAATTTCAAACCGAGCTTGGAAATGTAATTGGGATTGCTTTTTAATTTGGGCAGGTATTGTTTAACAATTATACTGGTAGGCACCGTCCATGTAGGATAAGTGATCATATCAGAAATTTCGGCATTTAGCAATGGCGTTCGTGTTTCAGGCTTTCCACAAATTACTTTTGATTCAAAAACAACCGTATCCTTATTCATCAGTAACAAATAATAACCGGGCAGGTTCACCCAAATATATTTCTCTGGCATTTTTGCAGGCAGTTGTTTATACTTGTCAAGCGTTATAGCAATCCGTTTATACCTTTCAATATCATTATTGTTAAGCGCCTGTATCAGTATCCTTCCATATTTTCCATCTGCCTGCAATCCCTTTTGTGCCTGGTATTTTTTTATTGCCCTGGATAACTGAGCAGAATCAGGCAACTTGTCACTAAAGTCAATACAATTACTTTCGAAAAGTCTTTTTTGCAACCGCTTTACAAAAAAAACAGAGTCCTTTGCATCACCTCTTTTATACGGATAGCTCACATGGGTGTACATCCTTTTGTCCATACTTTCAACAAAACTCTTAATTCCTTTCTTTAGCTCCCAATACCCCTTATGTACAGGCTGAACAGAATTAAGTAATGCAGTGAACTGCTTTTTTTCGAGCAATTCATTCAGGGTCTTTATAAAAAAATTATTGGCAAGTACCGAATCCTTATTTAAGGAAACACTATCCGGCCGGAGCCTGCCCTGCTTTAAGTCTTTTATCAGTTTCATGAATCCATCAGTCAGCAAAAGATCGGCCCGGGTCCATAAAAGCACATCCATCCTGCTGAGGGAATCCTTATCCAGTTTATCCTTCACTGCCTTCAGATACGTATAATGGTAGTCATTAGGGAAAAGCCCTTCGAATTCAGCGTTCGTAATAAACCGGAATAAGGAATCAGCCAAAGGCTGCCATTTTTCTGTTGAACTCCATACAGGCTTATAACCCGATTTGCTATAAAATTCTGAAACTATCTCGGCCCTTTCAATTTTTGTGCTGTCATCAATCTTGCCCTTGTTTTTTATCGCAACTTCTACCATAGAATTGATATTTTCAGCAATCATCTTGTCCATGGCTTCAGGGTCTGAAGCAATATTCCCTTTCTTACGCGAATCATTGCAGGAAAATAGAAAAGAAAAAAAGACAAGCGCAAAAAAATACAGGTATTTGTTTTTATGGTGCTGCATAATTCGGGTCAAATATTTGTACCTTGAAAAACAATATTTTTCAAGCCGGATCTTTTGAAGGGTATTTTCTATGAACAAGATAATACATAGCTTTCAAATGCTGATAATTTGTGGAATTGTTTTTTTGTTACCAATGTTTGGCGCCCATGCACAGGATACTACATTAAATAAATACTAATTATGGGTTATAGGCAGCTTCGTAGAATCACAAAACATTAATCAATAAGTAACCATGTTAAAAGAAGCATTAATCAAAATTTTTGAAAGAGACCTTCAAAAACTCAGAACAGAAATTAATTTGTACAAAGATGAAAGCAACTTATGGTTGATAAAAGAAGGCATCAGCAATAGTGCCGGCAATCTTTGCCTGCACCTGTTGGGCAACCTCAATCATTTTATTGGCGCCGCCCTGGGTAATACCGGCTATATACGACACAGGGAAAATGAATTTAAATTAAAAAATATTCCACGGCAGGAACTGTTGCTGAATATTGATAACTGCATTTTTATAGTAAAAAAATCATTGCAGCATTTGCCGGAAGAAGACCTGCAAAAAGATTTTCCGATACAGGTTTTTGACAGAACCGATAAAACAGATTTTATGCTGGTGCATTTAGCTGCACACCTGGATTATCACCTGGGGCAGATCAATTATCACCGGCGTTTGCTTGACAGCAAATAAGCTTAGTCTATCACATCGCCTTTACTGAAACTGTTTGTCTCCTTGTGCCAGGGAAATGCCTCTGAATTCCTGCCGGTTTCCCAAAAGAATTTTCCACGGAGCTTATTGTAGTTACCTATTTCGTTCATCTGGTCGGCATCATACAGTCTTCCATTTATCATGGTATAGCGTATGGTCTCGGTATTGTAAATACTTTCGAGTGGGTTCTTGTCCATAATAATGAGATCAGCAAGTTTTCCCGGCTGTAATGAACCTATCCAGTCATCAAAGCCCAGGCTTTGTGCGGCATTGATAGTAGCTGTTTTCAGTGCCTGCAAATTACTCATGCCTCCCTGCGCCATCATCCATATTTCCCAATGAGCGCCGATACCTTGTATTTGTCCATGTGCACCCATATTGATCTTCACACCTGCATCGCTTAGTTTTTTCAGGCTCTTTGAAACGAGTATATGCCCATTTTCGTACTCTTCTTCGGGCAACATGGTGCGAAAGCGGCTGCGTGGATCAATTACTGAACGTGGGGTGAAACGTAGTAACCTTGTTTTCTCCCACACATTGGTATGCTGATACCAGTAATACTCACCACTTGGTGCACCATAACAAACAATAAGTGTTGGTGTATATGCGGTTCCTGCATTACGCCATAACTGTATCACGTCATCATGCAATGTGGCAATGGGCATGTTATGTTCAATAGTGGTATGGCCATCCATGATCATGGCGAGGTTATGGTAAAAGAAAGATCCGCCCTCAGGCACTACTTCCATCTCCAACTCCCTTGCAGCCTGGATGACCATCTGGTTCTGCTCACGCCTTGGTTGGTTATAACTCTTCGCACTGAATGCCCCATATGCTTTTGTTCTTCTCAATGCACTTCTTGCATCATCAATTGAATTTATCACTGCTTTAAAATTCCCATCGGCTCCATATAAAACTGTTCCGGTACTGAATACCCTTGGCCCCACCATCAATCCGCCTTTTACCATTTCACTTTGCGTAAACACCATTTCACTGTTTGCAGAAGGATCATGCATGGTTGTAACACCATAAGCCAGGTTGGTATAGTAAGGCCAGTGCTTCTGAGGGGTTAATCCGCTTCGGAAATGGGCCCCGTGTGCATGTGCATCTATAAATCCGGGCATGATGGTTTTGCCATTGCAGTCAATTTGTTTGACAGATGAAGGGATACTTATATCAGATGATCTCCCCACAGATTTAATGAGATTACCTTCTACCAGCATTGTTCCGTTCTCAATCACTTCGTCTCCGTTCATGGTAATGATCCTTGCATTGGTGAATGCGATCATGCCTTGTGGCTTGTCTGTTTTTAATGTTAATCCGACATCAATGCCTTTTTCGGGCATTTTGAAAAGTGAATCCGGTTTATTGGCAACAAATTCAAAACGGTCATCAATTTTAATGGAATAATATTGATTACCGAGTGTATAATGGAGTGTTTTATTATCTCCGCTCCAGTGCAGGTTGATGCCTGCATCACGTGATACTTTTTTTACGGGCAGGGCGGCAGTGCCTGCAGAAATATCTATTGTCTTACCTGTTTGCGGAAATGCCGCAACATAAACGGCATGCAGGTCAACAAAACTTACCCAGTTGCCATCGGGCGATACTACGAACTGGCTTCCGTAAGTACTCTTAAAGATCGTTTTCTCATCAGTGCCATTTGTTTTATAACTACCAAAAGAACTTGTGTTAAGCTGGTAAAATATCCTGTCTCCTGCAGTATTGAATTTGGGTGCTTCGCCCTTATCACTTACAAACTGAGGTTTACCGCCATTCGCATCAATTAAATAAACACCGGGATTTACATTGAACGTAACACCCATGATATTGTCGCCATCGTCTTTAACATACACTATCCATTTTGCATCCGGGGAAAATGAAGGGGTGCGGTAGATGGCCTTCTCTGAAGTTACTTTTACAGGTTTAGCGCCTGCTGTCATACTCAATTTATAAATGGCCCCCATAGCAGTATCGTTCCATGTAGCATAGGTGATCATCTTTCCATCTTTTGAGAATGATAGCTCTCCTTCCTGGTCGGTTCCATTGGTCAATCGTTCAGGTTTTCCATCAGGCAAAACTTTTTTCCATAGATAGCCAACTGCATTGAAAAGAAGCAATTTTCCATCGGGTGATGTAACGGCATTCCGGATAACATTAACTGTAAAGCTATCCGTGTTCAGGTTTTGTTTGTAACGAACCACATCGGTAATGCGCTGGTTTACTTTACAGGCAAAAGGAATTTCAGTTGCAGCATTTGTACCGTTTACATCCACCCTCAATATCTTACCTCCACTCCATATCAGGATGGCATTATCATCGGGTATCCAGTTAAAGCATGTATAGCTACCAAAGGTTGTCCATGCTTCCTGCTGGTCTTTGCTTAACTTATCATACACAGGCCATTCCTCGCCTGTTTCAAGATTACGGAGGTAGAGCACTGTTTTAGTTCTTATCCTTTTTATAAATGCCAGTGTTTTCCCATCATGAGATATTTGCGGACGTACTGCCCCACCTGGCCCGCCAGTAACAGTTTCGCTGGTGCCTTTCTCCCTGTCGAAGCGTTTGATTACGAATATCTGGTTGTTAGGATCTTTATTATATTGAAAAAACCCACCCGGGTAAATGTCTTCGCTATAATAGATATACTTCCCATCGGCAGATGCCGAAGGTTCATTCAAATCCTGCTGGTCATTTTTTCTTGGAGTGAGTTGTATACCATCACCACCACTAATATGATATATCCATAATTCTCCTGCACCCAATGAACGACCGGAAGTGAAATGTTTGCGTGCAATGATGTACTGCCCGTCGGGTGACCAAATTGCATTATTCAATAACCTGAAATTCTCTTTGGTGATTTGTCTGGCATTGCTGCCATCTTTGTCCATCATCCATATATTATCTCCGCCACCTGCATCTGAAGTGAATAATATCCTTTTACCATCGGGGCTATAGCGTGGCTGTACCTCCATGGCAAAGTTGTGTCGTAAAGCTTTTGCTTCACCGCCTGAAACCGGAATGGTATAGATATCTCCCAGCAGATCAAACACAATTTCCTTTCCATCGGGAGATACATCCACATTCATCCATGTGCCTTCATTTACAGTAAATGAAACTTCTTTGAAAGGTCCGTCAGGGTTATTTACATCCCATTTCTTTTTATCGGGTTTGTCTTGTGCAGATGCACAAAAAAAAGTTAGTGCAGCAACAGGCAGCAGCAGTCTTTTAGCAAACATGGCGTGTTGGTTTTAATGAACGATGAAGATATAAAATAGAAAGTAAAATAGAAGACACTCGCAGATAAAATACAGGAATGGGGGTCATATGATCCTGGGGATCCTTTGCTCAAGCAGCATCAGGTCGGCCAGTACCATAGCTGTCACTGCTTCCAGCACAACAGGTACACGAAGTGCAATACAAAGATCGTGGCGGCCTTTTACGGAAAAAGCTACCACATTACCGGTTTCGGTATTCAATGTCTGTTGTTCTTTAGGTGTGGATGATGTAGGTTTTATAGCAATGCGGAATACCAGTTCATTTCCATTGGTCAGTCCGCCAACAATACCACCGGCGTGATTGGTAAATGTTTTTCCTGTCTTGTCTTCAATAGAGTCGTTGTGATCGCTGCCGAACATTTTAGCGGCTGCAAAACCGGTTCCAAATTCAATTCCCCTTACCGCAGGTATGGCAAATACGGCATGGCTGATCAATGATTCTGCAGAATCAAAAAAAGGTTCACCCAGGCCTGCCGGCAAACCTGAAACCCTGCATTCAACTATACCGCCAACTGAATCTTTTGCTTCAAATGCTTTTTGTAATCCTTTTTCAGTGTCTGCTTCTCCTCCTATTTCAGTAATTGATGCATTGACATGAATATCTTTCAGCGTTTTTTTTGCTATAACGCCTGCAGCAACCAGGCAAACAGTAAGTCTTCCGCTGAAATGACCACTGCCCCTGTAATCTTCATTGCCACCGAATTTTTTTGACGCCACAAAGTCTGCATGGCCGGGCCTTGGTACAGCACGTTGCTTTTCATAATCTGAACTACGGGTATTTTTATTTTCAAAGATGATAGTGATTGGAGCTCCGGTAGTTTTTCCATTGAACAAGCCGGTCTTTATTTGAGGTATATCATCTTCTTTACGTGGGGTTGTTCCCAATGCCCCGGGTTTTCTTCTTTCAACATCTGCGGCAAAATCATCTACAGATAGAGATAAACCTGCAGGGCAACCATCAATAGTAAGCCCTACACATTCGCCATGCGATTCGCCAAAAATATGTACACGGAATATGCGGCCAAAAGAATTCAAAAGGGATGTTTATTTCTTAATTGGTTAATTAGTTTATTGGTAAAGATACACTTGCTCCCAGCAATTTCAAATCATTATAAAAACCTGGATAAGATTTATTGACTGCTTCAGCATCTTCAACTACCGTTTGCCCATTTGCTTTTAATGCTGCAACAGCACAAGCCATGGCGATCCGGTGATCGTGATGTGAATGTACAGTTGCTCCGTTCAACCCAGGTCCACCCGTTATCATCATGAGATTACCCTGTAATTTTATTTCTACACCCATTTTTTTAAATTCTTCCTGCAAACTAAGAGAGCGGTCACTTTCTTTATGCGATAAACGGCTTACTCCTTCAATTACCGATATGCCATTACAATATGCTGCCAAAGCAACAAGCGGCGGAAACAGGTCGGGGCAGTCCGTTGCATTAAAATGAAATGCTTTGCCTACATTGTTCAAAGGAGAATTGACAGACACTTGTTTTTCTTCAATAGAGATACTGCAGCCACAATCCATCAATGCTTTCAATATCGCTTTATCGCCCTGTGTCGAAAACACATCTAATCCTTTTATGGTAATTGGCCCGGCAATGGCGCCTGCCACCAGTAAAAAAGCAGCGCCGCTCCAGTCGCCTTCCACAATAACAGTTTGGAGTTTGGGGTTAGAAGTTTTTGGTTGAATTACAAATTGTTCATGGTTATCATTTGTGATATTATAACCAAACTGTTTCATCATCTGCAAAGTAAGATCTATGTATGGTTTGCTTTTCAGGTTCAGCACTGTTATTGTAACCGGCTTTATAGCTGCTTTTGCATAAGCCATTAAAAGCCCGGTCAAAAATTGTGAACTCAGTGAACCATCAATCGTTATATCCTTTGGCTGAAGTGGTCCTTTTATTTTTATAGGTAGCCGGCCATTGTTTGATTGAATGGAAATACCCAACTGTGGAAATATCTCATCAAAAAAATGCATCGGACGATTGAGCAAACTGCCTGTTCCTGTAATAATGATTTCTTCGGATAATAAAGCAGCAATCGGGGTAAACATTCTTATTCCCAGGCCGCTTTCACCACAATTAATTTCTCCCGAAATAATTTTAAGTCCCCCATTACTAATTATTAATTCTTCATTTTTAATTTCAATACTTGCCCCTAATTTTTGAATAATGTCAAGCGCAGCCAGGTCATCGTTGCTTTTTCCGGGATTGTCAATGGTGGTTTCTCCCTCTGATAATAATGCAAGTGCACAGGCTCTTTGCATACTGCTTTTGGATGCAGGCGCCTGCAGTGTTCCGGAAATATGGGATGGATGGATAGTAACAACCACTATAAGATCTCTTTAAAATGTTTTTGCAGGTCGGTAAGGGTAATATAGACTATTTCTGCCTGCCCGATCTTTTTTAAAAGAATGAAATGGATACCATCGTCTTTTCTTTTCTTATCCATCTTCAACACTTCAAACACTTTTTCGTGATCAGTCTCTATATCTACTGGTAAATGATATTTAGCCAACAGCTTCACTATGCGGCTGGCATCATTGAAGTGAAGGTTATTCACCTGTTCGGATAAATTGCAGGCTGCTATCATTCCAATACTCACCGCATGGCCGTGGGGTATCTGGTGTAAGTTTTCGATAGCATGACCAATGGTATGACCAAAATTTAAAAGCTTTCTCTCGCCTGTTTCAAATTCATCCCGGGTAACAATCTCTGATTTTATCTCTACATTTTTTTCAACCAGTTCTGCAATTAAAGATTTATCGGCCTGGTATTCATGCAAGGAATATTTTTCAAGCACACCGAATAAAAGAGCATCTTTTATACAGGCATGCTTTATTACTTCGGCAAAACCATTTACCCATTCCTTAACCGGAAGTGTTTGTAAAAAAGAATAATCGTAAAAAATAAATTCGGGCTGAAGGATAGTACCCACCATATTTTTATAAACTCCCACATCAATGCCATTCTTTCCACCAATTGCAGCATCAACCATAGCCAGAACTGAGGTTGGCACCAGCCCAAACTTCACACCCCTCATATATACGGCAGCCACATAGCCGGTGATATCTGTTACTATGCCACCGCCAACACCAACCAGGAAAGTAGTTTTATTGGCACCCAACTGTATCAACTGGTGTATGATGCTATCAACCGTAAGCTGGTTCTTATGCTCTTCACCGGCAGCAAATTGTATAACCTGGTATTTCGATAATTTTTCTGCATGCTGCCGGTAAACATTTTCATCAGTAATGATGACAATACCTGAATTTTCGACCAGCTGGTCTATTAAAGAGAGATCAGCATCAAAGTAACAGGCCACAGCCTTTTTTGAAAATGTATATTCTTTTTTTTGCATGATCTGGTTTTCGATAAGCAGTCTATGAGTTCATTATTTTGTTTTGGTGATTGATACTTTCCAGGTGTACTGCATCAAAGTATTTAGTGATGAATTCTTTGGTCAAACCCAATGCTTCTCCTTTTTTATAAGCTCTTTCTAAAATATCATTCCAGCGATTGGTTTGCAGGATGGTGATATTGTTGTCTTTTTTGTACTGCCCTATCTTATCGGAAAGTTTCATTCTTTGCCCAAGCAATGTGAGCAATTCATCGTCTACCTGGTTTATCTGCTCTCTTAATGTAGTTAATGCAGTAATGAATTCCTGTTCGGTTGTACTTTCATGCCGCCAAACAAGTGCATTAAGCATTTCAAGTAATCTTTCTGGTGTCACCTGTTGTTTGGCATCGCTCCAGGCATTATCCGGATCAATATGGCTCTCAATCATCAGCCCGTCAAAATCAAGGTCAATACTTTTTTGTGCAACAGACTGCAACATGCTCCGGTTACCACAAATATGCGACGGGTCGCAGATCAATAGCATGCCCGGGAACCTGCGTTTCATTTCAATGGGTAAATGCCACATGGGTGCATTGCGGAATTCCGTATTACCGTAAGATGAAAATCCACGGTGTATCATACCCACCTGCTTCATTCCAACCTGCTGCAGGCGTTCAATACCGCCACTCCATAATTCCAGGTCGGGGTTAATAGGATTTTTTATGAGAACGGGTATGTCAACACCTCTTAATGCTTCAGCCACTTCCTGCACACTAAACGGGTTTACAGTTGTTCTTGCACCTATCCACAGCATATCAACTTCAAACTGTAATGCCTGCTCAACATGTTTTGCCGTTGCTACCTCAACTATTGTAGGCAGGCCCGTAATTTTTTTTGCCTGCAAAAGCCAGGGCAATCCTGCAACACCATTTCCTTCAAACATGCCGGGTTTGGTTCTTGGTTTCCAGATACCTGCACGCAACAGGTCTATTTTACCTGTCTTTGCCAGCCGTGATGCGGTTTCCAGCACCTGCATTTCAGTTTCGGCACTGCATGGGCCGCTGATGATGAGGGGACGTTTATTCCACTTCTCCTTCAAGGTTCCTTTCATTGTTTGCTCTTCTGTTTGCATTGTAAAATTAGTTTTATTTATTGGTCAGGCGTTGGCGCCGGCCCATGTTTTATGATCCATCTCAAATTTTATTTCTCCTTTTCCATGCGTACCAACTTCTTTCCAGCCCTGCATGCGATAAAATTTTTCGGCCCGGCTGTTAGGTGCTGTGCCCAGCCATACCTTCTCCCTGGTTTGTACAAAATACCAATCCATCATCACCTGGTGCAGTTTTTTGCCGATACCCTTCGCCTCAAAATCAGGATGAATAAAAAGTGCCCAGATATTATTTTCTATCAGGTCGGCAATAGCAAAGCCTACAATGGTACCATCTATCTCACAAACCCATCCTTTGCCCCTGTTCGTCATATATTCTTCAACATCCTTATCAGGTACTAATGCAGGATCGGACAATATGTTCTCCTTTACAGAATTCCTTACAACCTGTATTTGCTCTATATCGGTTACCTGTGCTTCTCTGAAAATCATTCTATATATTTTGAAGCCTCTTAAAGTCCCCCTTGGGGGATTTAGGGGCTTATTTCAATATCCTTTTTATTGTATTTGCATTTTCTATCAGTTCTTTCAGATACTCAAAGTTCTCCTTTTCCAGGCAACTCTTGATCTTCCTCAATTGGCTGATATGTTCATTCAAAACATCCAGCACATTTTCCTTATTCTGTTTAAAAATAGGCACCCACATGGCCGGGTTACTCTTTGCAAGGCGTACAGTACTTTCAAAACCACCGCTGGCCAGTTCAAAAATAGCATCCTCTTCTTTTTCCTTTTCCAATACGGTAAGCGATAAAGCATAAGAAGCAATATGCGATATATGGCTTACATAGGCAGCATGAACATCATGCACATCGGCATCCATATATACCAGTTGCATCCCGATCTTGCTGTAGAGTGTTTCCACCAATTGTAAAGCATCGGCATCGGTTTTTTCTTTTTCACAAATAACAGCCACCCTGCCTTTGAATGCATCTTTTACAACTGATTCGGGTCCATCTTTTTCGGTTCCCCACATGGGGTGTGTGGCTACAAACCTGCCCCTGTGTTTATTATCTGAAACCGATTGACAAATAAGCCCCTTCGTTGAGCCCACATCCATCAGCACTTGTTTATCCAATTTATCCAAAATACCAGGTAATAGGCGGAGTGTCGCATCAACCGGTATGGCAATGATGATCAGATCGCTTTCAGGAATGGCTTTATCTATTGCCATGGCTTCATCAATCCAGCCCAGTTCAAGGGCCATTTTTATATTTCTTACGCTGATGTCGGCACCGATTATTTTTTGTGCAAAACCCGTTTCTTTCAGGCGGTTGGCCATGGAGCAGCCGATCAACCCTGCTCCAATTACAGTTACTGTCATATAAATTAAGATCCCGGCCTTGTGAGCCGGGACGATTTTATGTTAATGATATGCTGATATTGCTGTTTTTAACAAAAAAGTACCGGCCAGCTATTGCAATAGCTGTAATAATAAAGCCATGTATTTTTTTTGTTATTGTTCATCTCTTTAACAAAAATAGGAAACTGTATTCAAATTACACAAAAAAACACCCCTCTTAAAAATAAGAGGGGCATTAATGATTGCTTGCCTTTAAGATCTTATAGTCCGGTTATGGCTACAAGCAACCTGTTAACCGGGTTTGATTACTTCTTAGTAGTATCAGCAACTGGAGCTTTAGTAGTATCAGCAACTGGAGCTGGGGCTGGAGCAGGAGTTTCAACTTTTGGAGAATCAACTGCCGGAGTTTCAGCTTTCTTTTCTTCGTTGTTACAAGCAGCAAAAGCTACAGAAACGATTGCTAACGCTAAGATTACTTTTTTCATTTTTTGATTTGTTTAATGTTTAAAATTATAATTTGACATTTATACCCGGATCGGGAAAAGGTAACCCAACATTTTTTAATTTTTTTTTTCGTTGCTTTGGGTTACCAATAAGTAATAACCGTATTAATATTTACCAGGTGAGCACTTTAGAGCATGAAAAACAGTTACTGGAGGGTTTGGCAGCTAATGACCGGCAAGCTATTGAAGCCATTTACCGTGAAAACTACCCTATGGTTCAAGCCTTTATACTCAATAACAGTGGTAATGGCGATGAAGCAAGGGATATCTTCCAGGAAGCGATGATCGTGTTGTTTGAAAAGGCGGTTTCGGGCAGTTTTGAGCTGAATTGCCAGTTAAAGACCTACATGTACTCGGTCTGCAGGCGGCTCTGGCTAAAAAAGCTCCAGCAATTACAGCGTTATGGCAGCCTGGCAGAACATGTGGAAGAAACGATAGCTGTGGAAGAAGACCTTGAAATGCACGAAAAGTACAATACAGACCTTGTGCTGATGGAAACGGCAATGAGCAAGATCGGGGAGCCTTGTAAAAGCCTGCTGGATGCATACTATATACAGAAGAAGAACATGCAGGAAATAGCAACCGATTTTGGATATACCAATGCCGATAATGCAAAAACACAGAAATACAAGTGCTTGCTGAGATTGAAAAAATTATTTTTTGCACAATATAAAAACGGACAATAGATGGATGAATTATTACTCATAGAAACTGTAGAGCGTTACCTGAAAGGGGAAATGAATGCCAGTGAAAGGGTATTCTTTGAGGATATCCGTAAGAACAACCCTGCTGTTGACCAGATGGTGGTGGAACAGACCTTTTTATTACATGAACTCGACAAGCAATCCAATATCAAAGCATTTAAGCATTCTTTATACGAGGTTGAAAATAAACTCACCGAAGAAGGCCTTATCACACGTTCACAGTTAAAAGGAAAGGCAAAGGTTATTTACCTCTGGAAAAAATACAGGCGCAATATTGCTGTAGCTGCTTCCATTGCCGTGCTTGTATCGTTAGTTACAACCGGCCTCATCATTACCTACAATAACAAAGTTGGCAATAGCGCAGTTACCGATCTGATCGGTAAGGTAAAGAAAACCGAAATGGAAGTCAGCAAGATCAAAGACTCTCTTAAAGCAAATAAGGTTATCAGGGAAACTCCCAAGCCCGATTTCAGGGCTACCGGATTTTTGATAGATGGCAAGGGATATATAATAACCAATGCCCACGTGGTTAACCGGATGAAAAACATTTACGTGGAAAATAATAAGGGGGAATATTTTACTGCAGTTTCTGTTTATACAGATGCTAATACCGACCTCGCTGTATTAAAGATCAACGATACAGCTTTCAGAACAATCACTAACCTTCCCTACTCTATCAAGAGAAGCAATGCAGATCTTGGTGAGCAGATATTTACCCTGGGCTATCCCCGTAATGAAATTGTATATGGTGAAGGCTACTTAAGCGCTAAATCGGGCAATGAAGGTGATTCTACTGCTTACCAGGTTTCCGTTTCGGTAAACCCCGGTAACAGTGGTGGTCCACTACTTAATAAGAATGGCGAGATCATTGGTATCATTACTTCAAAGAATTCAACAGCCGACGGTGTTGTTTTTGCAGCAAAATCAAAAAATATTTTCAAACTGCTTGATTCGCTGAAGAAAGAAGGCGATACAACTACTATTAAACTACCTAATAATACAGGGTTAAAAGGATTGGACAGGGTGCAGCAGGTTAAAAAGATGGAAGAGTTTGTATTTATGGTAGTAGGTAACTAATAACAACCCTATAAAATTTATGAACTGTTCCACCCAAAGTGGGGCAGTTTTTTTATGCCCACAAAAATGAAGGGTACTCACCGTCTGCCACCAGTTTATCTACACTTGCTTTTACAGAAGGAGCATCTTCCTTATAAGTAACGCCAAACCATTTTGCCGAAGTTTGAATAACATGAATATGGCCTCCACGGTTCTCAATAAAATCCTCGGCAATGATGGGAATAAAAAATTCAGCCTTGATATTTAAATGATTTTCTTTTACAAACTGAAGAAACAATTGTTCAGTTGGTGTAAATAACGATGAGTGGAAACACCAGAAATTCATAGATACACTCGAATTAAATGGCACTGTATGCTTCCCTGCCTCATCTTCATAAACAATCTCATTACCCTCCCGGTATATTTTTGTTCTTTCTTTAATACCCACTAAATTATGCTGTGCATCCACTTCGCAAACCCCACGGCTTACCGTACCATGATCACTTAACGTTTTAGCCAGTTCATACCCGATGATGGCATATCGCTTTTCGGTACAACGATGATTTAAAAAATCAGCTGCTTTTGCAAAAGCATCCCTTCCATAAAAATCATCAGCGTTGATCACGGCAAAAGGTTCGTGTATTATTTCTTTGGCACAAAGTACAGCATGGGCTGTTCCCCATGGTTTTGTCCTGTCAGCGGGAGCCCTCAGTTCTCCCAGGTAAGAATCCATTTCCTGGTAAACGTATTCTGTTTTGATCTTCCCTTTCAACTTAGGTTCAAACTGGGCTTTAAAACTTTCTGCAAAATCTTTACGGATAATGAAGACCACTTTTCCAAACCCTGCCCTGATGGCATCGTAAATAGAATAGTCCATGATTGTTTCTCCCGAAGGGCCAAATCCCTGTGTTTGTTTCATACTTCCGTAACGACTGGCCATTCCTGCGGCTAATATCAAAAGGGTGGGTTGCATCTACAAAAAATTAAAAAGGTTAAAGTTATTCCTGATTTTTGCAGTGCGAAAATAATATAAATAAGCAAAATGCTTTTTGATATTTCAAATGCCGTGATCGAAACGCTGAACGATGAGTTGTTTTTACAAAAACAAGTCAGGCTGTCTGTATTGCGGCTGGATAAGATACATCCTGTTGTATCGGGCAATAAATTATTCAAGCTCTATTATTTTTTAGAGGAAGCGGCACAGTCATCCCATAAAACAATACTTAGTTTTGGCGGAGCCTATTCCAACCACCTGGCTGCAACTGCCTTTGCCTGCAGGGCCTTACAATTAAAAAGCATCGGCATTGTAAGAGGTGAGCAACCTGCTCATCTTTCCCCTACCCTTCAGCAATGTATGAATGATGGCATGCAATTAAAATTCATTACCCGGCAACAATTTGCAGAAAAAGAAAATGGCGCATTTACCAGTTCGCTGCAAAATGAATTCGGTGATTGCGTTATTGTTCCTGAAGGAGGGTATCATCCATCAGGTGCAAACGGCGCTGCTCTGATAATGGACATACCGGGGTGCAGGAATTATTCTCATATCTGCACAGCAACGGGCACCGGTACTACCCTTGCAGGCCTGCTAAAGGCCGCCGCTCCCTCACAAACAATAGTTGCTTTACCCGTTTTAAAAGATATGAAAGATATAGAAGAAAGAATAGCATACCTCACGGGCAATAAAGATCCCTTCAAAAACCTGCAACTGTTAAACGATTATCATTTTGGCGGCTATGCAAAAAAAACAGAAACGTTGATACAGTTCATGAACAAATGCTGGCAACAATTTCATTTGCCCCTGGATTTTGTGTACACGGCAAAGATGCTTTTTGGAATTATAGATCGTATTAAGGATGGTTATTTTCCTCCGGGGAGTAACATTTTATGCCTGCACACAGGTGGATTGCAGGGAAATAAATCTTTACCTTTACATACATTATTATTTTGATCGTTTTACAGCCAGTATATTTGTTACACAAAACATAACAGCTTTATTTTCGTTTACCGCTTATGCGCAAGTTTTTCTTTTTACTGTTTTTAGGAATTACTACTTCATCCGGCGCCCTCTTTGCACAGGAGATACTTCCGGGCATAACCGTAAAAAACTATAACGGTAAGATCATTGTAAGCTGGAAGAACCAATACCCCATCGAAGTAAAAACGATCAACATCCAGCGTTCGTTCGACAGCGCAAAAAATTATACCACCATCGGCTCTGTACTTAATCCTCAAAACATTGAGAACGGGTTTGTGGATGAAGCGCCTCCCTATAATAAAATGTATTACCGGCTTTTCATTTCATTCGACGCCGGCAATTATATTTTCAGTGAGCCGGTAAGGCCTGTAAAGGAAGTATCGCAACCCCAGCCCATGATAACGCAGGAGCTTACTGTTGTGCCGATAAAAAAAGAAGAACTTGTCGTTGAGCCGGCCAAAGAATCAAAAAAAGAACCCATTATCAAACCAGCTGAAAAGACAGAAATCCTGCCAGCCCCAAAAAACACTAAAAAATCAAAGGAGCCTGTTGCAAAAAACAGTAAGGGAAAAAAGCCGGCTAAATCTAAACCCGACGATACGGTTGCAGTTACCACAGATGAAAATGCAATTTCTTACCCAAGCAGGCGCATATATACTGCAAAAGACAATAATGTTGTCATCAACCTCCCACACTTTGAAAGCAGAAAGTATACGGTTAAGTTTTTTGCCGAAAATGATAGACCCCTGTTTGAATTGAACCGCATCAAAGAAGAATTCCTCATCGTTGAGAAAATGAATTTTTTACGTGCCGGGTGGTATTACTTTGAACTTTATGAGAACGGCAAGATGATCGAACGCAATAAATTCTTTATTGCCAAATAAGGCAGGCGAGCAATTAGGCCATTTGAGGTGATGGTCTGAGTACTGATGCAAATACCTGTTCAAAATTCCTTTTTATTTTTTCTTTGGCCCCGGCATAATCAACAGCATAACCCAGTTCTTTTTGAATGGAAGTTACCTGCTTGTTCTGTATTCCGCAGGGAATAATGTGATTGAAATAACCCAGGTCGGTATTTACGTTCAGTGCAAATCCATGCATGGTTATCCAGCGGCTGCAACGTACACCAATGGCACAGATCTTTCTTTCACGGCCCGGAATATCAGCATCGATCCAAACACCCGTTTCGCCCTTGCTTCTCACTCCTTTTATACCATATTCACCAATGGTTAATATGATCACCTCCTCCAGGTTTCTCAAGTATTTGCCAATATCAGTTCCATAATTTTCCAGGTCAAGTATTGGATAACCTACCACCTGTTGCAACCCGTGAAAAGTAATATCTCCTCCCCGGTTGGTATTAAAAAAGGCGATATTGTTTTTAGCCAGCTCATCATCGGTCATCAACACATTTTCTTTTTTACCGCTTTTGCCCAATGTATATACCGGTGGATGTTCACAAAGGAGGAAATAGTTAGAGGTTTGAAGTTTATTGTCATCTGCCAACAATCCGTTCCGTATTGCCGATTTGATCCTCAGGTTCTCCTGCAGCAGCGATTCCTGGTAATCCCATGCGGTTTTATATTCAATTATGCCAAGGTCTTTAAATATCACTGTCTGCTTATCCACTGCAATGTTTTAATTTGCAAAGATAAGTACCGTTTCTCGTTTCTTGTTACCTGGAGATGTCCATACAAACGAGAAACAATACAACGAGAAACGAGAAACAAGCAACATAAATGATTGAAGAAAATAATATCGACGACTTACAGGAATCAGATGAACTTTACGAAAAACTGGTACTTACCATTGATAAAGGCCAGGAACCCCTTCGTATTGATAAGTTCCTGATGAGCCGCATTGAAGGCGCTACCCGTAATAAAGTTCAGCAGGCAATTGATAATGAAATGGTACTGGTGAATGAAAAGCCTGTAAAAAATAATTATAAGGTAAAACCCGGTGATAAAATAGTTGTCTTTGATACCCGTTCACCCGAAGGCACTGATATCGTTCCGGAAAATATCCCACTCAACATTGTGTACGAAGATGATTCTTTCCTGGTCATCAATAAACCGGCTGGCATGGTAGTTCACCCGGGCAGTGGAAATCCCGGTGGCACTTTGGTAAATGCAGTGGCTTATCATCTCAAACAGCAAAACCCGGCACTCAATGAAAATGAACTTACCCGTTTTGGTCTCGTTCATCGCATTGATAAAAACACCAGTGGTTTGCTGGTAATGGCCAAAGAACAAAAAGCAATGAACCACCTGGCCAAACAATTCTTTAACCACACTGTGCACCGCAGGTATATAGCATTGGTTTGGGGCGATATGGAAAAAGATGAAGGAACTGTTATTGCACATGTGGGACGGCATCTCCGTTTTCGCAAATTATTTACTGCCTACCCTGACGGAGATCATGGTAAAGATGCCATTACCCATTACAAGGTGCTGGAAAGGTTTAATTATGTAACGTTGATAGAATGCAGGCTGGAAACAGGCCGTACGCACCAGATAAGGGTTCATATGCAACTGATAGGCCACCCGCTCTTCAATGATGATTTTTATGGTGGTGATAGAATCGTAAAAGGAACCGTATTTACCAAATACAAACAATTTGTAGATAACTGCTTTGCCCTTTGTCCACGCCAGGCGCTGCACGCAAAAGAACTGGGTTTCATTCACCCGGCCACGCAAAAGCCCGTTCATTTTGAAACTGAGCTACCCGATGATATGAAAGCTGTGATCGAAAAATGGGAAAACTATATCGGGCATAAAGGATATTGACAGATATGTTTACCGTTGCTTAAAAAAATATTTAATGGAACCGAAAGAGCTTGTAAAAAAATGGGTTGACACATTTAACAAAGCAGATGCTGAAGCGCTTGCAGCTTTTTATGCCGATGAGGCCATCAATCACCAGGTAGTGACCGACCCTATTGTTGGCAAAGAAGCAATCAGGCAAATGTTTGCCACAGAATTTGCAAGAGCTAAAATGGTTTGTATTCCCGAAAACATTTTCCAGGATGGCGAATGGGTCATGCTGGAATGGACGGATCCGCTTGGATTAAGGGGCTGTGGATTTTTTCATATTGTGAATGATAAAATAATTTTTCAGCGGGGTTATTGGGATAAGCTATCTTTTTTAAAGCAGCAGGGTTTGTCAGAATAAAACAGCTTCTGTGCCACTTCCCACCTCCGTTATCCTCCTGTTATCCCGCTGTTGTTGGTCGCCCTGACCAACAACCTGATATCTAAGGTTTTACTTTGCCGTCTGCCTTAAAATTTGTTTCTTTAAAGATGCTTACAGCTTTAGTGCTGAAAGCCTGGTCCCCACCTGTGTAATACTGCTTACTTTGTTTTCCTCTTGCTGCGGATGATTTTTTATTGATCAGCCTTTAACCAACTTACAGCTTATGCAAACATTAGCTCCCGTTCAAACCAATGAAAGAGAAATTTTTATGGATGTGCTCAGGGGGTTCGCCATCCTGGGTATTTTTATTGCCAACCTGGGAACCGGGTTCAGCGGGTATAATGAGAACGCTCATTTAGCCGGGACCATGTTGTTGCCCGGCTTAGACCATAAGACGGCCTTCCTTCATCATATGTTCATTGAAGGGAAGTTTTATTCCATCTTCAGCCTGTTGTTTGGATGGGGCATTGCCCTGCAATTTAAAAGAGCAGATGCAAAAGGCTTCAATGCATCACCCACCATAAAAAGAAGACTGATGTTCATGTTACTGCTTGGCGCTATTCATTTAATGATATGGCCCGGCGATATCGTTTTCTTTTATGCCCTGCTTGGTTTTATATTATTACCCTGCCGTAAATTTTCCAATAAAACATTATTGATAACAGGTATCAGCCTTACCCTGCTGCCCATCGCCTTATATGCCGCCAAGTCGTATTGGCAATGGCTGAATGCGCCGGCTGGTATCTTATTTGAAACAGGTCAGAAGGTTGACACATTGCTGACAGGAGTAACCAGCGAAGAAAGTTACAAGGAGTTTGTAAAGACTGCCACCTGGTGGGATATTTTCAAAGGGAACCTTGCCGGATTTTTTTACCGATACGGATATTTATTTTTTGTGAGCCGCATTCCAAAAGTGCTGGGCATGTTCATGATCGGCTATGCACTTGGCCGTTCTGACTTTTATAAGAACATAGCGCAAAATAAAAAGATCATCTACTGGGTAATTGGTATTGGTTTACTCATTGGCCTGCCCGCCAATTTTTATTTAGCCCGCTACATGACTTATTTCATGCAGGATTACTTTGACCTGAAAACAAAGGGGCTTTACCAGACCATTGCTTATGCATTGGGTGTAGCGCCTTTAGCCATGGCTTATGTTGGGTTGTTCATGCTGAGCTTTCAAACAACAGCCGGTAAAAAAATATTATCGGTGCTGGCACCCGTGGGTAAGATGGCCTTCAGTAATTACATGATGCAATCGTTTATAGGCAATTTCTTTTTTCTTAATGCCGGCCTGGGTTATTCAGGAACAATGGGGCCCGTTTATTATACCCTGTTTGGTATAACTGTTTTTATTATACAGGTTATAATAAGCACCATCTGGCTTAAATATTTTAATTATGGCCCGGTTGAATGGATCTGGCGGAGCGCTACTTATAAAAAATGGCAGCCATTCAGGAAAACAGGTTCCGTCAATTAAAACAAGTGAAGAAAATAATATGAAGCAACGTATCATCAGGTTTATCATTTACTTGGTCGTTGGGTTTGCAGCCGCCTTCTTAAACAACTATTTAAAAAATAAATGAGCGAAGAAGAAAACATAGAACGGCAACAGTCAACAGACGACAATCCACAGCAGGAACAACAGCTGAATCAACCTTCAACTGATGAAACAAGCAATGAAGCTGAACAACCACAAACCATAAACAACAAACCCGAAACAAAAGATATGGAAGTACACCACCACACCCATGCCGCCCATGGCAAGAAAAACTGGAAATCCTATTTCTGGGAATTCCTTATGCTATTCCTTGCTGTGTTTTGCGGATTTCTGGCAGAATACCAGCTAGAACATACTCTTGAGCAACAACGGGCAAAAGAATTTGCAAAATCATTAGTGCAGGATCTACAGAGTGATACTGCTGCCATTAATGTTCAAAAGAAATCATCTGAAATTTTTATTGCTATTACAGATAGCCTGCTGAACCTTAGCAAAAGAAAGCTGGAAGGCCGGGATGCTACCCAATTTTCTTTTTATGCCCGGTTCATGTACTGGACAGTTCCTATTACCTGGAACAGGGCCACTTTTGAACAAATTAAAAACTCAGGCAGCCTCAGGTATTTCAAAAATTATCAGTTACTGGAAAAATTGATGAAATATAATGCGCTTGTAAATGAAATTGAAGGGGAATTCAGCAATCATCAAACAAGAGGGAACATGCTATTGAAGCAGATAAATGAAATTATTGACCGGGAGAAACCAAAGAAAATTATTTTTCCGTTAAAACAGAATCTCTGGAAAATAAAAGAACGGAAATAAGGGAGATGTTGAATATGACTTTTGTGCAGCAAAGAAATCTTCGGTACGGAATTGACACCCGGTATATCCGGGCAAAGGAATTGGCAAATGAACTCATAAGTGATCTTAAAAAAGAATATCACCTGGAATAATAAAATAACCTTCGATGAAAAAGATCATTTTATATGTTTTACTTTTTTATCCAGGCAATCTTATTGCCCAACCAAATATTGAAAATCTTATAAACGGGATATATGAAGAAAAAACTGATTCAGGGAGGATCAGGCGCATCTATGAAATCCACAACAGCGTAGGAGAAGTTGATTCAAGGAACGTAATCGATTGTCATAAAAAGATGCTTACCCTTGCCCGGGAAAATGGCGACAAAATCGGGGAAGCCGTTATACTTTCAGAACTGGGATATATAATTTACATGAGCGGAAATACGGTACAGGGAACTACTATGATATTGGATGCATTGAAGCTTGCGGAAAGAACTGGTAAGCAACAGGTGATCGGTATTGCCTATAATAACCTGGGGATCTGTCAGCCCGACATTCAAAAAGGTAAAGTATACAGGGAAAAAGCCCTGAAAGCTTCCCTCGCAGCGAATGACTATTTATTTGCATGTTGGGATATGGAAGGTTTGTCCCGGGTTTATAATACCCTTGGCAACAAGGATTCTGCCATGATCTTTGCACAGGATGCTTATACTCTGGCGTCCACCCGGCATATAGAACCTGCACTGCCAGGCTGCCTGCAAAACCTGGGCGATCTGCACTACCGTTCAGGTAATAAATCACTGGCACTTGAGTTCTACCGTAGCGCATTGGAATCACCCTTTGCCCTCAAAGATCAAAAAACAAGAGGTGGTATTTATTCATCAATTGCTCAATACTACAAGAATGAGCAAATGACAGATTCTGCATTTTTTTATGGCCACCTCTCCTACAACCTGCTTAAAGATGCTTTTTATACTTCAAGGGCTCTACCGGCCAAATTACTATGGAAATTATATGAACCAAAGAACAGCGATAGCGCCCTGAAATACTCCGGAATCTATTACGCCGTCAAAGACAGCATGTTCAGTATTCAACGAGTGACCCAACTTCAAGCTATGGCAATAGAAGAGCAGGACAGGCAACATAAGCAGGCAGAAGAAAGAAGAAACAATCTTCAGTACATTGCTATCATTATTGTATTG
>JBGANE010000045.1:0-23944 GCA_044222465.1 Ferruginibacter sp.
CCGTGGATACAAAATAAAAAATAAAATTGTCCAGCCAAAAGCTATGGCAAAATGAACCAGCAAACCACTTGCCTGTTGTAAACGGTTACTGGCAAAAGTTGTTTCTCCCAGGGCAACTTTTGAAACATAGTTCAAAACATTCAGGGGGTTCTTCCGGGTCTTTATATAATAATAAGTAAAGGCAGATAAAATATCCAGCGTGCCGGCCAGTGCCCATGCCTTAATAATGGTAGAAACAATGCTATGCTGTGGCTTACCGTTTGGGTTTGTTGTAATGGTCATGATCGGTTGTTTTGGTATGCCGGAAAGATGCAGGCCCCTACTGCATTACATATCTAAATTAAATATTTTCAGCGTGTGGATGAAATAGTAAGGGTTTTTTGAGGCATTTTATTAACTTTATGATCCACTACTAACATGAAATGAAGGCCCTAAACCTAAACATAACTACTGTTTACAAATATTGTTTAAGAACATTATTGTTCCTGCTGGTATCCGGCATTAGTAAGTATGCATTTGCACAATGCCCGCCAAATATAGATTTTGAACAACGGAATTTTAATGGATGGCAGTGTTGGACAGGTAATGTTACTGTAGGTCCGGGTAATACAAACAGTATTAATCTTGCCCTGCAACCGGGCCCTGTTGCAAACAGGCATACCATGCTTTCTGCATTTCCAGGTGATGGCCTTGGTTCTTCCCTAAGCTTTGCCCGAATGGGAGTGGTGCTTCTATCAGGATAGGTCTTGAAACAACAGGTACAAATGCGGACAGGGTTACGTATACATTCACAATACCCCCAACACAGAATCAGTTCAATTTAATTTATAACTATGCTCTTGTTATAAATAATGCCGGAGGTCACGCTGCAGCTATTCAGCCAAGATTGGCAGTTGTTGTTACAAACCTTACTGATAATATAGTAGATACCTGTAGCTCCGATACGCTGGCTTATTCAAATGCTTTTCCATTGCTTGGTTTTCAGGATTGTCCCTTTAATGCACAAATAAAATTCAAACCCTGGGCAGCGAGGTCAATAAGATTGGATGGCAATGCAGGCAAGACTATTGAAATATCTTTCACGGCTACCGGCTGTGGTGCAGCAGGGGGTACACACTTTGGATATGCCTATATAGATATTAATACCGGGTGTGCCAGTTCATTTATCGGAGCGGCATATTGCCCTGACGATACAGCTATTAATGTTACCGGGCCATTTGGTTACCAAACATATACCTGGTGGGATATAGGATTTACTACCATACTCGGGAATACCCAGACAATTAATTTTACACCTCCGCCTCCTCCGGGAACACGAATTGCGCTTGTTGTTGATCCTTTTTTAGGGTATGGCTGTCGGGATACTTTATATGCCGATCTTTTAGATACACTGAATATTTCGGCAAATGCAGGGCCTGACAGGTTATCTTGTAATTTAACTCCTGTTCAGATTGGAGTGCCCCCCAAAGCCGGTCATGTATATTCATGGAGTCCGGTCACGGGACTAAGCGATCCAACCATATCGAACCCGATTGCAACTGTTTCAACTACTACTCAATATGTTGTTACCACATCAAGTTCCGGTGGAGGATGTGTTATAAGAGATACCGTTATTGTTTCAGCAGCCGTGCTCGACAGCAGCATACAACTTATTGGTCTTAGTACTTACTGTATGGACGATCCGCAAGCCGCCGTTTTGCGGGTGCAACCGGCAGACAGCATACAATGGTACCGCAACGGCATTGCCATACCCGGCGCTAACCAAACGCAATACATCCCTACTATCAGCGGCGCTTACCATGCCACTGTTTTCAGTTTTGTGGGCTGCAGTTCCAACACAGCGGTACAAAACATAACCATTTACGATAACCCCGTGGCAGGCTTTGTCATCAATACACAAACAGACCAGTGCTTTAAAGATCACCAGTTTGTTTTTACCAATACCAGTACCATAAGTGCAGGTACCCTGCAGTATAACTGGTACCTGGGCGATGGAACAACGGCAACCACTACTGATGTAACTCATACCTATACACAGACAGGAACTTATATTGTAAAACTGGTAACCACATCCGATAAAGGCTGTACCGATAGTATCTCATTTACAGTAAATGTTTTTGAGAGCCCTCTTGCAGGATTTACTTCAAACATAAACGAATTATGTCACAAGAATAATCAATTTGTATTTACCAATACAAGTTCTGTTCCGGCGGGTACTTTGCAATACCAATGGAATATGGGTGATGGTAGCATGCCCATCAATACGAAAGATGTGACTTACAGTTATACACTGCCCGGGAATTATACCGTAAAATTATTGGTGACTACGGATAATGGATGTAAGGATAGTGCGACATTTGATGTGATTGTTAATCCCGATCCGGTTGCAGGCTTTGCAATAAATAATGCACAGCAATGTTTTGGCAATAACCAGTTTATTTTTACGAATACCACTTCAATTTTGTGGGGTACCAATCAATATAACTGGACATTGGGTGATGGAGCTACAGCAACCACCACCGATGTTACACATTCATACATACAGACGGGTGATTATACCATAAAAATGCAGGCCACATCCGATAAAGGATGTGCCGACAGTATCAGCCGCAGTGTAAAGATATTCCCTACACCCTATGCCGATTTTATTGTACAGCAGCCGGCATGTGTCAATCAAACCCTGGTTACTATTAATAAGACACTGAACAATACTACATCCACACTTATTTATTTATGGGATTTTGGAAACGGCCAAAGTTCCGGATTGAGCAGTCCGCATTATAGTTACCCCGCTGCCGGAACATTTAATTTAAAACTCACAGTGAGTACTGCACAATGCCCTCTGACTACTACAGTGAAGCAGTCGGTTGTTGTTATTGAAGCGCCAGCGCCCGGTATCCGCTATCCCGATAAAGAAGCGGTGTTCAATTATGCAGAAAAATTGCAGGCCCGGCAGATCGGTAATACAGTTTTGTGGACGCCTGCTACCAGCCTTAGCAATCGTTTCTCTTACATACCTACTTTCAAGGGCCTGAATTCTCAATTATATACCATCCAGCTAAAAACTCCAAGCGGTTGTGTAATCGTGGATACACAACTGGTGAAGACACGTAAAAAAATTGAGATCTATGTGCCTAATGCATTTACTCCGGGCAGTAATGGATTGAATGATTACCTGCGGCCTGTACTCATGGGTTTTGTAAAGGTTAATTATTTCAGGGTGTACAACCGCTGGGGTAAAATGCTCTTCCAGATGCAAAGCGACCAACCGGGTTGGGATGGAAAAGTAAACGGACAATTTGTAGATCCGCAAACTTATGTATGGATGATTGAGGCTGTGGATGTGGATGGTATAGTGCATAAGAAACAAGGTACCACCGTATTGATCCGGTAACGTTTTATTTTCTCAAAAAAATTAGGGGTAGGGTACTGGCTCTAAATGCAGTACCTGGTGCAGGTGATGAAGCAGGTGTTTGTTATAATCTTCTGCCAGCCATATGATACTGTGCACATCACCGGTAAGCACTTCTCTTCCATACATCTCTTCGGGCATATTTTTCAGCAATAGCGATGTGTTTGTTCAGCAGTACCCAAAGATCGATAAGATCCTTTGATGGATACTCATTGTAATTTTGAGGCGATGACCCACTTTTCCTGTGCATACACAATGTGTGGTTTATCTTCATGCTGCGCCACCACAAAGCGCCGGATATTGCTTTGTGCCGAATCTACGAGGTGGCCCAGGTATTCTTTGCCACTCCACTTGGATGGAGAAGGCTTAAAAGAAAAATCACTTTCACTCAATTGCTGCAACTGAGGGGCGTAGTCAGTTATGATCTTCTCCAGGTTACTGATGATCTTTTTCATGCTTCAATCATATTTATTGAAATGTAATGATAAGACAAACCTTTGTGTTTGTAAAGCCATTCATCTACATTGTACCTGGGGTAAAGGTAAAGAGGGAAATCAATAGCATAAAAAAAGCATCCGCCAGTTGACGGATGCATGTGTTTCATAGAGAAAGAAGTTTGTTCTTCAGAATAGTTGTAACCTTATTGAAGTCTTCTCAGCATAGAAGAGCTGGTGCGTTGTCTTTTCTGCAGGTTCCACATATCCAATAATCCAAAATTGCGTTGGATACCCTCAGATCTCAGGTCAATACAATTTGTTTCTTTTGGTTCATTTGCCAAATCTTTCTGCTCTTTTTTGTTCGGGGTAGTGCTAACACCCATTGTTTCATGTTTCATATGTCTATATTTAATTCATTACACAGTAATTCCTCTATAAGTCAGGCAAAGTAGTCTGGCCGGGGATTGCAGGCAAACAGGAGGTTTAAAAAACCATTATCTATCGCGGTAGTTCTGAATTGCGCCGCAAATATACGACGTGTACGTTTGATAACAATGAATAAAATGTATTTTACAGCTTAAAAAAATGTTAAACGATAATGCTGATGAATAAAAGCGTCAAACATTTTTTTATTTACTTTTAATCAATGAAAACAATCGGACTAGTTGGTGGCATCACCTGGCATTCTACCCTGGATTATTATCGTTTACTGAACGAAATGGTAAATGAAAAACTTGGCGGAGTGCATTCTGCAAAGATCATTTTAAGTTCTGTTGATTTTGCAGAAATAAAAACACTCACCCTGGAAGAAGACTGGAACGCCATTGCAGCGCTTATTGGTAAAGCATCAAAAGAAATAGAGGCAGCCGGAGCCGGTTGCCTGGTCATTTGTGCCAATACCATGCACAATATTGCCCATAAAGTGAAAGAAATGGTTTCTATACCCATCATTCATATTGCGGATGCTGCCGGAGAAGTGATCAAAGGAAAAAATTTGAAAAAAGTAGCGCTCCTGGGCACAAAGTATACCATGCAGATGGATTTTTATAAGGACAGGCTTGCTGAACAGGGTATCAGTGTCATCATTCCTGCCGAAGAAGACATTGAATTCATCAATCATACCATTTATGAAGAATTCGGGAAAGGTATTTTTCTTCCCGAAAGGAAACAACGATATCTCGAAATTATCAATTTACTCATAAAGCAGGGAGCAGAAGGAATAGTTCTTGGCTGTACAGAGATACCCATCCTCATCAAACAGCAGGATTGTGCTGTTCCAATCTTCGATACTGCACATATTCATGCACAAGCTGCTGTAAGGTTTGCTTTGTCTTAACCTTTTATTCCCCGTCTTTGAATTGTTATTGTATATTTAAAGATGCAAAAACCAGCAGGACCTGCTCTCCGGCGTGAAGTAGGTGCAACCAGTCTTGCCCTCAATGCCATTAACCTTACTGTTGGTTCGGGCATTTTTGTTTTACCAGCTATTGTTGCAATGAACCTTGGTGCAGCCGGTTTTATTGCTTACCTGTTATGTGCACTACTGGTCATCCTCATCATGCTTTGTTATGCGGAAGTAGGTAGTAAGATAACCATATCAGGCGGTTCTTATGCTTACGTGGAAAAAGCGTTTGGCCCCTTACCAGGCTTTCTCATCAACACACTTTTCTGGATGGGTACCAATTCATTGGCCGATGCCGCAGTCATTAATGCACTTACAGATAATTCTGGCCACCTGGTTCCCCGTGTTTCATACCCTTTATGTAAGAGCCTTGTTTTTTATGATAATCTTTGGCGGGCTGGCATGGGTGAATATACGTGGTGTAAAACAAGGCGCCCGGTTTGCAGCGGTAACTACGCTGTTGAAACTAACTCCCCTAATACTGCTTGTAATTGTGGGATTGTTCAGTGTTTCGGCATCAAACCTTGCCGTAAAGCAGTTGCCGGATATAAAGACAATAGGAGAGACTGCACTCATCCTTTTTTTTGCATTCATGGGCATTGAAACTTCTTTAAGCATAAGCGGAGAAATAAAAAACCCAACAAAGAATATTCCTAAAGGGATCTTTATGGGTGTTGCTGGTGTGCTTATCATTTACCTACTCATACAATTTGTAGCGCAGGGAGTGATGGGAACTGGTTTAGCCAATCATAAAGATGCGCCATTGGCAGCATTGGCTGAAACTATTTGGGGGCCTGTTGGAGCAACCATACTTCTACTTGCCGGAGTGTTGTCAATGTTTGGATTACTTACCGGCGATATACTCACTTCACCGAGGATATTGTTTGCTGCATCTGAAGATAAACTGGTTCCCGGTTTTCTCAGCCGTATTCATCCGAAATTTTCCACGCCTTACCTGGCTATCATTGTGTACTGTGCCGCCGATTTTATTTTTGCAACGTTGAGCGACTTTAAACGGTTGGCAGAGCTGGCCAGTTCATCACTCCTGATCATTTATTTGGCTGTAGTGCTTGCTACCATCAGGCTCAGGTATAAAAAAGATATTGCAGAAACAGGTGGATTCAGAATTCCCGGAGGATTATTGATCCCCAAACTTGCGATTATCGTTGTATGCTGGTTCCTGTCGCACATTACGATGGCGGAAGTAAAAGCAATGGCCATATTTTTTTCTGTACTTACGGCACTCTTCTTTATCAATAAACTGGTGAGAAGGAGAATGGGGTTGCCGGTGGAATCTCATGATAGACCCCAATAAATAATTATTGTAACTTAACAGTCCATATCTTCTTACTATGAAAAAAATAATGATCATATTCATGAGCCTGCTGTTTTATTCGCAGATCATGTACGCACAATCTTCTACTGAATATAATAACCAGGGCCTGGCCAGGTTCAAGGCTAAGGATTATGCCAATGCTTTACTCGATTTTAATAAAGCCATTGAACTGGATGCAAAGAATGAAAAAGCGCTGCACAACCGTGGACTGGTAAAGTATGCGCTTAAAGATTACGAAGGCGCCATCAAAGACCACAGTAAGGCCATTGAGCTAAACCCAAACTATTCAAATGCATATAATGACCGTGGGCTTGTGTACTATCGAATGAACAAAACCACTGAAGCTGTTCAGGATTATACCAAGGCTATCAATTCAGACCCGGATATTTTACGGCATATAAGAACAGGGCTGTAGCATATTATGCAATGAAGAATTATACAGAAGCGACGAAAGACTATGAAAAATGTATGGAATTGCAACCTGCCAGTGCTGATGGGTACCTAGGGAAGGGGCTAATGCAAAGAATATTTTCAAAGATTATACTGCTGCCATCAAAGACTTTAGCAAAGCTATCGAACTGGATCCGTCTTTAGCTGTTGCATTTCTCAGCCGGGGCAATGCCAAATTCATTTTAAATGATACAGAAGGGGCATTGGCCGATTTTAAGAAAGTGACCTATACTGCAACCCGAAAATGCCAACGTGTATTTTAACCTGGGCGTTATTTATGCCGGGCAGAAAAAGAGTAATGATGCCATTGCTGCTTTCAGAAAATACAATTCCATACTGCCTAATGAATGGAATGGGTACAAAGGAACGGCTGATGTGTTTTACCTGCAGCTGAGCAGGTACGACAGCAGCGAATATTACTACAACAAAGCCTGGTTGATCAATAAACAGGAAAAGGATATTCTCGAACGCTATGGCTACAGCCTGCTTAACCAAAGGAAGATCCCGGAAGCAATTGCCATGTTCAAAAATCAAATTGCTTATCTGCCCAACGATTACTGGGGCTATTACAATTTAGGTGCAGCATATAGTGTGGGCAAACAACCCAATGAAGCGATCAGTAGCCTGAATATTGCATTGGACAAACGCATGGTAGAACTCGACTACTGGCAAGCTGACAAGACTACAATGTGCGTATGCTTGAGGATTTTAAAGTAATGGTGAAAAAGTATTTTACTAAAGAAACCCTTGCTAAATACCCGATGTTATTTTGGATGATTTTAATTTTTCTTTTGCGATGAATCACCTTGTCAATATTCCTTTTCAGCGATTCTTCGGTTTTTAAGAAATTCAGGTATTTAAGTATCTCTTTTGCCTTCCGGGTGTTAATGCATTGAATGCAGCCATTAATTTATGCTGAAAGCTTTGCTTTTAACTCTTTTGGCATGGAAATCATCTTCGGCTCAAAATCCTGTTCTATTGTGAATTTTACGCTTTCACCCAATTTTGTCTTTGAACCTTTGAGCAAATTTACATACAAACGATGCTTTTTGGGGGATTCTGAAAATGGTCCTTTATTTTTCCCTTGATGGGGATATATCCTTTTAAGGCAACCAGTTGCAGGAATACATGTTGATCTTTATATCTTTGCTTCAAAAGAAAAATTTCATTTTACTTTTTGATTTCTTTTAACAGGTCATCCAGGTCGAGGGCGATGGTGTATAGCTCAATGCTGCCGTCTTTTTTTACCGGCCATAATTCTTTTGGCCTGTCCCAATAAAGTTCAACACCATTACCATCGGGGTCATCCAGGTATAAAGCTTCGGAAACACCATGATCTGATGCTCCTGTAAAAGGATAATTTACTTTTGTTAAGCGGTCATAAATAACAGCCAGGTCTTTTCTTGTAGGGTAGAGGATGGCTGTATGGAATAATCCCACAGAGTGAACGGGTGCAGCTGGTCGTCCTTTACTGTACCATGTATTTAAACCGATATGGTGATGATAACCTCCTGCAGAAATAAAAGCGGCATCAGTGCCATACATGGTAATCAGTTCAAAGCCAAGGAGGCCGCAATAAAATTCCAGTGATCTTTTTATATCTGATACTTTTAAATGAACGTGACCGATCCGGGTTTGAGCAGGTATGATATATTTTTCCATCTTGATTGCTTTATGTGCAGTATGAAATTAATTCAACTATACTTAAAAGCAAAGGTTTTGCTATTTGTAATAATGGAATAAAAAGCAGTTCATTTCACCAGTATCAGGGAATTATTCTGGTTATTAATTAACCACCTGCTGAATTTATTCAGAAGGGCTCTGCCAACAATTATTCTTTTACCCTTTTCGGTAACAGCCACTACCACGTTATCTACAGCAAACCCGCCAATCCTGATATCATTAATTCTGTATTTGCGACAGGTGTCGATCATCCCGTTTGCCATTTCATATTCTCCGGTGCCCAGGTAGTTAGAATCATTGAGAATATTTTCTTTTTTGAGCTCTTTTTCCATGTCTGTATTAATGAGCAGGTCGGAGGCGCCAGTATCGAAGAGCCATACCTGTACCAAGCTTCCCGTCTTCATTTTCAGATAAGCCATTCCATTTATGGAAAGGATATTTAAGGTATCGGATTCCGGTCCACGTATATCTTTTTCAAGGCCGGGGTTCCAGTTGCCATCCTCCCCATCTTTCTCAATGTAGGGATCGCCGCATTTATACATCATTTCATAAAACAGTAAGGAGTTGGGATTACTAAGGGTTTCCATTTCCTTGTCGCTGATCTTCCTGGTCTTTACCAATTCGAGCTGGCATTTACAGAATTTTGTAACACGATTGCTGTCGGGAGTTTTTTCCGTATTCTGTTTAATACTTTTTATGCAGTCGGCGATGAATTCATTTTCAAAACCCTCTGCCTGTAGAAGTGTGGTTTGCCCTGAACTGGTAAAGCATTCATCCATTTCTTTTTGAAGAAGACTGTCTTCTTTTATCAGTTCGGTAATATTGATCGTTCTTCCGTTTTTGCCGGTATATTTCCGGTATTGTTTGCGGGTGAACCTCCTGTTGAGCTTGCTTACCTGGCAGTCGCAGATGTAGGCAGCCACATCATCAGACGGGTCTTTGTGCAACCAATTCCTGATACAGTCTTTGATCAGGGCACTACGTATCAATATCTCATCACCTTCTTTGGTATAGATATATGTGTCTTGTGCATACGAATGCATATTCATGCACAGGATCATTAAAGCTGAGATCAGTCTCTTCATTTGGCCGGTTAGGGTTTGTGACGGAATGGTATATATCGACTCCATTTTGACCGTGTTAGAAAATGAAATTAGTTCAACTATACTGAAAAGCAAAGAAAGGCTCACTTACTCTTTTTCTCTTTCCAGCTTTTGTCTAATGTAACTGCTTCTTTCAGGATTTTTGTGAGGGCTTTTACATTGATCTCATCAACTGAATGATAGATCTTATAAAATACCTGCTTGTTGGTTCCGTGTGTGAGATAATGATCTTTGTCGGGTAAACGGTTGCCGTACCAGAAAGCAAGCATTACTCCTTTTTTAATTCCTCCACGGGGAACGGTTGATGGCCAGATAAGACAAATACTTTTGTTACCGTAGAAGAAGGGTACATTGTAGGATATCTTTTCTTTGCAATGGGAGGGTAGCTGGCTTTTGATGATCTCACGCAGCACATCCACGATAATTCTTTCATGCTCCGGCAATAGTTCATAGAGCTGGAGCAATGACCTGATCTTTGGAAACGGAACTGCTTTCATCAGTTACTGTATTTCTATTCTGAAATGATGGGCAATGATCTTCATTCTTTTATTGAGATAAAAACGATGGGCATCAAAGCGCTGGTGATTGGAGTTGAGGTGGATCGTTTTGATATTTTTCTCTTTTGCAATGGAAACCAGGTGATCGAAAAAGATACCTGCATATCCTTTCTTCCTTACAGCAGACAGTGTTACAAAATCATCGAAGTCGATGATAAGCCCGTCGTACAAAGTGGTGGTGAACCTGAAGCCGCCGGTACAAACAACTTTCCCTTCATCTTCAATATACCAGAGCTGGTAGCCTTCTTTGTGCATTTGATGCATGGTTTCAAGAAAACTTTCCAGGCTGTGGTGGGGCCTCAGTTCTTTCATTACTTCAAAACATTGCACAAGGGTTTCCTTTGTTTTTGCCTGCAGTATCTTCATTTTAGATATACACTGTTTAGTCGGTTGTTACATTTTTTAAATAATTTCCTTTGGCATCAATAACCGGGGCAGTACTGCTTTTTATTTTGTAGGTCTTATCCTTTAACATGATCCTTTCAATACCCTTGTCTGTTAAAATATCCAACGGCAATGGTATGGGCAGGTTGGGCACTCTCAGTGTATATTCATAATAGCCTGTCTGGCTCAGGATCATCTCCAGTTTATTGGTTGTTCTTAAATAAAGGTCAAAGAATGGTTTCAGGTCTTTTCCCGATTCTTTGCTGAAGAGTTGTTCCACATCATCGGTAGTAACAAAATTATCGTATGTGTACTTTGTATCTGTTGCCAGTTTTTTAAGTGTAGGGAAAAATATATCATCGCCCAGTATATAGCGCAGCATATGCATGAAGAAAGCGCCTTTGTTGTAAATGTCGCCGGTATAGGTATCGGCAGTATTCACTTCATCTCCCTGTACCACGGCTTTCCTGTTCTGAATATTTCTTTTGATCTTAACCATCATACTGTCGTAACCACGTTCACCGGCAGCTTCCCTGCAAAACAAAGCTTCGCCATAAGTGGTAATGCCTTCCTGTATCCACATATGCGCCCAGTCTTTATTGGTAACCTTATTGGCAAACCATTCATGAGTATATTCATGAAAAAGATTAGCCGAATAATCTTCTGTGCCTACTTTTTGATATTGGAACCTGTTCTTCCAGCCGCCATAAGTGATCATAGTCTGGTGTTCCATGCCAGGATTAGGTGCCTGGGCAACAGCTATCTTTTCTTTAACCCAGGGGTATTCACCAAAATATTTTTCCAATACCCTTGTATCCCTTGCTTTCATCTCTAAAATTTTTTCTGCATTGGCTTTGTCTTCTTCCAGTAAATACACGTCAATGGGCACTTTGTTGCCGTTGACGGTAGTATAGACCTTGCTTGCATGGGCATATTTGCCAATATTAAAAAGTATGCAATAGTTGCTGATGGTATAATTGGTTTTCCAGTGATAGGTCTGCCTGTCTTTCTTAGCATTTATGCCTTGTAATAATCCCGGCCCCAGAACAACCAGGCCTCTGGGCACGGTGATCATCAGGTCAACACCCTCATTGGGTTCATCGCTGGGATGATCTTTACAGGGAAAATAAATTTTCCCGCCTTCAAACTGGCAGTTGATGATGACCCATGGGTTTCCATTGCTGTCTTTCTTCCAGGAAAAGCCACCTTCCCATGGAGGGTTTACAGCTACAGGAGGTTTGCCGCTGTAATCAATTTTAATTTTTTGCCTGCCGGATTTAAAACCAGCGGCATTTATTATATAAACTAGGTTGGACTGATGATTAAATTTTTGTTCAGTTTTGTTAACGGTTATTTTTTTTATGGTGTAAAAGTGAGTAAGGTCCAATAAAATTGTATCGGCCGGTTGCAATAATACCAGGTCAATTTCGGTATAGCCACTAATAGATTCATTGGAGATATCAATATCCAGCCCAAGGGTATAGTGCCGTATATCCATGATAGCCTGCAAAGGTTTTAGTTTACCACCCGAACTTATTCTGATGGCTTCCGTGTTTTGTGCTGTTGCGTATGCTGGTAAAAAGAAAAGCACAATAAGCAATAAACAGGTTGCTGTATATTTCATATCCTATCTTTTTAAATGACCTGATAAGACAATAACAAGGGGGATGGTTTTCTTGATACCACTCATTTTTCTCTTACCCCTTTTTCTTTCATCAGCTTATAAATATTTTCAGGTATCACTGTCGTGGTAGATGTCAGGTTCTCTGCTCCTGTGGCTGTAATTACGATGGTGTCTTCAAGCCTCAGGTGAATTTTCAGGTCCTTGTCTTCAATAATGGGTTCTACGTTAAATACCACACCAGGAACAAAAGGTTTGTCATAAGGGCCCACATCATGCACAGCCATACCCACAAAATGGCCGATGTACCTTGGCCAGTATTTTTCAAGGCCGTGTTTAGTATATACATCTTTGGCAACTTTCTCCAGGTCGCTGATCATTACACCTGGCTTCATAGCAGCAATCACTTTTTCTTCAGCTTCTTTGATACAGTTATAGAATTTTAACTGTACATCGGTAAACTTACCATCAACCGGCCATGTACGGGTGATGTCTGTGGTGTAATAATTAAAATCAGGAGCATAGTCAAGCAGTATCACTTCTCCTGCTTTTAAAGGATGATTATTGGCATTATAATGCCAGCTTAAACCTCTTTCGCCCGATGCTGCAATGGCAAAGTAAGCAGGACACTGTGCGCCTTCGTCCTGGTAAATAAAATCGCAGGCAGCCACCACCTGGTATTCATACATGCCGGGCCTGGTCACACGCATGGCTTCATCAAAACCAAGCGCACCAATGCGGCCGCATTCACGCAGCGCTGCAATTTCTTTTTCATCTTTTACCCAACGCATCATATCCAGCACAGGCGTAAGGTCTTTGATAGTGATTAATGGAAAACGTTCTTTTAATTTATTGTAGAAATTTATTTCTTTGGCTATACGGCCATCCCAGGGATCATTAAGCCGGCTAGCTCTTAAAGCCATGCACCGGTCCCGGCTCATTTCAGTTGTTTCTTCGGGAGCGGTAATAATATAGAAGGTCTGGTTGGCCCGGTTTGCATAGTTAGTCAATATGTTTGTGAACATAGTTGCTGATAATACGGCGTTAACTTTATACATCTTAGCCGCATCTTCGCCGGCAACTATATGAGCTTCTTTTTTATATATCGCCTGAGTTCCTGTCAGGTACTAATAATAAAGTCTCCTTTGATTTTCCATTCATTATCAGGATCGCCCCGGGTATTTCCACACCGGTCAGGTAGTAAAAATTATTATCCTGCCTGAACTTTACATAAGCTTCCGGCAGTTCTGCTCCACGAAGTATAGCAATACCATCACCGATCTGCTCCATAACTTTTGCCCTTCGTTTGGCAAAATCATCTGGTGTAAAATATTTCCACATATCCTGTGCAGTGGCAGTAGTTACAAACAAAAGAAAAGTAACAAACAATTTGATCTTAGAACTGTTCATGTTGTTCAGGTTTTAAATGAAAGAAAGCAGTTGATGAAATATAGTGATGGGTTAGTGATGTTGAAGATAAAATAAAAAACCGAAGTATAAATACTCCGGTTTTGCCAGGTGCCCAGAACAGGAATCGAATGCTGACGCTACGGTCAGCATGCTGACAGGCTCCGCCTCGTCAGCACCTGCACTTACTTATACTTTTCAATAAACAAATTCAGCCTTTCTTTTGAAAGATTTTTTAATTTTCTTTCTAAAAACATAGCATCTGCTCTTGAAGATTTAACGCCATACCATTTTAAAATCCAGGGCTCCGGCGGCGGGCGGCATTTTCAGTTCCGGAATTATGTCGTTCAAGCCGGCTTTGAATATTATTTGTCTGACCGACATAAAATTTACCGGCAGATTCAGAATACAATATGTAAACATAATATTCCATCAATAAAAGAACCCCGACAGAATAGTCGAGGCTCTGGTGCCCAGAACAGGAATCGAACCTGCACATCCTTGCGAACGGCAGATTTTGAGTCTGCTGCGTCTACCAATTCCGCCATCTGGGCGGCTCTAAGTTGAAAAGGGTTAAAGTTTAATGGTTTAAGGTTAGATTTTAATGTTTTCTGAAGCATGGTGAATTTTCAGAAGCCTCAACATTAAACTTTAAACGTCTTAAACCTTTAAACCCTCCAACGGGGCTGCAATATTACGTTAATCGGCTATTCTGTCCAAAATACGCTGGAGGTATTTTTTCTTGTAGTAGTATTCTTTTACTTTAAGGAGTGCAGCAGTTGTTGTCGTGCTGTCATCATAGTTTTCAATAATGTGCTTTACCTGGGTGTAGAACTCTTTTTCCAGCTTATTTATCTGTTGTGCAGAATTTTCCGATAATTCTTCATTCAGTTCCATCATTTCCATCAGAAATGCCGGAGGTAACTGGTATTTTTCTTCTTCTTCAAGCAAGCCCTTTAAATGCAGCACATATTTAATGGTCTCATCTTCGTTCCTGAGGATCTTTAGTGCCTTATTCAGTTGTGAGGATATCTCCAGGGCCTCTTGCTGTTCATGTTCTGTACCCCGTGTAAAAAAATCGGGATGGTATTTTTTCTGCAGTTCAAAATATTTCTGAGCCAATTTGGTTTTGTCAACTTTAAAGCTAACCGGCAGATCAAATAATTCAAAATGATTCATCCTGCAAATGTATAGCCTTGTATATTAAATCTAAAATGTAAATTGCCTGCAAAATATAACGACTGATGCTTAGGATTGGATTAATAAGAGAAGGAAAAATACCCCATGATAACAGGGTGGCGCTTACGCCGGCACATTGCAAATGGCTGCATATGAATTTTGATGACGTGAAAGTAGTTGCACAACGATCACCAGGAAGGTGTTACACCGATATTGAATATACCAGGGCAGGAGTAGAGGTAAAAGAAGACCTCAGCGAATGCAACCTTTTATTGGGTATTAAGGAAGTGCCTGTTGATATGCTATTGGAAGGGAAGACATATATGTTCTTCTCACACACAAAAAAACTGCAGCCGGCCAACCAGAAACTGTTCAGGGCTTTGCTGGATAAAAAAAATACACTGATAGATTATGAATGCCTGGAGCATGATGACGGTACAAGAATAATTGGTTTTGGTTTTTTTGCCGGCATTGTGGGCGCACATAACGGCATGATGGCATATGGCAACCGTACAGGTGCTTTTAAACTGGCAAGAGTGAGTTCGGTGAACAGTTTTCAAAAACTGGTGCATACTTATTTTGGATTAAAACTCCCCAATATCAAAATTGCTGTAACGGGTACGGGCCGGGTTGCCCATGGTGTGCTTGAGATCATGAACCTGATGGGTATCCATGAAGTGGAACCGGAAGAGTACCTGGAAACAGAATTTGCATACCCGGTGTATGTGCATTTAAAAGGAGCCGATCTCTATGCGCACAAAGGCACCGGTAGGTATAAGAGAAATGATTTTCATGAAAATCCCCAGAAATACGATTGTCGCTTCACGAATTATATTCCGCACACAGATATACTGATGAATGGGATCTATTGGGAAAAGAATATTCCACGATTGTTTGGAATGGAAGATATGAATAAGGATGATTTCCGTATCAAGACCATTGCAGATATCACCGATGACCGGTATGGATCTGTTCCATGCAATATCGGGGATTCAACCATCGATGATCCCGTTTACGGTGTCGATAGGAAAACCTTTGAAAGAACGGCTCCTTATTTACCCGGGTCTGTTGATGTGATGGCAGTGGGTAACCTGCCCAATGAATTGCCACGTGATGCCAGCCGTTATTTTGGAGAACAAATGATAAAATATGTGCTGGACGATATACGTCTTGGCGGAAGCAAGACGATTGATAAAGCTACGATGATCAAAGCCGGGGAAATTAATGAACCTTTCATGTATATGAAAGAATACGCCGGCTTATAGATAGAGATAATAATCCTTCAGGGCGGCAATAAATGCATTGGTATAATTTTCTTCACTGTCTTTTATGCTGATCTCTGTATCCGGAACAGTGGATTTTATCCTGCTGAAGAATAAAACTCCCCTGAAGAAATCATGCTGATCAGATTGTTTTACCAGTATCTGCTGATTAAGATACAAACCGAATCTTGCCGCTTCTTCTATAAAATAACTAACCCGGTGATAAGGCAGCAGTACGGCCAATATTCCATTTTCACTGAGATGTGTTTCTGAGAACTGCAGGAGTTGCATCAAGCTTAAGGCCGTATCATGCTTAGCATTGTTCCTGGTTTCATCCGGGGACCTCAGATCATCTTCAAAAAAAGGAGGATTGGAAATGATACGGTCATATTTTTTGCCGGGCTTAAAAGATAAAATACCGGTATTAAAAACATGCAGCCTCCCTGCCCAGGGAGAGGCGGCAAAATTGGCTTCAGCCTGCTCACTTGCCGGCTTATCAATTTCAACCGCATCAATCACAGCATCAGTATTCTTCTGTGCATACATCAGCGACAATAATCCTGTTCCCGTTCCTATATCAAGAACCCTCAATTTCCCCTGCAGGGGGTTAGGGGATAACAGTGCTCCAAACAAACAGGCATCGGTACATACCTTCATGGCACATTTATCCTGGTAAACGGTAAATTGTTTGAATTGGAAATAATTATTTGGCACTAGTACACTGATTAATACGAATTACATGAATTATAGGAGAGCAAATTAGTGTAATTGGTTCAATTCGTGCCTACCATTCAGCTCTTGCAGAAGGACTGATACTTAACTCGGTAAAATCTTTTTCTAAATACTTATAATATCCTGTAATAGCGATCATCGCTGCATTGTCGGTACAATATTCAAATGCAGGGATGAAAGTTCTCCAGTTTTCTTTTTGTCCCATGGCAAGAAAACTTTTCCGTAACCCGCTGTTGGCACTCACACCGCCTGCGAGGCAAATGTTTTTTATGCCTGTTTCTTTTGCAGCTTTCTTTAACTTGTTCAGTAAAATACTTATGATCCTGTCCTGCACCGATGCACAAATATCTTCGAGGTTCTCTTCAATGAATTTTTTTCGGGTTGGTTCATCAGCTAAAAATTCTTCTTTAAACAAATTACTGGCGCCTGCATTCTTCAAAAAATAAAGTATCGAAGTTTTTAATCCGGAAAAACTAAAATTCAACCCTTCGATTTGCGGCTCAGGAAATTTAAAACGTTTGGCATTTCCTTTTGTGGCATATTTATCAATAAGCGGACCACCCGGATAGGGAAGTCCCAGCATTTTTGCTGTTTTATCAAAAGCTTCGCCGGCAGCATCATCAATAGTTTCACCAATTACTTTCAACCGGGTGGGCGAATCACATCGCACAATCTGTGTATGTCCTCCACTTACCGTAAGGCATAAAAATGGGAAAGAAGGTCGTTCATTGGGGATGAGGTTGGCCAATACATGTGCCTGCATGTGATGAACTGCAATAAGTGGTTTATCCAATGCAAGGGATAGTGATTTTGCAAACTGGGTTCCCACTAATAAAGAGCCGATCAGGCCGGGAGCCTGGGTAAATGCGATCGCATCAACAGATGATAATGTGCAATTGGCAATTTGCAAAGCTACATCAACGACGGGCACAATATTCTGCATATGGGCACGGCTCGCCAGTTCGGGTACCACACCTCCAAACTGTTCATGTACGGTTTGGTTGGCGATCTTATTCGATAAGATCTTCCCATCAACACATACTGATGCTGATGTTTCATCGCAGGAAGATTCTATGGCGAGGATAGTAATTATGAGTTATGAATTATAAGTTATGAGTTGTACAAAGTCAGCGACAAAATTAACTCATAATTCATAACTTATAACTCATAACTATTTAGAGCGTATTGCAGCCACAGGGTCCATTTTAGCAGCCCTTGATGCAGGAAAAATGCCGGCAATGATGCCTACCGCTACACAAATGCTGATGGTAACAATGAGCATGGGTATGGAAATATAAATGGGAAATTCTAATGCTTTGGACGAGATGATGGTGCCAATATAAACAAACAATAAACCTATACCACCACCAATAAGACAAAGTATGATGGCTTCCATCAGGAATTCAAAAAGGATGCTTGTCTTTTTTGCCCCAACAGCTTTCTTCAAACCAATGACGCCGGTTCGTTCCTTAACCGTTACGAACATAATATTGGCAATGCCGAACAAACCTACTACCAGGCTTATGCCGCCGATGATCGCCCCAACAATATTCAGTACGCTGAAAAAGCCCGTAATGGCTTTGCTGAATGCCTCTACGCTGTTCAATGAAAAATTATCATCCTGTGTAGGGCTCAACCGCCTAATCTGCCGCATGATCCCTTTCAGCTCATCCATAAATGCTGCAGTTGAAACACCTTCTTTTCCTTTTGCAATCAGGATAGGGTTGGCCCATTGTTCTTCAAATAGCTGCTTGGAAAAATTATTCGGGATCATGATGCAATTATCATAATCCCACCCGATGAAATTGGTACCCTCTTTTTTTATTACACCAACAACAGTTGCTTTTTTACCTTTTATGTCAATATGTTTTCCCAATGCCCTTTCTGTTGAGCCGAATAATTCTTCGGCATTGGTAAAGCCGATCAGGCAAACGTTGGTCCCTGCTGTGAATTCACTGGTTGAAAAGAAACGGCCCTGGTCAAAGCTTATGGGCTGTATCGTCATCTGTGCTTCTTCAATGCCATACACAGTTACATTTTGTATCAGGTCGTCTTTATGAGAAATGCTTCCACCGGTCTGCATCAGGTAGGTAATATCATCCAACAGAACTGCACGCTCTTTAACCATTTGAGCTTCTTCAACCTTGGGTTGTGGCCTTGCCCTGAATTTCCAGATGGGCTGGTCGGGGCCCCCGCTGTAATCCCATTTGTCAATATAGATGGTATTACTGCCAAGGCTCTTTACTTCGTTTTGGATATTCCGTTCCAGGCTGTTTACTGTTGCCAGTACGCCAATGATGCAAAAGATACCAAATGCAACGCCGGTAAGGCTGAGAGCAGTACGGAGCTTATTCACTTTCAGTTCCTGGAAAGTCAGTTTCAGCGAATTGCGGATGATATTAAGCGACTTGCTCATGAATCAAAATTACGTTTTGCAAATTAATTTGCCGGGTAAAATATATGAGTGGTTCATGCCTTACCTTTGCGCCTCAAAAATGACGAATTAGTGTCCATGAAGTATATCAACGAAATAAACAAACGCAAAACCTTCGCCATCATCTCTCACCCCGATGCCGGTAAGACTACCCTTACGGAAAAGTTCCTGCTCTTTGGTGGCGCCATACAAACTGCAGGCGCAGTAAAAAGCAACAAAATAAAGAAACATGCCACCAGCGACTTTATGGAGATAGAACGCCAGCGTGGTATCAGCGTAGCAACCAGTGTAATGACCTTTGAGTATGAAGGCCATCTTATTAATTTATTAGATACCCCCGGACATAAAGACTTTGCAGAAGATACCTACCGGACATTAACTGCGGTTGACAGCGTAGTACTGGTAATTGACAGTGTGAATGGGGTGGAAGCACAGACAAGGCGATTGATGGAAGTAATTGCCATGCGTAACACACCGGTAATTGTTTTTGTAAATAAAATGGACCGGGATGGGAAGAATCGTTTTGACCTTTTGGAAGAGATTGAAAAAGAACTGAAGATACAGTTGCACCCCATGACCATACCCATCAACAGCGGTAAAGATTTTAAAGGAGTGTACGACCTGCATAAAAAAAGCCTGGTGTTGTTTACAGCAGGTACAAAGGCAAATGATGAAGATGTGGTGGAAATAAAAGACCTGAACGACGAGATCTTAAATAAGAAGATAGGAGAGAAAGACGCAAATACACTAAGAGAAGATGTGGAACTGATTGATGGTGTATATGGCGAATTGAATGAAGCTGATTACCTGGGCGGAAAGACCGCTCCTGTTTTTTTCGGAAGTGCTGTCAACAATTTCGGTGTAAAAGAAATGCTGGATACTTTTATACGTATTGCACCTACACCAAGGCCAAGGCATACGACCTTAAGAGATATAAAACCTGAGGAAGATAAATTCAGCGGATTTATTTTTAAGATACATGCCAACCTGGATCCCAAACACCGTGACCGTATCGCTTTTTTAAGGGTATGCAGCGGGAAGTTTGAACGTAATACATATTATCATCACGTAAGGCTGGAACGTGATCTCAGGTTCAGTAATCCTTACAGTTTTCTTGCCCGGCAAAAAGATGTGATAGAAGAGGCATACCCCGGCGATGTGGTAGGACTGTTTGATACCGGCAACTTCAAAATAGGCGATACTATGACTGAAGGAGAGGATTTTTACTTCACCGGCATACCCAGTTTTTCGCCTGAAATATTTAAGGAGGTAGTGAACAAAGATCCAATGAGAACCAAGCAATTGGAAAAAGGATTATTGCAGCTTACTGATGAAGGGGTAGCACAATTGTTCTCTCAATTTGGCGGAAATAAAAAAATAATCGGTTGTGTTGGTGAACTGCAATTTGAAGTGATTCAATACCGTTTATTACAGGAGTATGGAGCATCTGTTCAGATGAATAACCTGCCGTTTTTTAAAGCCTGTTGGTTAACAAGCAAGGACCCTAAAAAACTGAACGACTTTATAAAATACAAACAAGCCAATATTGCGGAAGATAAGGACGGCCATTTGGTTTACCTGGCGCAAAGTGAATGGTTCCTCAATACCGAGATGCAGAACAATCCTGATATTGAATTTCATTTTACGAGTGAGATACACAAGTAAAAAGTAAAAATTAAAAAGGCAAAAAGTATTAAATTACGGTATGTATAAATTGGATAAGACTGTTTTTAAAGCACAAACTTTTGCCGAAGCGGAAAGGAGTAATATTTTTGAAAAAAATGTTCCATTGTCTGAAAGACTAAATCAGGGTTGGTATCTTTCTGCAATGGTTCATAGCTTAGATCCATATAACCCGATAAAAATGGAAAAGCGGTTAGTTAGCATAAGAAAACACAGAAACTAATGCCTAACATTTTTAATGAAGATTTCAGAGATTTTATAGATGCATTAAATAAGCAGGAGGTTGAGTATTTGCTTGTTGGTGGCTATGCCGTTATTTTACACGGTTACAGGAGATCAACCGGCGATATGGATGTATGGGTTAATGTAACAGCAGAAAATCATAAAAGACTTATTAAAGCTTATTTGGCCTTTGGTTTGCCTACCGCTGATATATCTGAAGAGAATTTTTTAAGGAATGATGAGATTGATGTATTTACTTATGGTACTCCCCCGGTATGTATTGAGATTTTAAAAAAAGTAAAGGGCTGTAATTTTGATGAAGCTTATAGAATCAGCAGGCTTTATAATGAAAACGGGCTACAAATAAGATTTGTGCATCTTAATACTTTAATTGAAGCAAAAACCGCCTCAGGTCGCTACAAAGATTTAGATGATATTGAAAAACTTACCCAATAAAATTTCTATTCCCTCAATTTAAACCTCACCGACCCATTACTGCTTTGGGTACTTTTTACGTTCAGCTCATAACGTTTGTTCCCATCATTGATGATCATCAACGCAGTATTAGGAGGAATGCTGCCCAGGTTCTCGGCATACATCACCAGTTCATTACGGTTATTTCCTTTTTCTATTTTTATAATAAAGGTCAAAGGTTTATCTGTAAGTCGTTGGTGTGTAGTAAGTATCCTGTCATTATAGATCAATGTAATGCTGTCACCGTCAATTTCGGCATTGTCGTATAGCGTAACGCTGATGGAATCATGGTCAACAGTTATCTGCCTGATGAGTTCATTGTTTCGTTTCTCCAGTTGCATCTCTTTTACAGGCTGCGCTTCCCTTACAGGCGATATATTTTTCACAATAGGCTCTTCTTTCGGCTTCACCGGCTCCGCTTTTTTGGGTTGCTGTTCTTCTTTGCATAACGCCATTATTTCATTACGCTTCAAAGCCCTGTTGTATATCCTGATATCATCTAAGCTTGCGTTTAGCCAGAAAGGGAAGAGTGCATCATCTGATTTGCCGAAGAACAGGTCTTCATTATTGGTGAATGTTTCTGGAAAATAAACGGAATATTTCAACTGGCAATCCACATACAACCTTGCCGTGTCGCCATCATTGGTGTACACCAGATGATACCATTTTTGTTTTTTGATGAACTCCCCGGGATATGGAGAAAGTACGGTGCCCGTTCCCCTGAAATTCTGGTGCAGGGTATCGCATTTGGATCCGTCGCATCCGGTACCCCTCGTATAAAGTGCATCATCAAAGCGTAGGGCATAATTGCCGGGGTTGTAATTGCCCCCGCCCTTACTGAGTATCTGGCTGGCGTGGCAGATGCCATAATAAAAACCCGTTGGCTTAACCCAAACCGATAAAGTGATCTGCCTGCCGAAATTAAGCGACGGGCTGTTAGGGATACGCATGTACTGATACGTTCCATTAAAATGCCATGCACTGTTGGGGTTCCCGAAGCGGTCGGCAGTTATAGTTGCATTATTAACTACCGGGTTATTATTATTGCCGCTTTCATCGTTGGCATTGCCATTGAAAGGGTAGTATGCCTGCAGACCTGAGTTAAGATCAACCTGTGCAAAGCAAATGTTTGAAAAAAATAAAAGGAGGCATAAGACTGTCTTCATAAATGTTCAAACCGGAATTTCAGCAAAAGTAAGTAAGTTCTGAATAGGGAATTATTACTGGAAAATTATCAGCATCACCTTATCAAAATGAAGTTTCCCTTCTGTTCTTCAGGGCCGCAACTTGTTTCGGCTTTGATGTAAAAAACATAACTACCCGCTAATGCAGGTTTCCCTTTATAAGTTCCGTCCCAGCAATTATTGGGATTAGATGTTCCGAATACCTGTTCTCCATAGCGGTTGAAGATCCTGAATTCAAGTTTCCTGATCAGCATCCAGTTCTTTAATCCATAACAATCATTGAGCCCGTCGCCATTGGGTGTAAATGCATTGGGCATGTAACGGGCAAGACTTGCGGTACGGTTTGAGAACACAGTAACAGAATCTATATTTGAACAACCCGATGCAGTTGTTACTAATACATAATATTTCTGAGTGGCTGTTGGTGTTGCCACCGGGTTTGAGATATTTGGATCGCTTAAGCCCGTTGATGGCATCCATAAATAGGTATCGCCACCAGATGCATGCAAAACAGCAGAGGGATAAGCACAATCAATATCATTTGATTTACCTGCATTCACCGTTGGTCCTGCGCCAACAATCACCTGCACATTAAAACTGCCGTTGGTATTACAAACAGGGTCTGTTATCAGAACATTGTAAGTTGTTGTAGAAGGAGGATTAGCAATGGGATTAATAATGGTGGTACTGCTTAGGTAAGTTGCCGGGCTCCATAAATAATTAACAGATGTTCCGTTAGAGCCATCCAACTGTACAGACGGACTATTACAAATATATTTATCCGGTGGCGCTATAAACAACATTGGTGCATTCACTGTGATTGCAACGGTATCTTTTGCAGTACAGCCATTGGCACCTGAACCTGTTACATAATAAGTCTGACTTGCATTACCCGAGAATACCGGATTGGCTATATTGGGATTACTTAAGAATATCGTTGGCGACCATGAATAAGTAACAGCTCCGGTGGTAGTAAGTACTA
>JBGANE010000046.1:0-23182 GCA_044222465.1 Ferruginibacter sp.
TCCAAAACCTTATGGCGCTTCAACTTTATGAGACAGTATACTTTAAAAGTACGTGACGAAATAATAATGATACCTGTATTTGTTGTTACTATAGGTATGGTTTTGACGGAAATTCACTTTTTGCGAGAGAATATTCCGGGGTTTAATGAAATGTGTGACAGCAGAAAGTTAGCTTGTTATTGTGGTGTAGCACCATTCCCTTACCAATCTGGTATTAGCATCAAAGGCAAAACCCGGGTCAGTAATATGGCGAACAAAAAATTGAAAACGAATCTCCACCTAGCTGCTTTGGCCGCAATTAAATGCGACCCGGAATTAAAAGCATATTACGAAAGAAAGGTGTTAGAAGGCAAATCAAAAATGAGTGTGATAAATGCAGTGCGTTTTAAATTGTTAGCAAGGGTTGTTGCTGTTGTTAATAAGAATGAAGTCTATGTGAAAAAAGCAGCTTAAAAACAATTTGCTTTTGTCATAGAAATCTATGTAAAAAACCAGGCAAAAATCCAACTTTTTTACGGTTTTGCTAAACAGTAATTAGGTTGATACAAACTGTTGTTTTTATCCCGGTGACTATCGGAACAAATACCTGTTTTAAAAGTTATTACATCCTGCTATCAAAGCTTGTGTTTCTATTGCCAACAAAAAATATCAGCTAATTACAAAACCCACCCTCACTCCTACCATCATCTTCAGCAATGAAACTATTATTACAGCAACCATCCCTCTCCTTTCTTTGTTAAATTTTCCCTCTTACAAACTTTTCCACTAAAATCAACGTTGTGTGTATAAGTAAATTTGTAATGGAATAACATCATTTCATTACATTTGAACAAGAGATAAGTTATAAGTACCAACAGCAAAAAAATTGAATAACTGATCGCTGCTATGTATGCTTGTTGCCGATAGCTATCGGGATGAACATGACAGAAACAGCGTAAAAACTAAAATCCATTGACAGAGACGATCATTAACCTCGAAACCGTAAACCCTATCGAATTTTTTGGAGTTAACAACGGTAAATTAGATATCTTAAAAAAGAAATTTCCCCTCTTAAAGATCCTCAGCCGCGGCACACAGATAAAACTAAGCGGTGCTCCCGAACAGATAGAAGGCGCAAGGGAAAAGATCGACCTCATTCTCCGCTACCTGGAGCGCAACGGTCACATGAGCGCCAACTATTTTGAACAGATATTGGGAGGCGATGATGACCGCTCTATTGATAACTTCATTGACCGCAATCCTAATGATGTATTGGTATTTGGCCCCAACGGAAAAACCGTAAGGGCACGTACGGCCAATCAAAAGAGGATGGTGGAAGCCTGCGACAAGAACGATATCCTGTTTGCCATTGGCCCTGCAGGTACCGGTAAAACCTATACTGCTGTGGCTTTAGCTGTAAGGGCATTAAAGAATAAATCGGTCAAGAAGATCATTTTAACCAGACCAGCTGTGGAAGCCGGTGAGAACCTTGGCTTCCTGCCAGGCGACCTTAAAGAGAAGATTGACCCATACCTGAGGCCGTTATATGATGCACTGGATGATATGATACCTGCCGATAAACTGGGTTATTATATGAGCACCCGTACCATCGAAATAGCGCCACTGGCTTATATGCGTGGGCGCACACTGGATAATGCTTTTATCATTTTGGATGAGGCGCAAAATACCAACGATCTGCAGGTGAAAATGTTCTTAACCAGGATAGGCCCCAATGCAAAGGCCATCATCACCGGCGACCCTTCGCAGATAGACCTGCCCAAGAACCAGTCGAGTGGTTTATTTAAAGCAACCCGTATCTTAAAAAATATAGAAGGTATTGCCCACATTGAACTGGATGAAGAAGATGTGGTAAGGCACAGGCTGGTGAAGCAGATCATTAAGGCGTATAATAAAGACGACGTAAAAACCTCTGAACAAAAAAAGACTCCTTAACCCATGTGATTCTGCTAACCCCTACTTTATGCCAGGCAGCTTTTAAGTTGCCTGGATTTTTTTTGCTGTTAAAAAAGAAAAAGACTGCGTGAAACAGGTTAAATAAAATTATTTTTGCCCCTAAATAAAACATCAAGAATGAAAAAGATCCTGTTTGCCCTTTGTATGGCCGCCTGCCTTGCCGGTTGCAGTAATGAATCGGCCACGCCCACTGCCACCATTGATGGTATGCTGGCCGCTATGAAGATGGGAAGTATTGACAGTATGAAAAAATATATTACCAGGTCGGATGCCGCCATGATAGAAGCGGCAGAAAAAATATTGACCGCCGTGAACCCTGGTGCAGTGAGTAAGATCAAGGAAAAGATAATTACGGAGATGAAGACGGCTGCTGGAGGCATTCAATACAAACTGAAAAGCCAGAAGATAAATGGCGATAACGCAACAGTGGAAGCCGATGTTACCCATGAAGGAAAGACAACGGCGCACACTTTTGAACTGGTAAAAGAAGATGGCGCCTGGAAGATCGCTTTATCAAAACCGGGCAACGATATATTCAACAGTATGAAAGGGAATTTGGGAAATGAAAAACCCGACCTGAGAACAGGGCTTGAAAAACTTGAAAAGATGGACAAAGACACCCTTAAAATGATATTGGATAAAGGAGCGCAGGCGCTGGATTCGCTGGATCCAAAAACAAAAAAGAAGGAATAAAATCTGGATAACTAATCCTGCAAAACCCCGGGAATAAAATTACATTTGAGCCTTAAAACAAAAATATTTATTTATGAAAAAATTGTTTGTTGCCGTTATTGCATTCTCTGCGATCTGCATTAGTGGTTGTAACAGCGGCGGCGGAGACCCTAAAACTGTGTTGACGAGTTTCTTTGATGCCATGGCTAAAAAAGATATTGCGGCAGCACGTAAATTAGCTACTGCCGACAGCAAAAGCATGTTCGACATGATGGAAGAAGGAATGAAAATGGCAGGTAATATTGCCGAGGACAAAACCCAGGAGCAATTTGATAAAAGCAAAATGGAAATGGGCGAAGCAAAAATTGATGGTGACAGGGCTACCGTTAATGTGAAAGAATTAAAAAGCGGCGAGTCCATTAATTTTGTTTTAAAGAAAGAAAGCGGAAGTTGGAAAGTGGCCATGGATATGGGCACTATGATGAATATGGGCGCAGAAAAAATGAAAGAGAAGGGCATGGAAGGTGCACTGGACAGCCTGAAGAGCGGCCTGGAGCAATTGAAGAATATAAATACAGACTCCCTCAAAGAATTAATGAATAAAGGAATGCAGGTTATAGACTCCCTGAAAAGCAAGGTAAAAACCAACTAACCCTCGAAATACAATGAAAGAAAGTATCTGCCTCCGGGTGGGTACTTTTTTTTGTCCCCCAAAAGATGTTTAACTTTAAGCATGAACAGGAAACTATTGTTTATCATAACCCTCTTTGCAACCCTTGTCGCCTGCAACAGCGAAACCAAAAAAACGCCAGTAACAGATGTGGAAGTAGCCACAGCATTTGTAAGAGATATACTGGATAATAAATTTGACGAAGCCGGCCAGTTCCTGCTGAAGGACGATACCAACGACCAGATATTCGAAAGATTCCGGAAACAATACAGCGCCAAGGATAAAAAGATACTGGAACAGTATAAGGCTGCTGATATCATTGTGAACGAGATCAGCTATGTTACCGATACCATCTGCATATTCAATTACAGCAACAGCTATAGCAGGGATGTAAAGACCAAACTGAAAGTGGTAAGGGTTGATAAAAAATGGCTTATTGACCTTCAATATACTTTTTCGGGAAACTTATAACACAACAATGATCAAAAATCTATTACTGGTTGGGCTGGGTGGTGGAATAGGTTCTATGTTGCGCTTTGGAACAGCCCTGCTCATCCATAACAAACTATTTCCTTATGCCACTTTTGCTGCAAATATCATTGGCAGTTTTATCATCGGGGTGGTTTTTGCCTTGTCACTGAAAGAAGTGTTGTCACATGACTGGAAATTATTTTTAGCAGCTGGCATCTGTGGTGGCTTTACCACTTTCTCGGCATTTTCGCTGGAAAACATGGGGCTGTTGCAAAGCGGTAAATATGGTTTGGCCATAACCTATATCAGTTTAAGTATTATCCTTGGCATAATCGCCACTTTTTTCGGGTACCAGTTGATCATCAAAAATTAAAAAAAGCAAAATATTGAACAGCTAACTTTAAACTATTAAACTTTAAACCTTTGTACGTTTTACATCCCTGGCACGGCGCTCACTACGGAGACAAAGCTCCGCAAATAGTTAATGGCCTGATTGAAATTCCGCAAGGCAGCCGGGCTAAATACGAGATAGATAAAAAAACAGGGCTGCTTAAACTCGACCGTGTCATTTATTCTTCCTTCCACTACCCTATTAATTATGGTTTTATTCCGCAGACACTGGGGCATGACGGCGATCCACTTGACATTTTAGTTATGTGCAGTGAAAGTATCCAGTCTCTTTGCCTGGTGGAAGCCACAGTGATCGGCAATATGCAAATGATCGACAACGGTGAAAAGGATGACAAGATCATTGCCGTAGCCACCAAAGACCCGGGGGTGAATTATATTACCAATGTTGATGAGCTACCTAAACATTTTATTGCCGTGCTTCGCAATTATTTTGAACAATACAAAGTGCTGGAAAATAAAAAAGTGGAAATTGATGAATTCCAAAATAAAGATGCAGCCTTTAAAGTTATAGAGGAAGCTATTGCATTGTATAAAACCCGTTTTCCAAAATGATCACTAAAAATAAGAACATGGACATACAAACTATTCTCATCATTATATTGGTTGGGGTTGCTGCCGGTGTTTTAGGAGGCCTGGTGGGCGTTGGAGGCGGCATCATCATTGTGCCATCGCTGGTTTATTTTATCGGTTTCAGCCAAAAAACGGCACAGGGCACATCGCTGGGTTTGATCATGTTGCCCGTTGGGATCTTAGGTGTATTGATGTATTATAAACAGGGACACGTTGATTTCAGGGTTGTTGGCATTCTGGCCGTGGGTTTCCTGCTGGGCAGTTATTTAGGAAGCAAGATAGCGCTGAGCCTGCCGCAGGAGACCGTGAAAAAAGTTTTTGCTGTACTCCTGGTCATCATTGCTGTTAAAATGCTCTTCTTCGACAGGTCAAAAAAAGAAAGTACCCAATCCAAACTGGAGCAAAAACTAAATGGAACGAATGATGGTTAACTTCCGGCGCCGGCTGTTTAAAAATACCGCCTGATAATTCGCAATCTTTGAGTTCTTTGCCCCGTTTCTGCATGAACAATTCCTTCGTTATCTATTTTATCAACTCTCACTTTGCCTGCCGCATGAATGATCTCATTTGGGTTCAGGAGAATACCTACATGAATGATTCGCCCTTCCTCATCATCAAAAAAAGCAAGGTCGCCACAATGGGCTTGCTGCAAAAAACCAACCAGCTCACCCTGTGTTGCCTGTTGCTGTGAATCCCTTAGCAAATGAATATTTAAAAATTTATAGACAGATTGTGTGAAACCGCTGCAATCAATACCAAAGACCGATTTGCCGCCCCACAGGTAAGTAGTGTTCAAAAATTTATAGGCCAGTTGTTTTATGGCCTTTGCATCACGTTTAGCGGTGGATGGGTTCCATACTTTTCCCGAATAGTGAACCGTACTTCTTCTCCAGAAAACATTCCCGTTCTTCATAGCAGTGAGTGAACTGCCGAGCGGCACCCACATCTGGTGCCCGTTATAATCTACCTGGTTTACCCAGTCTGCAGTGAGGTCATTTTCTTCAAGATAATATTGTGTATCGTCTATTTCCTGGAAATGCGATAACTGGCACCAGCCTGTATAGGCATCCAGCTTATTCACCACTTTCACCCATCCGTTCTTTTCAACGATGATAATGATACAACATTCGCCAAATAATAACTGGCTTACCATTTCAGCCTTATGGTCGGGTTCTATTCGTACGGGGGCAACAGGTACACAACAAACAGCGTAGCTCATCTTTTTAGTTTCGGTACATCTAAATTATGGAAATTAAACTATGTTTACATCTAACAAAAAACAATTTTTGTCATCTTGTTTTGAGTAGCGGCAAACATAACCATATCAGCGATGCAGAACTGTTGCAGCGCTTTTATACCGACCATGATAATGAATGGCTGGGCATTTTACTGCAACGCTATACCATGTTACTGCTGGGTGTAAGCATGAAATACCTGAAGAATGAAGAAGAAGCAAAGGATGCGGTGCAACAGGTTTTCTTGAAAGCCATCAACGAGCTGCATAAATACAAGGTGGAATATTTTAAAAGCTGGGTATACATGATAGCTAAGAACCATTGCCTGATGAAGCTGAGGGATAAGGGTAGGTTCAATACAGAAATTGATGAACGCTCAATATCAGCTGCTGCAGAACCTGAAGAAAAAAATACGCATCTTGAAAAAGATAAGGCCCTTAGCAACCTTGCCAGGGCATTACTGCAACTTAATAAAGAACAGCAACTATGTGTAACTTTGTTCTACCTGGAAAAAAGAAGTTACCAGGAAATTACGGAACATACAGGTTATACTTTAATGCAGGTAAAGAGCCATATACAGAACGGTAAACGTAATTTGAAAATAATCATGGAACGGGAAAAACAATGAAAAATTAAAAATGAAGAATTAAAAATTGTGCGTTCACAAATAGTAAATACCCAATGCGCAAATGAGCGATGAATTAAAAGACATATTATCGAATTTGAATAAAGACATCGAGCAGGAAAAACTGCTGGACTACCTGAATAAAAAACTGTCGGCTGCAGATGCCCACGAAGTGGAGAAGCAGATGGCCGGTGATGAATTTATCAATGATGCCGTGGAAGGCTTGCAGGAGTTTAAAGATAAAAAAGATCTTTCTTTTTATGTAGAGCAACTGAACCGTGACCTGAAAAAGAACCTGGATAAAAAGAAAAAACAAAAAGATAAGCGCAGGTTAAAGGAACAACCCTGGGTCTATCTCACTGTAGTACTCCTGCTTTTGCTCATCGTTATCAGTTATATAGTAATAAAAAAGATGCAGGGATAATCTACCCTTTGCCTTTAGCTAAAGATTTACTGAACCACAAAACGTAGCGCCCTGCTCCTTCCATCCGCAGTATTACCATATACATAGTAAGTGCCCCGGGCAAGTTTTGAAACATCTATCGTTAGAATATTGGAACCTGCATTCAGCATAACTGTTTGTTTCTGCAATATCCTGCCCTGCATATCGGTTATCAGTATATCGGCCAGTATTTTTTGTGCAGCGCTTACACTTAGTTTAAAGCTACCACTCTGTACCGGGTTTGGAGTAACACTGATAAACTCAAATCCTTTTGCTGCATTTATCATCACAGCCACATTGCTGTAAGTAGACCTGCCGCTCTTTTCAACCGTTTGAATGCGGTAATAATTGTAGCCCGGAAGTGGTTGCAAGTCGGTATAATTTAAATGTGCTGCAGGCAGGCCCGCTATGGAATCGTAAGTGCTTCCATTAGCAGAACGCTGCACAATAAAACGGTCAACAAGCGGATGATAAAGTACCGTCCAGTTCAACAAGGCTTTTTGATTTTGCTTTTGAGCGGTGAGCTGAACAAAATTACCGGGCTCAAGTATGGCAGGAATGTTGGCGATGACCATTGGTGCATCGGTGTTTGCCATAAACAAAATGGTTGAGCAAGCTACCTGGTAATTAGGAGGGCTTGGAGCCTGTACAAGGCCACTATTAAATACATTCCACACACCTGTATAAAACCCAGTTTCAACGGTTGAAGGTGCGTAATTGAATAATGCATTGCCATCAGTATTTGAATAAATAAAATTTACATTAACGATTGTACTGGGTGTGCCTGTTGCTCTTATTGTCCATGTTCGGTTCACTGCTGCAATTGGGAATCGGATAGAAGGGTTAACGCCAATCTCAACCCTGGCTCCAAAATTCAAACCATCAGCATTAGCAATGGCAAGAGAATTAATAGTAGTTGTATTAGCTCCAATAGGATAAATGGAAAATGAGGGGAATGCCTGCACATTATTGAACACTAATTTTCCGCTGCTATTAGTTACAACATGCGAAGTTGAGGAGAAGCCTGAAAAAGTTCCTGATGTCTTAGTTAAATTGTATGTTCCCAACATGATCAATGCATTGGTAAGGAAAGCAATATTACCCGCAACAGATTTATCGGAAGTCATGGTTACGGTTGTATTATTTCCGATATCCATACCTGCTGTTGGAAGGGTTAACCCTCCGCTGCCGCCAAGGCTTGCAGTAGTACCGCTAATTATAAATTTACCAGCCGCAGCATCACCTGTAACCGTACCTGTTCCAATAATACCATTCCTGAATGTTTTGGTGCCGGTGCCTTGAAAAGTTATATTCCCATTTGCTTCGAACAAACCATTAATGACTGTATTGTTATTGGCGCCTACATTAGCCACATTATTTGTAATTCGGAATATAGGTATTGTGGATGCATTGGCATTAGGAAAGAAAACTACATTATCAGTTGAAAAAGCAAGTCCAAGTGTATATTCCAAAACAGATGCATTGTTGTATATAAAATTGGAGGCATGTACCCCAGTTCCGGCTGCAGTGAGCCCACTTGCTGATAAACGAAGTATTGCATTGGGACTGATGAATGCAGTGGCTCCTGATGCAAAAGCTGGGCCATTGCTGTTAGATGCCAGCGTGAACACTCCACCACCCTGCACATTGATATCATCACCCGAACCATTATTAACCGTTAATGTACCCCCGGAGTGAAAGAGAGTGCCTCCGCTCTCAATACTTACCTCATCCATATCCTGGTTTGTGCTTACAGTAACCGTATGTGTACTCATGATGCTGATGGTTGCAGCTAAAGTATTTGGTGTTAATGTAGCAGCAGCCCAGGGAGTAACACCATTATCGGGCGATGATTCCCATGTTGCTATTGTACCCCAGTCGCCGGATGTAGCTGAACGAAAATAATCAGTGGGATTTGAGAGTACTTTAATTACTTTTTTGACTGGCGAAACTTTTATGATCTCCCTGGCAATAAGTTTGCAGGTGAAAATGAAAAACGCAGGCAGTATCAATAGAATAACCTTTTTCATAATCAGCGATTAACTTTAAATACCGTTCGGGGTTTATTATATGCTGGGTTCTACGTAAATATAAATAAAATATACCGGCTTTATATTCCCTAAACCGGGTATTATTATGCCCCAAAACAGGCAATATTCAGGTTCTTTTATCCGTTTTTAATAAGATGTTCAGCCCCTGCCAGCAAAACCCGGGCTAAACAGCTACCCGGGATACTACAAGAAACATAAAAATCAGCTACCAGGTTTCTCCTGTATTCCACAATACCCTTATCTATGAAACCATTTTTACCTTCAAGAGGTATCCGGCATTCAGCCCTGGTTATACTGCTTTGCTTTTCAGCAACTATTGGTTCTGCTGAGCCGGGTAAAAAGCCCGTTGATGATAAAATATTTTTCTCGGCGCCCGTAGCAGGTGATGATTATGCACACCTCGAGATCAATACCACCATCACAGAGAATTACTTTCAAAATGATTTTGATCCCGATGGGGATTCACTTAGTTTTAACGGCATAACTATTAATACTTCGGCACCCCCGTTGCTGATTCAGACCATTAATACAGAACAAGGTGGTATCATTTCTTTTTTTAGTAATGGCTTTTACACTTATACGCCGGCAGTAAATTATGTCGGTAACGACCAGGTTAATTACCAGATCTGCGATATTACCACCAGGCCACTTTGCACAACTGCAACAATACATTTCAATATCCGGGCAGGAAGTATATTACCTATAAGCATAACTTCATTCAGCGGTAAAAAAGCAGGCAAGGATATTTTTTTACAATGGTCAACAGCAGAGGAAATAAACAGCGACCATTTTGAGGTACAGCATAGTACCGATAACTCCGGCTTTGCAAAATTAACTTCCATTGCTGTTCAGGGCAATACATCTGCCAGTTATAGTTTTGTGCACAATAATCCTCCTGCTGTTGTTAACTATTACCGGGTAAAACTGGTGAACAAGAATGGAAGTGTCATATACAGCAAGGTAATTGCCATAAAAGCGGATGGTACCGGAGTAATGCTGCAAACCGTTTATCCAAATCCATTCCGGGATAAACTGGAGCTGGCCATCACATCTGATAAAGCAAGCATGATAAATATTCGGCTGTATGATATGAACGGTAAACTTGCGTTGACACGTGAAAAAAAGATCACACAAGGGTTAAACATAATTACCTTGAGAGAATTAAATGCTTTGCAACCCGGTAATTATATTATTGATATAAGTGGCGGCGAAAATATATTAAAGACCAGGTTACACAAAGTGCAATAAAATAACCTGTTAATTCTGGCTGATCTTAAATTCCTTTGGCGGTTCGGCGCCCATCAGGTTTTTTACAAAGTAATCCCGTTCGCTATACCAGATGATCTCATTGCTGGCTGCAAGAAAATGCCAGTTAATGCTGCCCTGCCCGCTTTCATATTGTGTAGCTACTTTTTCTTCGAATATTTCTTTTACTTCACCGGTTGCAGCATCAGCTATCCGCATTTTTTCTTCCTTATGATCACGTGAGGTGGAAACAAAAGCAAGTTTAGTTGCATCGGCATTCCATTCATTATCATCAAAGGAACCCGAGCAGGAAATATCGTCGCAGAGTGTTCCCCTTCTTGCGTCAGGCGGTATATTTAAACGAATGACCTTTTGATTATCTACTTCAATAATTACACGATGAATGCGGATGATATCTTTATCTACTGGCAACGGGTATTTCCATGCTTCCAGTTTTGGCGCACCAACATTGGTTGAGACCAGGTACATATCACTTACATGACGCTGGCCCTGTTGAAAAGTTGCTATCTTCTTTGAATCGGGCGACCAAAGTAAAATAGGGCGGTCACTTTTTTCCCTCCGGCATTATCCGTTGCATATCCAAAGTCTTTTATCCCGTCTGTCGTAAGTTGAGTTTCTTGTTTGCTGGCAACATCTCTTACCCATAAGTTCCACTCTTTAATAAACGCAACTTTTTTTCCATCAGGCGATGCAATTTCATTTGCCCCTCCCCTGCGTCCACCGGGCGAAGGTGTTGCATTGGCCGGAGCATCAGGCAAGATCGATTTCAGATCAGGCCCTGTTTTCCTGCTGCCATCTGCAGGGTTAACCAACACATATTCTCTTCCTCCGGCAACAGAAACCGAATACCATACCCTGCCATCATCAAGCCATGTTGGGTTTACATTGTTCCTGTACACCAGTTTGTTCGTATTAAAACTTAACATTTTTGTAGCCCTTTCATAATCGGTTGTAGTGAAGACCTTGCCGGTTTGTGCATTCGCAAATAAAACAGTTGCGATAATGAATACCGGGATAATGAGATGTTTTTTCATGATGAACATTTTTCAAAAGTTGAGGAATAGTTTGTTCCGTATATCTAAATGTAGGGAAAGTATTTTACATGACCAGTAATGGGCAGGCCAGGAAATTTCAGGTAGAAGATGTAGCTAAACTACCGTTTTATAAGGCATAATTCTCTATCAAATAACAAACCTTTCTCAGCATATATTCATTGCCCGGGCCTTTTTTGCTGTTCACCAGAATGGAATTATGATACAGTTTTTCTCCAGGCCTGTACGCATCCTTATCAAAGTAATAATAATTTGCCCCGCTGCTTAATTTTTTCAGATCTACAATTCTGCCGCTCATTAATTGAACCTGGAAATCATCCTGTTCATTGATGGCGGCAACATAAACCCTTACGATAGTATCCATTTTCGGTGCAGAGCCGGGATTTATGATACCGATCTTTTTACCATCCTGCATGATAACCCGGTCGTTAACAATACTAACCGGTTTGGTTCTGTCCCTTATTATCTGTTCCCTGAAATTCCGGGTATCATCCAGATAGTCCACCACTGTTTTCATCTGGGCTGAGAAGGCCGGGCCGCCGGGATAAGTTTTTTTGAATTTTCGGTAGGCAGGTTCATTCAGGGTATTATTTTTTATCAGGTTATAGTCTCTCATGATCTTACTTAACACCAGGAGAAAGGCTTCATCTTCCAGGTAAATGGCAAATGTGTCGTGTATCGTCGGGAATATGAGTTCGTAATAGTAGAAAGGCTTAAGTTCGGCAACGGGTGCATCAAACTTCATTACCTCAGCTTTTATCAGGGCCTGGTAATTGAGGTTGAGTATTTCAATATTATATCGCAAAGGCGTTGGTGAAAGTTCTTTAGCATACAATGCCACTGGTTTTTTGTCGAAATATATGACTGAATCGCTGATCTGTACTTCCTGAGCAAATGAAAGAGATGTTATGAAAGCGGTAATTGAAAGCAGTATGGTTTTTTTCATACAAAAGTATTCACACTTTAAATCTATAAAGAAAAATAAGTCATTCAAATAAGAAAATTTCTTTTAACAGTGCATTATGGTTGCGCTCACTTTATTTTAACAAAGCTTCAATCAGGTCAGGCAATTTTTTGGAAGACGGAACCGGGGCATTCATGTCAACCATTTTAAAATCTTTATCTATCAATAATATCCTTGGAATGCTTACAATATTATAAGCATCCAATTTGTTCCTGTTGATGAGCCATTGGTAGCCACCCGCTTTCCTGTTTGCCACACTACTCTTCCACAAAGAAATATTATCATCAATGGAGAGTGAAACAAATGCAATTTTCGGGTTATCCTTATATTTTTCTTTTAGCTCTTCATAATGGGGCATCTCGGCCAAACAAGGTCCGCACCAGGTAGCCCACAGGTCAACATATATCACTTTACCCTTCAGGCTGCTCAGCATAACGGTATTGCCATTTAAATCCGATGCAGCAAAATCCGATGCCATATCGCCTTTGCCGAACTTAAGCAGTGTAGCCAGGGTTTTATTCAGTGCATTTTTATATGCAAGTGTTTTTATTGTGCCGATCGTAATCGAAAAATTTTTCAGCATTTGTTTATCACTTACTTTTTTCATCTCTTCAATTATGACTGTTGCCTTCATCCAGTCTTTTATCTTTTGCAAATCGGCTGCATTGCCGGGTTGCTTAACCAGGCTGTCTGTAAGGTCACGATACACCGCCACCTTTAATAAGGACGCATCAACAAAACCATTTGAATAAGATGCCACCACTGGTTTTATCAATGCCTCATATTCGTCGCCATATATTTTCATCTTCATCGAATCCTTACGAATCGATCTTGGCCGGTAAAATGTAATTTGCCCATCCAGTAAACTGTTTATGATATCCGCCTTTATCCTTCCTTTCTCAAGCTGTTTGAAGGCTGCCGATATGTTGATCACACTATCCAACTGTTTTGACCGGTTTGCCCCGGCCTGTAAAATATACTCAATGGTTTGTTGCGGCGTTTCCTGTGCCTTGCTTCCGGCTTCAATGTATGACCCTGCTTTAGGAAAAGGTGTTTGACGAAGGAACATATTGGCCTCGCTGCCCCGCCCTTTAAATGTGGCAAGCGCTGGATTATTATAATCTATAAAAACGGTAAGGTCATCTCCAGGGGTGAGATACAAGATATTTCTTCCAATGCGGAAATAGTTAGGCGCCTGTAATGGGAAACTTATCCTGAACTTTCCAGTACTGTCTTCAGGAAGGATCAACCGCTCAGCTAATGGTGGAAGCAGGTATTGAAATTCCGACATGTCCTGCACTTCTACTTCATTGGTGAAATGTGCCAGCGTTCCTCTAAGTGTTACAAAAGGTTTTTGCTGAGCGTATGCATGGTATCCTAATAAAGCAAGCAGATAAATAGCTGCAAATATCTTTTTCATATGTAACGATGACTGTTAAATATACAGCTTACTTTCCTCAATTGTTTACCGTTGATGATAAATGCTGAGCATGATCTTAAAGAAGTGAACAAATAACAAAACTCAATTCATTTTAAATACCGGGGTTTGCTTGCAGTCATTATACTCCTTTGGATTATTAGGATTCTGGCATTTGGATTGTGCTGCTATAAATGCAGTTTGAGCCTGGGCGTTCTCGGTAATTTGCTGCCAGGTGATATTCTCATAATTTATACCCATAAATTTCTGCAATGCTTCACGGAACTGCCCGGTAAAAATCCCTCCTTCAATAGCGTTACCTGCAGAAACCTGTCCCTTTGCTGCTGCGGTGATCATCAGGGATGTCCTGTTGGGATTCATGAACAGCGCCTTTATGTTCTCAATGCTTAAGCCAACTGATGAAGGGCGTGTGTTGGCGATATTCGCACTTTTGGCGTTCGATGCATTAGCATGCCAGTTGCAACAATCGCTGATGACCAGGTTAAGCCGGCTTGGTTTATTCTTTATCATCTCGTATATCTCCTCCATATTAAGTTCATCTTCTTTACGGATAGGAATGTCCTTATCGTAACGCAGGTCGAGATAAGGGAACAGGCGTCCGTCTTCTCTGCTGTAACCATGCCCTGAATAATAAAAGATAACAATATCGCTTTTGTTAGGTGTAATTTCGCTGATCTTATTCAATACATTGGTCTTGTTCAGTTCTTTGCCCAGCACTTCTTTTATAACGATTGGTATCTCCAGCTTAGTGGCTATCTTACTGAAATAAGCCTGTTGTTTTTTCCGGTCCATTTCGCAATCGGCTCCAATGTGTTCGTCTTCGGTGTCAATTATTGTAAGCAAAAACATCCGTGACGATTTCTGTTCGGGAGTAAGTGGCCGTGTATTTACTGCAAACAGGTTTTTATATATCTCTTCATCTTTGGTAAAATAGGTTAATACCAGCTCTTTCGTCAGATCTTTCTGGTCTAATGGCCTGATCTTTCCATCAATAACACCCTGGAGTGTTTTACCATTTTCGTCTTTCGTCATAACGGCCCAGGGCTCGTACTCATTTCCTGCGGCATTCAATTTAAACCAGAATGAAATGGGGGGTAAGTCTTCTAAAGTAGTATCGCCAACAACTGTTATATAATTCTTGCCGGTATAATACATTTTAGAATAATCAAAGTTCTTATTCTTATCTGTGGCAAAACCCTGGGTCAATTCACAATCGAGTATATCACGGTCTTCTGGTTTTTCGCCCTGGAAAAGTATGCGCATGAACCCGGTGCCATCATCGTTCAGCATATAAAAGGCTTTATACGAAGTAATATCCTCTGGCTTACCCGACCCGAAATGAAACGTCATTTCATAAAGGGACTGAGCAAAAGCGGTGCTACTGATAAAAAGGAAGAAAGCGATAATCAGGTATCTTGGTCTCATGCGGTTATTTTAAAACATTAATTTACAGTACTTGCCGGTAATAACAAAATTTTTGACCGGCTAAGCAGCTACAGGTTATGGGTAGATGTGAGAAGCAGGAGGTTAACCGTTCATGTAAATAGGATAAGAGAGTGAACAATTAATTATACCTTACAATCATCAAAACTTACCCCATGCGTACAATATTATCTTTCATTTTATTGGTTACATCTCTAAGTGCTGTCACACAGAACCTGAAATCGGGCGGAAAACTAAAACCTGAACAGGCAATCATGGATATCAGGCATTATACAGTTGCATTGGATGTTGACCCGGAACAAAAAACCATCAACGGCTATACAGAGACAGACCTTATCCTATCTCAACCAACCAATAGCCTTTTATTCGACCTCTGGCATGGACTCACTGTTAGCCAGGTATGGGTGAACGGTAAAGCTGGAAATTTTACACATACCGATGATGACCTTTTAAAAATTACTTCGCTACAACAATTACCTGCAGGAAAAGTAAAAGTAAAAATTGCCTATGGTGGTAAACCAGGTATTGCACAAAGACCACCATGGGTAGGTGGCTTTCAATGGGAAAAAGACAGCAAAGGAAATCCATGGATATCCGTTACCTGCCAGGGTGAAGGCGCAAAAATTTATTTCCCTTGTAAGGATCACCCAAGCGATGAACCTAATGAAGGCGCTGATATGCTGATCACTGTACCAAAAGGCTTAGTAGCAACAGGGCCCGGCCTGCTTCAAAGCAGCAAAACGAAGAAAGATAAAACCACCTGGCACTGGAAAACAAACTACACTATCAGCAATTATTGCATCCTGTTCAATATTGGCAAATACAAAATGGCTAAACGCATCTACACAACTATTGATGGTAACAAAGTGCCGATGGAATATTATGCGCTGGAGGAAAATTTTGATAAGGCAGAAAAATTACTTGACCTGTATGAACAAAGCTGCCGCATACTGGAAAAATATTTTGGTGAATACCCCTGGGTAAAAGAGAGGATTGCTGCTACCGAAACGCCACACCTGGGTATGGAGCATCAAACCAATATTGCTTATGGCAATAAATACAAATACACTAAGGTAGGCGATAAAGATTTTGACTGGTTACTGCATCATGAGTTTGGGCACGAGTGGTGGGCCAATAAAGTAACCAATCGTGACTGGGGCCACATGTGGATACAGGAAGGCATTTGCAGTTTTGGCGATGCTCTTGCCACAAGGGAATTGGCGGGCGAAAATGCTTATTTAAAAACAATGCAGCAAAGAGCCATAAATACGCAAAACAGGCTACCCGTGGTTCGTGGCGATGAAGTTGACTCGGACAGCGCTTATTATAGCGACATTTATGGCAAGGGTGCCTTTTTCATGCATACATTGCGTTATGTGATGGGCGATGATATTTTCTTCCCTACTCTTAAAAAATTAGCCACTGATCCAAAATACACATACGACAATACAGTAATGACCACCGATGTTGAGCAATTGTTCAGCAATGCCTATGGCAAAAGCATGAAACCTTTGTTCCAGCTTTTTTTATATGCGACCGATAAACTGGAGATACATGTACGCAAAACAGCGGATGATAAATACATGGTCAAATTGTTGAATCTTGATATGCCGATCCCGGTAAATATTGTTACCGATGCAGGCATGCAGCGTATGGTAGTTGACAAAAAAGGAATTACAGTGACCAGTAAAACAGCCATACAGGTTGATCCTGATGTTTACTACTTGAAAAAACTCATAATTGAATAGTTTGTTCACTATATGATCTGTTGACCCGCCATGATGGTAATATTACGGCGTTTGTTAAAATAATCACAACGACCAAAAAATGATAGGCTCCTGTTTTTTGTTGTTTATCTTTATGTAACTGAAATGAAGACCTCAGCGCTCATACTACTTATTCCTTGTGTGATCTTTCTCACCGAGACAGCCACATTTACTGATGTCATGAAGGAAAATTGCGGAATGGTTTCCGAAAATAATGGCCCATGCGGCAAAACACCTGACCCTACTCCGTGCAGCGGAAAAAAAGATAACAGCAGTTGCAGTAAGGCGAAAAAAACTAATGCAAATAACAGTAATCCAAAAGAAAAGACCAAAGAAAACCCGGATAATAAATGTAAGGAAGGGCCAAACTGTAATACCTGCCCTTTTTGCTACACTTTCCTTCTTCAACCCCAATATGAAGTGAAGGAGCAGGAGTTCCCGGCTGTACAAAATCACGAGATCGATAATACCGAGTATCTTTCCTCTTATACAAATAGTGTGTGGAAGCCCCCCAACGACTCCTTTATGATCTTTCCGCAATAACACACATTCAATAATTTAAAAAGAACAAAATGAAAAAGATGATCATGCTGGCAATGGTATGCACTTTAGCAACCGGCGCCTTTGCAAATAATAATAAACCAAAGAAGCTGAAGAAAAACAAACAACAATGCACACAACAGTCTTGCCCGCCTGCTTGTAAACCAAGCGGATGCTGCACTGTACTGAAATGTGCAAAAGCTTAATAAATGCACAGCTTTAAAACAAAGCCCCGGTCTTGTACCGGGGTTTTGTTTTATTGCGGTTGAAAAGAAGCCTTCTGTTATCATTAAACTTAATTCTTTATCACTTTTGTTCTTGCTGTTTTATCGGCCTGCCTTACTTCAATCATGTACATACCGGGTGCAACACGGTCTCCCAAAAGATAAAGGCTACCGGGCAGTCCTTTTTTCACCTGGACTAATTTCCCAGACATATCGATCATTCTTATTTCTATTGCTTCTTTTGTTCTGCTTTGCACTTCCAGGTTAAAAATGTTTGATGAAGGATTGGGCCACACGTTAATGTAGAGGTCTTCATCATTCATTGCAGATGAACAAGAAGGATTATTATTTGGTAAAACCGTCACCTTTGTTGTGCAGGTTGACGAATTTCCATTTACATCTTTCACTGTCCACGTGACAACAGATATACCCCGGTTAAATATACCGCTGGCATTCGTTCCAACCCCTTCCCTGCTGGTTACCCCTGTTATTTTATACGTGGTGCTTACAATAACACAATTATCGCCCTGGATCAATGGCGGAATAGTATAATTGTTGTTGGGAGCTTTACACAATACCTGCTCAGGAGGACATGTTAACAAAGGCGGACTGTTATCTGTTACCAGCACATTAAATGTACATGATACTGCATTACCCGACTGATCTACCGCTGTATAAGTTATGCGACTTAACCCCGTTGCAAAATTCATAGTTGGAACAAAATTAATTCCTGTATTGGGCGATGAGCCATATGTAACACCCACCATTGCCCATGTTAAACTTGCAATGCCACAATTATCATTAAATATGGGATGTGACGTTGTTACAGGAGTTGCTTCACAAACTGGCCCTGTGTTCACAATCATGTTTGCCGGACAGCTCAGTGTTGGTTTCTCTACATCATCAACTGTTACCTTTTGCACACAGGCCCTGGTATTGCCGCTTTTATCTGTTGCAGTCCAGGTTACAAAGTTTTCTCCTTTCGCATAAATAGCAGGTGCATTATTGGTTACTGATATCACTCCGCAGTTATCCTTTATTTTTGGATTACCCAGATTTACCGGGCCGGTCCTGTAACATTTGCCTGCATCGGTATTTAAGTGTATGCCAGCAGGACAAAATATCTCTGGTGGTATTGTTTCTTTTACTATTACCTTAAATGAGCAGGTTTTTACTATGCTGTCTTCAAATGTTGCAGTGTAAGTAACTGTTGTTATCCCCACATTCATTCTCTTTATGCCCAGATAATTTATCCCTGCCATGGGTGAATTTGATATTGTTGCTCCTGTCATTGTCCAGGTGAGCTCAGTGAGCACACCACAAAAAACCGGGTCAACTGTGTTTACCAGTTTACCACAGGTGAGATCAGTTATAGTTTCGTTCATATCAGGCGGGCAGACGAAATGGTATTGCGGATTCACTGTTAATGTTACCGGGGCACTGGTTGTTGAACAACCGGTAGCATTATTAGTTACCAGCACAGAATAGGATGTGGTTGTAGATGCAGTTGAAACAGGGTTGCTTATCGAAGCATTGTTCAATCCGATTGCAGGTGTCCATGCATAACTACATACAGGCGGTGTAAAAAGCCAGCCTTCATTACTGGCCGACCAAATGGTCCTGTTCCTTTCAGGAACAACCGTAAACAAAGAGCCGCTTGAATTTTCAATAGCTTGCGTCGTATAATCTGATGGGCCGGATACGACAGATGTCAAGTGCATTTCAATCGTATTATAGGTTTCATTCAATACAATCATGGCAGTTGTTGGGGCTCCACTATTGCCAAAATGAGGAACTGCTATTGCCCGAACAACAAATTTCCTGAAAGGAGCTACTCCATTGATGAAATAGTCCAAAGTACCAGATGTACTCAATGTCCAATCCTCATGTGCCATAGCAATATAATTATTTGGAGAAGCTGTACTGGGTAACAACTGACCAAAACAGCAGGAAGGGCCTCCTGTAGGGCCAAAGGTCATAAAACCATTGGTTGATACCGAGAATGTAGTTGGTATGGTACCATAATATTTAAATGCAAAGCCGACTGGTAACGGGAGATTGTCCCATGCACCGTCATCAAGATTATTGATCGACATAGGCGTAAGAGCATGACCACCCGTTGCAAGCACTGTTACAGCAGCTGTGGGTATAACCGGTGCAAACGGAATTGAAGCCAGGCTATAATTACCGTTCCCAACCGCACCTTGCACATCTACTTTGAGATTTGCCACATTACCTGCACAAATTGTAGCCGGAGAAACTGTAGTTGAAAGGATAACAGGAGCAGGATTTACGGTAACTGTTGTTATTGCCGAAGTCTCGGAAATGCCATTGGCATTAGTTACAGTAACAGTATAGTTGCCGCTTGTGCTAACTGTAATTGATTGCGTTGATTCACCGGTACTCCATAAATAAGATACACCCGGGCTGGATATTAATATCACAGAACCCCCTGCACAAAAAGTAGTAGGTCCACCGGGAGTTATTACCGGCGGCGTTGGAGATGATTCATGAGCTTTGGTGAAAAAGGCCGTCATCAGTATCGCAAGCACTGCCGATACCCTGATCATTATTTTTTTCATCGCAACCAAATAGTTTAATAGCGGTAATTTTTTAAAGGAGTTATCCGGGTTAGGGATTCATGTGAGTACATGGGTTATTTTTCAAGCAATACAAAAGTTCCTGTATGTACAGGAAAAATTCAGGTGGTCAGCAGGTATACAATAATTTCACTTTCCGGTATTATTACAGGTTACACATGCACTGATCATAAAGAGGAAGCGATTGAAATAAAACAGAGGAGGATTGGTTCAATAAGTATTGGAATATTTTCTTTGGGGGCCGCTGAATAAGTACTCAGCAATTTTTTACTAAAATCAAATATTAAATTAATAAATCAGAAAACCTAATTTTATTTTTCACATATTGCTAAGGACTCAGCAAAATCAACGTGAAGGGGCGTTTAAACAGATAGACTGGTATTGGTCAACATATATCCAAACCTTACAAAACAAAAAACCTGCCTGGGATTTTACCCCCAGGCAGGTTGTATTATTTTCTACATGCTTATTTTAAGGTTGCTACTGTAATATCACTTTCGCCACTATTCTTTTGTAAATATTGTATCAGGCTGCTTCCACTTAATGTACTTACCTTCTTTAGATTGATATGGCCTGTAAGGTCGCCATAAGATCTTGAACGGTTAGTAACAAAGAGCCCATCGAGTATGGTTTCATTATCCTTATTTACCAGGTCGAGTACATTTAACTGGATCACATTTTTATTCTGCTTAGCAGGGTAATTATTTTCCATCATGGTTGCATCCTGCATAACGATCTTGCCATCTTTAGCAATGCGTACATTGACTTTTTTGATGCCATAATATTTTTCTCATCTATCAAAAAAAGTTTGTAAATACCGGAATATTTTCCATTGGTTTTAATTATATAAACCTCGCCGGCATAGATTGCTTAGTGGCATCATTGTAGAGTGTCCCGGTCCAAAGGCCGGTAATATCCTGGCAAAAAGCAAAAGTGGAGCTAAAGGTCACAACTACAGAGTAGTACTTGTTTCTATGAGGATTAAAGGTTGTATCACTACTAAAACGTATTTTAATAATTATTTGAAAAAAAGTGGCTTTTTTTACGTGATTTGGGACTCCTACTCTATTGATATTGAATATATATAGGTTGGAGAGTAAATTTCAGTAATTCCCCGGGTGTGTACATACCCGAAGAAGTTTTATTATCATTCTTATAAAATAATTTGAAACCGGTAAACTGTACAGGTTCTTTATAAATATACCTGAGGTAGGTTGACTTTTTTAGTATTTTCTCTCCAAAACCGTCCATATCCATTACTATCTGCACTTCCGGAACCTTTTTTATTTTCTCATACTCTGTTACCATACCCTGCGTAAAACGATGCACCACCAATACCTTGGGCGGCAGATTATTTTTACGAACCATGTTGGCTAAAAAATCAATGGCATCATTAATATCTGTTGCTGAGAATGTTCCTATTTTGGAACCAGGCACTTCGCCATTCTTCATTGAAAACTCAGGATCTATTCCGAGGTGAACATTGGGTAGTTTCAGATATTTTTCAAGCAATGGCACTTCATCTTTTACCAAACTATGTCCAACCTGGATGTCTATGAACACCAATGCATCGATCTGCTTAGCCCAACCCATAATAGTGTCTACCTGGTGAAAAGGCATTCGCAAACGATACTTACCATCCTTGCCGGGAGAACCCTGAGCCGTGGTAACTATATAATGTAAGGCCGGAACTGTTTTTACAGATGAATCAGCTTGTTGCCAGGCTGCTACTTCGGATTGTAGTTTTTTGAACATGGAATCTTTGGGTATCTCGCCCAGGATGCCCATTCTTTTTGAATACAGGTTGCCGTAAAATGCAATGATCCTTGTATTGGGAAAAACTGCACCGGGTAATGGATAAACAGGCTTTACCGGCCATTTGCCTGATGGATCGTTATTACACAGGGCCAGCATTTTTTTATTATACCCTGCTGTATCAAATTTGGGATCAATGATCTCAGCTTCCGGAACAGGTTGTTCTTCCGTTACATTTTCAGCTGGTATAGTACTATTCACTGCTGCATTTACGGCTATAGCATCTGCTTTTACCGCTTGTGTGCAACTGTTGCTGCTAATAAAAACAAAGCTTGTAAGTAAATATACGAAGCTGCAGTTAAGTAATTTTTTCATAGGTCGTCGGTATTCCTTTAAGTGCAAATGATATGTATCCAGATTAAAAATAATGGTAAAGTTTTACAAAGGGGCTTCACTAATAACGTGTGATAAACTAAACTTATTATTCCTGTTCGGGCTTTGGGGATATTGTGTAAACATATATTGGGCAATAGGTATTGACATTGGCATTTTTACGGTTTACCTTGTATTTTATAAAACAAATGATCATGAAAAAACTCATTCTGCTTGCGACATTCATGGTAATCGTAAATATTTATACACGGGCACAGGATACTTCTATACATCAATATGTTGGTAAATACAAATTTGAAGGTGCAGAAATGGAAGCCTTAGTTGCAATTGATAAAGAGGCACTCACCATTACGGTGCCTGCCGGAACTTTTGTCTTAAAAGATGCTGCGGATACTTTCCTCATCGTTGACCGGAACAGCCTTGTTGAATTCAGAAAGTTTTGAACCAAGAAAGTAACCATGCTGTTGCTGTATTTTAATACTCTTATACTGGAAGAATAAGGCAAAAAGATCAATAGCCCGGATGCACCATATGGGCTCCACTTTCCGAACATCCGGCCGGCCTGGTCAATGTATCCACATATGTGGAAGGTTTTTCCCTATTGCTATCGTACAAACCTGCTATTTTTGCCGGAACTAACC
>JBGANE010000047.1:0-22715 GCA_044222465.1 Ferruginibacter sp.
CAGTTGATAATTTAGTAGTGATCGATCGCATACCGGCCATCGGAAATCTTACCATTCTCGGTAATCCCAATTCAACGCCGGTAAATAACCAGTTCAACATGCAGATGCTTACTGCGCCGGCGAATATCAATTACACTGCAACATACACATCCACACAAAATATCTGTACGGGCTGGCCTGCAACAGGCACACCATGTAATACAGGAAGCTGGAGCGGTGTGGTATTGAATGGTGGAGTAAAATTCACTTTTGTTCCAACTTATACATTAGCGCCCGGAGCGTCTTATACATTCACCTTCCAGACAAAGATTCCTGCCGGAACAGGAAATGGTTTAACAGATTGTAATACCGTTGGCTTCATTGCCAAATCTCAAACAGGCGGATACAATATCAACCCGGTTGAAAGTAACCCTGTATGTATTGATGTGGTGGTACCGGAAGTACCGCCGGGCGGATGCTGTAAAGACCTTCTTAAGAAAATCGCAACAACACAAAGTGTGAATAATGATGTGCTCTCTGTGAATGCAACATTGACCGCAGGTCCTGCAAAACTTACCAAAGTGACGGTATCGCTGGTGAATTTTGAAGTGAAGCATCCGAAGGATTGTGACGTATGTGTGAAAGATCCAAAACTGTTTGGCAATATCACTAACCCAACAAGCCCGCTTACATTCAGCACGGTTCCGGTAGGTGTTCCGTTCACTCATCTCATTACATGGAAAGATAGCCTGGGATACAGTTTTGCCAATGGTGTTCCATTAAACTTCAGTATTCCATTGCCGCCACGCAGTCCTATTGCCTGCTGTTGCGACACCATTGAATATTGTTTGCGCTATACATTCACCGATACAGCCTGTGTGATGTGTGACACCACCATTTGTTATAAAACATACAACGGAAAAGATTGTAAAGAAACAGGCGGCGGCGGAAACAATGGCGAACCTTGTAACTGTGCATGGGATCCTGTCTTCAAGTATGAAGGTGGACAAAAGGCGGTTGCGTGTGGAGGTTCTATTACACTGATGAAAGGAAATATTCCCGTTACGCTGAACCCGAATTTCCAATGCACACCGGCATCGCAAACATGTACACCATCGGGACTGACCGTAACGATCACCAACAATACAACCGGGCTTACCTCCGTTCTAACAGGGCCGAACTATAGTTATACCTTCCTGAATTCGGGAACATACACGTATAATTTATCCGGCACGTGCGGAGGCAAGTCATGTAATTGCCAGCTGACGGTAATAGTGCCACAATAAAAAAGAATGACAAAAAAAACGGCGGTACTGCTTTTACTTATTTGTTTTGTTTGTTACGATACCATAGCACAAACAAAACCGGTGAGCTTTTCGGTAAGTGGAACTGCGGGTATCACCTATGAAGGATATGGTTTGAGCCGCAACCCGAAGGGCTGGACAGGATATACTCCACGCAAGCCATGGAACCAGGTGCGCTTTAATTTCACACCCAACTTTAAGTTCGGAAAAAATTTCAACCTGCCATTCAATTTTAATTTTGCAGCCATACCAACCAATTTCGCCGGGCCTTATGCTGGCATAAAAAATCAAAACTTCGGTCAGTTCATCACCAACCCGATGAATAGTTTCGGCATCAACCCAAAATACAAATGGGCCGAACTGCAACTGGGAACACAATATTTAAAATACTCCGATCTGTCAACCGGAGATATCGGCATCTTTGGCGCAGGTTTCGATCTGCGCCCCAAATCATGGCGCTTTAAGTTTTTTACAGGTATATCGCAGGAGGGAGTAAATTATTTTGCCGGCCCGCCCACCGTTACTGGCGCATACAAAAGAAAGAACTGGATGGTTCAGGTTGGAAACGAAGTGGAAGGAAAATATTTATTTGCGGTGAACCTTGCCAAGGGCAAAGATGTTCCTGCATCATCTGCACCGCCACCACTAACTATACGTCCGCAGGAAGGCGTGGTGATCAGCATCGTATCGGATGTGTACGTGGAAGAAGGAATTTATTTTAAAGCCGAAGGAGCACAATCAACCTTTACCAAAGATGTGGCTACGCCTTTATCAACTGTTTTAAAAGGGCTTAAACCTTTTGTTGAGGCACATACTTCAACACTTACCGATTTTGCAGGGCAGGTATCGGCCGGGAGAAAATCAACAAATTTCGATATCGGCATCATGGCGAAATATATTGGCGCCGGATTTCAAACAACAGGATATCCTTACCAGCAACCCGATCGCCTGGACTACACACTCAACACCAGGTTCAATATATGGAAAAATAAATCGGGTGGTTACAAGATGAATGTAGTTGCCAGCGCAGGACGAAGGGTGAACAACTTAAAGAACACAGCATTAAAAGCAAACCAGTTCATTGGCAACCTTAACTGGTTCACACAGTTCAACGAAAACTGGAGCCTGAATGTTAACTATAATAATTTTGGTTTTCAGTCGGCGAGTGGCACTAATCCTTATGGCATAAAAAATGTGAGTAATGACCTGGGCGTTAATCCTGCGTTTACATGGACCAACTCAAAAATGATGCACCTGGTGAGTTTAAGTTATAATTATAGCAAGTACGATGAAAGAGATGTGATGACGGGGTTGACCACATCCAACAATACCCATACGGCATTACTGACCTATGTGCCCACCTATCTTACCAAAGATATTTCACCCGACTTCAGCGCCATGTATTTTTATAATGATGTGCTGCTGGCGAAAATAAAACTGTTCACGGTGAGCAGCGCTTTGAGTATGAGTGCTGCAAAGAAAAAACTCCGACTGAGGGGGCAACTTCAATACACCCTCGGCAAGTTGAATAATTTCAGCAGCAACAACAACCTTATTGCTTCATGCAATATTGATCTTACAATAACAAAGAAACTCAGCTGGAATACTTTTTTAACAACTAACTATTTTAAGTACGGCAATGAAATTGTGCCCAATGGTGCCAGGTATTTAGAGAGTATGAGCAGGACCGGGTTCCAGTACAGGTTTGATACAAAAAAATAAACGATGAAAAAGACAGTATCATTTCTTATAGCAGTATTTAGCTTTTCCTTTGCAACAGCGCAGATCACATCCAGCCTGGTGATGCTTGCCCAACCGCCTGCACAATTGAGCGAATGGGGAAACAGAAGAGAAGTGCTTACGTTGATATTAAGCGCCCAGGGATCGGTGGTGGGGCAATTCAAATTAAAAACAGAGATTAAAACACTTGACGGAACGGTCATCGGTTCTGCAGACCTTGCGAAGACACCCATGTTTACCGGTAACCCGGCAGGAGCCACCATTTTATTTGCCAATGATGTAATGCCACTGGAGTATATGGTATTCACCGGCAAATACCAGGCATCTTTAAAAAGGACAGGGAAATTGCCGGCAGATAATTATACGCTTTGTGTTCAGCCTGTTCGCCCGGTAGATTATGTGCCGGTAGGCGAAGTAAAGTGTAAGAATTTTTACCTGGCCACCACACAGCTTCCTATTTTGATGAAGCCTTATAATGAAGAAGTGCTGGATGCAAAAATTGCACAAACAGCCATCACATTCAGGTGGACACCGGTTGTGCCTGCTCAAACATCACCGGTCACTTACCGTCTGCAGGTATTTGAAGTGTTGCCCACGCAAAGCCCGGTGCAGGCATTACGAAGTAACCAGCCTTTACTGGATAAAGAAGTCCCCGCTGCCACACAATATATATGGAAACCGCAACTTTCATTTTTTAACAACGATAATAAAAAACTGAAATTCATCTGGACCATTCAGTCATTGGATAAAACGGGAATCCCGGTAACCCAAACCGACGGTAATGGAGAAGGGAGGAGTGAGCCCATTATCTTTTTTGTAGACCCCGAAAAAAATAAAATACCTAAAAAAGAGAATTAAAATAATAGCATGGGAAAAAATAGAGAGTTGCTCCAGCGGCAACTCTTTTTATTTTTACATCATGGAGCACAAAAAATATTTTTCAAAAGAGGAAGCCCTGCAAAAGGCTAAGCAGTATTGTGCTTATCAGGAGCGTTGCCATAGTGAGGTAAAGGAAAAACTTTATGGCTTTGGTTTACACAGAAATGAAGTGGATGAAACATTATCCATTCTCATCGAAGAGAACTACCTGAATGAAGAAAGGTTCGCCATTCAGTATGCCGGCGGAAAGTTCAGAATGAAGCAATGGGGTAAGGTAAAAATAAAATATGCACTCAAACAAAAGCAGGTGAGTGAATACTGCATTAAAAAGGCGCTGACTTCCATTCCCGAGAATGATTACAGGAAAACGCTGCAAAAATTATTTGAGCAAAAGCTAAAAACACTGAAAGGAGAGAAGAATATTTTTATAAAGAAAAGAAAACTGCAGGATCATCTGATGCAGAAAGGTTTTGAAACCGGGCTGGTAAATGAACTGATAAAAGAGATTTGATAGAAACGCAGATAATACATAAACCAGTAAACATCCGCAGCATCCGTTTTATCCGTATTTCTATTTCATTTCTCAGGTTTAGGAATTGGCCTTGTCATTTTTCCACTGGCAATCCTTAAATGATACTTCAGTGAACGCCATTTATTTTTAGCGGTGTCCATATCACAGACCAGGTCTTTTCGCTGGTACTGCCTGGGATCAAAAACATTACCCGTTCTTTTTTCATTAGCCTCCAGTTGATCAAGACAAACATAGCAACGGCTGAAAATACCAATGGAGATAATACCCAGGAACTGTTTTACATTCCTTTTTGGATACCCCGACCTGTATGCAGCTTCAATACCAATCCGGAGAAGAGCAGAATACAGAAAACGAAGCCTTTTTATTTTTGAAGCAGTTGTAACTAATGTACTGATACCGTTCTTGTGGTCTTTGTACACATCAAAAATATCATTGCTTAATTGCATGAGCCCGCCCAGGGCATACAACATTTTTTCTTCTCCCTTTTTCAAAGGGTGTTCAAAAGCAGTCCGGTAATAAAGTAAGGACTCGGCCCCCTTGCGAAGGGTGATATCTTTAAGTACTTCGTAAGATAATTGCTGTTTAGATTGTTGCTTGCTCAGGAGCTGTGCATGAAATACCCGCATTATCTGTTGCTGAACCTTCGCCCGGTCAGGCGCATTGGCGAGCGCTGTCTTATAAAAATGAAGAAAGAGTTTTTCACTGGCTGTGTTACCATAAAAATGTCCGGGCCTTTCAATAAAATCTTTTAATTCTTCTTCCGATAACCTTTGTTTATCAAAAAAATCATCGCCCAGCCCGGTCATACCTCCCTGGCAAGTGCTACACAGGCGTTCCTTTTCCATCATTTCTTTTCCACGCAGGGCACAAAAAGCTTCACCAAGTATAGCAGGAACAGCCAGGCCATAATACCCCGTGATTTTTTTTACGTCATTTTCATCAAGGCTGCCATCGCTTGTTTGCTTCGCCTCTTCTAACAGTGGTGCAACATGCTTGCGGAGAAAATCTTTTTGTTTCCTGATGTCTGAAACCACATCCAACGGAAGCAGGCAGTTATGAACAAAACCGGATATACTTTGAATGATGGGCATATTATCTTCCTGTTGTTAAGGGGGTGAAAATAATAAATAAAAACAGGCAACGACCGGGCTATGTAAAAATCTGACCTGAATTTTTATGCAATAACTATTCTATCCAATATTTGGCCCTTTTATTTCTTTTCATCAAGCGCCTCTGCCCTTTCGTCAAACTGATTTTTATGGCGCATAATGGAGTATTTCCTTTGTATTGACAAAAGGAAAGCATCCTTATTTTTTAATAAAAAATTAATGCCATGAAATCGATCATCAGTAAGGCTATGGTACTGCTTCTGGCAGCAACCGCCCTTCTTTCTTTTTCGCCCAATTTTGGCGGCGAAGGTTTTGAGATTTCCCTAAACGGGAAAATGATATTACAACAATTCGGCAAAGACCTCAACACGGTGAAAACGTTACAACTTAATCCAAGCTCACCCAACGACCAACTAACTATACGCTATCATCATTGCGGCCGGGTTGGCAAAAACAGAGTCGTTACCATTAAAGACGCCCGGGATAAAATGGTAAAAGAATGGCATTTTCCCGATGCATCTTCGGCTCTTTCTGCTATGAGCTGCCCCGTAAAAGAGATCGTGGGACTTAAGAAGAACAACAATGCGGTATTTAAACTGTATTATTCATCCACCGAACTTCCTAATGGCCGGCAACTTGCATCTGTTGTTGTTGGGAGCAATAATGTTTTGGCAGCCCGCAAATGATTGAAGCGATCTTTAAACCTGTAAGGTCTGCTGTTTTGCAACACGGGCCTTACAGGTCTTCAGTCTTAAGGTGCCGCAGATCACCTGAAGGATCCCGGCCTTTTATGCCGGCGTAAAAAGCAATGATCTTTTTAAAATCAGCAGTTTCATCATCACTTGTAAAAAAAGGTTCGCCAATAAGAAGTTGTTTATTTTCAAAATCCAACCCAACAGGAAGAATGGGTACCTGCGCCTGTTTTGCAATATGGTAAAAGCCACTGCGTAATTTATTTACCCGTTTACGGGTGCCTTCCGGCGCCATACCTAATAAAAAACTTTCATTTGCTGCAAACAAGCCAGCCACCTGCTCCACCATTCCCTGGTTACTATACCGGTCAACAGGTGTGCCGCCCAGTTTTCGAAGTATCCAGCCCAGTGGCCACACAAACAATTCTTTCTTCCCTAAAAACCTGGCGTGGGTGATTTTTAATTCATTACGGGCAGCAAAGCCGATCAGTACATCTATCCAGCTGGTATGTGGCGCCACAGCCATCACCATCTTTTTATAATGATAAGGGAATTGACCGTTAATTTTCCAGCCCGATAGTTTCCAGTAAATCTTCCAAATAAGCCGAAGCATAAAGAAAGATAACTGTTTTATTTTTCGAAAACAAAATGAAGAACGGGTACTTGTTAAAGATATTTCTGGTTAAAATTTTTCTACCTTCAATGGTATGAAAAAAATATTCCTGCTGTTTTTTCTTCTCCCCATTCTTTTGGTTTCAGCCGGACAAAAGCAACCGTATAAGATCATAGCTTATTATACCGGCAATGGAGAAACCATAAAACAGTTCCGGGTTGATAAACTCACTCATATTATCTATAGTTTTTTAAAACTGCAGAATGATACGCTTACTTTCAGGGATACAGCACAACAAAGGACAGTACAGCAACTGGTTGAATTAAAGAAAACTTACCCGCAATTAAAGATCATGGTATCTATAGGTGGATGGGGCGGCTGTGCGCCTTGCAGCGAACTGTTTTCCACGGCAGCACACCGGGAGAATTTTGCCAAAACAACCGTTGCGGTTTTTAAACAATATGATATTGATGGGCTTGACCTGGATTGGGAGTATCCGGCCATTGAAGGATATCCCGAACATAAATATGCTGCTGCCGACAGGAATAATTTTACCGAACTGGTAAAAACACTTCGTAAAGAAATGGGGAATGATTACCTGCTGAGTTTTGCTGCAGGAGGATTTACAAAATATCTGGAGCAGTCGGTTGACTGGAATATAGTAACACCACTTGTTGATTTTATAAACCTGATGACCTACGACCTTGTTGGTGGATATGCAATAGTAACAGGCCACCACACACCATTATATGGTTACCGCCCGGGACAGGAATCAACAAGCAAATGCGTAAACTGGCTGCTTGATAAGAAAGTACCTGCTGATAAACTAGTCATTGGCGCCGCTTTTTATGCAAGAGTTTGGGAAAATGTTCCTGGCGAAGGCCATGGATTATACCAACCAGGTAAATTCAAACGAGGTGTGGCCTTTTTTGATTTTGAAAATTATTTTAGTGACACATCAGGCTTTCATTATTACTGGGACAGGAGATCAAAAGCGCCATATCAATATAACTCTTCGCAACAATTATTTGCAACATTCGACGACCGGCGATCGGTAAAACAAAAATCAAAATTCGTACGCCGGAAAAAGCTGGGCGGAATCATGTTTTGGGAACTTACACAAGATCTCAGGCAAAACGGTTTGCTGGACGAGATGTATAATATGTTACGCTGATCAGAATTCTGCACTCTTCGGGTATCTTGGAAAAGGAATCACATCCCTGATATTTCCCATACCGGTAACAAACAACACCAGCCGCTCAAAACCAAGGCCGAACCCGGCATGCGGGCAGGAGCCAAATTTCCTGGTATCTAAGTACCACCATAATTCTTCGGTGGGAATATTCATTTCCTTCATACGTTGGGTAAGTTTGTCCAGGCGTTCTTCTCTTTGAGAACCACCAACAATTTCTCCAATACCGGGTGCTAAAATATCCATAGCGGCCACTGTTTTTCCATCGTCATTCTGCCGCATATAAAAAGCTTTTATTTCTTTCGGGTAATTCATAAGTATCACCGGTTTTTTAAAATGCTTTTCCACCAGATACCTTTCGTGTTCACTTTGAAGGTCCATACCCCACCCGGTTATTGCATACTGGAATTTCTTTTTCTTGTTGTGATTACTCTCTTTTAAAATATCAATGGCTTCGGTATAGGTAAGCCTTTCAAAGTTGTTATCAACTACAAAATTTAATTTTTCAATTAAACCCATCTCACTACGCTCGGCCTGTGGCTTTTGTTTTTCTTCTTCCTCCAAACGCTGTGCTAAAAATTCCAGGTCATCTTTATTATTATCCATGGCATGCTTTATCACATACTTGATGAACTCTTCGGCAAGGTTGGCATTATCTTCCAGGTCGTTAAAAGCAACCTCAGGTTCTATCATCCAGAACTCGGCAAGGTGCCTGGTGGTGTTGCTGTTCTCAGCACGAAAGGTTGGGCCAAAAGTATAGATATCACTGAATGCGGTTGCCGCCAGTTCTCCTTCCAGTTGCCCGCTTACCGTTAAGTTAGTGCTGCGTCCAAAAAAATCTGCTGCAAAATTTACCGAGCCATCTTCATTTTTTGGCGCTGTTCCATCAAGGGGTAAAGCAGTTACTTTAAACATCTCGCCTGCACCTTCGGCGTCGCTTGCTGTAATGATAGGCGTATGCAGGTAAACAAATCCTTTATCATTAAAAAATTTATGAATTGCAAAAGCCAGTGCATGCCTCACACGAAAAACAGACCCAAATGTATTGGTACGAAAACGCAAGTGTGCGATCTCCCTTAAAAATTCAAGGCTGTGTTTTTTGGGTTGCAATGGAAATTTTTCTGCATCACTGTCGCCAAGTATTTCTATCGAAGCAGCTTTTAGTTCTACTTTCTGCCCTTTACCAAGAGAGGGGATCAATTTACCTGAAGCTTTGATACAAGCTCCTGTAGTAATTCGTTTCAAGGTCACCTCGTCCAGCATTCCTAAAGCTGCCACCACCTGTAAATTATTATTGCTGCTGCCATCATTAAGTGCAATGAACTGGTTATTACGGAAGGTACGTACCCATCCCATCACTGTTACTTCGTAGTTTGTTTTGTCGCTTGCCAGCAGGTCTTTTATCCTGGTCCTTTTATTGAACATATAAAAATAAATTGGGGAGCAAAGATAAGATAGAAACACGGATGACAGGGATGAATACAGACTAGTGCTGATCAAATCTGTGAAAATCCGCCCAAAATCTGTGTTATCCGTGTATCTGTCCTTTCAAAAAAACTTGCATTTAATAAAAAAAGCCCTACTTTTGGGCTGGAACAAGCTGATAAGTTTATCCAATCATTCTCTTAATCAGGCAGGCAGATTCCACCAATATAAATTCTCTCCCGATAGTTATCGGGACTATTTTCAGACTTAAGACCGGATTTTTGAAGAAATCATTTTTCATTTTTTATGTACGATATTGAACAACTGAACGACCTGCTCGTTCCTGAGTTGCTAGACATTGCAGAACAATTTGATATTTCCAACGCAAAAAAACTTAACAAACAGGACCTGATCAAAAAGATCCTGGAAACCCAATCTATTATGAGTACCGAAAAACCTAAACGTAAGAGAATTGTAAAATCTGCCGGCACCGCTATGGCAGAAGAGACAACACCTGTAAAACATAAAAAACCAGAGGCAGATAAAAAACCGGCAAAACGGCATGTGGAAGAAGAGGATGAGAATGATGTACTGCCTATTACTGCAGAAGAGAGTACAGTTCCCCCGGCCATAGCACAAATGTTGCAGGAAGAAGATGTGCAGGAACCTGAGATGGATGTGAATGAAGAATCAGTGCAGCAGCCGTCTAAGCAATTCAACCAACGCAGGGAGCAGCCTGTATTCAATATAGAATTTGATGGTGTGATACTGGGCGAGGGTGTGCTGGAAATGATGACTGACGGGTATGGATTTTTAAGAAGCAGCGATTACAACTACCTGTCTTCGCCAGATGACATTTATGTTTCTCCTTCGCAGATAAAATTATTCGGATTAAAAACAGGCGATACGGTTTATGGAAGTGTTCGTCCGCCGAAAGAGGGTGAAAAATACTTTGCTTTATTAAAAGTAGAGACCATCAATGGTAAATCACCGGAAGAAGTAAGGGACCGTGTACCATTCGATTATCTCACTCCTCTTTTCCCATTCGAAAAATTAGACCTCTGCACCAAGGCAGATAATTATAGTACCCGTATTATGGACCTGTTCACACCAATTGGTAAAGGACAGCGTGGATTGATAGTAGCCCAGCCTAAAACAGGTAAGACAATGTTGCTGAAGGAAGTGGCCAATGCCATTGCTGCCAATCACCCTGAATGTTACCTGATGGTAGTGCTGGTGGATGAAAGGCCTGAAGAAGTTACCGATATGGAACGCAGCGTTAAAGCTGAAGTAATTGCATCAACCTTTGATGAACCTGCAGAAAAACATGTTCGGGTAAGCACTATGGCATTGCAAAAAGCAAAGCGCCTGGTGGAATGCGGACATGATGTGGTGATCCTGCTCGATTCCATCACCCGTTTGGCAAGGGCACACAATACCGTTGCGCCTTCAAGCGGTAAAGTACTGAGCGGTGGCGTGGAAGCGAATGCGATGCAGAAACCAAAACAATTTTTTGGTGCTGCCCGTAAGATAGAGAACGGGGGTTCATTAACCATTCTTGCCACGGCGCTGGTAGATACCGGAAGTAAAATGGATGAAGTGATCTTCGAGGAGTTTAAAGGAACCGGTAATATGGAATTGCAACTGGATCGTAAGTTATCGAACAGAAGGATCTATCCTGCTATCGATATCGTGGCATCATCTACCCGCCGTGATGACCTCCTGCTGGATAAAGACACTTTCCAGCGCATGTGGGTATTGCGTAAACACATGGCCGATATGAACAGCGAAGAAGCGATCAACCTCTTGCTGAAGAACATGAAGGGAACAAAGGATAATGCAGAGTTTTTAACCAGTATGAACGGATAAAAAAATGCAAAACAAAAATATGAGCCGCTGATTTATTGGCGGCTTTTTCTTTGTGTAACTTCGGCACAAATAAAATGGGGATACAAAAAATAACCATAGAAGAATTTTTAGAACTTGCAAAGCATCACCCTGTTCTGGATGTAAGAAGCCCGGGTGAATACAACCATGCACATATTCCCGGAGCACATAGTTTACCATTATTTACAGACGAAGAAAGAAAGGTAGTTGGTACAACCTATAAACAACAAAACCGTGAAGCAGCAATAAAGGTTGGCCTTGATTATTTTGGAGTGAAGATGAAAACGATGGTAGAACAGGTAGAAGGAATTTGTAATTTGGAATTAGGAAAGAAGAATGTTCCCGAAATTAATTCCAAACCCCCAATTCCCAATCCCCAATCCCTGTTAGTTCACTGCTGGCGGGGTGGCATGCGTAGTGCAGGTGTTGCCTGGCTGCTCGACCTGTACGGGTTTAAAGTATATACACTTGTTGGTGGTTATAAAGCTTACCGTAAATGGGTGTTGTCACAATTTGCAAAAGACTACAACTTTAATATTATTGGCGGCTATACCGGAAGCGGAAAAACACTATTGCTGCAGGAATTAAAAGTGCAGGGTAAAAAAATAATTGACCTGGAAGCATTGGCTAATCATAAAGGGTCGGCATTTGGTGCATTAGGAGAAGGGCCTCAGCCAAAGCAGGAGATGTTTGAAAATATGCTCGGAGAAAAATTGCAAGAGGCAACCGAAAAACTTCAGGCAGAATCAAACTCCAGTTCCCCATTCAGAGGGCTAGGGGCTGGCATCTACCTGGAAGATGAGAGTCAACGCATAGGTAACCTGCAAATACCCATGCCCCTGTGGAATACCATGCGGAGATCACCTGTTTATTTTTTAGATATCCCTTTTACAGAAAGGCTCAACTATATCACAAATGAGTATGGCAAATTTGAAAAAGAAAAATTAATTGAAGCCATTATCCGCATACAAAAAAGACTTGGCGGACTGCAAACAAAAATGGCAATAGAACAGTTGCAGGAAGGCCATGCAAGGGAATGCTTCCGTATTTTACTCACTTACTACGATAAATGGTATAGTAAAGGCCTTTATAACCGGGAAAATCTTTCCTCACTTTTAAATAAAATAGCCTGTTCGGGCGTTGATACAAAAACCAATACCGAAAAGCTATTGTCATGCAATACCGTAAGCCCCTGAGCGCCCTTTGTTTAAGCTTGTTTCTCTCTGTTCAGCTTTTTGCTCAAAAACCATTACCCGAAGACATGGATATTACAGGCCTTTGGAAGGGCACCATGTATAATGATACCACACAACTGAATTACCGGTATGAAATTGCCATCAGCCAAAACGAAAAAGGAAAACTCAGCGGATTTTCACATACCTATTTTATTTTAGACAACAAGGAATATCATGGAGTAAAAAAGATCAGGATAAAAAGAGATGGAGATGAAATAACCACAACCGACATTGAACTCATTGCAAATAATTATCCCATCAAGCCACCTAAAGGAGTGCATGTATCAAATACCCTCAGATTTGAGATAAAGGATGGTACCATGCTTTTAAGCGGAGCATTCAGCACCAACCGGACAAAAGAATATGCACCGGCAACCGGATTCATACGGGTGGAAAGAAAAACCAATTTCCACGAATCGGCATTAATACCTCACCTGGAAGAACTTGGCCTGGCAAAGGAATTATCTTTCGTACAAGAGGAATCAATGGCAAAAGCCGAAATAAAAACTCTGCCCGTTGTTGAACAACCCGTAGTCAAACCTCAACCGGTGAAAGAGCAGCCGGTTACCGAACAAACTGTTGTAAAAACCCAACCTGTAGTAAAAGAAAAACCAGTTACAGAACAGCCTGTTGTTAAAACAACTCCGGTTGCAAAAGAGCAACCTGCCACAATAAAGCCAGTTACTAAAACGACCACAACCGCAAAAGAACAACCCATTGTTAAAACAACACCGGTAGTTAAGCAACAGCCGATTGCAGAAAAAGTTGTAAAACAACCCGAACCGGTGGTTGTAAAAAAAGCAGAAGACAAAATTCCTGTTTCGTTAGCCGCAAGTTCTGCTATTGATGTTGAGAAGCGTACCGTTGAAACGATACAAACCTTGTATTTTAAAACAGACAGCCTGGTGCTTACTTTATACGATAACGGCGAAGTAGATGGTGATACCGTAAGCGTACTGATGAACGGAAAACTCATTATGCCAAGGGTTGGGCTCAGCACCAATGCAGTAAGAAAAACCATTTATACATCCGAAGTAAGTGGTGACAGCATCCAGATAATGATGTATGCCGAAACACTGGGTAGCCTGCCCCCCAATACTGGACTACTGATCGTATATGACGGAACCGACCGCCATGAAATACGCTTCAGCGGCGACATGAATAGAAGTTCTGCAATTATGTTTAGAAGAAAAAGCCCCCTCTAACTCCCCCAAGGGGGAGGATAAGGAGAAGACCCAAATGAAGAAAAATATGTATCTTCTCTTTTAATGATAAAAGATAATTCAAATAATGAACTGCAAAAAATCCCTCCTTTGGAGGGGTTTGGGGAGGCTAAACTCACGCAATATTCTCACGGCGCAGGGTGCGGATGCAAGATTGCCCCGAAAGTGCTGGATGAGATTTTAAAGACACATATTGTTGCGCCACCCGACAACAAGCTATTGGTTGGTAACAGCAGTAAAGACGATGCTGCTGCTTACGACCTGGGCAATGGTACAGCCCTGATCTCCACCACCGATTTTTTTATGCCCATTGTTGATGATGCATTTGATTTTGGAAGGATAGCATCTGCCAATGCGATCAGTGATGTATATGCTATGGGAGGTAAACCTATTTTAGCCATTGCTATTTTAGGCTGGCCTGTTGAAAAACTGCCGGCAGCACTGGCACAAAAAGTTCTGGATGGCAGCAGGAAGATTTGCGAAGAAGCAGGCATTCCTTTAGCGGGTGGACATAGCATTGATTCTGCCGAACCTGTTTTTGGTTTAGCGGTGAGCGGCCTTGTTGATATAAAGAACCTGAAAAGAAATAATACAGCTAAAGAAGGCGATATGGTCTTTATCACCAAACCACTTGGTGTTGGTGTTTTATCTACTGCACAAAAAAGAGGATTATTGAAAGAAGAACATGTACCAGTTATGATAAACCAGATGGCCCGGCTTAATAAAATTGGCGAGGGCTTAGGAAAAATTGATGGTGTAACTGCCATGACCGATGTTACCGGCTTTGGACTGCTTGGGCACCTGATTGAAATGGCGGAAGGCAGCAACCTGTCGGCAGAAATAAATTATAGCGCTTTACCGGTGGCCGAAGGCGTAAAAGAATATTTAAACCAGCGCATTGTGCCCGATGCTACCTACCGCAACTGGAACTGCTACAGCACGAAAGTAAGTTTTGAAAAAGGAGTTAATGTAATGGAAGCCTTTAATTTATTACCCGATCCGCAAACCAACGGAGGCTTATTGATAGCGGTTGATAAAAGCTCCATTACAGAAGTACAAAAATTACTGACCGCAAATGGCCTTGGCGATTTTATTAAACCGGTTGGAAAGTTCATTCCAGCCACAGAAAAAACAGTGCACGTAAATCTGTAAATGATCATTATCTTGAAATATAAAGCAACAAAAATGAAAAAATTATTTGCTCTTTCAGGGTTCCTGTTGTTCACTGCTGCCACATTTGCCCAGGCCAATTTACAGGCGCTGGTAAAACCCGGAACGAAACTGATCTATGCCGTGCAGGCCAATGAACAGCGGTATGATTTTATTGTTACCGTTAAAAAACTAACCCCCGCTGTGGAATTCGACTGGGAAATGACAGAGTCTGCCAGCGGCAAGGGGTCTATCATTCACACGCCTGAAGCTATGCTGACCGGTAATACCATGTACAACTATTTTTCACCCGGTATAAAGAAACTGGACGACCAGACACTTAGTGTATGGCTTAGCAAAGCAACCTTTGCTGCATTGAAAAAAGAAGGCAAGGGTGCGATGATGAAAATGAATACTGACGACCACCTGAAAAAAATGGGAACATACTCAGAAGAAGAAAGTGAATTACATGTAATTATTGATGGAGAAAAAGAAACGATCGAAGAAGAACTTGTAGCAGAACTGAATGATGAAGGGGCGCCCGTTACAAAGGAAGAAATGTTCTTCAGCTTTTTCGATTCAGCCAAACTGCCCATTATCCTCAGGATGCGGAATGGATTTTATATAACGCTAAAAGAAGTAAGAACAAAACAACCGTAAAGAAGTCAGAGCAAACTGTCAATACGCTTTGACAATTTGTGGTCTTTCTCAGTTACTATATCTCCAGCATCATGGGTGTTTAACCATATCTCCACCCGGTTATATACATTGGTCCATAGCGGATGATGGTTCATCTTCTCTGCTTCTATGGCAACCCGGGTCATAAAAGCGAAAGCTTCTGAAAAATTATGGAACTCAAATTTTTTATAGAGCGTATTATTTTCTTCTTTCCACATAGCTGAATGTTTTAAAGTTTATCATCATTGCTAACGAAGTGAAGCAATCTCCTGTTTATGGCCAGCTCCGTAGCTTGAGATTGCTTCTCCCGCCAGGGCGGGCTCGCAATGACGTTAAAAGATGAGGTGCTGTTTATTTTTTATTTTCTCATTTGTCATTTCTGTAACCAGCTGCACACCCGGTAAAGTGCGGATAGACTGCAACAACATATTCAGGTCTTCTGTTGCAACAGGGTCACCCTTGATGAGCCACAAAAAATCGAGATGCTTGAATTCCGGCAATAAGTATTCCCCGTCGTGCTGGTTATTGTATAAGTAATGCACTAAAGTAACGGAAGGAACAGCATATTCATAGATGCTGAAAAAATATTTACGTTGCTTTTTAGTGAGCTGTATCTCAATATCATTGTTGACCCTGAAACTGAATCCAAGCTTCTGGTTCAGCTGCCAGCTGAACTGGTAGTCTTTAACCGGCGCAACAATGCCCAATAAAGTGGAGTCTTCAAAAAACTCCTGCGCCAGCGCTTCGTTATCAATTTTTAATTTCTGGCTTGTTGCCATTGTATAAAACGAGATTAGAATACAATATCAAAAACAATCTCTTCTTTTCCCCTGTTCACTTTAACCTTTGTTGCATCACCCTTATTGAATTTTCCAAGCGTCTGCATATAGCTCTGCACATCGGAAATTTTAAAATCGCCTATCTGTGTTATCACATCCCCCGCTTTGATGCCCACTTTTTGTGCCAGTTTTCCTTCACTCACACCATCGGCCCTTACACCGGCGCCACTATATGTATAATCCGGCATAATGCCCAGGCTCACGTTGAAACTCCTTTTACCCTGCGCCTGCGTTTCTCTTGTTTTGGTAAAACCCAGCTTCCCTTTTTTATTTGTTCCGTCAATTACATTATAGATATACTTCAGCACCATCAGTTCGCCGGTATAATTTATTTTACCGGCATCATCGGTTGGCTTATGATAATCACTATGGGCTCCTGTAAAGAAAAACAGTACCGGCATATCTTTCCTGTAAAAGGAAGTATGGTCGCTTGGGCCTGTGCCGCTGCTGTCGAAATTTATTTTCAGGTAAGTATCTGAATTGGGAAGTGCTTCACCCCATACTGGTGAAGTTCCGTAGCCGCCGATCGTTAATCCATGCGTACTGTCATTAAGCCTGCCGAGCATATCCATATTGATCATGTAATTGGCTTTGGTAAGATCAATGGTCGGATGCTCAGTAAAATATTTGCTGCCGAACAAACCAAGCTCCTCTCCGGAAAAAGCAATGAAAATATAATTGTTGTTCCTGAGCTTTGATTTTTTAACCAGCTTACCCAGTTCAATAAGAGCGGCTGTACCACTTGCATTATCATCGGCGCCGTTGTGTATTTGCGGAGTGGCGCCTGTATATAATGAATTGTGGTCTTCACCGTAACCCAGGTGATCGTAATGTGCTCCCAGTATAACCGTATTGGCAGCGCCATTATCAATATACCCGATCACATTATGTCCTGTTCTTTTTTTATCGCTGATAGCCACTTCCATTTTTATATCGGCTGATGCTGTTTCATCCTTCAGGTATTTTGTCTTTGTTTCTTTGCTGATATAAAGCACCGGGATCTTAACAACAGCGGTTTTTGACTTAGCGTCAAATTTCAATTCATCCTTTATGGCAGAACTGTTATATATAAGTAATGCTGCTGCCCGCTTTCCTGCTACATTATTCACTTTTTTAATGATGGCGTCTTCCAGGTCAAAATGAGGGTTGGCCTTATTTTCTTCCAGCGTTTCTTTCAGATCCCAGAACCAAACCGTTCCGCTTTCCGGCAAAGCAATGGTACCCGATGTTTCGGTTTTTATGTTGGAACTAAAAGCAAGAGGAAAAAAATCTTTATCCAGGACAAGTTTGTTATTGTTAATAGTAAGTTGTGTAGATGGATTCACCTGTTTGCCTTCATTCACTTCAAAAGATTGTATATAACCGCCACTTTCTCCTCTTGGCTCAAGCCCGGCTGCTGCAAATTGATTGCTGATGTAATCAAAAGCCAGTTTTTCACCAGCGCTACCTGTCCTTCTTCCTTCCAGTTTATCATCAGCTAAAAAAGAAATATGAGTTTGCAGGTTTGCCAACACCAGTTTATCTGCTTTTTTTAATTTTTGTGCCGAACCCGCTGTAGAGATCAATAAAAATAACCCGAGAAAATATTTCATGTAGACATGTTTGATGAAGAGCAACAAAGGTAACTTAGCGAAGGGCTAAATGTGTAAATAGAATGTAAAAATTGGGCACATATTTTTAATTAAAACAGCCCTTCTCTTTCCTAATTCGTAAGCGGGTAAAATGGTTTACGGTTATTTTTGCATCAACCGGTTTGACAAAACAGATAAACATAGCGTTAGTAGGTAATCCCAATAGCGGGAAAAGCTCGCTGTTCAATTATTTGACCGGGTTAAACCAGCACGTAGGAAATTTTCCGGGAGTAACGGTGGACAAGAAGACCGGCCAAAGCCACATTGCCCCGGGCTTGTCTGCAACTATCATTGACCTGCCGGGCTCCTACAGCCTGTATCCGAAACGGAGCGATGAGTGGGTGGCTTATAAAGTTCTTCTGAACCAGGACGAATCCATAAAACCCGATATGGTATTACTGGTTGCCGATGCCAGCAACCTTAAACGCAACCTGTTATTCTGCTCACAGATCATTGACCTTAATATTCCCATGGTGGTTGCGTTCACCATGATGGACCTGGCGAAAAGAAAAGGAACTCAAATTGATATCCCCGGCCTGGAAAGGGAATTGGGTGTACCCATTGTTCCCGTCAATCCCCGTAAGAATAAAGGGATTGAACAATTAAAAAAAGTAATTGAGCAATCTGCCGAAAATTTATACCATTTACCGGTCCGTGATTTTATTGATAACAATGCCCTGGCAGGCGACGCTGTTGAACAGGTAAAAAAACATTATCCCGGTATCAGCAGTTATACCGCCATACACTACCTCATCAACCATGAGAATTTTTTATTGGGCGAGGGAATGCAGGAAGCCATTGAAGAAATAGAAATTAAAAATAAGTTCAATCCTACCAAAACACAGGCTGAAGAGATCATGCAGCGATATGGCCGCATCAAACACATCATGCAGCAAACCGTGGTGGAAGCCGACCCCTTGCAAAAAGCCATGCTCAACGAAAGATTGGATGATGTGTTGCTCCACCGCCGCTGGGGATACATTATTTTATTGACCGTATTGTTCCTGCTTTTTCAAAGTGTATTCTGGGTGGCTAAATACCCGATGGATGGAATTGAATGGGTTTTTGGCCAGCTGGGAGGATGGCTTGGCAATACGTTGCCTGTAACCTGGTGGAGCGACCTGCTCATCAATGGAGTTGTGGCGGGGCTTAGTGGTATCATTGTTTTTATACCACAGATCATGATCCTGTTTGGGCTGGTTACTATTTTGGAAGATACCGGCTATATGGCACGAATCAGTTTTCTTACCGACAAACTGATGCGTAAAGTTGGATTGAACGGTAAAAGTGTAATGCCGATGATCAGTGGTTTTGCCTGTGCTGTTCCCGCTATCATGAGTGCAAGGAATATTGAAAACAGGAAGGAAAGATTGCTAACCATTATGATAACACCGCTGATGAGTTGCAGTGCAAGGCTACCGGTGTACACCATTTTAATTGCACTGGTCATTCCTTCTAAAATATATTTTGGATTTTTAAGCCTGCAAGGCTTAGTGATGATGGGATTGTATTTATTAGGAACCGTGATGGCGTTGATTGTGGCCTGGGTAATGAAATGGTTCATTAAAAGTGCGGAGCGGAGTTTTTTTATTCTGGAACTGCCAACCTACCGTGCGCCAAGATGGAGCAATGCGCTGACCACCATGATCGGGAAAGCTAAAATATTTGTTTTTGATGCCGGTAAGGTGATCATGGTGATCAGCCTTTTGTTGTGGGGATTGAGCACCTATGGACCCAAACAAAAAATGGCTGGTGTTACAGCTAAGTATGAGCAGCTCATAAAAAATAACCCGCAACAGGAAGCTGAATTGAACAAACAACGAAAAACAGAATTGTTGCAAAGCTCTTTTGCAGGCACACTGGGAAAAGCCATTGAACCTGCCATACGTCCATTGGGTTACGACTGGAAAATAGGCATTGCATTGATCACTTCTTTTGCAGCAAGAGAAGTTTTTGTAGGAACTATGGCAACATTGTATAGTGTGGGTGATAATGCAGATGAAAACAGCAGTACCCTTCGGCAGAAAATGGCGGCAGCTACAAGGCCGGATGGAACAAAAGTATATGACCTTGCCACGGGCTTGTCTTTATTGATATTTTATGTACTTGCCATGCAATGTATGAGTACGCTTGCTGTTGTAAAACGAGAGACCCGCAGCTGGAAGTGGCCAACCATTCAATTGTTGTACATGACGGGGCTTGCGTACCTGATGAGCTGGATTGTGTATGTGATCTTCTCTTAAAAAAATCAAAACCTCACATACCTCTCAAGTAATTTCCTGTCAATTCCCTTCTCTTTTGCTTTTTTTGCCTGCCTGCGTAAAATAAATTCAAATACACTCATCCATCCCGGCAAATTACTTTCACTTATATCAAATAACCAGGCCAGGGCCAGTTTATCTTTTGGGAACCCGTTAGGCTTGCACAACCCATCTCCGGCAAGGCCGTAACCTATCTGTAGTGATTGTTCAAACCCACGGCTGGCAGGCCTTAGCTCTACTAAGAATTTGCAGGGCTTACCACTCCTGTTCCTGAACAGGTGATTTATATTTGGTTCTGCAGTAGCAGATTCACCGGGTTTGAGCGTATGTATTGTTTTGCCTAGCTGTACCTGCACAGCACCTTCCAGGCAATCAAATTTTTCTGAGTATGTTTTATGGTAGTGCAGTCCTACACCGCCGCCATCAGCCAGTTCCACTTCTACTAAAGTGCATTCGCCATTGGTATCGGCATGTGTTTTTAAAAAGATGACCTGGTCTTTTTGAATGGGGTTATATATCTTTCTTTCCATAGCGAAACCATTTACGCAAAAGTAACGAGTGTTGGATTTCACCGGGAGTTCTTTGTACTACTTCGGCATTTGTGTATTAGTGGTTCAAATTAATTATAGAAAAACTACAAATTAAAATTTTCCGTAACTTTAAGTGATCCCCAACCAAACGCTATCTATATGAAACTTGCACCAAGCCTGCTGCTCATTGCTCTTCTTGTTTTATTAACACTCACACGTGCCACCTGTAAAACCAGCTCCGACGGTTGTATTGACAGGTCGAAAATATCCAGCGCACCATGCACCATGGAGTATGATCCGGTCTGCGGATGCGACGGCAAAACCTATGGCAACCCCTGCGATGCGGAGCATGGCGGCGTAATTAAATGGACTAAGGGTTCGTGTAAGTAATTCACCCGGGCATAATTTTTACCACAAAGAACACAAGAAACTTGTACAAGGCAGATCTATTTGTGGTAAAAAAATAAATTGTTTACCAATCTACCGCATAGATAACCCTGTTCTTCACCTGCGGATATAATTTCCGGTACAATTCATTCAGCACATCTTCCCGGCGGGGTTCACTATAGCGGGTGTTGTTGATGAGGTTCCAGTCCGCTGCGCTTAGGGCACGGCTGTCGCCGGAATAACTGCCGTATTCTTCCTGCCAGTTATAGTCTTCACGAAAACTTCTTCTGTCAATGGTCTTGTGGCCGGCGATATCCGAAATGGTTATCTCCATTTCTGCACGGGCCTCAAATGACTGGCGGGTGATATTGATACGGGCATACACGGTTTGATAAACAGGCTTGCCACTGGTATCCCTTCCGTTTTCAATTTGTTTGCTCACATTGCGGCTGTAGCCATAGCTCTGCGGACGGGGAATATATATATTACGAAGCGTAAGGTCAACCACCCAGTCGGGTTGCACATTATCACGCCGGGCCTCCCAGTCGGTATAAAAACGGGCCGGGTACCGGCTGCTGTTACGGCCACCCAGTTCACGAACCAGGTTTTGCTGAAAATATTCGTTGCTGTAATTATAACCATAGTTGCCCCAGCCGGTATTGAAGAAAAAAGAATTGTCCTGCACCGGGTTCACCTGCACATTCACAATGGCATTCTGGTAAGCCTCATCCATTTTGCTTTTGGCATCTTTATATTCCGGCACAAACTTATCCGCCTTCTTATAATAAGTATAGGCCTTCTTTGCATTGTCACGACCAGGGCCCGCCAGTAAATCTGCAGCCGCATTGTAATATTCTTCTGCCGCACGTTGTTTGAGGTCGTACATGGTTTGCCCGTAGTTCACCGGCGACACGGCAGCATGCGCTGCATCCACGTCAATAATGGCGTCGTGCATGTTCTGCAGTATGGTATATTCATCAATGAGTTTGTCCCAGCGGCTGAGTTCTTTAGATTCGCCATAGCTGCCGATCTTGCGGATATGCCTTTGTTGTGCTGCGTTATATAAGATGGGTAATGCATTGGCGGCTGCGGTATCGCTGCTTTTTTTCTTCAAAGCCTTCACAGCGTCAAAGAGTGCATTATCGGTATCGCTGCGGTCCAGCCAGTTCTTTTTACTGCTGCTGCAGCTTAGCAGTAAAAGAAGTAAAGGGTAAAAAACGTATTTCATAAAATGTCCTCCTTAATGATTAGACGGCAAATACCAGGCGGATTGTTACGGGGCAGGGTAAAGTTATAAAAAGATTAACAAGAGGTTACGATCAGGTTTAATGCTGCCGATAGGGTATTTTTTGTATAGTTTATATTGATAACGATAACTAAACTGCACAAGGAGTTGTGTATATTTATGAGTTGTTCGCAACTAAACTCAA
>JBGANE010000048.1:0-22416 GCA_044222465.1 Ferruginibacter sp.
GCTCCGTTGCGTTAAGTCTTCATGAAACATTCCGGTAACATCGAATTTGGCAATTTTGCGGCTGTATTTAGCCAGTACAGCAGGGTTAGCGCCCCACCAAAGTTCTGGTCCAAAGGCAACCTTAAGGCCCTTGATTGATTTTTTGCCTTCTACTTCAAAGCCAAAAGGTGCCTCACCGTTATATATATCTATGTTGGGGCCATAATTAGCCTCGGGGTAAAGGCCAAAAAAATCGCCTTCATATCCCCAATGATAATGGCCCGTACGGTAAAACCCGGTTAACTTAAATAATTTTGCATCCCAGTTATAGCTGGCACGGTATAATTGTATCCTGTTATTGGAGTTTATTTGTTGCGTACCGGTAGGCGTGCTTACGGTTATCTTTCTTCCACGGTTTTCATAAAAAACTTCATCAATCGGATTTTCGGCAACATTGCCCAAAATATTGAACTGTACATTAGCCATCATATTGGGTGCCGGTTTTGCGGTTACGCCAATATTAAATGATTGCATGTGGTCAAAGCCTAATCGGGTTGGGTAGCCGGTTGTGGCCGGGTCGTCTTCTTTTGGTATTGATATAAGGCTGCCGCCAGTATGGTAAGTACTAAAGTTGGCCTGTAGATCGCTCAGGTATAGTTTCCCTTTTTCTTCGCTTTGCAATGCAGCTTTATCGCCCTTGGCCCGTAGTATGGCATCGGCAATTTGTATATTATCTATCATTCCGGCCTGTGCTTTTCCATCTCCCTTATAGGGATTAAACTGGTGTACTTCTTTTAACGCATAATAAGCTGCCCTGGGGTATAACTGGTAGGTGCCTTTTTCATTGGTAAGGCCTTTTGCACAAATGCCAAACCATTCCTCATTCATATTGTTTTCGCCTTTCTTGTAATCGTTTTGATAACCACCGTTACTCCAGGAAGCCGTAGGGTCATGCTCATCCAAGTTGGTGGTTTGGCCTGTCTTCCACCAACCATCGCTGAATTGGAAAGTAAAGCCACCAAGGCTGTTGTTATTTCTTCCCATACCGGCTGCATTGGCATATATTTCTTTCCAGTTGCTTACCAGCACTTTTGCCTGATATTCCTGGTCTTCTTTATTAGCCTGTGTGTTATAGGCATCAGAGCCAAACTCGGTGAGTATTACCGGTTTTTTGATGTCTTTTTTAGCCTGCTCATATAAATCTGTAAAAGTAGCGCCCCGGTAAGAGTTTATACCAAGTATATCAATATCGGTACACTCTTTAGCAATAATATCAGCAAAAAGTAAATCACCATTACAGATAGCCATGGGATGGTTATTATCAATTGCCTTCATTTCTTTTACCGCATCATTAAAAAGTTTATATAAATAATAGGCATCTTTAGTTGATTTTCTGTCGGCCATTGGAACATTCTCAGTTTCTGCGCCACGCCAAAAAAGGCCATAATTATTTTCGTTTCCTAAAAGAAACAATAATAGCCCAGGTATTTCTTTGTACTGGGTTACCATTTCTTTAGTCTCTTTTAACAAAAACGCCCTAACTGCAGGGTTTGAATAATCAGTGTTAGGCAGCCACTTCCCTTTTATTGTAAGCCCATAGCGGCCAAAAGAGTGATTAAGCATTGTGTAAATACCATAATTCTCATAGATGTATTTAATCCACTTAGGCGGCACACCGGTATATTGCCGTATAGTATTAACACCCATATTTTTCAGAAGAGGCATTTCATAATCAAGAGCGGCTTTAATTACATCTTCTGGTTGTTTCCATAGGCTGTAAGTATAATTGGTACCTATGGGAAAATAGTCCCAGTTTATTCCATTCACAAAAAAGTCGGCACCATTAACGGACAGCTTCCATCCATTGCCGGATTGATTTACGTTAACCCGGGATATCTGGGCTGATAATGCTGACGTTAGTAATAAAAAGACAAAAGCAAAAAAACATTTTCTCATAACTTGTATATTTAATAGTTAAAATCTGTTTGTGTCTCTATTGAAAATTCTATTTGAATATTTTCTTCGCTAAAAAATTAACTTAGGGGCTTTCTTTTTACTTCACATAGCTTTCTCTCTATAAGGCTTTTCTATTTACACTTAAGCAATAGAAATAAATCAGGAACCTCCATACAAACATGTACAGGAAGCCATAGCGATTACCAATAGAAATGTAAAAAGGGATGCAAGCAATTTCATAACAAGCGTAGTTGATGCAATATTTCTCATTGCGTCAATATGACACAATGTAGTTTGTTTTTTTGATTTCCCAAAAAAAAATTAGTTTTTTTAGAAAATGAAGCATTTAGCTTCGTGATGGATTATGAAAAAAAATGAACCAATAGGTGGCTTGCTTGAGGCTGGTATTGATGGCCTGTTAACTTCTTTATCAATAGATTGTGTAATTTTTGGATTTCATGAAAACCAGTTAAAAGTATTGTTATTAAAGCACCGTCACAGAAATATGTGGGCTTTGCCCGGTGGATTTATAGGTCGGGGAGAGCCGGTTGATGAAGCAGCTTACCGCATTTTAAAAGACAGAACGGGATTAAATGAAATTTTTCTACAACAATTTCATGTGTTTGGAGACCCTAATCGTTCTGATAAAGAATTTCACATACAAGACCTCAAAAAGGATGGTATTCAGCCATCTGAAAACCTTTGGATATTACAGCGCTTTGTTACTGTAGGCTATTATGCTTTGGTAGATTTTTCTAAAATTAAGCATGCCCCTAATAATTCAGGTGAAAAATGGCAATGGAGGGATATCCAAAATTTACCTTCTCTTATTTTAGACCATCAAAAGATTCTGGATACAGCACTTAAAACTCTGCGGATGCAATTGCATTACCAGCCTATTGGATATAAACTATTACCCGATAAATTCACCATGCCGGAGCTTCAGAAATTATATGAGACGATTTTAGCAAAAAAACTTGATAGAAGAAATTTTCAGCGGAAAATGATGGGTTTTGGCATTCTTCAACGATTAGATGAAACAAAAAAAGGAGTAGCCCATAAAGCTCCTTATTTGTATTCGTTTATTTTAGTAAAATATGAAAATGCGTTAAGCGAAGGGTTGAATATTGGATGGTGACAAATCAGCATAATTGCAAGCGCTTCTTACTCTTTCCGCAGTTGCTTCCCAATTGATCCGAAATATTTTCCAAATGTTTTCGTCATCGTTTGCTAATATGCTCTATGGTACACCAACTGAAATTATGGATTGCTTTTATTTACAGGTGTATAATACGACACATGAAAGAAAAAAAAACTCTACTACGTAGAACAGACAAAGTCAAATCAAACCATCCCAAAAACCCTGGCTTGTCTCTATAGTAAAGTTGCTGAATTTCTAATTAACTATTGTTCCAATTTAAATTGAGAATCAAACACATAAGCTCAAAAAACTGTACTATCTTATTCGAAACCGGTTTTTTCGTGGCTATTAGACTTTCACCAGCTAATCCCGGAGAAATCAATGTTCCGGGTTTTTTATTGGCAGAGCTGATTTGTTTTCTGTTGTATATTGTAGTTTGTATAGGCGAAAAATGAACATCTCCGAAAAATTCAAGCATACTTTTGAACCCGAACTGCTTCGGGAGATTGAGCAGAAAGGAAAAAATGTTTCCGTGAAAGAGGGTGATGTGATCCTCGACATCGGGCAAACCGTGCGGCTGATCCCGCTGTTAGTGAAGGGCATTTTGAAAATTACAAGAGTGGATGATGCCGGAAAAGAGTTGCTGCTCTACTATGTTCATGCAAATGAAAGTTGTGCCATGACGTTTACCTGTTGTATGCAACAATACCCAAGCGAGATAAAAGCCACTGCGGAAACCGATGTTGAATACATTTCTATTCCTATTGAAGTGATGGATGAGTAGCTGGCAAAATTCCCGACATGGAAAAGTTTTGTGATGCGGACCATCCGCAACCGTTTCAACGAATTGCTCCAGGCAATTGACCAGCTTGCTTTTCAGAAACTGGATGAACGCCTGGTTCATTACCTCAAAGAGAAATCAAAAGCAACCGGCTCTCCACTTATCAATCTTTCACACGAAGAAATTGCTAACGAGATGGCTTCGTCACGGGAAGTGATCTCCCGCCTGCTGAAAAAATTAGAGAACGATAAAAAGGTCCTGCTTTACCGTAACCAAATCAAGCTCATGAGAGAATTGTGACCAATGTCACTGTTTTGTATTTTGCATTGACCGAACTTTGTGGTGTAAAATTTCAAACACTAAAAGGTTTAACAATGAAAAAGAACATGGGTAATGCCGACAGGATCATAAGGTTTCTGGCAGCTGCTTTAATTGCGATCCTTTATTTCACCAATCTGATCAATGGAACTACTGCAGTCATCCTCGGAATAGTTGCAATAATTTTCATAGCAACCAGCTTCATGAGTTTCTGCCCATTGTATCTGCCTTTTGGAATCTCAACAAGAAAAAAATCACGACAGGTATGAAACACGAATTAGAAACCCAGTGGATGGGTAAAATGCAGTTCAATGCATTGGTAAATGGCCACACTATCATCATGGATGCACCTGAACGGGTTGGAGGAGAAGACCACGGGCCTATTCCCAAGCCCTTTGTGCTCACAGCCCTCAGCGGTTGCACAGGCATGGATGTGATTGCGCTTTTGCGTAAGCAGGGAAAAGGGTTAAAAGGATTGAACCTGAAAGTTTCGGGTGAGATCAGCAAGCAACCACCCATTGAATATGTATCGGCAAACATTGTGTATGAAATGACCGGTAGTGCAGCAGACCAGGAAGCGGCATTTGATGCCGTGATGACTTCACAGGAAAAGATCTGCGGGGTGAGTCATATGCTCAAAAAAATTATCCCGGTCACCTGGCAAATCATTTACAACGGGAAAGAAATTTTCAATAATGCGACTCAACAAGTTGCTCAACTGAACTAATGAAATTCCTTTCAAAATACAAACTTACTTTTATTGGAGTTGCCATTGGCGCTGCTGCTGGTTATGCTTACTATTATTTCATAGGCTGTTCGTCAGGCACTTGCCCCATTACTTCGCACCCATTCAACAGCACTGCTTATGGAGCGATATTGGGTTCGCTGTTATTTACCGGGTTTAAAAAAGAGAATTCCAACAATAAAAATTTCAAAAATGAAAATCAGCAAAACAGTAATTGATGTTCGCACCCCCGCAGAGTTCATGGGAGGTAATGTTGCGGGAAGCATCAACATTCCGCTCAATGAAATCCAGTTTAGAGTGAATGAAATAAAGCAAATACAGCAGCCAATTGTGCTGTGTTGTGCCAGCGGCAACCGCAGCGGCCAGGCAACCGCATTCCTCCGCAGCAATGGTATTGATTGTGAAAATGGCGGCAGTTGGTCCGATGTAAACTATATGCTTAATAAAAATTGATCTTAGAAAATGATACAACTACTTAAAAATATTTTTGGAATTGGTCCGAAAGTGGATTTGAAAGAACTCATGAAAAACGGGGCACAGATAATTGATGTGCGTACCAGAGATGAATTCCAGGGTGGGCATATTCGGGGCTCAGTGAATATTCCCCTGCAAAACCTTAGCGGCAATCTTTCAAAGATTAAAAAAGACAAACCTGTGATCACCTGCTGTGCTTCGGGCATGCGAAGCGCTTCGGCTAAATCAATTCTGAAATCAAACGGGTTTACCGAAGTGTACAATGGAGGGGGTTGGATGAGTTTGCAGAATAGAATTTTGTAATAACTAAAAAACAAATACTATGAATCCTATTGGTCTTGACAAAAAGAAAGCGGAAAAACTTTCAGCAAAGCTGAATGCACTGCTGGCTGATTACATGCTGTTCTATCAGAACACAAGGGGACTACATTGGAACATTAAGGGCGAAAAGTTTTTTGAACTTCACCTGAAGTTTGAAGAACTCTATACCAATCTTCTTTTGAAAGTAGATGAAGTGGCGGAGTGTATTCTTACACTTGGGGCCACACCACTTCATACTTTTGAAGATTACATCAGGTCATCTTCGCTGAAAAGCGGAAAAAATATCTCCTCTCCCGGGGAAGCAGTGAAGCTCATCCTTGATTCGTTACAAACGCTGCTCATCAAACAACGGGAACTGCTTGATATTTCTTCAGAGGCTAATGACGAAGGCACAAATGCACTGATGAGCGACTACATACGGGAGCAGGAAAAATTTGTGTGGATGTATTCGGCGTACCTTAATAAATAAAATGAAAAAAAGAATCTTAACCGGGTGGACTTTAGGCCGTGCCTTGTATGCACTGGCGGGAATATTCATAATCATACAATCGGTTATGCAGGGTGAATGGATTGGAATTCTTCCCGGAGGATATTTTGCTGCTATGGGGATATTCTCATTTGGCTGTGCTGCCGGAAATTGTTTTGGCGGAAGTTGTTATAGCGGACCCAAACGGGATTCAGCAGCAGAAGAAATTAAATTTGAAGAGATAAAATAAACTGAAATGGAAGTGGTATCAAAACCCAAAACATTTTCTGAAATGATAGCCCAGGACAAACCTGTGCTGGTGGATTTTTTTGCCGAGTGGTGCGGCCCCTGTAAAATGATGAAACCTGTTTTGGAAGAATTGAAACATAGAGTTGGAGACAAAGCCACCATCCTGAAAATTGATGTGGATAAAAGCCCATCGGTAGCAACCGCTTACAACATACAAGGCGTTCCCACACTCATGCTTTTTAAAAACAAAGAAGTGAAGTGGCGGCAGGCGGGGGTGGTTACGGCGAATTATTTAGAACAGATCATAAACCAGCATCAGTAATAACATGGCAAAATATTTCCTGGCATTCGTAACATCTGCATTATTTTTTTTCAATAGCTGCAGTAACGGGCAATCACAAAGTCCGAACACCAGCCTTTCGGCTAAGGAGTTTGATAAAAAGATCAATCAACTTCCTGGTGCGCCTGTCATTGATGTGCGTACACCGGGAGAATTTTCAAAAGGGCATTTGCAAAATGCCCTGAATATTGACTGGAATGGAGACGATTTTGAAACTGAAATTTCCAGGCTCGATAAATCGAAACCTGTTTTTGTTTATTGCCTTAGCGGGGCAAGAAGCACCTCTGCTGCAGATCAAATGCGTTCAAATGGCTTTAAAGAAGTATATGAACTGAAGGGAGGTATTTTGAAATGGAGAGCAGCTAATCTTCCCGAAACAACAGGCGCTAAAACAAAAGCCCCCGGCATGAGCAAACTCCAGTTTGATGCGTTCATAAATTCAGACAAACTGGTGCTGGTAGATTTTTATGCAGATTGGTGCGAACCATGCAAAAAAATGAAGCCATATCTTGATGAAATCTCAACCACTATGTCAGACAAGGTCTCTGTTATACGCATCAATGCAGACAACAACCAGCAGCTTTGCAAAGAACTAAACATTGATGCTTTGCCTGTGCTGCAACTTTACAAAAGCAAAAATTTAACCTGGAGCAATACAGGATATATCAGTAAAGAAGAGGTACTTAAAAAATTGCAGTAAGCATTGCTTCAACCCGAACATTTAAGAAGGTATTTTTTTTACCTGTAGTTTAATGCCTCCCTGCCGTAGGCAGACAGGTTTTTGGGACTAACGATAGGACACAGATATGCTTTTTTTATTTGGATTTTGCAGAAAGGCAACTATATTACTTCTTTTTCCGATATTTATACTTCCAACCCATTATTTCTGTACCGGTCAACCCGGTGTTTCAGGTAATCTATAATCCTAAAAAGCAACTGTATAACCAAATTTTACGATTTAATTGGCAAATAACGAGCCTTTGCTTTCGGCAGACGAACTAAACTTGTTCATCAGGGGATGTGCCCTGAATGAAAGGGAGAGCCAGAAAAAAATCTATAACTCTTTCTATGGGTATGCTATGGCCATCTGCGATTGCTATGCCAATAATGAAGATGATGCTGTAGAGATATTAAATGACGGGTTCCTGAAAATATTCAAAGAGATACACCGTTATAAACCGGCTTACACCAACGAGATCAATTCCTTCAAAGGATGGCTGCGCAAGATCATGGTATGTACAGCTATCGACCATTTCAGAAAAAATAAAAAGCACAGGCTGGTTGGCGAGCTGGATATTGCCACCGTACAAACTTCGGCACAGGAAGAGAACGGGCTTGATAAGTTATCGTATGATGAGATCATTCGTTTTATACAAAACCTTTCGCCGGGGTACAGGATCGTATTGAACCTTTTTATCGTGGAGGGATTTAGCCATGAAGAAATTGCCGACCAGTTGGGTATATCCATTGGTACTTCCAAATCGAACCTGGCAAAAGCAAGAAAGCAATTGCAAAAAATATTATTCAATCAAAATCAAACAACCGGGATAAAAAATGTTGGATGACGAAATGGACCATATTATCAGGGATGCAGTAGATAAACATCACCCGGCTTATAATGACAAAGCCTGGGAGAAGATGGAGAAGAAGCTGGATAAACATCTGCCGCAGGAGAAGGACAGGAGAAGGCCGTTTTTCTTCCTCTTGCTGTTTTTGTTACTGGGTGGAGCTGTTTTTTTCGGGACCACCTATTTGAAGAACAACAAAACTCCGGATGGCAAAGGAATTACAGAAAATAAAAATAGCGAACAGGTACAAAGCCAGGATGAAAAAGGGGAACAACAAACTGCCCAATCTGTAACAGAAAGCACAACACCTGCAAGTAATGGTGTTGATAGTCCTGCTAATGAAAATAAAACAACACCGGCCTCTGATAATGACCTGAACAAGGGTTCAAAAAATGCACCGGTGCATGCCACTACCAATGCAATAAACAAAACAAATAACGTTGCATCGCTACAAAACAAGAATAGCAATGATGCTGAGAATACCAGGAAAAATAAAAGACAGCCACTTGCCAGTAAAGGCAAATCGAATATAAGGATCACGACTGCTGATGCGTCAGAAGATGATGTAGTGAAAAATGAAAAACAACAATTAAAAAACAAAACGCCTAAAAAGCGAAATACGGAGGATAAAAAAAATGTGGTGGTAACTGCTGCAGAACCGGAAACTACAGATGATGCAAATGTAGCGGCAGTCACACCTGAGCAGAAGAAAGATCCCGTGGTAGCAGAGGCAAAAAAAGAAGAGCCACAACAAAAGGAAGAGCCACAGCAAGTATCTGGTGATAAAAAGGAAAATAAAGCAAACGAGAAGCAGCTTCCTGTAACAGAAACCAAAGCTTCATCATCTCCTGGTAAAAAGAAGGCCAAAAAGAATATCCCCGGTAATTTTGGAATAACCGTTTCTGCCGGGCCAGACCTTAGTTTTGTTGAATTGAATAAACTGGGGAAAGCTACATTAACGTACGGTGCAGGGCTTAGTTATCAGTTCAGGAAAAGAATTACAGTTAGGGCTGGTTTTTATGCTTCTAAAAAAATATACTCGGCCATGCCAGAACAGTATACCTTCCAGGGAACTACTTACCCGTACTTATATGACATTGATGCGGTTTGCAAAGTGTACGAAATACCTGTCAGCCTGAGTTATAATTTCGCACAAAGGAAAAACCATAACTGGTTTGGCAATGCCGGGCTTTCTTCCTTCCTTATGAAAACCGAAGACTATGATTACAATTATAAAGTACCCTATGGCCAAAACTATAATTATTACACCTATAAGTCAAACATAAGGGACAGGAACAAACACTATTTTGCCGTGCTTACCCTTTCAGCAGGCTATCAATATAACTTTGGTAAACGGGTTTCCTTACAAGCCGAGCCTTATGTAAAATTGCCATTAGGCGGAGTAGGAGAAGGTAAAATAAAACTGAAAAGTGCAGGCGTATTGCTTACCGCTACCGTGAGGCCATTTGCAAAAAAGAAATGATTATCAATTAATTTTTTCCGTGTCATATTAAGCAGAAAGGCTTCTTAATTTAAGAAGCCTTTTGTTTGTTGTCATCATAGCGGTTAATTATTTTTTCTTTTTCCATACAATAAAATCCCTTGAAACGGTAAATCCCCAGCGGTAAGCGCCCTTACTCCAGGTAGTTGTAGTACGGGGAATAAAGCGGTTTTCGAGTATGGTATGCGAATTGGTAAAGTTCATGTGAAATACGTGACCAGGCGTTACCAGTTCAAGGCCAACTCCCAGTGCATCATATGTATGCACACCCTTTGATATCAGGTAATCTTTGCTTGACTTTGTACGAAATGAATGAAAGTAATCGGCAATAAAGACGAATTTCTTATAAATAGGAATGCGTACAGCAGTACCCAGTGCAAAAATGCTGTTCACATCGCCCGGTACAACAAAATTAGTATGTACTAAAGTAGGGCTCAGTTGTAAGCTGAGTATTTTACCAAATTTACGGGCAACCATTAACTGCACAACCTGGCTTTGCCGGTCGGAGGTTTTAGAAAAGCCATTTTCCCTGCTGGAATCAACAAAATTATACAAAGGGCTATTCACATTGTTAGACAGCCTGGCATGTGTTGCTGAAGAAGCCACGGCGTTCACAAACATGGCAATGGAAAGAGGGTGTGATGGATCTTTTTCCATCTGTTGCATGAACCGGTATTTAAATCCAAGTTCCCATAACTGGGTTACACTGCCAAAGCCTTTGTTACGGGATACGATCATGTTCAGGTTTTTGGTAAGCCCCAGCAGGAAACCGATCTTGATATCAGTGGAGTTGTCGAGCCCATAAGCATTTTTAACACCTCCAAAAGTTCCACCGATATCACCGAAATTATGCACCACTTTAAATTCCAGGTGCCCCTTTTTCAGCATTTCCGTAGTGTTGGCATTGATCAGCCTTTGAGCATAAAAAACCTGTGCAGGGGTTTTGGTTTTGGGAGCTGTGGTTTTGCCATCCAGTTCATTCATCAGGTTATTTGATGAAGTTTCAGTTTGTGCATCAGCACAAAGACCGGCCAGCATATAAATAAAGAAAAGAGCCTTTCTCATAAAAATGATTTTTGGTTAAAGAATCTTCAATGGTATATCGAAGGAATGGGGGGAGAGGTTGCCAGCCTGTTCATTGTAATTATTTTTTCGTGATGTCAGATAGTAGTAACTTCTACCCCAATGAACAAAAAATTCATTCGTGATATTTCAGCCAATACCATGCAGTTGGTTATTACCCAGTTCTGCGGACTGATCATATTTTACCTGCTTTCAACCCGGCTGGATAAAAATGATTTCGGCGAAATAAACTGGGCACTGGCTGTACTACTTACCTCGTTTGGTATTCTGGCATTTGGTATCGATCAGATATCCATTCGGCGGGTTGCTGCAGGTGGTGCTGCAGGCCAAATGCTGTCGTTGTATTGGGTACATGTGATTACAACAGGAGCGCTGTTCTACGTCATGTTGTGGGCAGGAAGTTTCCTGTTCCCGTCTTTTTTCAAACAGCATCACCTTTTGTTATTGCTAGGTATCGGAAAATTAATGATATTCTTCTCCACTCCTTTTAAGCAGCTTGCTACGGGAATGGAAAAATTCAGACCACTGCTCTTTATGGCTGTTTGCTCAAATGTGCTAAGGAGTATTGCACTCATTCTTTTTGCATTCATGAATCAATTCAGCCTGGAAACTGCTGTAATCACTTTTATTGCAGGCGATATTGCAGAACTACTGCTTTGCATTTTTATTATGCAATACTTTATCAAGGTGCCTGTGACACTTAGATGGAACGGCCATGAATACCGAGGACTTATCAGAGAAGCATTACCACAGTTTGGAGTTGCTATCTTTACTTCAGCACTTTCCCGTCTCGATTGGATTTTCCTGGGCCTTCTTGCCAGCAATATCATACTGGCTGAGTATAGTTTTGCCTATAAGGTATTTGAAATGGCTACTCTTCCGATGCTGGTTATAGCGCCGCTGTTAATTCCAAGGTTCACAAAAATATTTCACACCCAGGCTAATGAACCCTCGGAAAGAAGGGCTAATGACCTGTTTGTTTTGTTGCGTTTTGAAATAATCATTGCATCATTCACGGCACTTATCTTAAATATCTGCTGGACGCCTGTGATTGACACGCTGACACAAAACAAATACGGATTGGTAAACCAAGAGACTATTTTGCTTCTATCTGCCAGCATGCCCTTTTTGTATTTCAATAATTTTTTGTGGACAATAAATTTTGCAAAAGGCCGGCTTAAAATGATCTTCAATGTTTTTTTTATCAGCTTTCTTTTTAATCTTGTTGCCGACCTGGTATTAATACCTTTTTTTAAAGCTGAGGGTGCAGCTATTGGCTACCTGGTTGCTATCGTGGTTCAATCAGTGATCTATTGTAAGAGAACAAAACTGGCAGGATTGAAAAACAGCAGCTATTCTTTGATCCTTTGTCCGGCCTTTGCGCTGGTGAGTGGTTTTTTGGCACGGCTTTTATTTGAGCAGGTATGGATTATTTTATTAACCGCCATCGTATTTTTTACGTTGCTGTTGTTTTTAGGTAAACAGATCAGGGCCAGTGACCGGAACATTATTAAAAGGGTATCAGGCCTTTAAGGGCAACCCCGGCCGATGACATTGCGATTATAAGAAGAAGTTTATAAACAGCACAGGCTTAAGCATATTTTAATAAGGTCAGATGTGAAAAAATCTACAGACCCTTCTTTCATTTTATCAAAACAAGGTTCTATCGACTGGAAGCTCCTTGTTTTTCTTTTGTTGTTTTTGAATGTCAAGCTTGTGATCAAAGCAGTGGCTATTGTTCTGATCTATGTTCTTCGTCCTGATTTCAAATTCGGATTCCGGCTAAAAAACTCACGACTCCCGCTTTTCTATATACTGGTAACAGGTATTGTGTTATTTGATACAATGATCTATGGCCTGGTTGCACAGATCAATTATACAGTTGTTTTAACGACCAGTATCCTTTTCTGGGTTTTATGTATCTTGGCTATGCACCAGGTAAAAATATCAGTAGAAAAAAATGACCCGGAAACCCTTTATCGCACCATCACTGTTTTTTTTATCCTGAATGCACTGGTTTCTCTGTTGGTTTATGCAGGTATAGTTTTTGAAACAGGGGCCATCAATCCATACCGGTACCAGGGCAATTATCAAAAATATTTTATAGGCACGGGTGATTATATCAAGGGAATAACTTTTGATACATCTACCACTAATGCGGTGCTAAGTGCATTCGGTGTGATCTTTTTTCTGTCAAGAGGTAAAAATATCCTTGCGCTCATGTGTATGACGGTTTTATTACTCACCGGTAGTAATATTACTAACCTGTTGTTGTGCTTGTCGCTGATGTTCATTTTCTTTTTCCAGAGCAATAAAAATCAAAAGAGCATTATTGTTGTTTGCCTGGCCATGCTTGTTATTTTTTTAATAAAAGTGTCTCCGCAAAACAATAAATATGTAGCAACAGCCTATCAAAAATATATCAATAGTCAACCGGAAACCCGTGAACTCCCGGAAATAAACATCCCGATCACATCAAGGCCCGACAGCACACTAACGGAAGAAGAAAGGAAACTGAAATTTGCACAGCTGTACTCAGACAGCATAGGTACAATGGTTGCAGAAAAAAATGAAAAGAGATTGTTCGATAACTCCGCTGCCATATCCGTAACAGGGTTTAAAGAAAAACCCGTGATCCCCGGCGATAGTATTCATACCCCAAGATTTCAACATGTGAACGATACTACGGCTATCGAAAAAGAACTGATCGCATTCAAAAAGAAAAACCCTATAGTGTTGACTTCGTCCAATGCAGAACCGGCTAACCCCTCGTTGCCTGGAAAACTGGTTGCCGTTGAACAAACGCTCAATTATTATAAAAGGAATCCCCGGAAAATACTGACCGGTGCAGGGGCAGGTAATTTTTCTTCTAAACTGGCTTTCCGTGCCACATCCATGAAAGTGGCAGGTGGCTACCCTGCAAAGTTTGCTTATATCAGCGATGACTTCCGGACCAATCATCTCGATCTTTATCTCTATTATTTTACCGGTAAAGACGATTATCATTCAATAATCAACAGCCCTAATTCCACATATGACCAGTTACTGGGTGAATATGGATTATTGGGCCTTGTTTCTTTTGTGATCTTTTATCTTGGTTTTTTTGTAAAACGGATGAAAAAGAGTTCATATGCAATACCCTTGTTTTTATTCATGCTCGGCGCATTTGGTATTGAATATTGGTTTGAACAACTATCAGTGGTTATTTTTTTCGAGTTGCTTTTATTATTGAATATTAAAGAAATAAATACAGGTTCGCAACATGCATACAACAAAACCTGACATAACAGTACTAATGCCCGCCTACAATGCCGAAAAATATATTGGCGAAGCTATTGCATCTGTATTGAACCAAGTCTTCACTGGTTTTGAGCTGCTCATCATCAATGATGGGTCAACAGACTCCACTAAAGAAATAATTGAATCATTCAACGATACACGAATAAGGCTGATCAACCAAACCAACCAGGGAATCGCTGCTGCTTTGAACATGGGGCTGTTGAATGCAAAAGCTGAGTTGGTAGCCAGGTTCGATGCTGATGATATCTGCATGCCTGACCGGTTGCAGATGCAATACAAGTTCCTTGTTGAAAACCCCGGGTATATTATTGTAGGGTCCGATGCACATTATATTGATATGGAGGGTGAATATGTTTTTTCTCACAGCATGCCAGCCCATACCAACTCGCAGATACAGGAGCTCACACAAAGCAAATGTCCTTTTATACATTCATCTGTCCTGTTCCTAAAAGAACCAGTCATCAGGGCAGGGGGTTATGATAAACATGCTTATGCTTTTGAGGACCATCTGCTGTGGTCTAAAGTCATTAAAGAAGGAAAGGCTTTTAATATCGACCAGCCCTTATTGAAGGTCCGCCTCAATCCTGAGTCCATCAGCATTGATGAAAAATGGCGTACGAGAAGATTTCATGAAATAAAATTTGGTTCCATTTCAAGAGGTAGTATCACGGAACCAGAAGGGAGAGAATTACTGAACATCCTGAACCAGCAAAATAATCCTAAAATAAAAGAAGGTTCTTATTACTCCCTGCTTGGGAAAAAATATTTATGGGATAACCATCAGCCCGAAAAAGCAAGAATTAATTTAAGAAAGGCCATCCGTATTCACCCAGGAAGATTAGACAGTTATGCGATAATGGCTTTAAGTTTTTTCCCGAAAGAATTCATTAACTGGATATATAAAAGAAAACTCAACAGGATCTAATTCATGAAGGTGTTATTCATTGTACGATCAACTTTGTTTACTGCCCGGGGCGGAGATACCATCCAGGTGAAAGAAACTGCCCGTGAGCTCGGCAAGATTGGTGTTGAAGTGGATATTAAAAGAACAAATGAAAAGATGGATTACAGCAGGTATGACCTGCTTCATTTTTTCAATATCACCCGGCCTGCTGATATGCTCGTACATATTAAAAGGTCTAAAAAGCCCTTTGTTGTTTCAACAATACTCATTGATTATTCGGGATATGATAAACAAAAACGCAGCGGAATTGCAGGCAAGTTGTTTAAGCGGCTTCAACCTGACAGCATTGAATATGTAAAGACGATGTACAGGGTTTTACGAGGCAAAGACAGGCTGGTTAGTTTGTCTTATTTATGGAAGGGGCAGCGGAGAAGTATTAAAGAAATTCTGCTTAAAACAAGAACTGTGTTTGTACAGGCCGATAAAGAGTATACCGACCTGGTAAGATGGTACCAGGTTGCTCCTGCATTTGATATTGTTCAAAACGGCGTGAATACCCAATTGTTCAATATTAATGACCCGGTGAACAAAGAAGAAAACCTGGTGCTTTGTGTGGCGAGGATAGAAGGGTTAAAGAACCAGTATAATCTCATCAGGGCATTGAACAATACCGGGTACAAATTACTGCTGATAGGAAGTGCGGCTTACAACCAGGAAGATTATTACCTGCAATGCAAAAAAATAGCAGCACCCAATATCACTTTCATTGATCACCTGCCACAGGAACAACTGGTGCGGTATTATGCAGCGGCCAAAATTCATGTACTGCCGAGCTGGTTTGAAGTTTGTGGTCTCTCTTCCTTAGAAGCTGCGGTCATGGGTTGCCAGGTGGTGATAACAAATCATGGGTATGCGGCATCCTATTTCAAAGAAAATGCGTTCTATTGTGATCCGGGTGAACCGTCAAGCATCCTGGCTGCCGTAAAAGCAGCCAGCACTGCAAACAGTAACGGGATATTACAAAAAACGGTAGTTCAAAATTATACCTGGCAAAGAGCCGCCGAAAAAACATTATCGGTCTATAAAAAATATATAACCTGATGCAGTCATTAAACATCGCCATTATCGGCTCAAGAGGGATTCCCAATTATTACGGTGGATTTGAACAAATGGCACAATACCTTGCCGTAGGCCTTCTTCAGAAGGGGCACCAGGTAACGGTATATAATTCCCATACCCATCCTTTCCAGGGTGGGGAATGGCATGGCGTCAGGATCATTCACTGCTATGACGCTGAGAACAGCATCGGTACGGCAGGCCAGTTCGTTTACGATTTTAACTGCATCATGAACGCCAGGAAAAAAAAGTACGATGTCATTCTTTTCCTTGGCTATACCAGCAGTTCGGTATGGGGCCCGCTGTTTCCTAAAAACGCCGTGATCATTTCCAATATGGACGGCATGGAGTGGAAACGGGACAAATATTCGAAACCAGTACAGAAATTTTTGAGGTATGCCGAAAAACTGGCAGTTAAATACAGCCAGTTCTTTATCGCCGATTCTACAGTCATTCAAAATTATGTTGACCAGAAATACCATGTACGCAGCAAATACATCCCTTATGGCGCCGAGATATTCGCCAGTAAGAATGAATGCATACTCGCCCAATATGGAGTAACCAAACAGAACTACCACATGCTGATGGCTAGGATGGAACCCGAGAATAATATTGATATGATATTACAGGGTTTTCACAACAGTAACTCGGAGAAAATATTCATTGTGGTAGGTAATATCAATAATTCATACGGTAAACAGATCTATCAGAAATATTCTCACGACAAACGCATTCATTTTGCCGGAGCCATTTTTGATGCCGAGATCACCAATACCCTCCGGGCATTCTGCCGGCTCTATTTTCACGGCCATAGTGTAGGGGGCACCAACCCTTCATTGCTGGAAGCCATGGCCAACGGCTCCATCATTGTGGCGCATGATAATGAATTCAACCGGGCGGTCTTAAAAGAAGATGCTTATTATTTTAAAAACTCCGATGATGTAACGAAGCTGGTGCTGAAGAGCAATGGACATAAGGAGAGTGCTGTAATGGTGGCTAATAATTTTGTGAAGATAGAAGAACAGTACAATTGGCCTAATATTGTAAATATGTATGAAGAGTTCATTATTGACTGCTATAACCGGACAAAAAAATGAGGAATTTGTTTTTGATTGATGATAGCCTGGCCAATAAGATCAGCTATTATCACCTGGCCGGCTTCCTCATAGTGTTGCCCTATGATTTTTTTTACAGCCAGGTCATTTTAATAAGCTTCGGTGCACATACGCTCATCCATAGCAAAAAAGAAAACTGGAAAAATATCACTGGCAAATCTGCATTGATCCCTGCTTCCATTTACCTGTTGGGCCTATTAGCTATTGTTTACAGTCCTGACAAACAGGAGGGGTTTAGTATCATCATTAAACAAATTGCCATCCTGGTATTCCCTGTCCTGTTTACACTGACTGATCTGAATATTGAAAAATACAGGATGGCGCTGTTCTCTATATTTGGGTTTAGCTGTACCATTACCATACTATATTTATATGCAGATGCACTGCGTATCATCATTTACTTTAAACTTCCTGTAGCATCACTGTTCACATTGCAGTTCATGAACCATAATTTTTCTGTGCCTGTTCAGATGCATGCTACTTACTTATCCATATACACTGCCTTTTCATTGCTGGCCTTTTTATGGTTGGTCATTAAAAGACCGGGACTAAAACAGAATTGGCTCTATATCATCTGCATTTTGATCCTTTCTGCCGGGCTGATGCAACTCTCGTCCAGGGCGGTATTTATAGCATTCCTGTTGATCATCAACGGGGTGGTTCCTTTTTTTCTTTTCGGGGGAAGCAAACGAAAAATATTTTTTGTTGCTGCATCAGTTATCTCCTTAACAACCCTCATGCTCATTTATACTGTTGATTCGTTCAAAACAAGGTATGTGAGTGAATTAAGGACCGACCTTACTAACCATGCAAAGCTCATAGAGAACACTGAACCCCGGCTGGCGAGGTGGAACGCTATAATGGAATTGATCAAAAAATCACCGGTAATTGGGTATGGCACAGGCTCGGAGCAAAAACTACTGAAAGAAAAATATTTTGAAAAAGGTCTTTATATCTCTTACCTGAATGAATTCAATACCCACAGTGAATATCTGAACATATTACTCAAAATGGGCCTGGTTGGATTGTTCCTGTTCCTTTATATATTGTATTTTGGGTTTGTATGGGCTTTGGGTCAAAGGGATGTTCTCTTTTTGAGCTTTGTGATCATTATTGCGATTGTTTCCATTTCCGAGAATATCCTTGACCTGAATAAGGGGATCTTCTTTTATAGTTTTTTCTTTCCTGTTTTTTTGTGGAAGAAAAAAACAAAGGGTTGATTTTAACAAAAGGAAAAGCAACCACAGGTATTTAATAGCCGTTTAAGAAAAAGAAAACGATAACAGATGCATACCCTGTCAGTAGTCATAATCACGTACAACGAAGAAAAGAATATAGGACGTTGCATCAAGTCGGTGAGCAAGGTGGCGGATGAAGTGATTGTGCTGGATTCTTTTTCAGACGATGACACGGTAAAGATCGCTGAATCGTTGGGTGCTGAAGTAAAGCAATCGGAATTTAACGGGTATATCAGCCAGAAGAATAAAGCCATAAATCTGGCCTCTAATGATTATGTGCTGCTGCTTGACGCTGATGAATTTTTAAGTGATGAGCTGGCTGGATCTATTGGGGAGGCAAAAAAAGATTTTGGTTTTAAGGCATACTCCATGAAACGCTGCAGTATCTTCAGGGGTAAATATATCAGGCATGGGTTGTGGTACCCCGATAAAAAACTCCGTCTCTTTGATAAGCGGCTTGGCCACTGCGGCGGGCTAAACCCTCATGACCGGATTGTAATGAAAGAGGAGGTTGATGTAAAATTGCTAAAAGGAGACCTGTTGCATTATACCTATGATTCATTGGAAGAATACCGTAACCGCAATGAGGAAGTAAGTATAGTAGCTGCTCAGTCACTTTATGATGCCGGGATAAGAAGGTCGAAATGGAAAATAATTTTCAGCCCATTGTGGGCTTTCATTAATGGATATTTTCTGAAGATGGGTTTTATGGATGGTTACACAGGCTTTCTGATCGCAGTGCATACAACACAACAAAGTTTTTTAAAGTATCAGAAATTGCGGCAACTGCAAAGAGAAGAAACGGCGGCAATAATTTGGGAACGATCATGATCAATGACCATAACGGAACAAAACATATTAAAAACACTGGGGTATTTCGACCTGTTTAAATACCCGCTCACAAAGGAAGAGATCGGCCTCTTTCACCAGGTACATATTTTGCACCCGGCCATTGATGCAGCATTGGAATCTCTTGTTGAGAATAATTTGTTGTATAAACTTGAAGAATTCTATTCTCTCCATGACGACTCACAGTTGTTGCAAAGAAGACGCAAGGGAAATGCCATGGCGCTGCAGCAAATGAAAAGGGCAGTTAAAGTGGCAAAGCTGCTTTCCCGGTTTCCTTATGTGAAGGCTGTTGCTGTTTCAGGATCGCTGTCAAAGAATTTTGCAGATGAAAGAACCGACATTGATTTTTTTATCATTACCGAAGCTAACAGGCTTTGGATAGCCAGGACATGCATGCACCTGTATAAAAAACTCACCTTCCTGGTGGGTCGCCAGCACTGGTTTTGTATGAACTATTATATTGACGAAGCTGTGCCCGAGATATCGGAGAAGAATATTTTTACTGCTATAGAAACTATTACCCTGCTGCCCATGCAGGGAAAGAGCAGCCTGGATCATTTTATAGCAAGAAACAACTGGGTGAAGGAATTTATCCCGGTTAAAAAGATATCAACGGTGAATACACCTGAGATACGCCCGGGGTTTTTCAGGCGGATGATAGAAAATACATTTAATGGTCACCGGGGAGATGAGTTTGATGACTGGCTGATGAAGCTTACCGAAAAACGCTGGCAGAAAAAAATGCAGCAACACAGGCTGAACAGGAGTGGGCATGTCATGAGTATGATAGCAGGTAAACATGTTTCCAAACCCGACCCCAAAAATTTCCAGGACAAAGTGGTTGAACAATACAATAACAAAGTACAACAACTGATGCAGGAGAATAAGCAGGCAGAGACCCTTGCTTTATAGCATCATTTTTTCTTCAGGGTAATAATATAATAGTCACCGATGCTTTTCCACGGCCATTTGGTTTTCCATCTTTCTTCTTTGCTTTTCAAAAAAGAAAATGTTTTGGGATGTTTTTCAGCGAAGCCCTCCATATAGGAAGGAGGAACCAGTGTACACAACCCTTCAAGACTCATTACTTCGAACCGGCTTCTTAAATGATCAATGATATAAGAAGGATCGTAGTACCAGCATGTAAAATATGTTCCTTCAATGTGTGCCGTAACCCCTTTTTTGCTGAATAGTCTGCGCATTGCAGTTTTGAACTTCCCCTTAAAGACTAAGAGAAACTCCCATAAACAGAATTTAGGTAACAGCACAAGGGTTACCGTGCCCCCGTTCTTTAATAATGGGAAAAATGAACCCAGCACTTTGTTGAGTTCCCCGGTACAATTAAGCCCGGCGAAGTTGGAGAATATCATGTCGTATTCTTCTTTTTTTGTAAGCTCATTGAGGTTGGTAAACGAAATACATTCTGTGCTTATTTGTTGCTGTAAGCCCAGGCTGTTTATTTTATTCTTCAAAACATCCTGCATACCTGCTGATATATCCGTTGCATGTACCGTATGTCCCTGCTGTACAAACCAAATGGCATCTTCACCGGTACCGCTGTTCAGTTCAAGAATATGACTGTTGAAAGAAAGAAATGGCAGCACATGCCTTCTTACCCTTTCTCTTTTATATTGGATAATTGTATTGCTGCTATACAACTTATCAAATGAAGCTGACTGCAAGCTGAATGCCTTTGCAGCAAGTTCTTCATTGTGTGGTGATGAACTCATGCCGGTGTTTTTTCCAGTTGAAGAAGCTTTTGTTTATCCCAAAAAGCAGCAGGGGTGTAATACAGGCTGGATAAGGCCTTTCGAAGAGTTTTAAAATTGCTTTGTAAGGGATGAGTGAACAGTTGCTTTATATTTTCAAGAGCAATGTGCTTACGGTAGGTCTTATGCACATACTGATGAAGCTGTTTATAAAAAGCAGGCTGGTAAGTATTGCGGAACATCAGTGCCAGTTCATCAGAATCCGTCCAATTGGTTTTTTCTTTTAACTGGTTTTTTACCTTTTCAAAAAAAACAGTACCGGGCAATGGATAAGAAACCGAGATGCCAATTTCATGGGGAAGCAACTCATTGATCATTTTTATGGTGAGCTGTATGTCTTCTTTCTTTTCACCGGGGTAACCAAACTGAATAAAGAAAGAAGGATGAATATTATTTTTCTTCAACAGCTTAGTGGCTTCATAGATCTGCTGCACGGTGGTACCCTTATCCATAGCATCCAGAATTTTTTGAGAACCGCTTTCGGCGCCCATCCATATATTATCGCAACCTGCCCTTGCCAGGTCCCTGATATTATTTTCCTGCAACAACAGGTCAACCCTTCCCTGCATTTTAAATCTGAACTGTAGCTTATTTTTTTCAACCAGATCGGCAAAGGCATTTACCCAACCGGGCTTCAATCCAAAGATGTCATCACAAAACCAGATATGGTCAAAATGAAATTTTTCTTTCAGCATCTGCAACTCGGTTATCACATTTTGTGGACTCCTTACATTATAGCGGTTACCATAAATGGGTTTGGCACACCAATTACATTTAAAAGGGCAGCCCCTTGTTGTTCCCATGTTCATAGAAAAATACCCGGCATGTTTTAGCCACATTTTCCGGTAGGGTTCCATATCCACCAGGTCCCAGGCAGGAAAGGGAAGGCTGTCAAGATCTTTTATTACGTTTCTCCGCTGAGTTTTTACAACAGCGTTGTTATGTTTGAAAGCCAGGCCTTCAATATGGAACAGATCTGTTTCTTTTTTCTCCATTTCGTTTGCCAGCTCAAGGAGGGTCATTTCTGCTTCGCCTAATAAAATAAAATCGGCGCCTTCATTCAAATACATTTCAAACCGGTCAGTAGAGTCGGAACTGGATACGATCACGGTACATCCTCTTTCCTTGGCAAACCTGATCATTTTAAAAGCGGCCTCCCTCATGTTGGTGAGGCACATCTTGGTGAGGTAATTGAAACCATCA
>JBGANE010000049.1:0-22851 GCA_044222465.1 Ferruginibacter sp.
ACTGCTTTTTTGCATGCCAGTTCAGGTGAATATCCCTGGCGCATAAATTCTACGACCAAATGTGTTCCGCAAATACGTATCACTTCTTCTCCGGTACCGCTGCTAGTGGCAGCGCCAACTTCATTATCTACAAATAAACCTGCGCCAATGATAGGAGAGTCTCCAACACGGCCATGTAACTTAAAAGCCATGCCACTGGTGGTTACGGCGCCTGATAAATTCCCCGATGCATCCATGGCAACAAGGCCCATGGTATCGTGATTGACTGTGCCGTCTTCAAAGAAATTGGGAGCAAAAGGCCCATTCTGTTTTTTGCCTGCCTGTCCGGCAGGCAGGTTTTCAATATTGATGACTGGTTTGTATTCACTTTTCTTCAGCCAGTCTTTGTAGGCCTGCGTTGCACTTTCTGATAATTCACCGCTTTCTAAAGTAAATCCATTCTCAATAGCGAATTGCTGTGCACCTGCTCCAACTAATATTACGTGTGGTGTTTTTTCCATCACTTTTCTGGCAACCGAAACGGGATGTTTTATCCTTTCAATACCTGCTACTGCGCCTATATTGGAGTGTTCATCCATGATACAACTATCCAGTGTTACAATTCCGTCTCTGTCGGGATAACCACCCAGGCCTACACAACAATCTATTTTATCTTCAATATGCCTGGCGCCTGCTTCCACTGCATCAAGCGCCCGGCCATTAGTGGATAATATTTTCCATGCTTCGGCATTTACCGGCATACCACTATCCCAGGTTGAGACAACAATGGGTTTTATGGTTTGGTTGAAATTATTACCAAATGATCTTTTTGCAGTAAGCAATGGTGCTGTTAATGCAGATAAGTGTAAGAATTTTCTTCTGTTGATCATTTTATCTCTTTTATTAAGTCATTTGTTTTGCAGCAATGTTCAGGAAGTTCTTTTTTGAAAGATCAATAATCATCATTCAATGCAAATATTCGTTTCCTGGTATTCCATTTACCTCTTGTAAAGTCAGGGATATTCTGTACCTGCCCGCCTTCGAGTATGCTTTTTTCACTGAGTGGTGTAATGGCATACCAGCTTGCATAATCATATACATCCAGCGGAAACTCTGTACCACGCTTTATACATTCTATAAAAGCATGGTCAACAAAAAAGTCCATTCCGCCGTGTCCAGCGCCTTCGGCCTGTGCTCCGTATTTTTTCCATAGCGGATGATCATGCTCTGTTAACCATTTTTCCGTACTGTCCCAACGGTGACTGTGGTTCATCTCTTTTTGAAAATAAATAAAGCCCTGTTTGTTTCCGCCGCTGCCATAGTCCTGCCACAAACCTTCGGTGCCCTGCACCCTGAAACCTAAATTATAAGGACGTGGAGAAGAAACATCATGCGTTAATAAAATGGTCTCGCCATTTGCACATTGTATTTGTGTGTTAACTATATCACCGCATTTGAATTTTACTTTTGCGTTCGGATGGTTGGCTCCTCCTTTAGGATGATCAACAATGTATTTATGCAGGCCCCTTGCTTTTGATGCAATAGAAGAAAGTCTGGTCATCCTGTTTCCCCGGTTAATATCCATCATCACTGCAACAGGGCCCAGGCCATGGGTAGGATATAATTCACCATTACGGTTTTTGTTGTGCTCCGTACGCCACTGGGCTTCGCTGTATGCAGCAGGGCCAAATTCCACACCACTATTATAAGCCGTTTTGCCGTCGTTGAAAAGTACGCCACGCAGGTCATGTTCATATCCGCCCTGTCCATGTAATAATTCCCCGAACATACCTTTTCTTGCCATGTTCAATACCGCCATCACATCCCGGCGGTAACAAACATTCTCCATCATCATTACCGGTATTTTTGTTTTTTCCGAAGTGTTAACCACATCCCAGCATTCCTGTAATTTCACGGCACCGCAGACTTCGGCACCCACTATCTTGCCTGCATTCATGGCGTCAATGGCTTGTATGCTGTGCCATTCCCAGGGCGAGCAGATCATTACTGCATCCACATCATCTCTTTTCAAAAGGTTGTTGTAGTCCTCGTTCCCGTTTTTATAAACGACGGGTTGCGGACGATTGTATTGTTTGAATACAGCCATGGCTTCATCCACGCTTCTTTGCTGGGGATCGGCAATAGCGGTGATCTCCACATCTTCTCTTTGTAAAAAATTACCCATGTGCTCATGGGAACGAAAGCCGGCTCCAATGATACCTATACGTACCTTTTCTTTTTTTGCCGGTGAAAAAGCCTTAATAGAATCAGTGAGTGTTAAAGCTGCGCCGGTAAGCGCTGATGTTTTAATAAAATTCCTGCGGTTAAATGACTTTGACATGAAGATGTGTTTAAAATATAAATGTAATTTATTTATGCATCGAAAGTTTTTGGATCATCTCGGAGGAAAGACTTTCAGCATATGTTCCATAAGCGCTGGTCATTGTTCCTTTCACTTTCCCGTTCTTTGATTCAATAGCATATACCACATTCTCATCACCCGGGTCAGTGTCTCCTTCAAAGCGGTAAAACTCCGTTATTTCAAACTCAGACGGGTTAAGCAGGATCTCATTTTTGGAACAAATGATCTTATCCAAAGCGATATTAAAATCTACAGTGTATCCACGCTGTTTCAGGTCTTTTAATGCTGCTGTTACTGTATCGTATGATCTCATTCTGTATTTTTTTTAAAGTTACGAAATACCAGCCGGAGATCTTTTTTGAAAAAACAGGTAAATGATAACAGCCCCGGTAACCGATGCCGTGATCAAAAAAGTTGCCATAGCCCCAAAATGATACCAGAGGAAACCACACAGGCTGCTGGCAATGAGGGCAGCAATGCTTTGAAAGCCGGTATACGTACCAATAGCAGTTGCTGTTTCGGACTTATCTACGATATTAGTTATCCATGCTTTTGAAATACCATCTGTAGCTGCTGCATAAAAGCCATACAATGCAAAAAGAGAAATAAAAACAATAAGGTTGTTATTAAATGCAAAACCGGTGTACACTGTAACAAAGGCAGCCAGGCCCAAAAGGAATGTTTTTTTTAGGCCCAGCTTATCAGCCATGATACCAACAGGGTATGCGATCATTGCATAAATGAGATTGTAAAAAATATAAATGCCAAGTACTTCCGTATCGTTTAAGCCCGTCTCTTTCATTTTCAGCAGTAAAAAAACATCGCTGCTGTTGAACAAGGCAAAAAGCAATAAGCCGGTAACTAATCTTTTATATTCGGATGAACTTTGTTTCCAGTAAGAGACAAAGGCAAAAAGGTTTGAGGTTTGAGGTTTGACCCGGATAGCTATCGGGATTGAGGTTTGAAGTTTGTGGTTGGCTATTCGTTGTTTTTCTTTTATTAACCGGGTTAACAATATCACCAAAATGCCCGGCACAATTGACCAGAGAAAAAGTGTTTTATAATCATTGGGGAAATAGTAAAGAAATATCAAAGCGATAGTGGGCCCGATAACCGCTCCAAAAGTATCCATGCTCCTGTTAAAACCAAATACACGGCCTTTTGTTTCAGGCGTTGCTTCATCGCTAAGCATGGCATCCCGTGCCCCAGTACGAATACCTTTTCCAAGCCTGTCAAGTGTTCTTGCAAAAAATATCCATAACGGGTAAATAAATATGGCCATCATGGGTTTGCTAACCGCACTCAGTATGTATCCTAATTGTACAAAAGGCAAACGTTTGCCTGAAAGATCGCTTTGTTTACCGAAATAGCTTTTGCTTAACCCTGCAACCGCTTCTGCAATGCCTTCCAGGATACCGATCCAGAGAACCGTAAAGCCGATATGTTTTAAAAACATGGGCATCACAGGTATCAGCATTTCACTGGCAATATCGTTGAACAGGCTTACCAATGACAGTATCCATATCGTCCTGGTAATTATCCGTTGTGGAGAATTTGTGAGTGGCTGCAACTTGCTTGATTTAACCGAATGTAGCAATTTCTTGGTACATTGCAGGACAGAAAACTACAAACTGCCATAAAACTACAAAGGCACAAAAAATTACTCCCATTCCCGGGCTTTGAGACTTTGTAACAGAGAAAAATATGAGTAAGAAAAATAAGCCGGCCAAAAGATCATCACAGGTAGAAATTGTAAAAGGAAAACTTGATATCTCACGAAGTGGGATGGGCTTTGTTATTGTGGAAGGAATGGAAAAGGATATTGCTGTCAGGCCAAATGATTTCAACCGGGCTTTTCATGGAGATATCGTAAGGGTGCAGGTCAATAAAGGGATAGCTAAGGGAAAACGGCCCGAAGGAATAATAGTAGATGTGGCTGAGCGTAAACAAACGGAATTCATCGGTAATATACAGGTGAACAAGAACTTTGCTTTTTTTATCCCTGCATCAGAAAAACCTATACCTGACTTTTATATAGCTACTGATAAACTAAATGGGGCAAAAGATAAAGAAAGGGTGATCGTAAAACTTATCAGTTGGGATAAAGGAGAAAAGAAACCGTTGGGTGAAGTAGTGTCTATCTTAAAAGCCGAAGATGATAACGATATGGCGATGAAAGAGATCCTGGTTGAAGCAGGTTTTCCACTTGCATTTGATGCTGCAGTATTGCAGGAGGTAAAGAAGTTGCAATCACATATAACAAGAGAGGAGATAAAGAAGCGTAAGGACTACCGGGATATTTTAACCTTTACCATTGACCCCGTTGATGCAAAGGATTTTGATGATGCCATTTCCATCAGGAATTTAGATAATGGCAATTATGAAATAGGTGTTCATATTGCAGATGTGAGCCATTTTGTAAAACCCGGAACATTGCTTGATAAGATAGCTTATGAAAGGGCAACGAGTGTGTATCTGCCTGACAGGGTTAACCCGATGCTGCCTGAAAAAATTTCAAATGAATTATGTTCTTTAAGGCCCAGGGAAGATAAATATACCTTCTCTGCCATTTTCCAGATCACTAACCGGGCTGAGATCAAACATAGCTGGATAGGTAAGACCATCATACACAGCAACCACCGGTTTACTTATGAAGAAGTGCAGGAGATCATCGAAAAGAAAGACGGGTTGCATCACAAGCCTATCTTGTTATTAAATGGCCTGGCGCAACAATTCAGGAAAGAAAGGTTCAATAACGGTGCCATTAATTTTTCGTCGCAGGAAGTGCGTTTTCAACTGGATGAAAAAGGAAAACCCATTGGTATTGTGATAAAAGAAAGCAAAGATGCTCATAAGCTGATCGAAGAATTTATGTTACTGGCCAACCGCACCATTGCAGCCTATGTTTCAAAAATAAAAGTGAACAAGGAGCCTATTCCTTTTCCATATCGTATACATGATACACCCGATGATGAAAAGCTGAGACCATTTGTTGCATTCGCCAAAAAATTCGGCTACACGTTTAATATGCATGATGAACGTGCTGTTGCCGCTTCTTTTAATAAGATGTTGGTAGACGTTCAGGGTAAACCCGAACAACATGTGCTGGAACAACTGGGAATTAGAACGATGGCAAAAGCCGTATACACTTCGGCTAATATTGGTCATTATGGCCTGGGCTTTGAATATTACTGCCATTTTACTTCACCCATACGCCGTTATCCCGATGTAATGGTTCACCGCATTTTGCAGGAATGCCTGGAAAAGAACCTGAAGCTGGACAAGAAGATGGATGAAAAATGTAAGCATTGCAGCGACAGGGAGCGCAAGGCCATGGAAGCAGAACGGGCCGGGAATAAATATAAGCAGGTTGAGTTTATGCAGAACTACGTAGGCCAGGAGTTTGATGGCATCATCAGTGGTGTGGCTTCATTTGGTTTTTTTGTGGAGACTGTTACTCATAAATGCGAAGGCATGGTTACCGTAAGAGACCTGAATGTGTATGATGATTTCAGGCTGGATGAAACTGATTATGCTTTGGTAGGATTAAGAACGAAACAAAAATTCAGGATGGGCGACATGGTAAAGATAAAAGTGGTAGCCGCCAATTTGAGCAAAAAGCAACTGGATTATGAATGGGTACCTAAAACAGGTACCACCCATAAAGATAAAATGAAACACGCTGCTCAACCGAAGGCAAAACTTGTTATTAAATCAAAGAACAAGAAGAAAAAATAGATCCCTGGCCCACTTTATGTCATTCAGTATAATGTTATTCCCTGTCTTTGTATCTTAGCGGTAATATGATGCATTCATTTATAGAACTCCTTAAACTATTCGAAGAAAAATTCAGTGCCCGGCATTTCCCGGCGCAGCCGGAGACTTTATACGACCCTGCCGAATATATTTTGGGCATTGGGGGTAAAAGAATACGCCCTGTTTGTGTGTTGATGGGTAACCAGCTTTTTGATGTGATAGACCCAGATGCTTACCACGCAGCTACTGCCATAGAATTATTCCATAATTTCAGTTTAATTCATGATGATATCATGGACAAGGCCCCCATGCGGCGCGGCATGGCAACGGTGCATACTAAATATGGAGAGTCAACTGCATTGCTTGCCGGTGATGTGATGTTTGTGAAAGCATACGAATATCTCAATAAAATAAAACCAGCACAATTGCAAAAAGTGTTATTCCTGTTCAATAATACGGCCAGCGCCGTTTGCGAAGGGCAGCAGATGGATATGGATTTTGAAAAAAGGGAAACCGTAGCTATGGACGAATATGTGCAGATGATCACTTTAAAGACTTCCGTATTGCTGGCAGCCAGTTTGCAGCTTGGAGCCATTTTGGGTGGGGCAGGGGAAGGTAACCAACAGCATTTATATGAGTTTGGTAAAAACCTGGGCGTTGCCTTCCAGGTGCAGGATGATTACCTGGATGCATTTGGCAATCCGGAAAAATTCGGTAAAAAAACAGGTGGTGATATCCTGGCTAACAAAAAAACCTTTTTGATGATCCACGCCTTTGAAACTGCAAAGCCTGCCCAGCTAAAAGAATTAAAGGAGCTGATAAAAAGCAACCCGGCTGACAAAGTAGAAAGGGTGTTAAAAATATTTAAAGACTGCAAGGTTGATGATTGGGCGAAAGAATTAAAAAATAAATACCTTCAAACTGCTTTGAAACACCTGGAAGATACAGCTGTATTATCCGTTCGTAAAAAACCCCTGCAGGAACTTGCCGATTACCTGATGATGAGAGAGAGTTGAAGGATTTAATTATTCTTAAATCTTGTAAGTAATGTCATCCAAAATTGAAAAAAACGAAAAGGAGGAAAGTAGAATGTCGTTTTTTGACTACTTCACAGAAGTAATTGGATGGTTACAAATTGTTGCATCGCCATTGCTGTTAGGATTGATAATTGCAGCTTTCATCTATTTTTCCAACCCAACATTATGGAGACTTATTATTGCAATTGGAGTTGCACTTCTTGGCTTGATCGTAGGGTTAGTTTTTGCTACAAGGATCTGGAAGAAACAAGGAACTATTCATTTCGTTTCGAGAATTATGGCTACTCCAGAACTTGACGATTTGGAGGAAGAGAAAGATAAAAGTATATAATATTGCTTTTCTAACCAAGCTGCTACTAACCAGTCTTCGACAAGCTCAGACTGACAGAACAATTATTTAAGAAGTGGCTCTGTAACTTTAAAGGTTGTCAGGTTGAGCTTGTCGAAACCGGGTTAAAATCAAAGTTAACTGACTATGAAAATAGCCCACAACTATTTTGTTTATATTGTTGAATGTAGCGATAAAAGTTACTACACAGGTGTAACAAATGATTTGGACAGAAGATTATGGGAACATAACAACGATAATAATACACTGGCTTATACCTACAAAAGGAGACCAGTGACCTTAAGGTTCTTTCAGCGCTTTCAGGATATTAACCAGGCAATAGAATTTGAAAAACAGATCAAAGGTTGGTCAAGAAAGAAAAAAGAGGCCTTGTTTATTGAGGATTGGGAAGAAATTAAAAGGCTGGCGAAATCTCATTCTAAACGGCTTCAGTCACACAACCCGTCTTCGACAAGCTCAGACTGACAGCTCAATTTATAAGAGGTGTAATTTCAACTTTTCGTAACCAGCTATATTTAAATTTTGTAATTCTAATAAGTAAAAATATTTTCTTAATTTCCTTCTTTCAAAACCAAAACCAACATGGCAAATTCCTTATTCCGCACAAAAAAGATTGAAAATATTTTAGCCGAAGGAAGTGATGATCCGCATGGAGGCGGAGGCTTAAAACGTGTGCTTAGTGTTCGTGACCTTACTTTTTTTGGTATTGCTGCCATACTTGGTGCAGGTAGTTTCAGCAGCCTGGGAGGCGCTGTATTCAACGGAGGGCCGGGAGTTGTAGTGCTTTTTATCATAACCGCCATTGCCTGCGCATTCACCGCATTTTGTTATTCCGAATTTGCCAGCCGCATACCGGTTGCTGGCAGTGCTTATACATACGCATATGCCAGTTTCGGAGAATTGTTTGCCTGGATAATCGGCTGGGCGCTCATCATGGAGTATTCCATCGGTAATATTTATGTGGCTTACAGTTGGAGTGATTATTTTACTTCCTTTCTGAGTAAACTGAATGTGCACATACCCGAATATCTTTCTACCAGCTATATGGAAGCCAAACACACCATAATGGATGGAGGCACCAATGCAGATGATATTGCGGCATGGAACAATGCACCCATAATTGGCGGACTTAGGATCATCTTCGACCTGCCTGCTCTTGTCATTAACCTGCTCATCACGTATCTTGTTTATCGTGGTATCAAAGAGAGTCGCAATTTCAGTAATGTAATGGTGATATTAAAACTCAGCGTTGTGTTACTGATCATTCTTGTGGGAGGCTATCTTGTTTTTTCGAATGGCCTCACAGCAAACTGGACACCTATTAACGATGAGGGCGTAAAATCTTTTATGCCGAATGGTTTTTCGGGAGTGATGAAAGCCGTAGCAGGTGTATTCTTTGCCTATATCGGTTTTGATGCAGTGAGTGTGCTGGCAGAAGAAAGTAAAAACCCACAAAGGGACCTGCCAAGAGGAATGGTGCTTTCATTGGTAATCTGTACCATCATTTATATTTTACTTACCCTTGTTTTAACCGGTGCTGTTCATTATAAAAAGTTTGATGGAGTGGGAGACCCGCTGGCTTTTATTTTTGAACCACAAAACCTCAGCATAGGCTGGATGCAATTCCTGGTAGCTATTTGTGCAGTTGTTGCGATGACAAGTGTGTTGCTGGTTTTCCAGATGGGCCAACCAAGAATATGGATGAGTATGAGCCGGGATGGTTTATTACCACCGGTTTTCCAAAAGATACATCCAAAATTCAAAACCCCTTCGTTTGCTACCATCATAACAGGGCTTGTTGTTGGCCTTCCCATTTTATTTACCGATAAAACATTTGTGCTCGACTTTACCAGTATTGCTACCCTGTTTGCTTTTGTGCTGGTTTGCGGTGGTGTACTGTTGATACCAAGAAAAGAAAAGATACCAGGGCGTTTCCATCTTCCTTATATCAACGGGCAATTTATTTTTCCCATTATTGTTATTGCAGCGATTGTAATGGTGCAGGTGCTCGTTGAAAAATACTATCAGAAGAATTACTTTGCCGACCTGTTCAATTTCGATTTCAGTGCCAACGAAGATTATAAAGCAGGTAACGCAGGTTTCATGGAACTGGCTACACCCAATATTTCATTGATCGTTTTCTGGATCAGTGCTTTGTTGCTGGCAGTACTTGCATTTATTAAAAAATATTCGCTCATACCCTTGATGGGGCTTATTACCTGCCTTTATCTTTTAACCGGCATGACGGCATTGAACTGGGCCTGGTTCATGGGATGGCTTGGGCTTGGACTGATCGTTTATTTTGTGTACGGCTATAAAAAAAGTAAACTGGCAACAACAGCGTAGTCTTCTTCTTTTTGTTCCGGCACCTGATCTTTATTCAATTTCATTGGCGTCGCATCCCGATGCTCATCGGATACTGTTGTACCTTTGTGCGGTGTTTTTTATGACCTAACCATTACAGGTATTAATCCCATTAATTCCTGTAATCAACCCAAACCTGCCTGTCGGCAGACAGGTCTTCATTCAGACATATGAAATACGAACCCGGCGATAAAATAATTGTGTTGCTTACCGAAGAAGAAGGTAAGGTGGTGGAGATCATGAATGAAAAAATGGTGATGATAGAAGTGAGGGGGGTACAGTTCCCGGCCTATATAGACCAGATAGATTTCCCCTATTTCAAAATGTTCTCAGAAAAAAAGAAGCCAGAAAAGAAGAAAGTATTTATTGACCAGCTGCAAAAAGAAAAAGCAACACCCAGGACAAAAGAAGGAAATGGCATGGTGCTTTCTTTTCTACCTGTATTTGACAAGGATGTTTTTGATGATGATGTGGTGGAGAAACTAAAACTTTACCTGGTTAACCAAAACGATACTGCTTTTACTTTTACCTACAATTGCATGATCGGCGGTGAAAGTGACTTTCAACTCAAAAACACTATTGAGCCATTTAGCGATTTTTATCTTCATGATGTGAAGTTTGAAGATATGAGTGACAGCCCCCGGTTTGATTTTGAATTTGCATTGAAAGAAGCAGACAAGAAGAAAGCGCCGTATTATGAAACCTCTTTGAAATTAAAAGCAAAACAGCTATTTAAAAAGATAGAAGATATACAGTTGAAAAATGAACCCGGGTTTAGTTATATGCTGTTTGATACTTACCCTGACAGGATTGAAGACGAAAAAATAGACCTGGGCAAGCTTGGCAATGCAGGATTTCGGTTTTATACAGCCGACAAAATAAAACAAAATCTGGAACCTGCCAGGACGGTGGTTGACCTGCACATTGAAAAACTAACCGACAACTGGAAACACCTCAGTAATTTTGAAATACTTTCAATGCAGTTGAAAGCGTTTAATAAGTATTACGACCTGGCAGTGGTGCATTACCAACCTTCATTGACCATAATTCATGGTGTGGGCTCCGGAAAACTGAAGGATGAGATACATGATATATTAAAACTGAAGAAAGAAGTCAGATCATTTGTGAACCAGTACAGCCATTTGTATGGGTATGGAGCAACAGAAATTTATTTTGAATACAAGTAATAGGATTCTCAGTTTAAAAAAGGATGCCAGCCTGAGCTTGTCGAAGGCGATTAATAAACCGGTTTCGACAAGCTCAACCTGACATTGAGTTTGTATTGGGAATTTTCTAACTGAGAAAATACCTGAGTAATGACAAAACTAGTCATTTCATAATCATAAAACATATTCATGCCGTTTAATGAACTGGTTGTTTATATCCTTTTTGTGGTTGGCTTTGCACTTACACCGGGCCCTAATATGATGCTTTGCCTTACCTACACTTTTGAATCAGGCCGCAGAGCCGGTTGGGCAACAGCAGCCGGTATCGTCACTGCATTCGTTGTTCATATTGGGGCAATCATTTTTGGGTTAACGGCACTTTTTTTGGCAACACCATATGCACTGGAGGTATTGAGGTATTGCGGCATAGTCTATCTTTTTTATTTGGCTATCCGCAACCTGAAGATGATGCCATGGAAGAACCCCGAAGATGGTGGCGAAAGTACAGGGCTCCGGGAATTTTATATAAAGGGATTGATAGGCAACCTGCTCAACCCCGGGTCACTGTTTTTATACTTCTCACTCATACCGCAGTTCATTCACCCGGCACGGGGCTATATACTGGAACAGAATCTTTTTTTAGGAGGAATACAAATGCTCTTTAGTTTTATCACCAACTGCACTATTGTTTTCCTGGCAGGATATGTGAGTGAAACATTTTTCAGGAATGAGAAATATCAGCAGTGGTTGCGGTATGTAATGAGTTCCCTCATCATATTATTTGCCCTTAAAATGTTATTTACCAGGTTTAATTAGCATTAATGTTTTAACGGGCGTTTCTTTATCATGCCTCCCTTGGTATCTTTCACACTGCTCATAACTATGAAGGCATTAGGATCTATTTTCAACAATTCTGTTTTCAGTTTGTTCAATTCAAGCCGGGTTACAACAGTAAAGATGATATCCACATTTCTTGTTTCGCCACTTTTACCAAAACCGCTTTTACCATTATAAATGGTCACGCCCCTTCCCATTCTGTTAATGATCATTTCCCTGATCTCTCCGCTATGCGATGAAATAATAGTGACCGATGTATATTCTTCAATACCCTCAATGATAAAATCAAGTGTTTTGGAAGCAGACAGATAGGTGATCAAAGAATATAATGCTGCTTCAATCGAGAGGAAATAGGCGGCCGTGGAAAAAATAATGATGTTAATAAATACTATTACATCGCCGATAGTGGTAGAAAATTTCTTGCTCAGGTAGATGGCCAGCACTTCTGTTCCATCAATCACACCGCCACCACGGACAGCCAGTCCGATACCGGCCCCCAGGAAAAATCCGCCGAAGATGGCAACCAATAATTTGTCGTGGGTTACTTCCGGAAAATTCAAAGTGGCCACACCAACGGCCAGGCCGGTAATGGCCAGTGCCGTTTTTACAGCAAAGCTCCTTCCGATAACTTTATATCCTAAAAAAACAAAAGGGACATTGATGATGATGATGAGCCAGTATAAAGGCAGGTGGAAGATGGCAGAAATGAGCAATGAGATACCCGTTGCGCCTCCATCTATAAAGTTACTGGGCAACAGGAAGCCTTTGAGTCCAAATGCAGCCGAGCAAATACCCAGGAGGATGAGGCAGATATCTCTCAGCGATTGCAGGATGGTTATTTTTAATTCCCATAACCCCTTCGCCATTTCATAGGATGAAAATTCCTCTTCTCCTTCGGGCACATGCAATCTATGCTGAAGAACAGAGCGCCTGATTATTTTGGATAGCAGTGGGTTCATGTGTCCCGAAGATAACCCTTATTTTTCGTAGCCCGGCAGCCAAAATATCTGCACTGCTCTGTAAATGATAATTATTAGCGGCAAAAAAATTAAATGAATATTAACGCTTATTTAAGATGAATTTAAAACAGGATATATTTTCAATGTTTAAACAACGTATATTTGTATATCCTTAACAGGATAAAAGCAAATGAAGAAACGGTTTAAGAAGTGGCTGATCGTAACAGGAATACTTGTACTGGCAGGCGGAGCCGTCCTTTGGTATCTTTTTACAGAGAAATTTGAAGATACAAAGAAGGTGAAGGCAGATTATACGGTTCATGCCATTGACCTGATCAAAGAGTTTCAACAGGATGAAGCTGCAGCAAATAAAAAATATACCGAGAAGATCATCATAGTAAATGGCACTGTTTCTGAAATAAAAAATGCCGACACAACAGCAAATATCATCATGGCTGATATAAAAACCGGTGCATACATCATTTTCGCCTTTCAGCAACAGCATGTTGCCGAGGCAAGAAAACTAAAGCTTGGCGATAATATTTCTATCAAAGGCTCGTGTAGCGGTGGCAATTACAGTACCATACTGGAAACAGAGAAGATAGATTTTAAACGCTGTACTGTTAATGAGTAATTCATAACTAAAAATAAAGTCAACAACAATGAAGAAAATAATTTTATCCGTTGCCCTGGTTCTGGCAGCAGGTTTGCTGTTCGCCCAAAAGAAAACCACCACTTCGGCCATCATTAATTTTGATGCAACCACCAGCATTGATAAATTGCCGAAGGCAGAAAATAAAACTGCGATCGCCTCACTGGATACAAAGACCGGTAAACTTGCTTTTGAAGTAACAATAAAGAATTTTGCTTTTTCCAACCCGAGGATACAAGAACATTTTAATGCAGCAGGATGGATGAACAGCGACCAGTTTCCTACCGCCACTTTTAGTGGCAACATTACAAACCCGCAGGCGGTAAATTTTGTAAAAGACGGAACTTATGCCGTTACTGTAAAAGGAGAATTGAATATGCATGGGGTTACTACAGCGGTTGAAGCCAACGGCTCAATAAAAGTAAGTGGTAAAACCATCAATGCCAGTTCAGATTTTAGCGTTAAGCTGGAAGATTATGGAGTTACCGGCGGAGCCATTGCTGCAGGCAAGGTTTCAAAAGAACCTAAGATATCTGTAACGGCTGAATTTTAATAAAGGCCTTTTAAAATAAAAGCTTTTGCCTGTAGCGGGCAAAAGCTTTTTTGCTGAATATAAATTTCCCGGTTAATCCTTAACAGGCTCACCTGTGGGTATCAATCTCCATTGTGCAAAATCCAATTCTCCAAAATCTGTATTTGAGGCGTCTTCAAACCTGTTCAGGAATATTACCGGGACTTCCGAGTTAGCATTGTTCTGCTTATCATACAACCAGTATGCCCACTTTGCGTTGTCACCACCGGTGGAGATGCTTATAGTAAAATACCTGTTTGGCCTGAGGTCAAAATAAAAGGTTGATTTGCCCCAGAGGGGGCTGACAAAACTTTTTGTTACATCATTCCCCTGAATTGCACCATTAGTTTCAGTAAGGGTTATTGCTTTATTGCTGTGCCTGGGTATAACAAAAAACCACTTGTTATTCGGGTCGGTTGAGGCAGGTTCTAATTTGAATTTTGCGTAGTCTTTAGATGATTTACCGGCTGAGTCATAAAGAACAAGGGGGATAAAATCATCCACTCTTCCGTCAATGACACCTGCAATTTTTTTATTATCCCTGTTTTGAATGTAATAATAAACAGCAGGATTGATCATGGTGTCGTATAATTCTTCCACCGGTATATTTTCTGATGTTGCCCCCTGGTTTGCCGAATCAGCTTTACCACCCCTGAAAATAAAGAAAGCAATAACTGCCAGGACAAGCACACCCACGCCTATCAACAACCCCTTTTTTGATTTGGTGGCAGCAGCAATTGAACCTTCAGCAGCAGATGGCTTAATGACCGGTTTAACGGGCGACGATGATGTCGCCTGTTTTTGTTCAGCCGCCAGTTTATCGTTTTCCCTCCTTTCTTTTTCAAGCATAGCCAGACGTTTCATTTCGCTTTCCTGTTTTTGTTTCACTTCTTCCAGTTCACTAATGAGCTTAATGGTATCTGCCTTATATTTTCCATTGGGGTATTTATTGAAGTAGGCATGATAGGTCTCTATATTATTTTTTTTCTGTGCATCAAACCAATCTTCGTCCTCATCTTTTTCCTCTACATATTTATTAAGGTCGGGGTAGTTGGAAGAAAGCTGGTTAAGGATCTGAACAAATGAATTGGTGAGGGCATTCCTCTCCTGGCTGGCTGCATCTGCACCCAGCGTTTGGGTATTGATCTTATTGCTCAGGTCGGTAAACCTTCCCGATAACACAATTACCTGTCCACGTAACTGGTTGGCATCATTCCGGGCATCCTTATTCGACTGGGGGACTTCGCTCAGGAACTTTAAGAATTCATCGATCACTTCTTTGATCTGATTATTGATCAGTAATTTTTCAATTCTTTCAACAAAAGGCATATCGCTTAATTTTAATTATGATTGAATAGCTTGCAGAATTTTGGAAAAATTAGTATCCAGGTTGCCTTCACGTATATCTATGCAAAGGCTTTCCCGTAGCCGCCTGATGATCTCATCCATATTATTCCTCAGTTCAGATAAACGGGTCAGTTCATTCTGCAGGTCCCGGATGCTCCTGTTCTTTTCCATCCGGTTGGTGATGAGGCCCTGTACTTCTTTTATTTCCGCTTCAATAAAGTCAAGGGCATCATCCGTAAAATTTCTTTTAAAGAAATCATCGCTGATATAACAGGCTATGAATTTTTTACCACTGCCTGCCTGTTCATGTTTATAGGTATTGATAGATTCCATGGCCACCCATGCCGACAGGAGGCTGTTTTTTGAAATGAGTGAGATGGTTGCTGATGTTTCCCTGATACATTTTTCTATGAACTCTTTGATATCTTCACCTGCCTGCATCCGTTCACTGTCTATCACCACATTGATATTTTCGGCTTTTAATTTATCCTTAAGCCTGTTGGCCATATCCATATCGTTATGATTGTAGGATATAAATACTTTGATACCTGGTTCAGATACTGTTGCCTGTTCCGAAGCAAACACTGCACGGATGTTGGCAGGCTCAGCAGGCATATCATTTTCTGCAGTATCATTTTTGCCGTGAGGAGAGAGCCAAGAGCTATGTATTGAACGGTTGGGAGTTTCAGGCTCGGCTGGGGCTACAGGAATTTCTATCGGCGCATTTGAAGCATTGGTTGTTTCAATCTCATTCAGTAATTCCAATACAGAATAATTGACCTGCGAATACAGTTTTGAAGATTCGCCTTCATCCAGCATCCCCATGTTTTCCTTTTTGCGAACGTCGGTGAATTTTGCAGATAAGGTCAGCAACTGGTTTTGCAGGTCGGGGTAGGAAGCAATGCCTTCTTTGAGTACCTGCAGGGCACGGTCCATTTTATTTTCTGCAATAAACTTACGTAGTTTGTCAACTTCTTTTATCATAAACTGGTTACTATCTGGTTCTTATTTTATTGTTTAATAAAAATTCTACGGGAAGATCGTATATAATGGGGGTTCCGGATCCTTTTAAACTTAGTACAAAGCGGCATGAGGTTAAGCTTTTGCTTCCCTGAGTATTTCACTGTAACCTCTTGCCAGCTCTGCAATTTTTTCAGCCTGGTCCAATCCGTTTATTATTTTACGGGCATTGATATAATCTGCAGTTTCTCCTACAAAGTAGTGTGCCAGTTTCCTGCCGGTAAACCATCCATCAGTCATACCTTGTATGGCTATCTGGTAAGCCACTTCGGGGTCTTTGGCCTTGTTGGGTTCGGCAATAAGATCAACCCCGGTAAGTTTTTTTGCTTTGGCGTAATTGTTCCTCCCGGTTATCTGAACATATCCACGTCCATGAAACAAAGCTCCGTCTCCGGCTTTTGTATTACCGAGTATTTGTCCAACTTTTGTTTCAGGGCCATAACGTTTATTAAAGTAAGCATCGCCACCTCTTTCATCAATTGGCCTCATGGTATGTGCTGTTTCCCATTTGAAAGTAGCCAGGCAATAAGCCAGTTTTCGCCTTTCGGTATCGGTATCACCAAAACGATTATCTTTTTCTATCTTATCAAAAAGGAATTTGAATGCATCTACCAGGTCATTCGTCAGAGGACCAAACCGGCTGGTGTAACCATCCAATAATTTTTTTCGGTTAAATGTCAGCATAGCTGCAGGTTTAAAAGTTTTGGGTTTATATTATTATTGGAGATAGCCAATACAATATAGCTAAAATTATTTAAAGAGGTAGTGTTTTAGATCTTCTTGTCACCTCCTGTTTCCAGGTCTGTATCTTTTGGTTCATCAATCGTATCACCGGCTTTGGGTGTTTCTGTTGGTTGATCCGTTGGTGGCTCAACCGGTTCGTCTTTTGGTTTGTCAACTTCATTTGCAGGAGGTTGAACATCGCCGGTTTTTTTCACAGTGTTCATCTTTTCCCTGATCAACTGATCAAGTTTTTTCTGCAGGTCTTCATTCTCCTGTTTACCTGCTGCATTCATCAGTTGTTTGTAAATTGGCCAGGCATCGTGTTCTTTGCCAAGTATACCTTCCACACGGGTTACAAAAAGAGTTTCTTTGTCAACACCGGTTTGCCCGTAATCACCAACATTAAAAGTATAGTAATAGATCTCAGGCTTTAATTGTTCAATGGTGCTGCGGTAGGTCACCCATAATTCCTGGTACTGGAAGGTCTTTAATGCGGATGTGATAATGGTTACCAGCGCAGCAGTAAAAATAATCAGGTATTGTATCCAGTACTGCTGCTCCTTTGGCAATGCGGCCAGGATGGTTGTGAGTGTAGATAAAATGATCAATGCCCATTGAAAGAATTTATATTTTTTCTGGTTCTTCCCGGATTTGTCCTCATAATAATTTAACTGGTCAATGTATCTTTTTTCGAGATAGGTGGAGAAAGTAGCTGAATCCATGTTGATTTTTTTTTGCTGGTTGATATTAGTGTTTAATTAAAATGTTCTTCTTTTACTTTATCTGCAGCGGCTGTTCCTATCTGGTAGAGCAGTTGCCTGTTACCGGCATTGCTCATCTCAATAATGCTGGCTACATCTTTGTCGCTGAATGTTCTTCCGGGGTTAGTAGATGTTTTATCTAATTGCAACCCGTTCAGTTCGTTTTGCGTTATGGGGAAATTATAACGCAGGTATTTGAGAAGGGGCTTGCCGGCAATGTGATCGCCTTTCAGATCTTCCATCTCCATGTCAATATAAAATGCCGTGGGTGAGTTGGATAACCATTGTAACATGATCTGGTTCTGCCAGCTGGCATCCTGCATCAGCATATCGGGCACATTGGCTGCCCAGGTACCCAGCCAGGCTTCTTCAATCTCATCCGTCTTTTTACGGAAGATGCTGTAACCTGTACCAACAGAAACAATGCTGATGTTTTCTTCACCCATTGGCCAATGAAAGGGAAATCCTTTCAGGGTAGCAACCATCAGTAAAGTAAGTGCAGGATTATTTGCCATGCTCACACCACCGTCAACAAATGCCGCTTTTTGCCCGTCGCCCACATCAATCAGTTGCGGAACAAAATAAGTTGGCGCTGCACTGCTTGCCCTTACTGCCTGCCAAAGGAATATATTTTTGTTCTTGCCAAGTGGGGAATCATAAAACTTGCCATTGGGATGATTGATAAGCGGCCATATGCTATTTGTATCGGCTCGTTTGGCTACAATGCAAAGCCCTGTTTTTATTTCGCTGCCACCAAGTGTGATATTTCCAAAAGCGCCTTTAAGGCTGTCTTCAAGCGCCTTATAGTTATAACTTGCTTTAAGGAACTTGAGAGTTTCAAGTGGGTTCCACCAATCGTTCTTCTTGCCAAAGATCTTTCCTCCCAGGTCCATATACAGGTCAACGATCTCATCTACTGATTTTCCAATAGCCAGGGCAGAAGCAATGATGGAACCCGTGGATGTGCCGCCAATGAGGTCGAAATAATCGCAGAGCAGCAGGTTGGGGTCATTTTCTTTTTTCCTTAATATGGTTTCAATCTTTTTCAGATAGCCAAGGGTTAACGCTCCTCTTATTCCTCCGCCATCCAGTGAAAGGATACGCTTGGGGCCACTCGTTTTGGGATCAAAGTGTTCGCTTAATGTCTTTTTCATTTTGTATTTATTGTTTCAATGATTGATTTTATTTTTTTCTTTTGTTCTTCATATGAGCTCATGGCAAAACTGTCATTTTTCTCTGTCGCCATTTTTGAAGCCTTTTGTTCGTATTCGGCCATTTTTGTTTCATTGCCCTTGTAATTATAGGCTTCTGCTATGGTCAGTAAAACCCATATCGCATCATCCCTTTCGGCAAACTTTTCTTCGGCCGCAAGTTTTAGTGAGATATCAAGCACCGAGTTCCGGATATAGTCTGCCTTTATTTTAACATCATCCCAGTCTTTGTTCTGCGACTTGAGGATACTTGCTTTCTTATAAAGCATGAATGCAGCATTGATACCGTTATAATAATCCTGCTTTAGCTGAAAACCCTTTTCATAATAATTACTGGCCGAGTCGAGGTATGCATCATCTCCTGTAAGCTCAAATAATCTTTTACTGATGGCGCCGCTCAACCCCAGCACTTCCGTATCCTGCGATGTATCGGGTTTCAGTTCATCCAGTATGGCTTTCGCTTTCACGAAGGCTTCCAGTTTATTTGGTTTTTCCAGTTTATAGGTATTCAATGCCTGCCTGCAAATGATCAGCGACAGGTTATCCTTTAAAGACATGTTGGCTACCGCAAACTCTTTTGCCTCAGCTAACAACCCAAGTGCATCCCCATATCTTTTTTCATTCTTACAGTTTTCAGCATCTTTCATGATGTCAGCAAAGGATGGTTTTTTCACAGTTGTATCAACTTTTAATGTTTTTATCCCCGGTGAGCCTGTATCGGCCAGGAAAGTATGTACAGGGCTGTCAATACCCGGCGGGTCTTGCTTTAAAACACCCTGTATAACTGTGGTTAAATGTTTCCTGAATCTTTCAACTTCTGTAAAAGGGATGCCTTCTTCCGAATGCGCATACTGGTGAATCACAAAACTATTCACATCAAAAGGGATGCTCCCCATCTGTTCTTTCTCACAGATCATTATGGTGTAACGGGGTTTAAGTGCATGTCTTACGCCCAGTTCCCACATTACATTTGCATTAAGGGTAGAAAGGTCAACCAATGCAATATCAGCGTCCTTTATTTCCTGCAGCATCAGCTTGTCAATACTTCCACTCAGGTTTTTATCAATGGCCCGGTAGCAATCAATACCCAATGCTTCAAATACAGGCTTTACCAGAATGGTGAATGTCTGGTCAAGGTCTAATTGACGCTGCTTACCATTGGCATAACTTATTTTTTTACCGTAGCCAATTATTACAAAACATTTTTTGTCTGTTGCCACTTTTTCAAATATTTAAAAGACAGAAAGCTATTTCTGGTCGTACTCTTTTTATGCTAAAACGGACTGTTATTTGTTGCTGTAGTAGGGAACGGGGGCCGTTCAGGGGGGATATTAGAATTCTTTTTACAAGTAATTCCGCATTTGCATAAATAAATGTAATGAATATTCATTCATCTTTTCTTATGAACCTGATATTTTATCATTTTTCAAAACGCAGGGCATTTAAAAAACCAACAGGCAGGGGGGTAGCGCCTTTCAGGGCAAGATCACTCATAATTTCTCCCACTACTGAGGCAAACTTGAAGCCATGGCCGCTGAAGCCGGCAGCTATCACCACGTCTTTATCGAAGCCAGGTAAAAAGTCGAGGATAAAATTTTCATCGGGGGTATTGCAATACATGCATGCCTTCATTACATGTGTGGATACATAAGCGCCCGGAAAGAATTTATTAAGTGCATAAATAAGATTGAATTTATCTTCGGCTGTGGAATTTCGGTTGATCTTATCAGGGTCTGTTATTGCGCCGGGATGATGATAGGCCAGTTTAAAACCAATAGGGCCATAAAACCGGCCAACGGGTAAAACAGGAAAACCATAATAACAACCTGGTTTATCATCATCTGCTATCATCCAGCAGGGGAAACTGCCCAATTCAAATGATGATATATTCTTTGGGATCACCCATGCCAGCATTTGCCTGGTTATTTGTAACACAGATGATAAACCCGGGATCATTTTCCCTGCCCATGGACCGGCAGTAATGACCAGCTTTTTTGCAAAATAATTACCTGATGCTGTTGTTACCTGTATGCCATCTTTTATTTTGCTCCAGGTTAAAACGGTCTTCTTTTTTTTTATGTCTGGGCCGTTTTGCAATGCCTTTTCGGTAAAGGAAAGTATGGCCCGTTCGGGTGTAATGAACCCTGCGGCTGGTTCGTATAATTTTTCATAGTGGCCCGGAATGTTCAGTTGTGGATATTTAGTTGCCGTATCCTCAGTACTCAGCCTGTCTAATTTAATATTGTACTGCTTCGCCGAGTCGTTTATACCCTTCATCATTTCATGTACGGGTTTGCCACAGTAGAGCAGGCCCGTTTCAAAATATCCCCGGGTACCGGTTTCATTTTCCAATGCCTGCCAGTTGTGATAAGCTCTTTCCAGCAGCGGCACATAACCCGGGTGTTCAAAATAAGCTTTGCGTATGATGCGGCTCTGCCCCAGGTGTGAACTCATTTCATTAGGAACATCAAATTGTTCAAGTCCTAATACCTTAATGCCTTGTTTGGCCAGGTGATAGCAGGCAGATGAACCCACAGAACCCACGCCAAGCACAATCACATCAAAATTTGTTTGCTCATCGTTGTTACTGATGCGGATGAGCTGCTTTACTCTTTCATGAGCTGTTTCAAATTCACTGACCGTTGTGCCGGGGAGAGCTGCATGCCGTTTTGAATTGAGGGTTTTTATTGTTGGCCTTATCAGGGATATAGTTTACTCAGGTGTTCAATTGATGCATCCACCAGTTTAAGTAATATGCCTGTGTCGATATCCTCCAGTTTTTGGTGTGAACGCAGCCACCACTCAGTTTATGCTTACCCAATTTTTTAAGCAGTTGCTCTTTGGCTTTGGCATTAGAAAGGTAGAATCCGTAATTGAGCTTGCCCGGGGCGAAAGGCGAAAGCAGCGGTTACATCTCCTTCACGCCCGGTTTCGTATTTGTAGTGATAAGACCCAAAACCAACAATGGCCGTTCCCCACATTTTTGCTTTTAGTCCGGTATGTTTGGCCACCAGGTCAATGATGGTAAAACAATCCTTGCGCTTTTTTCGTCTTTTACAGTCTTAATAAAATCCAATTACTCATCTTAAATCAGACCTTGAACAACATTGAAGCCATTGTAAGCTCCCCCTTTTTTCGGGCCACTCTAAATTAGAGTTTTTTGTTTTTAGTAATCACAGGGAAACGGATTAATAAATTCAACTGGTGGAACATTTCCCAGCGATTCATGCGGCCTGTGATAATTGTAATCTTGCTGCCACACCTCGGCCATTTGTCTTACTTCTGGCAGGCTGTAAAACAAATAAGCATCCAGTAATTCTTTTCTCAAAGAGCCGTTGTTACGTTCTACAAAGCCATTCTGCATCGGTTTGCCGGGCTGTATGAACTGCAACCTGATTTGTTTGTCATCACACCATTGTTGCAATCTGTCACTGATAAACTCCGGACCATTGTCTACTCTTATTACCTGAGGTTTTGTTCTGCGGTCAATTAATTGATCCAGCGCCCTTATCACTCTCAGGGCAGGCAAAGAAGTGTCAATTTCAATAGCTAAAGATTCACGGTTATAATCATCAATGATATTCAGAAGTCTGAACCTTCTGCCATCTACCAAACTGTCACACATAAAATCCATACTCCAGCCCTGGTTAATTGCCTGCGGAACCAGTAACGGTTGTTTTATCCGCTGTGGCAACCTGCGCCTGGCTCTTCTTCTCACATTCAGCTTCAGCAATGTGTAAACCCTATAAAGCCTTTT
>JBGANE010000050.1:0-21737 GCA_044222465.1 Ferruginibacter sp.
GCAATGAAAGAAGAAGAAAGAACAGCACTCAAAAAAGGATGGCAGCGTGCAGTTAAATCTGCCATTACCTGGGCGGATGATAAATAATTGATTATTTTTCCTCAATAATAAACTTGCTTATGAACAATTTTCTTTTTGAATTTATTGGAACCGTATTTCTTATTTTATTAGGCGATGCTGTTGTAGCCAATGTTGTACTAAATAAAACGAAGGGCAATAATGGTGGATGGATCGTCATCACTTTTGGGTGGGCCATTGCTGTATTTGTGGGTGTATATATATCTGCAGCGCAGAGCGGCGCTCATCTGAATCCCGCTGTATCCATTGCCTTTGCCGCTGCCGGAAAATTCGCCTGGGCCGATGTGCCCATGTATATCGCTATGCAATTTGCCGGCGCTATGACCGGAGCCTTACTGGTTTGGATAGCTTATAAAAAACATTTTGATGAAACCACAGATGCAGATGCAAAGCTTGCCGTATTCTGTAATGCGCCGGCAATAAGAAACACTTTTTTTAACCTGGTCACGGAATTCATTGGAACTTTTGCTTTTGTCTTTGGTATCTTCTATATCACTGGAGCTGATGTTAAATTAGGTTCATTAGATGCATTACCTGTTGCGCTCCTGGCCCTGGGTATTGGATTATCACTTGGCGGACCCACCGGTTATGCTATAAATCCTGCAAGAGACCTTGGCCCACGCATCATGCATTTCATTTTACCTATAAAAGATAAAAGAGACAGTGACTGGGGATATAGTTGGATAACTGTTGTTGGGCCTGTTGCAGGCGGATTAGTTGCAGCATTGTCCTATAATGCTATTCATGATCTTTTGTCAAATTAAGATCTGCAACAATTGGGTAGTGGTCCGAATAAGGTGCTTCAATAACATTGCATTGTGTTATGTCGAATTTTTTATCGGCAAATATGTAATCTATTCTCAATGGGAGTACCGGAACCATAGCCAGTGATTTACCGAAGCCTGAGCCCTTCTTTAAGAAAGCATCCTGTAGTTTTCCTTTTACTGTAAAGTAAGTGTATGAATTGGGTACATCATTAAAATCCCCGCAAACAATAACAGGGTATGGACTTTCCTTTATCTTTTTACTCAATGTTTCTGCCTGCAGGTCTCTTGCTTTGTATGCATTCCTTAGTTTATATGCCATCAGCCTGAGGGCGCCAAATGTTCCGCTAATAGGTTGTTTCCAGTTACGAAGCCCATTGGCATCGCTGCGAACAAAACGTACCGATTCCAGGTGTGTGCTAAATACCCTTATCATCTGGCCGTTGATATTAACATCGGCAGAGATGAGTGGTTCGATGAGTTGTTCATCTGTATAAAACAAATGAGAGGTATCCACAATCGGATATTTCGAAATGATGATAGTAGTGATCAGCCTTGTTGTCTTATAATGATGTTCATTGAATTTGGTTGGAACAAAGTAGCTATAGTGATAACCTCTTTCTTTAAATGCAGGAAGTATGGAATCGAGAACCTTTTTGTCTTTATAATATACATACTCCTGGAAACATAAAATATCTGCATTGGTTTTATTCACCAGCCCGATCATTTGCTCCTGGTTATTGGATTTGCTTTCATCAGCAGCATTTGACTGCCCCCAGGCGGAGAGGTTCCAGGTAAGTACCCTCAAAGTTGCTGCAGGCTTAACTTGTTCAAAATTCCTCGGCAAATGGAAAACCATCATTACTGATATTTGTTTCCAGCCTGATAAAAGAGTGATAAAAAACACAATGGCCCATTTCGACCTTCGCATCATCCAATAAAACAATAAACCGATGAGGATAAAGAACAGCAGCGGGAAGATCAGTCCCATCATGGCAATAAACCATGACCTGCCTCCATTAATAAAGGGAACGAGGCATGCCAGTAAATAAAGTACAATGACCGTAATATTAATAACAATAAAGCAGATCCTGGCGATTTTTTTAAACATAGCCGGTATGGCAGATTATATAATTAAAAGGGTATTTTCCTTAACGTAAAATACCCGGAATATTGTGTTTGAGGCTTATTCGGGCCTGCTTTGGGGCAGGTTGCCGGGGTCAAAATTATCCTTTAAAATGACTATCACGAAATTTCAAATTTTAATCCTCATCCCTTACCTTTGCCGCTCAAATTCAGACTTCATTATAATAAAAAATCATTTATGGCCAATACCGGTAAAGTAAAAACAGTCATCGGCGCTGTGGTTGACGTTCAGTTTGACAGCGATAGCAAACTCCCCGAGATTTTGAACTCTTTGGAATTAAAACGTGAAAATGGCGATACGCTGGTACTTGAGGTACAGCAACACCTTGGCGAAGACAGTGTTCGTACCATTGCGATGGACGGAACTGAAGGCCTGGTACGTGGCACCGTAGTTGTGGATACCGGAAAACCGATCGCTATGCCAACCGGCGATGCCATCAAAGGACGCCTGTTCAATGTAACCGGTGATGCTATTGATGGTTTACCACAGGTTAGCAAGGCCAATGGCCGCCCCATTCATGCCAAGCCGCCATTATTTGAAAACCTGAGTACAGCCAGTGAGGTATTATTTACCGGTATCAAAGTAATCGACCTTATTGAGCCTTATGCAAAGGGTGGTAAGATAGGTTTGTTTGGTGGTGCAGGTGTGGGTAAAACGGTATTGATACAGGAATTGATCAACAACATTGCGAAAGCATACAGTGGTTTATCTGTGTTTGCAGGTGTAGGAGAAAGAACCCGTGAAGGAAATGACCTTATGAGGGAGATGATTGAAGCAGGTATCATGAACTACGGCGAAGGATTTAAGCACAGTATGGAAGAAGGTGGATGGGATTTAAGCAAAGTAAACTTAAAAGAACTTGAAGATAGTAAAGCAACATTTGTATTTGGACAGATGAACGAACCACCGGGAGCAAGGGCTCGTGTGGCATTGAGTGGCTTAACGCTGGCTGAATATTTCCGTGACGGAGACGGCAGTGGACAAGGAAAGGATATTCTTTTCTTTGTTGATAATATCTTCCGTTTCACACAGGCGGGATCTGAAGTATCAGCGTTGCTTGGCCGTATGCCATCAGCGGTAGGTTACCAGCCAACGCTTGCAACAGAAATGGGATTGATGCAGGAGAGGATCACTTCTACCAAGAACGGTTCAATTACTTCCGTTCAGGCGGTATATGTACCTGCAGATGACTTGACCGATCCGGCTCCGGCTACAACCTTCGCTCACCTTGATGCTACTACAGTATTAAGCCGTAAGATCGCTGACCTCGGTATCTACCCTGCGGTAGATCCACTGGATTCTACTTCACGTATCCTTACTCCGCAAATTGTGGGTGATGAACACTATAACTGTGCTAACAGGGTTAAATTAATTTTACAGCGGTATAAAGAATTACAGGATATTATTGCCATCCTTGGTTTGGATGAATTGAGCGATGATGATAAACTGGTTGTATCAAGAGCTCGTAAAGTACAGCGTTTCCTTTCTCAGCCTTTCTTTGTAGCCGAACAGTTTACTGGTTTAAAAGGTGTACTTGTTCCTATAGAGGATACGATCCGTGGCTTTAATGCTATTATGGATGGAGAAGTGGATGAGTATCCTGAAGCGGCATTCAACCTGGTGGGTACACTGGAAGATGCAATTGAAAAAGGTAAGAAATTAATGGAGGCAGCGAAAGCCTAATCTGGAGATGTGATGGTTTGAAAATGCGTTGATTAAAATACAGGAATCACCAGATCATCAAATTGTTTTTTTATGACATTAGAAATATTAACACCCGAACAAAAAATTTTCAGCGGCGATGTATATGGTGTGCAATTGCCGGGTATCAGTGGCTTATTTGAAGTGCTGGATAAACATGCTCCGCTGGTAAGTGCTTTAAAAGAAGGTAAACTGAAAATTTTAAAAGATAAAACTCAAACTTCCTCATACAATATCAAGAGCGGATTTGTTGAAGTGCTGAATAATAAAACAACAGTACTTGTAGAGGGAGCCGAAGAGTTGTAAAAAAGAAGAGCTTATAATTCAAAAGCCTGTCCGACAAAACGGACAGGCTTTTTTTAGCAGTTAATCCAGTTGTTTTTTGAGCTGAACAAAAGACCAGGCTGTAAAAGGTAGTAATAGCAGGGTTATAAATGAAAACAGGTTGCCTGAAAAAGAAAATATAAGACAGGAGATCAACAAAAGAAATACAGGGTATAAAATAAACAACAGCCCAACCAGTTTTGAATCATAGTGCTCTGTTTCTTTGTTTATAATATCCCCCAACCATTTGGCAAAATAATAAAGCGGCGCATGAATAAGAAAACCTAAAGTTGCAGGAATGAACAATGTGATTTTTTTTAATCCGGATTGTTGTATGAAAAATTTTTCTTTGAGCTTTTCTTTGTCTCCGCTACCTATTTCAAAAACATATTTACTTAGCTGGATCTTTAAAATTTCATTGAATTGCCTGATGGCGTTACCGTGACTGTCGTTGTAATCTATATTTTCTTTAGCGATCATATTGCCAAAAAACAGCTTCACATTTTTGCCAAACACTTTAAAAGAGCTGTAGTTAATAGCAACAGGCAAGACCTTTACATCTATACCCTCCTGCCAGCTGCTAATAGCCAGGCGTGCAGTTCCTTTTTTCAAAGGCCTCAAATGCCATTCATTTATGCATTTGCCTTCGCTGAAGATAAGTACAATTCCCCCTTGTTTAAAAATGTCCTTGCACTGCTCAAAGGTTTTATAATTTTCTTCGAGATTTTCTACACCTTCACTTACCCGGTAAACAGGAAACATTTTAAAATTTAGCAATAGCCTGGCAAAAAACCTGTTTTTAAAAGCATCGCCCCTGGCAAGTGAATAAACAGGCTTATCGAATAAAGTACAGAGTATAACAGCGTCCAGGAAAGAGTTTGGATGATTGACAGCAAGCATCAATGGGCCCTCAAGTTTTAAGAGCTCCCGGTGGTTGATAGCAATATTCCTGCAATAAATAGGTATAGCCAGCCGTGCAATAATTTTGACGAATGAATAAAGCAATGGCGCATTAATTTAAAAGGAAGATAAATATAATTAAGTGAATGACTGGCTAATTTAACTGTGGGTCAATAGGAAAGTTAGCCATTATTTCATATTCCCCGCCAAGATGCTGAAGACTACCCTTCCAGATATCATAATGTTGTGTATCAAAAACCAGGCTTTTGGTTGCAGACACGGTAAGCCAGCTTTTTTCTTTAAGTTCATCAGATAACTGCCCACCTCCCCAGCCGCTGTATCCAACAAAGAATTTTATTTTACTAAGATCAATACTGTTGTTTTTTATGAGTGCAGTTACTGTTTCAAAATTACCTCCCCAGTAAATGTCATTGGATATTTTGCAGGATTCAGGGATCAGGTCGGGATATTGATGCAAAAAGTGAATTGTATTCATTTGCACCGGCCCTCCATAATAAACTGGTAATTTAAATTCCTCCAGGTCGCTTATAAGTTCACCCAGTGTTTGCTCAATCTGTTTATTTAAAACAAACCCAAAACTACCTTCTTCTTTATGCTCACATAAGATCACCACAGTACGTAAAAAATTGGGGTCCTTTAAAAAAGGGTCTGCTATCAATAATATTCCGGGGGCTGGATGAATCATATTTCTAAAATAGCATTTAAAAGTATGAAAAAGAATGTCTCTGCTGTTTTTTATGTTGTAAAATTCTAAACCTTAGTTAAATTTATGGTTTAGAGTTTTTACCTTGGGTTACAGGGCCATACTGGTTTATCTTTACAAAGGATGAAGAGAATTTTTCCAATTATAACGATACTGATCCTGCTTTCATTGCTGGGGCTTATTTTTTTCCAGATATTATGGATCAAAAGTGCCAAAAATATTAAAGATGCACAGGTAGAATATAATATTGTACAGTCAGTTTATTATGCTGCATCCATACTTACACAGGATAGAAATACCCTGTCGCCAATGACAAAGAAAAATGATCTGCTTTTTCCCGGAGATAAACTTCAGCTGCAATATTTCAGACCTTCTGTCATAAAACGGTTTTCGAGAGAAGAGATTTCTGATATCATCAGAATGGGATTTAATAAATACAACTTGCAGGATTACCCGTTTGAGTTTAATGTAAGGGTCAATGCAATAAATGGCGACATGGTGTATAGCAACAACTATTTTAAATATTATGAGGATACCAACAATTTAAGACATGTGTTTGCTCTGGAACCCCCGAGCGGAAGTAATTTTGAGAACCTGGCAAGCGAAGAGCTCCTTTCTGTAATTGTCCCCAATCAAAGAAGCCTTGTTTGGAAAGAGATGATCTCGTTCATTTTAGGCTCCATCCTGTTTACGCTTATTATAACCACGGCTTTTTTTATTACCATCCGAACGTTGTTAAGGCAAAAGAAGCTAAGTGAGATAAAATCTGATTTTATCAATAACATGACGCATGAATTTAAAACGCCGTTGGCCACCATATCCCTTGCAGTGGATGCATTGAAAAATGAAAAAGTGTCTGGCGATAAAGAGAAAACAAGCTATTTCACAGGTATCATTAAGGAGGAGAATAAAAGAATGAACAAGCAGGTGGAAACCATACTGCAGGCGGCTTTGCTGGATAAACAAGAAGTTCAGTTGAACTTAAAAAAACTACCGGCACATGATTTAGTCGTAAGTGCTTTAAACAATATTAACCTGCAGGTAGAAGAAAAAGGAGGCAAACTGGAGGTTGACCTGGGAGCAGAAAAAGACCTGATACTGGCAAATGAAGTACACTTTACCAACCTGATAAATAATTTACTGGATAACGCAGTAAAATACTCAAAAGAGAACCTGTCTATTAAATTAAGTACCAAAAATGCCGGTAACCAGTTAAAGATAATAATTGAGGATAATGGAATTGGTATGAATAAAGAAACACTTAACAGGATATTTGAAAAATTTTACAGGGCCCATACCGGAAATGTGCATAATGTAAAAGGTTTTGGACTGGGGTTGAGCTATGTCAAAACCATGGTGGAGGCTCATCATGGAACAATTAAAGCAGAAAGTGTTTTAGGGAAGGGCAGCAGTTTCACAATAACAATTCCTTTGGCCAGGTAACTATTCATCTTTTTGAAACTGGTACAACTAATTTTAATCCACTCCATTCGTTGCTTATTGCACAAACCTTTATATCCACAAAACCATTTTCCAATGCGAAATTTCTTATCAGGTCTTCGGTTAAATCTGTTGCCATTCCCGAAGCTTTTTTGTACCATGAGATCCAGACCACTACAGAGCTATTCTTCTTACTTATCCGTAATACCTTCTTCATTTCATTTTTAAAGATTGTATTGGTTTCTGCAAATAGGTGAATGAAATCAGGGGTTTCATCAGGTGACACATATTGTTTGGTGATGTCAGATTGCAGAAGCTGAAAATAATTCTTAGGTGGATTAAGAGTAAGGACTTTCATCCCGTGCTTAATGCCTAATTTTTGTAATAAGGGAATTCCCGAATATCCGGCTGTGGCCATAATATGCTTTTAATAAAAGTAATTAACACTAATTCACAGGTATCCACATTCAATTCACACCCAGATTTAATAAAAAGACCCTCAAAGCCTTAGCAGGTATAAACAAAGTATTTGGGGATAAAAAAGTTTATCCCAAAAATGTTTATAAAGTGGGAAAAAGTGTTATTTTGTGGAAATTCCTGTTTTTATTGAGCTAAATAATTGAAAATGATAGGTTTTCTTGGTGAATATGAGGCCACTTTAGATGCTAAAGGCCGTTTTCTTTTACCTGCAGGCTTTAAAAAGCAACTGCCGGAAGAGGGAGCAACCCATTTCATCATTAACAGGGGTTTTGAAAAATGCCTTACACTGTACCCTCTACAAAGCTGGGACCCTATTTTTTCCGAGATCAGCAAACTAAATGATTTTGATCCTAAGGTAAGGGAATTCAGACGCTATTTTTTAAATGGCGCCACCCAGTTGGAATTGGATTCCGCAGGGCGCTTGCTGGTACCAAAAAATTTGGCAGAACATGCCGGGCTGGAAAAAGACATAGTACTGGTATCAGCAATCAACAAAATTGAGATATGGGACAAGAGTAAGTATAAACAGTTCTTTGAAACTTTTACGCCACAATCATTTAGTGACCTGGCAAATGAAGTGATGAACAAGAAGAGTATTTAGGAATTTGTAATTAGTAAAATGGAATGAGTAAAACATCCAATAGCAAACTGATTCCTGCTTCAAGCTCTTCTGACTATCATACACCGGTATTGTTGGAAGAATGTATTACTGGGTTAAATATTAAACCAGGAGGCACATATGTAGATTGCACATTTGGCGGGGGAGGGCATAGTCGTTCAATTTTGCAGAACCTGGATGAAAAAGGCAGGTTGATTGTTTTTGACCAGGATGAAGCAGCTGAAAAAAATGCGCCACATGATACACGGATAACCTTCATACCTCAGAACTTTCGTCATCTCCGGCGCTTTTTACGGTTACATAAGATTGTTAAAGTTGATGGAATACTTGCCGACTTAGGTGTCTCCAGTCATCAATTCGATGAAGCTGAACGGGGCTTCTCTACCCGGTTTGATGCTGTACTGGATATGCGTATGGACCAACGCCAGGCTCTTACTGCAGCTCATATCCTTAAAAATTTCAGTGAGACACAGCTACACAAAATGTTCGAACAATATGGCGAAGTGACCAATGCAAAGACGCTTGCTAAAACCATTGTTGCACAAAGATCAATTTCTCCCATCAGAACAATTAATGAATTTAAGGCAGCAGTTCATTCAGTAGTAAAAGGTAATCCACAGAAATATTTTGCACAGGTGTTCCAGGCATTCCGTATCGAAGTCAATGATGAGTTAGGTGCATTAAAAGAATTGTTGGAACAAACTGCTTCAGTACTGCATAAGGGAGGCAGGATTGCAATAATCACTTTTCATTCACTGGAAGACAGGCTTGTAAAAAATTTTTTTCGAAGCGGCACATTTGAAGATACAGCTATCGATGACGTGTATGGCACCCGGTTCGAAAATCCCTTTAGAGTGATTACCAAAAAACCAGTAGTACCATCTGAGAAAGAACTAAAACAAAACAACAGGTCAAGAAGCGCAAAACTCAGGGTTGCAGAATTAAAGTAAAAGTTTCAAACTGATAAATCAGGCATAAATACACACCAGAAATATACATGTCAGAAGATAAAAAAATAAACGGGCAAGACGGCAGTGGAAAAAAAACCGACTGGAAGAAAAATTTAAGTCATAAATGGGTAGTAAAAAATATACCATTCTTCTTGTTCCTGACATTGCTGGCTGTTATATATATATACAATGGCCATTTTACCGATAAACTGATCTTAAAGATCAGCACAACGGAAAAACATATTAAAGAGCTGGAGTACGAATATAAAACTATAAAGAGCGAAGTGATTTTCAGGAGTAAGGCCAGTGAATTAATTAAAGCTGTGGAACCATTGGGATTAAAAGAGCTGACAACTCCACCCATATTACTAACAGCAAAACAAGAGAATAAATAATCAAAAACATTATTAACCTCTGTAAAATTGGAAGTAAAAAATGATATACTGTGGAGAGTTTATCTCTGTTTTCTGGGCATGGTAATGCTTGGTATAGTTGTAGTGGGCAGGACTTTTTATATACAACAGGTTGAGGGTAAATACTGGGCCAGTATGGGAGACAGCCTGCATTTAAAATATTTTCCTATTGATGCCGAACGGGGCACTATTTATAGCGAAGACGGAAATATGCTGAGTACATCTGTTCCTGTATTTGATGTGTATGTGGACTTTGCTGCCGAAGGGTTAAGAGAAAAAGGAGGTAAAAGGTTTAAAGATAATGCAGATACTTTGAGCATCTGCCTTGCAAACCTTTTCAATGATAAAACCCCGGAGGCATATTTGAAAGAACTGAAGCTTGCCTATAAAAATAAAGACAGGTATTATGCCCTGAAAAAGAAAATATCTTTTTCGCAATATAAAGAGTTGAGGGATTTCCCTTTAGTGAAGCTGGGTAAAAATAAAAGCGGATTTATCATTAGTTCAAAAGACAAACGTATCAATCCTTATGTGTTACTGGCAAACCGCACTATTGGTTTGTCGAGGGACAACGCAAAAAACAATGTAGGCCTCGAGCAATACTACGACAGTATGCTAAGAGGTAAAACCGGGCAGCAACTGGTGAGATATATTGCCGGTGCATATATGCCTGTGGATGGCGGCGATATAGACCCGGAGAATGGAAAAGATATTATTTCAACACTGGATACATATATACAGGATATTACAGAAAATGCATTGATGAAAATGGTAAATGGTAATAATTCCTTGCATGGTACTGCCATTGTAATGGAAACTGCCACAGGTAAAATTAAAGCTATTGCTAACCTGGGAAAACAGGCTGATGGCTCTTATACCGAAGACCTGAATTATGGAATAGGCAAAGCAACAGAACCCGGGTCTATATTTAAGCTGGCTACTTTGATGAGCTTATTAGAAGATAAATATGTAACTATTAATTCGATTGTTGATTGTGAAGGAGGCCAAAAAACTTTTTACGGATTAAACATAAAAGATTCTCACCTGGGTGCAGGCGAACTCACTATTAAAGATGCTTTTGCAAGAAGCAGTAATGTGGCATTTGCAAAATTAGCCGACCAGTATTATCATGAACAGCCTTCAAAATATATAAATCACCTGCACAAATACAGGCTGGATCAGATGACCGGTGTCGACATCACTGCTTCATCAGGCAGGCCACTTATAAAGAAAGCTGGTAGCAAGACCTGGAGCAAGACTACCATTCCTTTTATGGCACATGGGTACGAAGAACTGGTTACCCCGCTGCACATGCTCATGTTATATAATGCAGTGGCCAATAATGGCAAAATGATGAAACCTTACCTGGTAAGTTCCATCAGGAAGTATGGGGTAGAAATAAAAACAATTCAGCCAGAAGTACTTGTTGAAAAGGTTTGTAGCGATGAGACCCTGGCCCAGGTTAAAGAATGCCTGCTTGCTGTAGTACATGATGAGCATGGTACAGGCAGAAAAATAAAAGACAGTACTTACCAGATTGCCGGCAAAACAGGTACAGCAGTAACGGCATTAAATAATAAAGGGTATAACAAAGGCAACAAGATCTACCAGGCTTCTTTCATTGGTTATTTTCCTGCCAATAAACCTAAGTACACAATTGCTGTGGTTATACAAAACAGCGAAAAATCTGTAATGGTATATGGTGCAGATGTTTCCGGTACAGTGTTTAAAGAGATCAGCGATAGGATATACAGCAGTTATGTGGGTACAAAGCAATACGCATCAGCTAACAGAACAGATAGCACCGGGTATAATTATTTTGGATTGAAAAATGAACTGAATTCGATCTTTAATTCTCTGAACCTGCCTTTTATTGATTCTGCAAGTTCAGGTTACTGGAGATCTGTACACCTTAAAAATAACTCAGGCACTTTGTATACGGCACTTACTTCTACCTCAACAACAAACTCTGTTACTCCTAATGTTATGGGACTTGGTTTGAAGGACGCTGTGTATTTACTGGAGAATATGGGATTGAAAGTTACAACCACCGGCAGAGGAAGGGTAGTGAATCAATCCCTGGCAGCAGGAACAAATTTTAATAAAACTCAAACTATTTCTTTAATTCTGAATTGACACTACAGGATATACTATATAAAGTTTCTATACGCTCAGCAAAAGGCAGCACCCATGTTGAAGTAAAAAGTCTGGCAATTGATTCACGCAATGTAAAACCCGGCTCATGCTTTATTGCATTAAAAGGGACCAAAGCAGATGGGCAGTCGTTTATACAAAGTGCAATTGAAAAAGGCGCTGTAGCTGTTGTTTGCGACAAATTCCCGGAAAATATAAATGAAGCAGTCACTTATGTTCAGGTAGAAAATGCTGCCGAGGCAACCGGTTACTTGAGCCATAATTTTTATGGAGAGCCTTCATTAAAAATGAAACTTATCGGCGTTACGGGAACAAATGGAAAAACAACCATTGCAACATTATTGTGGAAGCTGTATACAGCAATGGGTTATACATGTGGCCTGGTAAGTACCGTGCAGAACCAGGTAGGTAACCGTGCGATTGCAGCGACACATACAACACCCGATGCAGTAAGTATTAATGCGTTGCTGAAACAAATGACAGAAGAGGGCTGCACCCATGTGTTCATGGAATGCAGCAGCCATGCCATTCACCAGGGCAGGATAACCGGTTTGCAATTTACAGGTGCCATATTCACCAACATCACTCACGACCACCTGGATTATCATCAAACATTTGAAGAGTATATCCGTGTAAAAAAATCCTGGTTTGACAAGCTTCCCTCATCTGCCTTTGCCATTAGTAATACAGATGATAAAAGAGGAGCTGTGATGTTACAGAACACAAATGCAAAAAAATATTTCTACAGCCTTAAAACAATGGCCGATTTTAAAGGTAAGATCCTCGACAACAGCCTTGCAGGTTTGCACATGACGATAAATGATAAAGAAGCCTATTTCCGGCTCATCGGCGAGTTTAATGCATATAATCTATTGGCCGTTTATGGTGCGGCTGTTTGCCTCGGTGAAGACAAGGATACTGTTTTACAGGTATTAAGCAGCCTTGATGGAGCAGAAGGCAGGTTTGATTACATGGTAAGTAAAAAAGAGAAAGTAACAGGTATAGTTGATTATGCCCATACACCAGATGCTTTGCTAAATGTGTTGGCGACCATCAAAAAATTACGGCAGGGAAATGAACAGATAATAACTGTTGTGGGATGTGGCGGAGACAGGGATAAGACAAAACGGCCTGTGATGGCTGAAGTAGCCTGTGAGTACAGCGACAGAGTGATCCTTACATCTGATAACCCACGAAGTGAAGACCCCCTTGAAATTTTAAAAGATATGGAGGCTGGGGTTAATGTAGTTGCAAAAAAAAAAGTCATTTCCATACCCGACAGGAAAGAAGCAATTAAAACAGCGGTGAACCTGGCTAATGGCGATGATATTGTTTTGGTGGCGGGTAAGGGGCATGAAAAATACCAGGATATAAAAGGTGTGAAATATGATTTTGACGATAAGAAGATATTGAATGAAATGTTTGAATTGTTAGAGAAATAAAACAATATGTTGTATCACTTATTTGACTGGCTGAAATCTGAGGGCTATCACTTCACAGGTAGTGAGCTCTACCGGTTCCTGAGTATACGGGTGATACTTGCCTTGGTATTAAGCCTGGTGATCACAACGGTATATGGAAAAAAACTGATCAGGTTTTTACAGAAGAAACAATTGGGTGAATCAGTGAGAGATCTCGGGCTTGCGGGTGAACAGCAGAAAAAAGGAACACCTACCATGGGTGGCATCATCATCATTCTTGCCATCATCATACCCACACTGCTCTTTGCACACCTGGGTAAGGTATATATCAGGTTGATGGTAGTATGCACTGTATGGCTCGGGGCTATCGGTTTTATTGATGATTACCTGAAGATCCGTGCAAAGCGGATCGCACTGGCAAAAGGGATTGCTTATAAAAAGAGTGATGGTGATGGACTAGCAGGGAGGTTTAAAATATTCGGACAAGTGATGTTGGGGATCATTGTGGGCGCCACACTTTACTTTACACCTAGCGTGGTGGTTAAGCGAGAAGTGGTAAAGACAGGAACATCGGTCGCACAAAATACTCCAGTCAATAAGGATGTAAAATTTGATACGATCACGGTCAATGGGAAAAAAAGGGTGTTCACTAATGCAAAAGACCTGATCACAACCATTCCGTTTGTGAAAAGCCATGAATTCAATTATGCAAAGCTTTTACCAAAGAGTTGGCGTGATTACACGTATATCCTTTACATCATCATCGTGATATTCATTGTAACGGCTGTGAGCAACGGCGCAAATATCACAGATGGATTAGATGGACTTGCAACAGGGGTTAGTGCGGTGATTGGTATTGCATTGGGCATATTCGCCTATGTGAGCGGTAATATACAATTCGCCGAATACCTGAACATCATGTACATCCCTAATATTGGCGAACTATCCATTTTCATAGCGGCATTTGTAGGAGCATGCATCGGATTTCTTTGGTACAACGCTTACCCGGCACAGGTTTTCATGGGCGATACGGGAAGCCTGGCATTGGGTGGCATCATTGCCGCATTAGCTATTATAGTAAGAAAAGAATTATTGATACCCTTTTTCTGTTTTGTGTTTTTCGTGGAGAACCTGAGTGTGGTGATACAGGTAGGATATTTCAAATACACAAAGAGAAAATATGGCGAAGGAAGACGGGTGTTTTTAATGAGCCCGTTGCATCACCATTACCAGAAACTAGGGTACCATGAAAGTAAAATTGCTGTCCGTTTCTGGATCATAACAATATTAAGTGTGGCGGTGGCGATAGCGACGCTGAAACTGAGGTAAAGATGTTTTGAAAAACCAAAGCAGTGTTTTGAGAAAAACAGGATTTTAAGTTTTTCAATGTGAGTAAGCACCGATTTATGAAAACTATTTGTACCCGACCGGCAACAACCTGTTAAATTCTATCTATTGAAAGACCACTTTTTACTTCTATGAGAAGAAAGGGTGAATAATGTAAATGAGTAAATGAAAAAAAGATTAGTCATACTGGGTGCAGGTGAAAGTGGAGTTGGCGCTGCCTTGCTGGCAAAGCAACACGGATATGATGTTTTTGTGAGCGATGGTGGGGCGATCAAAGAAAATTACAAAGCAGAATTACAGAATAACCATATCGTGTTTGAAGAAAACCAACATACTACTGATATGATCCTGAATGCCGATGAGGTAATGAAAAGCCCCGGCATTCCGGAAAAGAACGAACTGGTGAAGCAGGTAAGGGCAAAAAACATTCCCGTCATCAGTGAAATTGAATTTGCCTATCGCTATAAAGGCAACAGCAAGATTATTGCCATAACAGGAAGTAACGGTAAAACAACAACAACTGCATTAACCTATCATATCTGTAAAATGGGAGGAGCCGATTGTGCCATGGTAGGTAATGTGGGTTATTCATTTGCAAAACAGGTTGCTGTAAATCCAAGGCAGTTATATGTGGCAGAGATCAGTTCTTTTCAGCTGGATGATATCAAAACCTTCCGCCCGGATGTGGCGGTGCTTACCAATATAACCGAGGATCACCTTGACAGGTATGAGTACAAATTTCAAAATTATATAAACAGCAAGTTCCGTGTTGTGATGAACCAGCAAAAGGAAGATGTTTTTATTTATAACCTCGATGATGAAGTAACTCTGAAAGCCATAAGCAATTATCCCATTAAATCAACACTAGCCCCAATCACTATGAGTAAACAACTGCCACAGGGTGCTTACCTGCTTAACGCAAAAATGCACCTGAAATGGAAAAACGAAGAGATGCAGATGAGTATTGAAGATTTTGCTTTGAAAGGAAAGCATAACCAGTACAATAGCATGGCTGCTGGCTTAGCTGCCAGTGCGGTTGATATCCGGAAGGAAAAAATAAGGGAAGCACTGCAAACTTTTGAAAGCCTGGAGCATAGGATGGAAACCGTGGCTACTATTAAAAACATTGAATTTATAAACGACAGCAAAGCTACCAATGTAAACAGTACGTGGTTCGCCCTGGAAAGTATGGAGAAGCCGGTGATATTGATATTGGGCGGTGTGGATAAGGGTAATGATTATTCTCTTCTTGAAGATCTGGTAAAAGAAAAAGTGAAGGCTATTGTTTGTATGGGAACAGAGAACAGGAAAATTCATGAAGCATTTGGTGATATAGTGCCGCTGATGGTGAATACAGATAATGCAAAAGATGCTGTACAGTCGGCATTTCATTTTGCAAGCAAAGGAGATGTGGTGCTGTTAAGCCCTGCCTGTGCAAGCTTTGATCTCTTTAAAAATTATGAAGACAGGGGAAACCAGTTTAAAAAAGCAGTAAAAGAATTATAAAAGCAGTATAGGAATTAATGTCCGAACAAATAAATATAAAAACCTTTTTTACACCCAATATCGGTAACATGGGGGGTAATTTGGTTAGTAAGACCAAAGGCGATCGTGTTATCTGGGGCATAGTGGTTATTCTTACGTTGGTAAGTTTGCTGGTAGTGTACAGCAGTACCGGGTCATTGGCATACAGGTTAAGTAAGAGTACCGAAAGTTATCTCTTCAAACAGGTTGCATTCATCATACTTGGTTTGCTCATTATTTATTTTGCCCACAGGGTTAACTATACACTTTATTCAAGAATAGCTTCCATCTTATTTGTTGCTTCTATTTTCTTATTGATCTATACTTATTTTTTTGGTGTTCGCATGAATGAAGGTACCCGCTGGATAAAACTTCCGGTTATTAACATGACCTTCCAGACTTCAGATATGGCCAAACTGGCCCTGTTTATGTATCTGAGTCGCCAGTTAAGCCGTAAACAAAATGTGATCAAAGATTTCAAGAAAGGATTCCTGCCTATAATAATTCCTGTGGCTATTATCTGTCTGCTCATCGCTCCTTCAAATCTTTCAACAGCATTACTTATAGGAGGCACCAGTATCCTGTTAATGTTTATAGGAAGGGTGAGTACAAAACATATCCTGTTAACTATCGGTATTATTCTTATCCCGGTAGTCATATTATTTACAGTTGCGGTAAGTACATACGATAAAAAAGAACATAGGGCAAAAGACCTGCCGGCTATATTATCAATGGGCAGGATACCAACATGGATTGGCCGTATACAAACTTTTATGTATAGCAGGAAGGAAGATGTAAATGAAAAACTGTACCAGATAAACCAGGCGAAAATTGCAATAGCTAAGGGAAGCTGGCTGGGATTGGGACCGGGCAACAGTGAAGCACGAAATTTCTTGCCACACTCTTACAGTGATTTCATTTTTGCAATAATACTGGAAGAGTATGGCTTACTCGGTGGTACGGTGATGGTTTTTATTTACCTGTTGTTCTTATATCGTTGCATAAGGCTGTATCGAAAATGCCCTTATGCATTTGGCGCTTTCCTGGCGCTGGCTTTAAGTTTTATGCTGGTGATACAGGCAATAGCCAATATGGGTGTTAACGTAAACCTTTTTCCAAACACTGGAGTTACGTTACCACTGGTAAGTATGGGGGGGAGCAGTTTCCTGTTTACTTGTTTATCTATCGGTATCATTTTAAGTGTAGCAAGAAATGTGGAACAACTGGAAGGAAAGGAACAACCTGTTGTTACAAATGAATAAACGGATCATCATAGCAGGTGGTGGAACAGGGGGACATATTTTTCCGGCAATTGCAATTGCAAATGCAATAGTAAAACTGGAACCACAAACTGAGATCTTGTTTGTTGGTGCAAAGGGAAAAATGGAAATGGAAAAAATACCGCAGGCCGGTTTTAAAATTGAAGGATTGGATATAGCAGGGTTTAACAGAAGTTCTTTGATAAAAAACATTGATCTGCCTTTTAAACTTATTAAAAGTTTTATACAGGTAAGAGAAATTTTTAAAAGGTTTAAGCCGACGGCAGTAATTGGTGTTGGAGGTTATTCCAGTTTTCCGGTGTTGAAGTTCGCACAGTCGAAAGGAATACCCACATTCATTCATGAGAGCAATTCTTTTGCGGGCAGAAGTAATATCATGTTGGGCAAAAAGGCCACAAAGATCTTTGTTGCCAGCGAGGGAATGGAAAAATTCTTTCCGGCAAACAAGATACTGGTAAGCGGTAACCCGGTGAGGTCAGGTATTTCAAAAACTACAGTGAGCAGGGAAGAAGGCATCAGGTTCTTTGGGTTGAACCCCGATAAAAAAACAGTTCTTTCGATTGGAGGCAGCTTGGGCGCCAAAAGTATCAATGAATCGCTGGATAAAGACCTGGATGAATTTGAAAAAAATAACCTGCAACTGATATGGCAAACAGGTAAGCCTTATGCAGCAAAAGGTAAAGAAAGGGCCGGTGGCAAAACTAATGTTTGGGCGGGTGATTTTATTAACCAGATGGAATATGCCTACGCTGCTGCAGACCTGGTAGTGAGCCGGAGTGGTGCCATGGCCATTGCTGAATTATGTGTGATGAAGAAGGCGGTGATATTTGTGCCTTTTCCCTTTGCAGCAGAGGATCATCAGACAGTGAATGCACAAAGTTTAGTTAATAAAAATGCAGGCATAATGATAAAAGACAGGGAGGCGTTAAAACAGTTGGTGCCGGCGGTTATCAGCCTTTCGGGGGATGAAAATAAACAGCGGCAATTGATAAGTAATATAAGTAAACTGGCCATAACCAATGCCGATGACATTATTGCAAAAGAAATACTGGGCAGTATATAATGATTGATATAAAAGACATAAAACGGATATATTTTTTAGGGATTGGGGGCATTGGAATGAGTGCATTGGCCAGGTATTTTAATTCGAAAGGAGTTGTTGTAAACGGGTATGACAAAACAGAAACTGTGTTGACGAAGCAACTGGTTAAAGAAGGAATAGGGATTCATTTTGAAGATGATATAAAGTTCATTGACAAAAATGCCAACCTGGTGATATATACACCGGCTGTTCCTAAAGATCATAAAGAGTTGAATTATTTTTTAGATAATAAGTACAAAGTTGCAAAGCGGAGTGATGTGTTGGGAATTATAACAAACAGCTCTTTTAATATATGCATAGCAGGTACACATGGTAAAACCACAACAAGTACAATGGTTGCACATATTCTCCGGCACAGTGGATACGGTTGTAATGCATTCCTGGGAGGGATTGCAGTGAATTACAACAGCAATTTCTGGAGCAACGAAAGAAATGTTTGTGTGGTTGAAGCAGATGAGTACGACCGAAGTTTTTTGAAGTTAAGCCCGGATGTGGCGATCATCAGTTCCATGGATCCTGATCACCTGGATATTTACGGCACCGCCAAAAATATGGAACAGGCGTTCATTGATTTTTCTAAAAGGATCAGGCCCGAAGGTTTGTTGCTGAGCAAATATGGTCTTAAGAGAACCGAAGATCTGGTGGCGCATGAGCATCTTACTTTTCACTTGCACAATGAAAATGCAAGTGTGTATGCAGCCAATGTAAAGATGATCAATGGCAGTTACAGTTTTGATGTGCTGATGCAGTATTGGGAATTAAGAGATGTGGTTTTGAATATGGGAGGGTTGCATAATATAGAAAATATGATCGCTGCCATTTCAGTAGCACATTACCTGGAAATTGGTAATGACATGATCAGGGAGGCAGTTGCCGATTTCAGCGGAGTGAAAAGGAGGTTTGAATATATCGTGAAAAACGAAAAGCAGGTATTGGTGGATGATTATGCACATCATCCCGAAGAGTTAAGGGCATTGATATCGGGTGCAAGAGATCTTTTTAAGGATAAGAAGTGTACGGTTGTTTTTCAGCCACACCTGTACAGCAGAACAAAGGATTTGGCCGATGACTTTGCAAAAAGCCTTGACCTGGCTGATGAAGTGATTCTGTTGCCTATTTACCCGGCACGGGAATTACCGATGGAAGGGGTAAACAGTGAAATGATATTGAATAAAATGAAAAACAACAATAAAAAAATTTTAGAAAAGAATGAGTTGCTGGAATGGGTGAAGAAAAATAAAACAGAATTATTAATTACCGCCGGGGCAGGAGACATTGATACCCTGGTTGAGCCAATAAAAGAAATTATCAAATAGTAATTGGAGAATAATAAACGATATAGTATAAAAAACATCCTGTTGACCGGCTTATGGATCGCCATAGGTGCAGGATCTGTTGTTTTGTTGGTTGCCGCAATCAAAATAAAAGACACTCATCGCTGCAAGGGGATTGAAATAAATATTGAGGGGGTTAACACTAATTTTTTTGTAGATAAGAGTGACATACTGAATTCCATCAGGACAATTGAAAATGGGGACCCGGTTGGCAAGGCAACAGGTTCTTTCAATTTAAAGATGATGGAAACTGAATTGGAAAAAGATGTATGGATAAAAGCTGCTGAACTGTTCTTTGATAACAATGAAGTGTTGCAGGTAAATGTGCAGGAAAGAGAGCCTGTGGCCCGGGTATTTACAACAACAGGCACAACTTTTTACATTGATAAAGAGCTTGCCATATTACCATTGAGTGAAAAATTTTCGGCCCGGCTGCCTGTATTCACCAACTTTCCTTCAGACAGGAAAGTACTTTCGAAAGCAGACAGTAGTTTATTGATGGATATAAAAAATGTGAGTGTTGCTATTCAGGAGGATTCCTTCAGTATGGCCATGATAGAACAGATAGATATTAGTCCACAAAGGGTTTTTGAAATGGTGCCAAAGATCGGGAACCAGGTGATAGTTTTTGGAGACGGCACTGATGTGGAAGAAAAACTATATAAACTGAAAACCTTTTATAAAGAAATAATGGTAAAAGCCGGCTGGAATAAGTATAGTGTTATTAATGTACAATATAAAAACCAGGTAGTGGCAAAAAGAAAAGGGGCAGAAGATATTATGGCTGATTCTTTACGTACGCTGCAGATCATGCAACTGATCGTAGAAAGGGCACTAAAACAGGCTAATGATTCTTTACAAATTATTCAGCAGGATAATGACCGCAATACTGTTGACAGCAGTATGATACAGCAATCTATCCAGCGGGACGAGTCTGCACAACCATCCTATACTTTTGAAAAACCGAAACCACAAGATGATGCCGGTATCCCGGTGGTTTTAAAACCAAATGCGGTAACTGCACCGGGAAAAAATGCGGTGAATCCAAATGTAAAACCTGTGCCAAAACCACCACCCGTGAAAACAGACCAGCAACAACCAAAGGCAATAATGCCAAAGAAAACAAGCTAAATCAAAATTCCAACTTGTTCCTCTGGAACAAGAGAACACAAACACAAAACATACAATTATGAATCAGGAACAACCCATCATCGTAGGTCTGGATATCGGCACAACCAAGATAGCCGCCATTGCCGGACGCAAAAATGAATACGGCAAGCTGGAGATCCTTGGCTTTGGCCGTGCCAACAGTAATGGTGTACAACACGGCATGGTGTTGAACATCGATCAAACCATAAAAGCCATTGAAATGGCACTTAAGAATTGCTACGATTCCAACCCTAACCTGGAAATTGGTGAAGTGTATGTTGGTATTGCAGGCCATCACATAAAAAGTTTACAGACAAGGGGTGATATTGTTCGCCAATCAATTGAAGAAGAGATAAGACAAGAAGAGATTGACAGATTGGTTGCAGACCAGTACCGGACCTATATTCCTGCCGGTGACCAGATCATTGATGTGATACCGCAGGAATTTACGGTAGATAATTTTCAGAATATACCAAACCCTATTGGATACAGCGGTGTAAAAGTGGGCGCTAATTTCCACATCATCACCGGTGATAAAAATGCAATAAGAAATATAAACCGCAGCGTGGAGAAAGCCGGCTTGCGAACAAAAGATCTCGTACTGCAACCGCTTGCATCTGCTGCTGCAGTAATGTGCGATCAGGACCTGGAGGCAGGTGTTGCCATTGTGGATATTGGTGGTGGCACAACTGATCTTGCTGTTTTTTATGAAGGTATTTTAAAACACACAGCCGTAATTCCATTTGGGGGTGAGAATATTACGAATGATATAAAAACCGGCCTGGGTGTTTTAAAAACACAAGCTGAGCAAATGAAAATTCAATTTGGTAGTGCGCTCAGTGATGAAGCAAAATCAAATGCTTTCATAACTATTTCCGGTTTACGT
>JBGANE010000051.1:0-22804 GCA_044222465.1 Ferruginibacter sp.
CCCTAACATAATAAGTAGTGTTTGCAGCAAGCCCTGTTATATTGCCGATAAAAGTCCCTGTTCCGGTACCAGCCGTTATATGGCTGCCACTGACAACAGGATTTGGTATACTACTCCAGCAAATACCACGGACTGTTACCGTCGCTCCGCCGTCCGAGCTTATATTTCCACCACCTGTTGCACTGGTCGTTGTTATTGAGATAACAGCGGCGGGTGTAAGTGTTGGTAAAAGCAGGCGAGGAGGAGGTGGACTGGGATCATTTTTTGAACAGGAAAGAAAGAGGCTGGATAAAAAGATAAAGGGTATTATAGTTTTCATTTGTTTTTATTAGAAGGCTAAGGTAATAATTTTGTTTAATAATAATAGATAGGATGAGTGACATGTCCCAATACTTATAAATTGGGTATTTGCATTAATCTCCTTGGGTAAATATTTTTACTCAGCATTCCTGATATACACCAGCTTTATCCCTGCCTTATCCGTTTCTCTTTTATCAATTTCAAATTGCGGAAGCGATTTTATTAATGGGGTTAATTTCTGAAAGCCATAATTCCTCGGATCAAAATTTGGTTGTTTTTTTAAAATAAGATTACCTACATCACCCAAGAAAGCCCAGCCGTTTTCATCCGCAAGGTCATCAATACTTGCTGCGATCAGTTTCATCGTTTCCCTGCTGATCTTATCAACAGAAGGTTTATGTGATGGTTTACTTGTCCTCGTCTTCGGAGCGCTTGTTTCTTCGCCGAATACAGGAATGATCTCCATATAAATGAATTTGTCGCAGGCCACAATAAAGGGATTGGGTGTTTTCTTTTGCCCGATGCCATATACTTTCATGCCGGCCTCCCTCAGCCTCAGTGCAAGCCTTGTAAAATCACTGTCGCTGCTCACAATGCAAAAGCCATCTACCTTACCGGAGTATAAAATGTCCATTGCATCAATGATCAATGCACTGTCGCTTGAATTTTTTCACCAGGTATAGCGGTATTGCTGGATAGGAGTGAGTGCATTTTCCAAAAGCACATTCTTCCAGCCACTCACTGTTGGTTTTGTCCAGTCGCCGTAAATTCTTTTAAAGGTAGGTGTGCCGTATTTGGTAATTTCTTCCATTACGCCCTTTACATTGCTGTAAGGAACGTTATCTGCATCTATTAAAACGGCAAGACGTATATCTTTTTGTATTTCCATAATAGGCGCAAGGTAGCCAATTTCAGGAACGGGGTCATTTATTTTACTTTAATCACTTTTTGAATGGCTTTGCCTTGGTCGCTGACGACTTCAAGAAATAAAATGCCGACCGGCCGATTTGGTATGCTCATTTTTCGTGGAGTAGTGCTATTCACGACATTTCCAGAATAGATCTTTACCCCAGAACTATTATATAGATTAATAGTTCTGAGCTTTACTTCAGGGTTTACGATAAACCATAAATCATCTTTTACCGGATTTGGATATATAACCAGGCCTATCGTATTTCTGTTGGGATTATTAGAATTAACATTAGGAAAGAAGCTACATATTGAAGTGACCGTTATATTTTGCCCGGGCAATTGTGTGGCCAGGGTAGTATTCAGAAAATTTATTTCGCTTTCATCTGCGCAAACAGATTGCAAAGCAGGGAGCAAAGAAACGTCAAAAATCAATTGTGAAATAGTGTTTTTAATATTGATGTATTGAAGATTGGGATTATTGTTGCAAAACAAATGTTTAACTGCTGTCTTGCTAAGATCTAATGTTGCGAATAAGTTGCTATTGCACTCAACGTGAAACAATATTGGCAGATTTGAAAGTGATACCGAGGTAAGCGGGTTATCAGATATATGCAGGATCCGTAATTTCGGTAAGCTGCTTATAGTTAATGAGGTTAATTGATTTCTTCTGAGATCTAATTGGTCTAGAACCGGCAGATTGTTGACTGTAACGGAACGCAGGTGGTTAACACTACACTTCAGTTCAATAAAAGCCGGTAAATTGTTAAGTGTAAGCGAATCCAGGTCATTATTATAACAATCAACTGCTACTAAAGATGGATAATCTGATAATGATAGTTTAGTAAGCCGGTTAGCGTGACAGTCCAGGATTGTCAAAGCATTGACGTTAGTAAGTGAAAACGAGGTCAGGCTGTTAGCATAACAAAATAAATTCTTTAAAGAGGGAAGGTTATCTAATGTCAGAGATGTCAGCTTGTTATTATAACAGGACAGGCCTGTTAGTGATGGTGTATTGCTCACACTAAGAGATTCCAATTTATTTCTGGAACAACCTATGACTTTTAATTGAGGGACATTGCCAATTGTTAAAGATGTAAGGTTGTTGTTGTCGCAAAAGAGATTCTGGATATTAACAAAGGCTTCAATTCCGGTAAGATCAGATATATTTTTATATTGAACAGTTAAGGTCCCTGTAAATGCTAATGCTTCACTCACCTGTATCTCTCCATCACCATTGACATTAATAACAGGATTGTGATTTAACAGTGCATTCTTAAAGTTAGCGTCAGGTATATTCACCACCTGGGCACTTACTGTAATAGTTGCCAATAATGAAATAAGGAAGAGTACAGATACCTTCATCTAATGTGCTTTGGTTAACGATGCGACTTTAAAGATAATATTCTTTATTTCATTATCATAACTAATAACAGGGTTTATTATGACAATAAAAAAAGCGCAACAATTTTGTTGCCCATGAATTAAATAAAATTGCTCTTCGTAGCTGGAGATTGCCCGCCTGGATGACCAGTCGGACAGGCTTCGTAGGAACGAGATGCTTCGTTCCTCAGCATGACAATACGTTTAGTATTACATCCCCATCTTCTTTTTCAAATTCTCATCAATCGCATCCAGGAATTCTTCTGTGTACAGGTAATGTTCTTTATGATTTACTTTATTGCCATGGATACAAACAGCAAGGTCCTTTGTCATCTTACCGCTTTCCACGGTCTCGATACAAACTGCTTCCAGTGCGTTACAGAAATCTATCAGTGGCTGGTTGTTATCTAATTTACCACGGAAGGCCAAACCTCTTGTCCATGCAAAGATGGAGGCGATTGGATTGGTAGATGTTGGTTTGCCCGCCTGGTGTTCACGGTAGTGACGGGTTACGGTGCCATGTGCCGCTTCTGCTTCCATAGTTTTTCCATCAGGAGTAACCAATACAGATGTCATTAAACCTAAGGAACCAAATCCCTGTGCAACAGTATCGCTCTGTACATCGCCGTCATAATTCTTACAGGCCCATACAAAGTTGCCGTTCCATTTCAATGCACTGGCCACCATGTCGTCAATGAGGCGGTGTTCATATACAATACCGGCAGCGTCGAAATCTTTTTTGAATTCCTTTTGATACACTTCTTCAAAAATATCTTTGAAGCGCCCATCGTATTTTTTAAGGATGGTATTTTTTGTAGAAAGATACAATGGCCATTTTTTGCTCAGTGCCATATTGAAACAGCTTCTTGCAAAACCATAGATACTTTCATCGGTGTTATACATAGTAAGTGCAACACCATCGCCTTTGTAATTATATACTTCAAAAGTTTGAGCCTCGCCTCCGCCTTCGGGTGTAAAGGTCATAGTGAGTTTGCCCTTGCCTTTTATTACAGTATCTGTTGCCCGGTACTGGTCGCCAAAAGCATGGCGGCCAACAATGATGGGAGCAGTCCAGTTGGTGACCAGCCTCGGTACATTTTGCATAACAATGGGCTCACGAAAAACAGTACCATCTAAAATATTACGGATAGTTCCGTTTGGAGACTTCCACATTTGTTTTAGTTTGAACTCTGTTACCCTGGCTTCATCAGGAGTAATGGTAGCACACTTGATACCCACACCGCAGGCCTTGATGGCATTGGCTGCATCAATGGTCACCTGGTCATCGGTCTTATCCCGGTATTCCATTCCCAGGTCATAATACTTAATAGGAACATCCAGGTAAGGGAGTATCAGTTTGTCTTTAATGAATTTCCAGATGATACGTGTCATCTCATCGCCGTCTAACTCCACTACGGGGTTTGCTACTTTTATTTTTGCCATGATTCGGTTTTATTTTTTGCGAAAGTATTTATTTTTTGCCTGATCTATAGTCCTGTTGATTTCTTCAGCTGAAAATCTACGATCACAGCGCCCATATCGGCGATGATCTCTTCTCCAAACTCACTTGTCTTCAAAAGGGTGGCGCCATTCATCAGGTTGTAAAAATCAATGGTCACCCTTTTGCGCATGATGGCAGCCTGCAATGCCGAAGTGATCAGCTCTGCAGCTTCCTTCCATCCCATATAATCCAGCATCATGCAACCACTAAGGATAACAGAAGAAGGATTCATACTATTGGTGCCTGCAAATTTTGGCGCTGTACCATGTGTGGCTTCGAAAACCGCATAGCCTGTTTTGTAATTGATGTTTGCGCCCGGTGCAATGCCGATACCGCCAACTTCTGCAGCCAGCGCATCAGAGATATAATCGCCGTTCAGGTTCAGCGTGGCCACTACAGAAAAATCTTTTGGTGCGATGAGTATCTGTTGTAAAAAATTATCGGCGATAATATCTTTCACCAGCAACTTTCCATCGTGCAATGCTTTGCGTTGAACTTCATTGGCGTGTGCTTCGCCGTGTTCTTTCTTTAATTGGTCCCATTCATCCCAGGTAAATGTTTTATCTCCATATTCCTCCCGGGCCACTTCATAACCCCATGTTTTAAATCCGCCTTCAGTGAATTTCATTATGTTTCCTTTGTGAACTAATGTTACCGAAGGAAGATCATTTTCCAATGCATGATTTATAGCGGCCCTAACCAGTCGTTTGGTTCCTTCCACAGAAACAGGCTTTACTCCATAGCTGGAATCTCCTGGGAAACGAACACTGGTTACGCCCATCTCTTCCAATAAAAACTTTTCAAACTTTTTTGCTTCGGGTGAGCCGGCCTTCCATTCAATGCCGGCATAAATATCTTCTGTGTTTTCCCTGAAGATGGTCATATTTACCTGTTCGGGATGAACAACAGGAGAGGGGACTCCTTTGAACCATTTTACCGGGCGAACGCAGGCGAAGAGGTCAAGGTCCTGACGCATAGCTACATTCAATGAACGGATGCCACCGCCCGTTGGTGTGGTTAATGGCCCTTTAATTGAAATGATATGATCTTTGGCAACCTGCAATGTTTCTGCAGGCAGCCATTCACCGGTTTGTTTGAAAGCTTTTTCTCCTGCCAGCATCTCCTTCCATTCAATCTTTCTTTCGCCGTTATAGGCTTTTGCCACAGCAGCGTCAAATACTTTCTGTGCCACTTTCCATATTTCGGGGCCAATGCCGTCGCCTTCAATAAATGGGATGATGGGGTTGTTGGGTACGTTCAGTTTGCCGTTGGAGGCCATGGTGATCTTTGAAGCCATAATATATGATTAGAGGCCGCAAAGGTACGGGGTATCGCTAAAAGTTTATGCTGCAATTCAACCAGCCACTTGAAATATCAACTCCATCATATTTTTTATAAAAGTTGATGGCCGGCTCGTTCCAGTCGAGCACCTGCCATACCATGCCGCTGTATTTTTTTTCTTTGCACTCTTCAATCAGTTTGTCGAATAATAATTTGCCGATGCCATGTCCCCGCATTTTTTCCGACACTAAAAAATCTTCCAGGTAAAGCCTTTGTCCTTTCCAGGTGCTGTAGCGGATATACCAGAGTGCAAAGCCTTCCACCTTTCCATCCTGCTCGGCCACATAGGCCCACCAAACAGGATTGGGTCCGAAACCACTTTCCACAAAATGATCAAAGGTTACGGTCACTGCATCGGGCTCTTTTTCATATACCGCCAGTTCATGCACCAGTTCCATCATTCTTTTGCAATCTTCTTTTACGGCCCTTCTTATAACGACCTCCCCCAAACCCCCTCCAAAGGAGGGGGCTTTTGAAGACTCTGATGAGTTGAAATTCTTTTCTGAGTTTGTAGAGTTGTTCTCTTGCATAATTAAAAATTCTATAAATAATTTTTCTCTTTAAAGTCCTCCCTTCGGGGGAGGATTTAGGAGGGACTCAGTGCCTGGTCCAGGTCCATTAAAATATCCTGTACATTTTCTATTCCCACACTCATGCGTATCAAACCATCGGTGATGCCATACACTTCTCTTTTTTCTTTTGGTACACCATAATGTGTCATGCTTGCAGGATGACAAAGTAATGTATCGCAAGTGCCCAATGAAACTGCACGGATACACATCTGCAGTTTATCAATGAACCTTTTTCCTGCCTCTAATCCGCCTTTCAATTCAAAACTGAGCATTGCACCTGAGTTACGCATTTGCTTTGCAGCCGTATAATAGTCGGGGTGTGAGGCAAGCCCGAGATAATTCACTTTACTCACTGCCGGGTGTTGTTCTAAAAATCCGGCTACTTCCATTGCATTATGGCAATGGCGCTGCATACGCACTTCTAATGTCTTTAATCCCTGGGCAAGCATATAGGCATCAAAAGGATTGCTGTTACCACCCAACAGGCGGTGTACTTTGGTAACATGATTATTCATGTGCTCTATATCTTTTCCTATTAATACACCACTGATGGCTGTTCCGTGGCCATTCAGGAATTTTGTGGTGCTGTGAAAAACAAAATCAACATCATATTGAAAGGGTTGCTGCAGGTATGGTGTGGCAAAAGTGTTATCAACCGCAACAATAAGATCATTTGATTTCCCCAGCATGGTCAACTCTTCAATATCCACACATTGAATGGTTGGATTAGCAGGAGTTTCCAGGTAAAGCATTTTTATTTTTTTGTCGGATGACAATGCCTGCTTTGCTTTATCAAGGTCCCGGAGGTCGGTAATGATAACTTCAACACCCAGGGGAGGAAGGATCTTTTCAAGCAGTTCCTGCGTACCTCCGTACAAGGAATAATGCGACAGCACTTTATCACCGGCTTTTAAATGACTGATGAAAAGTGTGGTCAATGCAGCCATGCCACTCGAATGCAAAATAGCCTTCAGTTTCAACGGGTTTCCATGTTCATCGGTAATGCCAAAGCTTTCCAGCGCTGCTATCCTTTCTTCCGCTTCGGTAATGGTGGGATTGCCCCAGCGGCTGTAGATATAACCTTTCTCTTCGCCGCTGAACCTCCTCATGCCCTGTTCCGCCTCATCGAAAACATAGGTGCTGCTGGCATATATAGGAACAATATGGGCATAATTGGGATCGGCCTGGTGACCTCCATGTATGGCTACAGAACTGAAACCACTGTAAGGGAAATTTTTATCTGGCATGTTGATAATTATTGATGAGTGATGTGAATGGAATAACTACTTTCGAAAAGTAAAATTAAGAAAAACCATGAAGGAACTCCTGCAACAATATGCTGCCTATAATATCTGGGCCAACAAAATCCTTTTTGAAAGAATCAGTAAACTGGGTGATGAAGAGATCAACAAAGAGATTGCCAGCAGCTTTCCATCTTTATATAAAACGGTAGCGCACATGTGGGTGGCAGAAGATGTATGGTACCAGCGATTGAAACTGGTAGAGCACATTGTGCCTGCACCGGATAATTTCACCGGCAGTTTTGCAGAATTGTGCAACCAGCTTGGCAAACAAAGCCAGGTGTGGAAGGATTGGGTTGACGCAGCAACTGAAACACAACTCAGTCATGTGTTTGCTTATATCCGTAATAAAGAACAACAGAAAATGCCGGTGTACCAGATGTTGCTGCACCTGTTCAATCATGCTACTTATCACCGTGGGCAATTGGTTACTATGCTGAGGCAACTGAATGCAGATAAAATTCCTGCAACAGATTTTTCTGCTTATTGCAGAACTAAGAAACCGGTGTTGGTTTAGTTGTGATCGATCATCGTCATCGTTATCCCATAACTTCCATCTGCATATTTACCAACAGGTCCGCCTGTTGTAGAGGGTTGGTATTCGGTATGCAGGAATCTGCGATATATAAGACCAAGGTTCTTTGCATATTTTTCTATGCCGATATTGCGTTCGCTATAAGCACGGGGGTCTGAGGGATTTCCAATAGTTTCATCACGCTGGGCAACTTTTAAAGTGCTGTCAATAGTTAAGGCGCCCAGTGTTATTTTCATATTCAAACTGTCATAAGTATAATCCCAGTCGTCTAAATATTTAACATCTGAGTTGAGAGAGTAAGTATCAATATAGGTGTTTCCTTTCCAACTGAATCCGTTTCTTACCGGTGATTTCATTTTCAGGTAACGCATATTATTTTCGATGAACTCGGCAGATGATTCAGTAAGCACTGCCATGAATGTGTTATCGGGTACCCAGGGATTGGCTGCTGTTTTACGGATATAACGGATAATGCGGTAAGCAGGCCTTCCTAAATTATCTGTTATCAATGCATCAACCTGGTGTTTCACCTGGTAGCTGTGTATCTCCATTACGGCTCCAAAATTGGTAAAAACGGTGGAATCTAAATTATAGGTAATATACTTGCCAATTTGCAAAGGATAATAATCGTGTACAGATACAACAGTAAAATCGTCGGTGCTTTTTTTACAGGCGCTGAAGATAACTACTGCAATAATGGTTGTCAGAAGAAATATCTTTCTCATAAGTTCCTATGGGTTACAAATATAGATACTATTACATTGCAAAAGGCTGCTCTGCCCGCTGAATGATACCGCCACCGATCACATCATTTCCTTCATAAAAAACCGCACTTTGGCCTGGGGCAACACCCTTTACATCTTCATAAAAACGAACATTTATGCCGTTTTCGTATGTGTACAGGTTGCTAAGAGCCCCTTTATCTTTATACCTGATCTTGGTAAGGGCTTCCATGCCTTCGGTAATGCCTTCATATTTGATCCAGTTCAGCTTTGCCACTTTCATTTCTTTGCGGTTCAGATCATTTTCTTCACCCAGTACCACGGTATTGGTTTCGGGTAAAATCTCGGTTACAAAAGCAGGTTTACCCAGGGCAATATCAAGCCCTTTTCTCTGACCAACCGTATAAAAAGGATAACCTTTGTGCTGCCCAAGAACCTTACCGGTTTTATCAATGAAATTTCCCCCGTTCACTTTTTCTTCCAGCCCATCTACTTTTCTTTTTAAAAACCCCCTGTAATCATTATCGGGCACAAAACATATTTCGTAGCTCTCATTTTTTTTGGCCAGTTCGGGATAGCCAAAATCATGCGCCATCTGGCGGATATCTTTTTTGTGATAGGTACCCAATGGCAAAATGGTGCGGCTCAGCAGATCCTGCTGCAGCCCCCACAGTGCATAGCTTTGGTCCTTGGTATCATCAATGCCTTTTCTTATAAAATATCTTCCGTTACTATGCTGGTGAACCTGTGCATAATGCCCGGTGGCAATAAATTCGCAACCCATAGCATCGGCCCTTTTAAGCAATGCACGCCACTTGATATGGGTATTACACATCACACAGGGATTGGGGGTACGGCCTGCGATGTACTCTTCCACGAAATTATCTATCACAAAATCACCGAACTCTTCCCGGATGTCTAAAATAAAATGCGGAAATCCATGTTGCACAGCAGCCTGCCGGGCATCATTGAAACTATCGAGATTACAGCAGCCTGTTTCCTTTTTTCCAGTAGTACCCACACTGGCAGCGTAATCCCATGTTTTCATAGTAATGCCTACTACTTCATACCCTTCCTTATGAAGCATCAAAGCGGCCACGGTACTATCGATACCGCCGCTCATGGCCATCAAAACTTTTCCTTTTTTGCTCATTTTTATCTCCCCAGTAATTGACCGGCAAAGATACTAAATCGGCCTGTGGTTTACAGTTTGCAGTTTATGCTTTCGGGAAATCCTCAAACAATCAGGCTCTTAATAACTTATCACTCATAACTTATAACTTTTAACTTAATTTGCGGCCATGCAGCAATACTTAAAACTTGTAGAACATATCATTGAAAACGGGACAGATAAAAGTGACCGTACAGGAACCGGCACCCGTAGTGTTTTTGGCTACCAGATGCGGTTTGACCTTTCTGAAGGATTTCCCCTGGTTACTACAAAAAAATGCCACCTGAAAAGTATTATTTACGAGCTGCTTTGGTTTTTACAGGGCGATACCAATATCAAATACTTAAAAGAGCATAATGTAAAGATCTGGGATGAATGGGCTGATGAAAATGGAGACCTTGGCCCGGTGTACGGCAAACAATGGAGAAGTTGGGAAGGCGCCGACGGGGTGGTGGTTGACCAAGTGAAAGACGTAATTAACCAGGTAAAAAATAATCCGGACAGCCGCCGTATGATCATCAGTGCATGGAATGTGGCCGACCTGCCGAAGATGAAACTCATGCCTTGTCACTGTTTATTCCAGTTTTACACCTCACCCCCAACCCCTCTCCAAAGGGAGAGGGGAGTAAAAGGCAGCCTTTCATGTCAACTTTACCAGCGTTCGGCAGATGTTTTTTTAGGCGTACCATTTAACATTGCATCCTATGCCTTATTAACGATGATGATCGCACAGGTTTGCGACCTGGAACCGGGAGAATTTGTTCATTCATTCGGCGATGTACATTTATACAGCAATCATTTTGAACAAGCTAATCTTCAGCTTACCAGAAGCCCTTTCCCGTTGCCGCAAATGAAAATTAATCCTGCTGTAAAAGACATTTTTGACTTTAAGTTTGAGGACTTTGAGTTATTGAATTACCAAAGCCATCCCGCCATAAAGGCGCCGGTAGCTGTTTAATTTAATTTCAGCACATTATTTCGGCATTTTTTCCGTTGTTACATAAGGTAATTATATCTTATGAAATGAGCCATAACAAAAGTTGAAACCAACTGAAATGTTTATAGGCGAATTCCATGTGGCTAAAATCAATATCTATTAACACATGAAAACAATTTTTACTTTCAGCCTTTTTACCTTTTCTGTTTTATTGTCTGCAGCGCAGCCGGTACTGGATACTACTTTAAAAGAACAGAAAGAAAATGTGATCAAAGAATCCACAATCGTCAAAGTTGAAAATTTAGGCGAACTGATCAATACAGATAATCCCGAAATGAGGCCTACTATTTCTGCAGACGGAAACCTGTTGTTCTTTATCCGTCAAAACGATCCTGCCAATATTCACTATGCTACTGTTCCTAATTCACAGGATATCTGGTATTCCAGGAGAGATAGTTTGGGAAAATGGTCGAAGGCAAAACATTTAAGTTCAAAAGTAAATGCATCACAGTATAATGCGGTGTACTGGATATCTCCCGATCTCAATACTATTTTATTAAAAGGCTCATTCATTGACGGACAGTATTACGGCATGGGAGTAAGTATGATCCATAAAGTGGAAGACAACAGCTGGACAAGAGCCGAGATGTTGCGAATAAGGGGCTTTGAAAAATTCAGTTTAACACCACAGATAGGCGCTTCCATGGGACACGATGGGAAGACATTATTGTTTTACATGACCGATAAGAAGGGAAGTTTTGAGAATGACCTCTATGTTTCTTTTTATGAAGGCCACAACATCTGGACAGCGCCCAAGAGCCTGGGCAAAAAAATAAACCTGCCCGATTATAACGAGATGAGTCCCTTCATAGCTGCAGATGGTGTTACACTTTACTTCAGTAGTGATAGACCTGGCGGATTGGGAGAACAGGATATATGGATGACGAAACGGCTTGATAACAGTTGGACCAAATGGAGTGACCCGGTGAACCTGGGAAGCCCGATCAATACTGAAAAATCGGAAGCCTTTTTTACTATGGATGCAGGTGGAGAATATGCATACCTCACATCCAGCGACGGATCTGTTGGCGCCAGCGATATTGTACGGGTAAAATTGCTGGAAAAAGAAAAACCAAATCCTGTGGTGCTGGTAAGTGGCAATGTATATAATGCAAAAACAAAACAACCTTTAGAAGCTTCATTAATATATGAAACATTACCTGATGGTACAGAAGTGGGTAACGGAGTCTCAAGTCCGGTAGATGGCTCTTTTAAAATTGTATTGCCTTACGACCACAATTACAGCATCAGGGCATCGGCCGATAAATTCTTTGCCATCTCCGAGAACCTGAATTTAGATTCCCTTATAAAAGCCGGTTATAAAGAGATCCATAAAGACCTTTACCTGGTACCCATAGAGATCGGGCAGGTGTTCAGGCTGAACAATGTATTCTTTGATTTTGATAAATACAGTTTAAGGCCCGAATCGTTTGTTGAACTGGACAGGGTAGTTTCTTTCCTGTATGAATATCCAAATATTGAGATTGAAATGAGTGCCCATACCGACAGTAAAGGTTCTGATGAATATAATTACACATTGAGTGATAACAGGGCCAGGTCTGTAAGGGAATACATCCTGTCAAAAGGCATTGCAGCTAAAAGGATCATTTCACAAGGTTATGGAGAAACCAAACCTGTAGCGGATAATGCTAATCCCGATGGATCGGATAATCCTGAAGGTCGCCAGTTGAACAGGAGGGTGGAGTTTAAGATCCTGAAAAATTAATCCCGTTTTTGGCAAGACAAAATTCAAAAATGGAGAAAGGGGACAAGTTCCTTATTTTTACTTTTGAATTTTTACTTTGATGATCATATCACTAGTCGTTGCCGCTGCTGAAAATAATGCCATTGGTAAGAACAACCAGTTGCTATGGCATTTGCCCAACGATCTGAAATTTTTCAAGAACACCACCTGGGGTATGCCCGTGATCATGGGGCGTAAAACATTTGAAGCAGTGAATAAACCATTGCCGGGAAGATTCAACATTGTAATCACAAGACAAAAGGATTGGAATGCTGAAGGCGTAATTGCAGCTACTGACCTGTCCGATGCATTGAAAAAAGCTGCTGAAACAAATTGTAAAGAAGTTTTCATTATTGGTGGCGGTGAAATTTATAAACAGGGCACGGGGATCGCTGACAGGATATATATCACCCGGGTTCATGCTTCACTGGAGGGCGATACCTTTTTTCCGGCAATTGACGAAAGCAAATGGACACAAACAACAAACCAGGATTTTGCGGCAGATGAAAAACATGCTTTTGCCTATTCATTTCAAACATGGGAAAAGAAATAATTCTTAATTCTTAATTCTTAATTCTGACTTGTACACCCGTTTTCAATTAGCAAAAAAATACCTTCATTATTATATCACCGCATCCAACGGTAATGGCCATGGTGTACATTCTCCCTTTGTATTCGATTTTATAAAGAATGTTCTGCAGGATAAGGAACAGTATGATTGTTACCCGGTGATAGAAGCCGCCCGAAAAAAATTGCTGCAGCAGAAAGGAGAAATAGAAGTGGAAGATTTTGGTGCCGGTTCATCTGTGATCAAAACAAATAAAAGAGTGGTGGCTGATATTGCACGTTCATCCCTTAAATCGAAAAAGTATGCCCAGTTGTTGTTCAGGATCGTTAACTATTATCATCCCAAAACAATACTGGAACTGGGCACTTCATTCGGGGTCACCACTTCATACCTTGCAGCAGGAAATAAAGAAGCAAAAGTTTACACGTTAGAAGGATCATCAGCTATTGCAGGGATAGCAACCAGGACTTTTGAACGAACCGGTATAAAAAATATTGAACTGGTCACCGATGATTTTAAAACTGTTTTACCCGGCCTCCTGGAAAAACTTCATACCATTGAACTTGTATTTATTGATGGCGACCACCGCAGGGAATCTACGTTAAACTACTTTCAACAACTGTTAAACTATTCGACGAATTCTTCTATATTAATTTTCGACGACATACACTGGAGCGCCGGCATGGAAGCCGCCTGGGCGGAGATCAAACAGCATCCATCCGTAACCCTTACCGTTGATTTGTTCTTTATAGGCCTGGTTTTCGTCAATTCCGATTTTAAAATACCACAGCACTTCAGCATCCGATTTTAATTTTCGCTACCTTAGCCGCAATATTTCAAATATGATAATTGGTGTTTTAAAAGAACCATCTCCCGAAACCAGAGTCTCATTATTACCGGAACATATCACAATCCTTAAAAAATGGAATGTAGAAGTATGCATTGAGCATAATGCCGGCGTTACTGCTTTTGCTTCAGATGAGAAATATGCCGAAGCAGGAGCAACTGTAAAATCAAGAAATGAAGTTTTACAAACCAGTGATCTTATCCTGAGTATAAATGCTCCCGGTACATCTGACATCGGACATCTGACATCTGACATTCTGCTGGGCGTTTACCAGCCTTTATTTAATGCCGGCCTGATAAAAGACCTGGCTGCGAAGGGCTGTACGGTTTTTAGTATGGATATGCTGCCACGTACAACAAGGGCACAAAGTATGGATATATTGAGCAGCCAGGCAAACATTGCCGGGTATAAAGCCGTGTTGCTGGCCGCTAATTTATTTCCCAAATATTTCCCCATGTTCATGACCTCGGCAGGAAGCATACCACCGGCGAAATTATTGATATTGGGTGCAGGTGTTGCAGGTTTGCAGGCAATTGCAACGGGCCGTAGATTAGGCGCTGTTGTGGAGGTATTTGATACAAGGCCGGCCGTGAAAGAAGAAGTGATGAGCCTGGGTGCAAAATTTATTGAAGTAGAAGGAGCTGCAGACGCCAGTAAGGCCGGTGGATATGCAGTGGAACAAAGCGAAGATTTTATGAAGCGCCAGAAAGCAAAAATTGCAGAGAGTGTTGCTAAAGCTGATATAGTAATTACAACGGCCCAGATACCCGGCAAAAAAGCGCCGGTATTAATAACAAAAGAAATGCTGGGCGCTATGAAACCCGGTTCAGTAATTATAGATATTGCAGCTGCAACAGGTGGTAACACAGAACTAACAAAGAATGATGAAACCGTAGTTTATAATGGTGTAAGCATTGTTGGTAATTCAAACCTGCCGGCAACTATGCCAAGCGATGCAAGCAAAATGTATGGAAAGAATGTTTTAAATTTTTTACAGTTGATGATAAATAAGGGAGGAACATTCAATTTGAATTTTGAAGACGACCTGGTATTGGGAACCTGCATTGCACATGGTGGAGAATTAACTAATGCCCGTGTCAAAGAATTAATAAACTGATTGTATGGATAATATTTTAAACTGGATCACGGCAAATCAACAGATCATTTATATTGTTGTGCTGATGATATTTGTTGGAATAGAAGTAATAGGCCGGGTGCCGAGTGTGTTACATACTCCTTTAATGAGTGGCGCCAATGCTATTCACGGTGTGGTCATCATTGGTGCTATTATTGTCATGGGTAAGGCCGAAACAGATAATTACTTTGCATTGATACTGGGTTTCCTGGCAGTGATATTGGGAACATTGAATGTGGTTGGCGGATTCGTGGTTACCGACAGGATGCTGGAAATGTTCAAGAAGAAGAAAAGCTAGAAATTCTAATCACTAAATTCTAAAATGAGTGATGATCGGAAATATGATCTGGAAGAAAGAACAGAAAAATTTTCTTTAGCAGTCAGAGATCTGTGTATAAGATTAAAAAAAGACATTGTAAACAGGGAATATATCTCCCAACTGGTCAGATCTGCTGGCTCTGTTGCGGCCAACTATATAGAGGCAAATGATAAGCTGGGAGATAAGGATTTGCGGTTCAGAATCAGGATAAGCAAAAAAGAAGCGAAAGAATCAAAGCTATGGTTGAAACACCTGTTGACATACGGGGTCGAAGAGCCGGAAACCGAACGATTAAGGCTTTTGAATGAGGCTGATGAATTGATGAAAATATTTGCAGCGATCTTAAGAAAACTTGGCGATTGAAACACTGCTTTTTTTAGGATTTAGAATTTTAATATTAGAATTTAATTAATGGAACTCAATTTACTTACACTTTGTTACCTCATTGCCTCGGTAACTTTTATTCTGGGGCTTAAAATGCTGAGCAATCCTGCATCGGCACGTAAAGGAAATTTAGTAGCTGCCGCAGGAATGACCATTGCCATACTCGGCACCATCTTTTTATATGAAGAAGAAGGCCAGCGCCTTCACAACTACGGCTGGATATTTGGCGGAATACTGATTGGGAGCATTATCGGCACATTTGCTGCCAAAAAAGTAAAGATGACTGCCATGCCCGAAATGGTAAGCCTGTTCAATGGTATGGGTGGCGCTTGTGCAGCATTAATTTCTGCTGCTGAATTTTATCATATCTACAAAGCACACCAGGCCTCTCCCGGTACTGCATTCTCCGACCTTGTTTCAATTGGCTATTATATAACTATTGTGGCCGGAGCTATCATCGGTACCATATCCTATACAGGAAGCATTATTGCATGGGGTAAATTGAACGGAAGGGTAAAAGATTTTTCTTTTAAAGGACAGCATATTGTGAATATGATCGTGCTGGTATTGGTATTGCTGTCTGCTGTTTTTGCTTACCGGTCAAATATTGGCGACATCTATATACCTTTTGTCCTCATCGGTTTTTTTGCATTCATCTACGGGATATTATTTGTGATGCCGATCGGCGGAGCAGATATGCCAGTGGTAATATCACTACTCAATTCCTTTACCGGTGTGGCTGCTGCATGTGGAGGATTCATGTATGATAACAAAGCCATGCTTACAGGTGGTATCCTGGTTGGTGCGGCAGGTACACTGCTTACTATACTTATGTGTAAAGCTATGAACCGGTCATTGATGAATGTGTTGATCGGTTCTTTTGGAGGGGGAAATAAAGCAAATAATGCTATCGCCGGTAAACAACAAGGCGCTTACAAAGAGATCAGCCTGGCAGATGCTGCTATGCTGATGAGCTTTGCCAATAAAGTAATGATCGTTCCGGGTTATGGTTTGGCTGTTGCACAGGCACAGCATACCTGCCATGAACTGGAAAAAATTTTAAATGATAAAGGTGTGGAAGTAAAATATGCTATACATCCTGTGGCCGGCCGTATGCCGGGTCATATGAATGTGTTGCTTGCTGAAGCAGATGTGAGTTATGAAAAATTATTAGAGATGGAAGATGCGAATGATGAATTTAAAAGTTGCGATGTGGTACTGATACTGGGTGCTAATGATGTAGTAAACCCCGCTGCAAAAAATGACCCTGCTTCTCCTATATATGGCATGCCGATACTTGAAGTTGAACTGGCAAAAACCGTTATCGTTAATAAACGCAGCATGAAACCGGGTTATGCGGGTATCGAAAATGATCTTTTCTTCCGTCCTAAAACAAGCATGTTGTTTGGCGATGCCAAAAAAGTGCTGCAAGATTTGGTGACGGAGATAAAAGCAGTTTAAGAACATATCTTTTTAGTTTTGTATTAACAGTTCTGCAATCCTTTGTTATACTTTCTTCACGATCGTTCCGTTGTATGCAAATGAAAAAGACCATACTCTTAGTTAGTCTTCTTTTATTCTTTTCAAGCCTGTTAGCACAGGTTAGAAAATACAATATTGCCTATTCGGTACCTGTAAAAATAAAATGGGAGGATCAGCTTAAAGGAGATTTTTCATTCAGACATAAGGGAAGTTATGAGCAGGGCATATACCGGAATAAATACGGCCAGCTGAGTTGCGATTTTGATTGCCCTGAAGAAGTTAAGCATATGTTTGACAAAAAAGGAAGGATCATAAAGGATTCGCTGGAAGCCTTCTATAAATTAGTGGATACTTCTCACTACTACCGGAGTATATCATGTGATGCCTGGTGTTATGAATGGGCAGGCACAGATTTCATAAATGTTACAAGACTATCTCCCGACAGTGTTTATTGCAATACCCTGATCAATGCTGGAACGCATTGCAGCCTGGAACTGCATATTATCGGTGATACCTGTTATGCTGTTATTTACATGAACAGTATCAGGGGAACATATACCGATTCAAATGGCCTTGAATGGGGAGGAAGGTCATGGTTCTATAGTACGAATGGATATGTCACAATTGATAAAACAGCATGGAAAAAAGGAATAATGAAGGCTTCCTTCAGCTTTAACTTCGAACATAAAAATAATCCTAAGCGACCTGTCTATTGGAGAGGAAAGATCTTCTCAGGGATGCGAAAGCCCAAGCTACGGACAAAAACATCAAATATAATAGGAGGAAATGACCACTATTCCTTAAGCAATGGTACTACTTTGAATTTGCCAAGCATTTCGAGCCCTTTGCTTAATATAAGATGATCATCTGCGATCTTCCACTTATTGGCTTCACTGATCACCGCCATAAAATTCCTTTCCACTTCATCAGCACTACCAAGGCATGCACGCCGTGTGGTGGCCATCTGTTTGAATGAGATGTCATTCCCTTTTAATTCGTATGAGCCGGTTGTGGAATTGCAGCCCGTGTTCCCGCTTATCTTTCCTGTATTGAATTTGATCCATGCCTTTACATCTTCTGGTACGGCTTTCCCTTTCAGTTCACTTGCATAAAAAGTGTATTTGAAAAGGTTTGAGCTGTCTGCGGCAGAAGCAATATTTTCTGTTTTATTATTAGAGGTTGGTTTGCTGTTCCCACAATTACATAGTGATAATGTTACAGTAAAACCGGCCACTATCCAGGTTAAGATTCTCATTTTCAAAAGATTTTATAGTTGAGATGTTTTTGACATACTGATTGCACAAATGATTTCTTCATATAAAGTTAACGGTCCCGCTTATTTCAATTCTCACTAGTTTGAACCTTATTTTACTATATTTATGTTCCAAAAATGACTGCATGAAAACTTTATTTTTTATAACCCTGTTATCTCTTATCGTTTTTAGTTGTCAAAAAGAGATCAACTTTGAAAACGGGGTGACAAGTCTGCCCACACTTACCACCACAGTAGTAACTTCTATAACTTCCACAACGGCAACAAGTGGTGGAAATATCAGTAATGACGGAGGAGCAGCAGTTACAGCCCGTGGTGTTTGCTGGAGCACTACTCCCAACCCGGTTGCCTCGGGTAATCATACTACCAATGGAACGGGGGCAGGTGCATTTGCAAGTAATATTACCGGACTTACAGCAACAACTACTTATTATGTGAGGGCATATGCTACCAATAGTGTGGGAACTGCCTATGGTAATGAAATAAGTTTTACAACTACAAATACTACAACAGCATTACCAACAGTAACAACGGCATCCCTATCATTAATAACTATGACAACTGCATCAGGCGGTGGTAATGTTGTTGCCGATGGCGGTGCTACTGTAACAGCCCGTGGCGTTTGCTGGAGTACAACAGCCGATCCAACCATAGCTTTATCAACCAAAACAACAGACGGAACAGGCACAGGTATTTTTACAAGCGCTATAACTGGTTTAACTGCAGCAACAACGTACCATGTACGTGCCTATGCAACAAACGAACAGGCACAGCTTATGGTGGCGATTCAGTTTTTACAACTGCATCAACCAGCACCAACCAACTATTACAACTACAGCGAATTACTGCTATAACAAATACTACCGCTAATAGCGGTGGCACAATCGGTAATGATGGTGGTGCAGCTGTAACAGCCCGTGGTGTTTGCTGGAGTACCAGTGCAAATCCAACTATTGCTTTATCAACCAAAACAACTGACGGTACCGGTATTGGTGCATTCGCAAGTGCGATCACCGGTTTTAACAGCAACAACAACATATCATGTTCGGGCCTATCGCTAACAGTGTGGGTACTGCTTGTAAGAACGATATTAGTTTTACTACTACAATACCAGCTGACATATATGTGGCGGGTATTAAGGCATTTAGCACTGGTTTAAATGCTATGTATTGGAAAAATGGCGTTGCTACCACTTTGGGCATTGGTAACCCGTATACCTATGCTAACGACATTTTTGTTTCGGCTGGATGTTTACACGTGTAGGTAGTAAATTCGAAACGAATGGAGTTAACTCTACCTGGTCTGTAATGTTGTGGGTAAATGGAACACCAACAGTTCTCATGACAAAGTCTTAACAATAACGCCGATGCAACATCAGTGTTTGTATCGGGATCAGATGTGTATGTTACAGGTTATGTTTTTACTCGGGTGGCGGCGGTAATTGCAAGGGTATGTGGAAGAACGGCATGGTTACCAATCTTACTACCGGCGCTTTCATGGCCAAGGCCTGGTCTGTATTTGTATCTGGAACAGATGTGTATGTTGCGGGTATGGAAGCAAACGCAACAAGCCAAGCGTTGCAAAATACTGGAAGAAGCTGAACTTACCTCTGGTACGGTTTACGGAGAAGCGAAGGGGGTATATTTGTTTCTGGCAGTGATGTGTACGTTTGCGGAAATGAAACCGGGGTTACGTTTGATGCAGCCACACTTTGGAAAAACGGAGTTGCAACTCATTTAACAAGCGGAGCGCTATGGGCCGGCTATGCTAATGATGTATATGTATCTGGTACTGATGTATATGTTGCGGGCCAGGAGTTTGTGTCAACTTCTCCTTCAACTTCAATTGCAAAATCATGGAAAAAATGGAGTAGTTTACTAATTTAACAAGCAGTACATTAGGTAATGCCCAGTCAATTATGGTAAAAGGATCCGATGTAAACAGCAGGTTCTGATCAATTAGGTTCAACTTACTTGGCACAATTAATGGATTAATGGTGCTGTTACCTCATTAACTACACCTAGTGACAGGGCATTTGCCTATGGAATTTTTGTAAAATAATATTTCGAAAACTACTTCAAAAAAGGTTCGTACCAGCTACGAATCTTTTTTATTTTCATCACTTCACTTCTCCTGCTTATCAATAATGAACTTCTGCATAATAGTTTCCAATTCAACACCTGCTCTTTGCATGGCATCCATAATTTCATCCCTGTTTACAGCCGCAGCAAAGGCTTTTTCTTTAAACCGTTTTTTAATGCCCTTCAGTTCCATGCCTGCATAACCTTCAGGGCGCATCAAACTGTAGGCATGTGTTAAGCCGCTTAGTTCATCAAAGGCATACAGCATCTTATCCATCTTTGTTTCAGGCTCAACGCCAAAATGATTAGGCCCATGGCTGGCGATAGCTCTTATGATCTCCGGGTCAATATTCCTGGCCTCCAGTTCTTCAATGATCTTTTTGCAATGCAGGTCGGGCCACTGGTCCCAGTCGGCATCATGCAGCAGGCCGGCCATTTCCCATCGCCATTGATCTGCTTCGTTCAATTCCTCTTGTTCAGCCGACCAGCATTTCATTAGGTGGGCTACCTGTTTCATGTGCAGTTGTAGTCGCTCATTTTTAACCCAATCTGTAAATAATTGATTGGCGTCTTCCCTGCTTAATACATTTCCTGCATTGGCAGGATCGCCAAAAATACTACGGCCTAATAATAATGACATGATGTAAATTGAATAAGTGTCAGCGAAAATAAAAATTATCTGCTAACTTCAACCGGGTAACAAACATTTAAGTTGAATATTCTTCCTGCAGCACTTATCCGGTCATTGCAAAACGTAAAAGGTTTTGATGAAGAGTCGTTTATTTCAACACATCAGTCTGGGGCTGTAGTAACATCTGTCCGGTTTAATCCGGGTAAAATCTTCAATCTTCAATCTTCAATCTTCAATACTCAGTCAGAAAGAGTTCCCTGGAGCAGCAATGGTTATTATTTACCCGAACGTCCTTCCTTTACTTCCGATCCGCTCTTTCATGCGGGGGCCTATTATGTGCAGGAAGCGAGCTCTATGTTTTTGGAAGAAGCGATAAGACAAACCGTTGATCTGTCGAAACCATTAAAAATACTGGATCTCTGTGCAGCCCCGGGTGGAAAATCTACCTTGATCCAATCCATCATTTCAAAAGACAGTTTACTCGTAAGTAACGAAGTAATTAAAACAAGGGCAAACATTGTATGCGAAAAAGCGGCTTCAAAATTATTTTGATGTGGTAGTAGTAGATGCACCCTGCAGTGGCAGCGGGTTGTTCCGCAAAGATCCTTCTGCTGTTGAAGAGTGGAGTGAAAATAACGTTCAGCTATGTGCACAACGGCAGCAGAGGATATTGGCCGATATAATGCCCTCGTTAAAAGAAGAAAGTGTTCTGATTTATTCCACCTGTTCTTATTCGCAACAGGAAGATGAGGATATTGCTGATTGGCTGGTAGAAGAGTTTAAAGTTCAAAGTTTAAAGTTGAAAGTTGAAGAGAACTGGAATATTATTGAAACTATTAGTAAAAAGGAAAAATCATACGGCTATCTATTTTATCCTGGTAAAGTAAAAGGAGAAGGTTTTTTTATTGCTGCATTTAGAACTAAGCAACAGGCTCCGGATAGCTATCGGGAAGGCGACAGGCAAGCGAAGAAAAGAAGATCTGAAAAATTATCTGTAAAAGAGACCGAGATACTTAAACCTTACCTTGACGATTCAGGCAGCCTTTTCTTTATAAAACAAAATGAAGAAATAATTGCTTTACCTGTTCAGTTGGAGCATGGTCTTGAGTCGATCCAGTCATCCTTATATATAAAGAAGGCAGGAACAAAACTGGGTACATTGATCCGTAATGAACTGATACCTGCTCACGAACTGGCAGTAAGCAATATCATTGATGCATCTGTTCCTCGCTATGAAGTGGACAGGGAGGTTGCCTTGCAATATTTACGCAAAGAAGAAATAAAAATAAATACTGATGTGAGGGGATGGTTATTGTTAACCCATCAGCAATTGCCCATGGGCTGGGTAAAAATAATGTCCAATCGGATAAACAATTATTACCCTGCAGCATGGCGTATTCTTAACAAGTGATGACAAATGCAATTTCATCAGAGGATAATGTGTAGGGATGAAATTGAGGATAGCTTTTGTGTGCAGCTATTTGGGGCATACCGATAAGATAAAATTATCATAATTGATGCTGGTATATCGGTGTGATTAGGCCGATAAACCAACTAATTTCTGCATATTTGCAGGTACAACTCCTTTGAAAGATGAAAAAAATACTG
>JBGANE010000052.1:0-20685 GCA_044222465.1 Ferruginibacter sp.
TCTTTTATGTACTGGCCAGCCTGGAACTGATCGCCGAAGAGATAGAAGATCCGTTTGGAGGAGACAGTAATGATGTGCCTACCGAATTACTTTCTCAGAATATTCACCGGCATATAGCGGAGATAATATAAAATGACGAGGCAAATAATATACAAACCCATTCTTTGTGCGCTGCTCTTTGTATCAACTCATGCATTTGCGCAAACAGAAAGAACATTCCGTATCACATCTTCCTATACATCATTTCCAGACTCAGTAAGAGCAAAGGGTCATACCTACGATAAGATTTTATATAATGCTGCAGAACATTACAGCGACAGCTCTGTACTTATCATTGTGCCGGCAGGATTAAAAGCGAATAAGCAGGTTGATCTTGTCTTCTGGTTCCATGGCTGGAGGAATACCATCGACAGCGCTGCAAGTTATTTTGAACTGGTAAAGCAATTCATAGCATCGGGAAGTAATGCTGTGCTGGTGATACCAGAAACCGCAAAAAACTCTCCCGACAGTTATGGTGGCAAGCTGGAGAAGAAAGATATTTTCAAAGCCCTGGCAAAGGATGTCATAGATAAACTGAAAAAAGAAAAAGTCATCGGTAAAAGGGCTGAAGCAGGTAACATTATACTGGCAGGGCATAGCGGCGCTTTTCGTGTAATGGCCCATATTCTGCAGAATGGCGGAATGGAAGTGAAGCAGGTGTTATTGTTTGACGGGCTCTATAGCCAGGTTGATAAATACACGGCATGGATACAGGCTGATGATGCTCATCGTTTCCTGCACATATATACCAACCGTGGCGGCGGCACCGATGCAGTATCGGCTGAAATGATGAAGGGGCTTCGGGAAAAGAATATCGCTTTTATAAACCCTGAGGAGAAAGATGTAAATGCAGAAATGTTGAAGTCGAACCAGGTCATTTTTATTCATAGCCTTAAAGAACATAATGATGTAATAAACCGTCCAGATCATAATTTCCGTCTCTATCTTGAGAATAGTGTATTAAGCCATGTACTTTGATCCCGGCTTCACAAAAAAATCGTTTCTTTAATAGATAAATTGAAAAGGTGAGGCTACTGTTTTCGTGCATATTAATAATTTTTTCCAACTGCTGTATAGCACAGGTGAAGGGAACGCAATCCCCATATACTGAACTCTACAATTTCATGGATGCTAATCAGCGTTCAGATGTATCTGATTCTGTAAAGAGGCTGAATCTATATAATAAGCTCACATCACTCATTAAAGCTCATCCGAAAGATGAGGTGAATTTCAATCTTATTTACCTGGGAAAGAATCTTAGTTACAAACAAATAAGTGAACTGGCTGATCTCATCGACAGTTCAATAAAACACTTGCCTACCAGTGTTTGGATCAATGAAACTTTAAGCAGGGTATCAGCAGCGGAAACTGGTAAACCATTTCCTGAGTTGATTTTGAAAGATAGCCTGGGCAATGAATTGGCTTTATCAAGCCTGAAAGGGAAAGTGGTGCTGGTTGATGTTTGGAGTTCCTGGTGTAGTCCTTGCAGGGAACAAATTCCCGAATTAAGAAACCTTTATAAAAAATACAACAGCAAAGGTTTTGAGATGATCGGCGTATCACTTGATAATAAAAAAGAAAAATGGCTGGAGGCAATAAAGAAAGACAAACAGGTATGGAAACAATATTGTGAACTGGCAGAACATGCTTTTGACACTGAGTTCACAAGGCGATTTCATATTAATGGCATTCCTGTAAATTACCTGATTGATGAAAATGGCATTCTTGCCGGCCAGGACCTTTCACCTGCCTCCATAGGCATATGGCTTGAACAGCATTTAAAATGATCAGCATGAACCAGCATATAGCCCATATTGCCCTTGTTGTAAAAGATTATGATGAAGCCATCAGTTTCTATACAGAAAAACTTGGCTTTACATTAGTGGAAGACACAAAGCTGAGTGAGACCAAACGCTGGGTAATGGTAAAACCAAAAGGTGAAGGACAGTGCTGTTTACTTCTTGCACAAGCAGCTAATAAAGAACAAGAGAGCAGGGTTGGTAACCAAACAGGAGGAAGAGTGTTCTTATTTTTATACACCGACGATTTCCGGAGAGATTATAATGATCTCATCGCAAAACAAATAAATTTTGTGCGTCCTCCTTCAACAGAATCCTATGGCACTGTAGCTGTTTTTGAAGACCTCTATGGTAACCTGTGGGACCTTATAGGGCCCGAAAAGGCTTAATGATTTCTTAACATCCGCATTTGGACATCATACCATCCATCACTCCAAACCCTTTACCAGCAGGTATTACATTATTTCACACCCCATTTGGGTAATTCAATTTCAGCCCTATATTGGTTTGCAGCCTTAAAAAAGTGAATGTAGTTTTATTCTATCAAAGCAATTGAACATTCAATTGCCCGTACCGCAGTAATTATCTGCCGCCCTTTAACCTTCTTGCTACATGTAAGCCATTATGGTTGCTTCCTGAAATTTTTTGGAAACTTGTTTATTAACCTTTAAAATTAAATTTTTATGAACCACACAAAAACAATTATCGTAGCGGCCCTTTTTAGTCTGACAACCCTTACGCATGTAAATGCAGCAGATACCACTGCAGGTAGCAATGCCGTACCTGTTGAACTCAAATATGCAGGCACTTATAAGAACCAGCCTGTATTCATGCTCAATTTTTCTGGTACCAAAGAAGAAAACCAATTCAGTATTTCCATTGCTGATGAGAACGGCGTGGTTCTTTACAGCGGGAATGTGAATGGAGAAAAATTCTCAAAGCAATTCATCCTGAATACAGATGACCTGGGTGATGCTGTCCTGAAATTTGAGGTGAGCAGCAGGAAGACCGGGAAAGCCGTTGTGTTCCAGGTGAGCAGGCAAACATTGATCTCCGAGCAGATGAACGTGGTAAAACTATAACGATACTCTTTGTCATTCAGGCTAGCCCATAAAAAACCCCATCCCGACCGGGTCGGGATGGGGTTTTTTAAATCGTTATTTTATTATGGGAAAATACCCAACTCGCTGTAACTGATAGCTACTTTGTTGATGGCGCTTACATAAGCTGCCGTACGCATATCAGGAATACCGGGGTTATTCTTCCATATCTCCATGATCTCCCTGGTTGCGCTTATCATGGTCTCTTCAAGGCCGCTGTGTACCAGGTCAACTTCTTCGGGGCCATGCATGATAAATTCTTTTTCCTTTTGACTTACTTTTTTACCACTCAGTTCTTCTATCTGTCCTAAAATGTGTGAGTTCAGGTTTTCGGTAAAGCGTTTTTCCATACGTCCATAACGAACATGGCTTAAATTTTTCAGCCACTCGAAATAGCTTACAGTAACACCACCGGCATTCAGGTACATATCGGGTACACATAAAATGCCTTTTTGTGTGAACACTTCATCCGCTTCCGGTGTACAAGGGCCGTTGGCAGCTTCACCGATGATCTTTGCTTTTACCCTTGGCGCATTATCACCATTAATAACATTTTCCAATGCCGCAGGGATCAGGATATCACACTCCAGTTCCAGTGCATCGGTATTCTTAGCCAGGTTAGTAGCGCCCGGAAAATTTAAAATAGAGCCTGTTGCTTTACGGTGTGCAAAAACCTCTTCTTCATTCAAACCCTCTGCTTTAAATATGGCTCCTTCATATTCGGCAATGGCAACCACTTTAGCGCCATGCTCACGGAAAAATTTAGCACAATAAAAACCCACATTACCCATACCCTGCACCACTACGGTTTTATCTTTGATCCCTACACTCAGTCCCTGCTTCTTCATAACATCGGGCATATTACACACTTCACGTATGCCGTAAAAAACACCGAGGCCTGTCGCTTCTGTACGGCCACGTACACCTCCCTGTGTTACAGGCTTACCGGTAACACATCCGGCAGCATCAATTTCACCGGGCTTCAACGATGCGTAAGTGTCCACGATCCAGGCCATTTCTCTTGAACCAGTTCCGTAATCCGGTGCAGGAACATCTATACCCGGGCCAATGAAATTTTTCTTAACCAGTTCTGATGTATAGCGACGTGTAATCTTTTCCAGTTCATACTCACTGTATTTACGTGGATTTATTTTTATACCGCCTTTACCTCCGCCGAATGGCACATTCACAATAGCACATTTATAGGTCATCAAACTGGCCAGTGCCATCACTTCATCCTGGTTCACTTCGTCACTGAAACGGATACCACCTTTACAGGGCGCTTTATGCTGGCTGTGCTGTACACGGTAGGCTTCTATCACTTCAATACTTCCGTCATCACGCTTAACAGGAAAACGCATTTGGTAAACACTGTTACATGCTTTTATCTGTTCTAATATCCCCAAATCCCATTTGGTGAATTTGGCTGCTTTGTCGAAGCTCCTTTCCACGCTTTGAAAGAAACTGTAAGGTTGTGTAGCACTCATAAATCTTGGTTTTATATATTTAGCAATCGTAGTTTTAAAATGGGCAATTTTGCTCATTGCCTGTTACTTCTCCTTTTCCAGCCTGCTTATCTTCCTGTCCAATAAAAAAACATAAACAAACAGCCCGATAAGAATAGTAAGACAAACAGCAACCACCACATAGATCTTTCCATTACTCCGCATCACGTCTGCCATTTCGGGTTTGGCGTCCTGCGCAAAAACTGCTGCATTAATCAGTATCCCACAAATGAGAAACGAGAAACGAAAAACAAGATACAAGAAACGTTTATTCATTTATCAATGATTTATCTTTAATTAATTGTAACCTTATTTTAAGGGTAGCAATCCAAACACCCAACAGGGTCCAGCCGATAACAGCCGGGTAAAAGACCATTCGCAGCCTGCTGTCTATATCCTTAAAGTTCAACGCAGGATTTCCACTCTCGCTGCCGGGGGCGCCGGGGTGTAAACTTCCGACTAACCTTGGAATTATCCAAATACTCGGGAAGAGCATAGCAAACGCAAAAATATTATACACTGCACTGATCCGGGCTTTTTTATCCATATCGGTAAATGATCCCCGTAAAACAAAATAAGCTCCATAGATCAATAATGCAATAGCAGCTCCTATTAGTTTAGGCTCCTTCAAAATACTTCCCAGCGACTGGCTTTGATCGGTTACCCAGGTATAGTTGGCCCATATGGTACCAGTAGCATAACCCAGTATGCCAAAAAAAGAGCCAACGGCAGCGAAGTTGTGGGCGAAAATATCATTGCGCAAATTGAACCCACGCAGGTACTTGATACTATATACAAAACTGATGGTAAACAGTATCATCATACCAAACCACATACATACATGAAAGTAAAGGTTACGGATGGTCTCATTCAGAATAAACAAGCGGGGCACATCCATCAGAAAACCACCCACCACCGTGTAGATCAATAACAGAAAGGACAATATTTTCCACCAGTTTTTCCTCAAAAAAAGATTTTTATCGGGAGGGCAAAGATAGGGAAGTCAGCCTAAACTATGAAGTCAGAAGTCCGAGGTCTGAAGCCTGAGGTTGGGAATCAGACTTCGGACATCCGGTTTCAGGTTTCAATCCTTCCATAAATAAGGGAATAATATAACAGCTAAGGCAATTACCAATACATCCAATCCAACTATTAAACCTGCAAGTTGCAACAAAGCCCCTTCTTTAAAAACCTCGGCAAATGCAGCTTTACTAAAACGCATCAGTAATAAAAGCTGAGGCAGTATTACCGGGAACCCCAGAATAGCAATCAATGCAGCATTTTGCTGCGCCTTAGCAGCAATAGCGCTCATTAATGTGAATACAATACTTATACTTGCTCCGCCCAATATCACAATTCCCGTAAACCGCAGGCTGTTATCGACCGGGTTATTTAAAAAGATAAAGAACAGGAACAGGCTGATGAGGCTCATGAGTATCATGAGTACCACGTTATACAATATTTTTGCTACGATAAATTCCACCGGTGAAGCAATGGAATAAAAATAAAGCATCCGCCCCCGGCTTTCCTGTAAAAAACTCTTTGCCACTGCGTTCACACAAATAAATAATTGTATTACCCAGAATAAACCATTCCACACATTGGCATCGGGTTTATCAATGGAGAGATAGAGCACAAAGATGGTGGATGCGATGTATAACAGGATGCCATAAAAAGTATGCTTCTGCCTGAACTCAAGCAGTATATCTTTTCCCAGCAATGCAAAAATCCGTTTGATCATTGCTGCAAATTACTAACATTCGCAAAAGGGACGAGGCTTTTTTTACAACTCCATACCGGTTAAAAGCATTGTAACTATACTGGTTTTCATAGTTTTTTATTTTCGGCTAGCTGTTGCCGAAGTTATCCACAGGGATTTTACTATAGAAGTTTTTCTATTGTCTGGCTTTATTATTCAACATATATTACCAAAATTTTTTACCAAAACTAAACAAAAATGAAAAAGTTTTTAATCATGTGCCTGTTTACAACAGGCTTGTTTTGTGCCAACAAATCAAAAGCACAGGACCTCATGCAAGGTCAGCCAGGAATGTATCCTGAACAAATTGTTTTTAAAGCCAACGCTCCGGCATTTACAAAAGGAGCCGTATTGGTTACAGATGCTGCCGGAAAAATTATCACCAGCAGCAATGCATTGCTCAGCAACACAGATAAAGACAAACTGGGTTTTGAGCACTATCGCTACCAGCAAACCTATAATGGCATCCCGGTAGAGCATGCAGTGTACATCATACATGTAAACAACAACCTGGTAAGCAGCCAAAACGGAAAATGGATAAAAGATTTTCCTTCTGGTTTACAAAGCGCCCCATCACTAAGTAAAACCTCGGCATTAAACAAAGCCATGAACTTTGTAGGTGCAAAAGAATATAAATGGCAGGTACCTGCAGAAGAAGCATTCATAAAGAGAGAACAGAACAACCAGGCTGCAACTTTTTTTCCAAAAGGCGAATTGGTCTATTATAGCGGTGAAGAAGATGTGGTACCGGCTTCATTAAGGCTTGCTTACAAATTTGATATTTATGCAAATAACCCCGTAAGCCGCCAAATCGTTTTTATAGATGCGATTAACGGAAGGATCCTGGGCAAGAGAGAACTTATCCACAGCACAAACGCTACCGGTACTGCAATTACTGCTTACAGCGGTACACAAACCATAACCACTGATTTTACCGGAACCACTTATCGTTTACGTGAAACAGGCCGTGGCAATGGTATCAATACATATGATATGAGGCTGGCAGGAACAAACTATGGCGCTGCCGTGGATTTTACCGATGCAGATAATACCTGGAATAATGTGAATGCAAACAAAGACCAATACGCAACAGATGGCCATTGGGGCACTGAAAAAACTTATGACTATTATTTAAGCAAACATAATAGAAATAGTGTTGACAATGCAGGCTTTGCTTTGAACAGCTATGTGCACACCAACCTGATAGCATTTGGTTATAGCAATAATGTAAATGCTTTCTGGGATGGAAGCCGTATGACCTACGGAGATGGTAATGCCACTTATACCCCATTGACTGCTTTGGATATTTGCGGTCACGAGATCACTCATGGTGTTACAGAAAGAACATCTAACCTAAATTATTCAAACCAGTCAGGTGCATTGAACGAAGCTTTCAGTGATATCTTTGGAACAGCCATTGAGTTCTATGCCAAAGGCGCAAGTGGCAACTGGCAGATCGGTGAGAACATCGGCGCTGCATTCCGCAGTATGAGCAACCCTAACCAGTTCAGTCAACCCGATACATATTTAGGAACCTTCTGGTACACAGGTACCGGTGATAATGGCGGAGTACATACCAATAGTGGTGTACTTAATTTCTGGTTCTATCTTTTATCCCAGGGCGGCAGCGGAACCAATGATATTGGCAACGCTTATACCGTTACAGGTATTGGTATCGATAAAGCTGCCGCTATTGCCTACAGGACAAATACCAACTATCTAATTTCTACTTCAAACTATGCAGCAGCAAGAACCTATGCCATTCAATCTGCAACCGACCTGTATGGTGCAGGAAGTGCTGAAGTGATCGCTACCACCAATGCTATGTATGCAGTAGGTATCGGTGCTGCTTACAGTTCATGTGGTACAGCTCCATCAGGATTATCTTCTTCTGCCATCACTAATACAAGCGCAACCGTAAGCTGGGGTGCTGTTAGCGGTGCAATAAGTTATGATGTTGATTACAAACTTAATTCTTCATCAACATGGACTAACGCAGCCACTGCTACCACTTCAACTTCTGTTGGCCTCTCCGGACTAACATTAGGTTCTTTGTACGATTGGAGGGTAAGGGCAAACTGCAGTACAGGAAGCAGTGCATATACACAGGCACAGTTCACTACAACGGGAGGCAATCCTTGTTCTACAGCATTTGAGCCTAACGAAACGCAGGCAACTGCTGCCACGATAAGTTCCGGAGTTACAAACTCTGCAGCAATTAGCACAACAACCGATGTTGATTATTACAAGATAGTTACTACAGCTACAAGCAATATTGTTTACAATCTTGTTGGTCCGGGTGGTGTTGACTACGACATGTATATTTATAACGGATCCGGAACACAGATAGGCTCAGGCACTGGTGCTACTGCAACAGAAACTGTTACCCTTAATAACCAGGCTGCAGGTACTTATTATATAAGGATAATTGGCTACAATGGTGCCAATAGTGCAACATGCTACACCATTAAAGCCACTGTAACAACAGTTACCAGTTGCCAAAGTGCCTATGATGTATCAACCAATGGAACAATTTCTGGCGCAGCAACTATTCCGTTTAACACCAACATCACCGGGTTAATAAGCCCCAGCGGTGATAATGACTATTACAAGTTTGTAATTACAACCGGAGGAACTGCAACAGTAACACTGACAACATTGCCCGGTGATTACGACCTTACAGTTGTAAATAGTGCAGGTACTCAATTAGCTATTTCACAAAAAGGAGGTACAACAAGCGAAGCCATTACCCGTACATATACTGCAGGTACCTATTATGCAAGAGTGTATGGATACAATGGCGCTAACAGTGCAACCAGTTGCTACACATTAAAAGTGCAGTTGGGAACAGCGTCGGTATTTGGAGCTGGTAATGAAATTACAAGCAATACCTTACTGAAAGTATATCCAAACCCTGCAAGTGATGTGTTAAACATCAGTGTACCTGGACTAACTACAAACCAGGCGACAGTAAGAGTAGTTGATATGAAAGGAACGGTAATGATGGAAGAAAGGATCACCCGTAATTTACAACAGCTCAACATATCTAAACTGCCTAAAGGAGTTTATATGCTGAAACTGAATAACGGGGAAAATACAACCGCCTCGAAATTTATAAAGGAATAAAACTGGTTTAGTAAATAAAAAGCCATCCGCTAAAAACGGGTGGCTTTTTTATTCATACAATCTTCTATGACACTGATCGGGGGGGCATGAGTGCTGCGTTTGATAACATTTTTACTACGATAAATTTTTAGCCGAAATGATCCAAACATTTTAGTTTCATCTTTCCCCGGTTCTGATTTTTAATTATCTTCACAGTGTATACTGAAAATATGCTAAAACTGCGATACCTTTTGTGTACAGGTATGTTAATTGGCTTTGCCAGCTCCTGTAAAAAATCTGACATCATTCCCCCGGCTCCCGGCAACACTGTTATTGCAGCCCCTCCTGCATTTGGTTTTTACGTAGTGGGGTATTTTCCTTCTTACAGGTCTGTAGCATCTGTACCCGATGTAAAATTCAGGATGTGCAATGTTGTCAACTATGCATTTGCAACAGTTAACAGCAGCGGTAATGCAGTATTGGGCAGCAGTAGTCATTTACTTGAAGTAAAAACAAAATCCAAAGCAAACGGCGCTAAGGTTTTTTTAAGTATCAGTGGTGTTGCCTCGGATTTTAAAAACATGGCAGCAACAGCAGCTGTCAGAACTTCTTTTATTAACCAGATAATGAACTTAGTAAGAGCTTATGGCCTGGATGGCGTGGATGTGGATTGGGAGTTTCCCCGTACCGATGATGGAACGGATATTACTTATACTGCACTCATGAAACAATTCAGTGACAGTTGCCATATGGGAAGTAAATACTACCTGACGGCTGCCATTACTGCCGGAAAATATGCCGGTGCAATAAGAGATGCAATAAAAAGTGAATTGTGGCAGGGGAATTATGTTGACTGGTTCAATATTATGTCTTATGATGATTTCAGTACGACTTTACCATACAAGCAGCACTGTGATTATTCACTGGCAACCACCAGTATCAACTATTGGATAAATACCCGTGGGCTTCCAGCTGCAAAGGCTGTGCTGGGCATTGCGGGTTATGGAAGACCCAGCGGCATCACACAAACCGGAACGGTACTCAGTTATAATGACATATTATTACAAGGGGCCAATCCACAATCAGATTCGGCAATAGTAACTGCCGGTGGCTTTACCAACTACACAATATATTATAACGGAATTGCTACGGTTAAAAAGAAAGCCATGCTTGCAAAGCAGTCAGCCAACGGCATAATGATATGGGAAAAAAGTCATGATGCACATGATAATAATTCATTGCTGAAAGCAGTATGTGATACCATAGGCAGGAGTTACTAAAGTTGGGCGCAAATGCGGCACCTGGGTTCATACACATCTTTTTCGCCCAATAACACCTGCCCTCCTTCATTTACTTTACGATAACTGATATTTGCGATATTACCGCATACCTGGCAAATGGCATGCAGCTTGGTAATATAATCGGCCTTGGCCAATAGGTTGGGCATCTGGCCAAAAGGATTACCTAAATAATCCATGTCCAAGCCGGCTACAATAACACGTATGCCTCTTTGCGCCAGTTGCTCACAAACTACAGCTATCTGGTCGTCAAAAAACTGTGCTTCGTCAATTCCAACCACATCCACTTCCTGGGCAAGCAACAAAATGGTTTGTGAATTATCAACCGGGGTGGACTGTATGGCATTGGTATCGTGACTTACAATTTTCTGTTCATCATAGCGTGTATCTATTGAAGGCTTGAATATTTCCACTTTTAAGTTGGCGATCTTCACACGCTTCAGGCGGCGGATCAACTCTTCTGTTTTGCCGCTGAACATACTGCCACAGATCACTTCAATCCAGCCACGCCGCTCGCCTTTTAAATTGGGTTCTATGAACATTTAGCTATATTTTTTAAAAATCAGTTTGTAACTTGGGGGCCGCAAGTTATTCTTTAATGCCGCCCCTGGTCAGGGCATCAAAAGTATACTAATATCATGGAAAGAGTGGAAACACTCCTGAAAAAATTACAGGAACAGTTTGCAGAAAAAATCCCCCCGGATCAACTGCTGCTTACTGTTCAGATGTTACAGGCAGAATTATTACACCTGCAGACCATCCATGCCCCGTCTTCACCAAATGATAATGTGGCGATAACGGTTGTCCCCCTTGCCGACCCTAAAACCATTGCTGAAAAAAATAATATCCCCGAAGAGAAAATAGTTGAAGTTTTAAAAGTTGATGAGGCCGAAATTGAAGCCGAACTGGAAGAGATAAAAAGGAATGCTGAGGCCATGCAAAAGATCAGCCTACAAAATAAGCCACATATACTTTACCAGGGAGAAGAAGACATCCCTACGCTCAGTCATCAAAATCAATTAAAGGCCGGTGATTCAACTGGTAAGCCTGCAGAAAATAAAAAAGAGATCAATGAAACAGCAGCAAATAATACTTCTTCCATAAATGAACGGCTTAAACAATCAAAGATCGACCTGGGAGATGCACTGACCGAAGTACCTATACGTGACCTGCGAAAGGCCATTGCTGTAAATGATCGTTTTTTGTTCATCAATGAATTGTTCAGGGGAGATGAAGCCATGTATGAAAGAAGTATAAAAACCATCAACGGTTTTTCTATTTATCCCGAAGCCGAATACTGGATACAGCGGGAACTAAAAGTAAAGAACGGCTGGAATGACAGCGATGAAATGGTAAAGCAGTTTTATCAACTCGTCAAGAGGCGGTTTTCCTGAATAAACCTGATTATTTTTTGAGAAGCTCCTGCATGGGCAAGCACATAATTTCTTGCAGCCTCTCCTCTCCTTTTTCTTTCTGTTTCATTATTCAACAGGTCATTCAATACGCCCTCCAGTTTAAGCGGCCCGTTAATACTTATTCCTCCTTCTTCATGGATCAGGCCGGTTGCTTCCTCATATTTTTCATATACCGGGCCAAAGACTACCGGCTTACCATAAACCGCAGCTTCCAAAACATTGTGCACCCCATCATTGCCAAAACCCCCGCCCACATAAGCTATCGTGGCATACCTGTATAAACGGGAAAGCATGCCGATGTTGTCAATTATAAGAACATTGGTGGTTAGTCGTTGTTCGTTGGCCGTCAATTCTGAGAGGAACATGGAATTTTTAAATTCTTCCTTCACATCATTTAAATTCTCTTCATCAATTTCATGGGGAGCTATAATGAATTTTATTTCGGGATGGGCTTTTACAAAATGAAGCAACTCTATCTCATCCTCTTCCCAGGTACTCCCTGCAACGATCACTTTACTGTCGCCACAAAATTCCGAAATAAGGGGTAAGGCTTCAAATGTATTGGCGATCTCAAGCACCCGGTCAAACCTTGTATCACCATTTACAGATACATTGTTGGAAAACCCAATCGTTTTCAACAAGCCTTTCGACTCTTCATTCTGCACAAAAAAATAAGTGAACGATGCCAGCATTTTTCTCCAGATATCTCCGTACCATTTAAAAAAAGGCTGATTTCCCCTGAATATGCCCGACACAAGTACCGTTGGAATATTCCTCCGCTTTAATTCCTTCAGGTAATAAAACCAGTATTCATACTTTACCCAAAGTACCAGCGACGGGTTTATGGTATCTAAGAATCTTCTTGCATTTACCGGCGAATCCATAGGCAGGTAAAAAACATGATCAGCGACTTGATAATCTTTCATTACCTCATAACCGCTAGGTGAAAAGAAAGTGAGTATAATTTTTAATTCTTCATTCTTAATTCTTAATTCCTCCAACAAGGGCCTGCCCTGCTCAAATTCGCCCAGGCTGGCGCAGTGCATCCAAATAAGTTTCTGGTTGCTCTTTTTAAGTTGATCATTTATCGTAGCGAAGATATCTTTACGGCCATCCAGCCATTTTCGGGCCTTGGGGTTCCATAATGAGGAAACTCTTACTCCTATCGAATATAAAAACAGAAATGTATCGTATAAGAATTTACTCAAGGCCTATTTTGTAACAAATCTAAAGGCAATTTTTTAATCTGAACGGGCACATATTGCAAATTCTTAATTCCTGTTGCAATCCTTATCTTTGCGCCTCGTAAAATTATACTTATGAGGCCCTTGCAAATGGTAGATACCAGGACACAATACCTGAAAATAAAGAAGGAAGTAGACGATGCCGTGACGGAAGTAATGGAAAGTTCAGTTTTCATTGGTGGCAAAGTGGTGGCTGAGTTTGCAGAAAATCTTGCCCGGTACCATGGCAGCAAACATTGTATCCCCTGTGCCAACGGAACCGATGCTTTACAAATTGCCATGATGGCCCTTGGCCTGAAACCGGGCGATGAAGTTATTACGCCTTCCTTTACCTACATAGCTACCGTAGAAGTAGCTGCATTGCTTAATATAAAGCCGGTATTTGTTGAAGTTGATCCAAAGACCTTTTGTATTGATCCTGCAGCCGTCGAAAAAGCGATCACATCCAAGACAAAGGTGATAGTACCCGTTCACCTGTACGGACAGGCAGCTGATATGGAAAATATAATGGCGATTGCGGCAAAACATAATTTATTCGTAATTGAAGATAATGCACAAGCTATAGGCTCTGACTATACTTTCAGCAACGGTACGGTTAAAAAAGCCGGGGCAATAAGCCATATCGGCTGTACCTCATTTTACCCTTCTAAAAACCTGGGTGCTTTTGGAGATGGAGGCGCCATGTTTACCGATAATGATGAACTAGCCAGTAAACTAAAAATGATCGCTTCCCACGGGCAAAGCAAGCGCTATTATCATGATGTGGTGGGATGCAACTCCAGGCTGGATGCTATGCAGGCAGCTATACTGAACATCAAGTTAAAGCACCTTGATGAATACATTGCTGCCAGGAGAAAAGCAGCCGATTTTTATGATAAGGCATTCGCAGAAAATAAAAAGATAACTATTCCGTTTAGAGATAGCAATAACAAGCACGTATTTCATCAGTACACCTTGATATTGAATGGAGTTGACAGAGATGGACTGAACCAATTCTTAACTGAACAGGGCGTTCCCAACATGATCTATTACCCGGTGCCGGCCCACAGGCAAAAAATGTTTGATGCCTTTGGCGGAAGCAGCTACCAGTTGCCTCTTACAGACTGGCTTACCGAGAGGGTGATCTCACTCCCCATTCACACCGAACTGGATGAAGAACAACAGACATTTATTGTGAATAAGGTACTCGAATTCGTAAACAAATAATTTCTTAACCCTTAAAACAGTTAATCCTCCTCAGAGGACAAGCTATGAAAATTGCAGTTATTGGAACAGGATATGTAGGACTGGTAACCGGTACCTGCTTTGCAGAAACCGGTAATACAGTTACCTGCGTTGATATTGATACAAACAAGATCGAAAAATTGTCTTCGGGTGAATTAACTATTTACGAACCCGGACTTGAAAAATTATTTCTCCGGAATCAGAAAGAAGGCCGTCTTCATTTCACTACTTCACTAAAGGAAGGTATATCAAATGCACAGGTCATTTTCCTGGCATTGCCTACTCCACCCGGTGAAAACGGTAGCGCAGACCTTAAATATATACTTGGCGTGGCTAATGACTTAGGTAAACTGATAACTGACTATGTGGTGATCATTGATAAAAGCACCGTACCTGTGGGCACAGCTGAAAAAGTTTATGCCGCTATTGCAAAAAACCTGCCTACCGGGCAGGCAGGTACAAAGATCGAGTTTGATGTTGTTTCAAATCCCGAATTCCTGAGAGAAGGAGTTGCGGTTGATGATTTCATGAAACCTGACAGGGTCATTATCGGCACTTCATCAGAAAGAGCGAAAAAAATAATGAACGAGCTCTATGTTCCTTTTGTTCGCCAGGGTAACCCCATAATTTATATGGATGAAAAGAGCGCAGAACTTACCAAGTATGCTGCCAATTCTTTTTTAGCCATGAAGATCACTTTTATGAATGAGATAGCTCATTTATGTGAACGCATGGGCGCCGATGTGGATATGGTACGCAAGGGTATTGGAAGCGATGAGCGTATTGGAAGGCGTTTTTTATTCCCGGGTATTGGGTATGGAGGAAGCTGTTTTCCAAAAGATGTGCAGGCCCTGGTTAAATCATCTGATGACGTGGATTATGATTTCAAGATACTGGATGCAGTGATGGAAGTAAATGAAAAACAAAAACTGCACCTGATACCAAAGATCAAAGCCTACTTTAAAAATAATATCAATGGCAAAAAGATAGCCATCTGGGGGCTGGCATTCAAACCGAATACAGATGATATAAGAGAAGCCCCTGCTTTGGTTATCATCGACGCACTGCTTGCTGCCGGTGCTGTAATCACTGCCTACGATCCCGAAGCCATGAACAATGTGAAAGAATTGCTTGGAAACAAGATAAAATTTGCAGAGCATCAGTATGATACACTCACCGGTGCAGATGCCCTGATAATAGCAACTGAATGGAGTGAATTCAGGACACCTGACTTTTCCAAAATGACCACTTTATTGAAAAATAAGGTAATTTTCGATGGAAGAAATCTTTTCGACCTGGCAAAAATGGAAGAGCTCGGGTTTCATTATGAAAGTGTAGGAAGAAAAACCGTAAATATTTAATCAGTTAATACGTGGCTAATAAAAAAGTTCTCATAACAGGCGCAGCCGGCTTTCTTGGTTCTCATCTTTGCGACCGTTTTATTAAAGAGGGCTTCCATGTAATTGGCATGGATAACCTGATAACCGGTGACCTTAAGAACATCGAGCATCTTTTTAAATTAAAAGAGTTTGAATTTTATCATCACGATGTATCAAAATTCATACATGTTACCGGCAACCTTGATTATATACTGCACTTTGCATCACCTGCCAGCCCGATAGATTATTTGAAAATACCCATTCAAACTTTAAAAGTGGGTTCATTAGGCACACATAACTGCCTTGGCCTCGCCAAAGCAAAGAATGCAAGAATTTTAGTTGCATCAACCAGCGAAGTGTATGGTGATCCATTGGTGCATCCGCAAAATGAAGAATACTGGGGCAATGTTAACCCTGTAGGGCCACGTGGTGTATATGATGAAGCCAAACGTTTCCAGGAAGCCATTACCATGGCCTATCATACTTTTCATAAAGTGGAGACGAGAATTGTAAGAATATTTAATACTTATGGACCGAGGATGCGGCTCAACGATGGAAGGGCATTACCTGCTTTTATAGGCCAGGCCCTGCGTGGCGAAGACCTTACTGTTTTTGGTGATGGCAGTCAAACCCGCAGTTTCTGTTATGTTGATGACCTGGTAGAAGGAATTTACAGGTTACTGATGAGTGATTATCCCATGCCGGTGAATATTGGTAATCCCGATGAGATATCTTTGCTTGATTTTGCCAACGAGATCATCAAACTTACCGGCACCAAACAAAAAATCGTATTCAAAGAGTTGCCTACCGATGACCCCAAACAAAGGCAACCCGATATTACCAAAGCAAAAAAGATACTGGGATGGGAGCCCAGGGTTTCGAGAGCAGATGGATTGAAGATCACTTATGAATATTTCAAAAATTTACCAAAGGAAGAATTGAATAAATTGCCCAAGGAATTTGAAAGCAAAAAATAATTTATAATTCATACTCATAAAAATGTATCAGGAATTATTAGATAAGAAAAAAAAGCTGGCTGTCATCGGCCTCGGTTATGTTGGCCTGCCTATTGCTCTGGAATTTGCAAAAAAGATCAAGGTCATTGGTTTTGATATTAATGCAGAAAGGGTGCAAATGATGCGGAACAATATCGATCCCAGCCAGGAGCTGGAAGCGTCGGCATTTGAAGGTTGTGATATTGAATTCACGAATGAACTTGATGTTTTACGACAGGCGAATTTTTTTATAGTGGCTGTCCCCACTCCTGTTGATGAACATAATGTTCCGGACCTGATTCCGGTGCAGCGTGCCAGTGAAACAATTGGTAAAGTAATAAAGAAAGGCGACTATGTGGTTTTTGAAAGCACCGTTTACCCCGGCTGTACCGAAGAAGATTGTGTACCTATTATTGAAAAATTCTCGGGATTGAAAATGGTAGCAGATTATAAAATCGGTTATTCACCCGAAAGGATCAATCCAGGCGATAAACAACACACCATTAGTACCATTATCAAAGTAGTGAGTGGCTGCGACGATGAAAGTTTGGATATCATTGCTAAAGTGTATGAACTGGTAGTAAAGGCCGGCGTTCACAGAGCTTCTTCCATTAAAGTTGCCGAAGCGGCAAAAATTATCGAGAATACCCAACGTGACCTGAATATTGCATTGATGAATGAGCTTTCTATTATCTTCAATAAAATGAATATTAACACATATGAAGTATTGGAAGCTGCAGGCACCAAATGGAACTTCCTGAAATTCCAGCCGGGACTGGTGGGAGGACACTGTATTGGTGTTGATCCGTATTATCTCACTTACAAGTCAAAAAAATTAGGATATAACTCCCAGGTGATACTGGCTGGCCGTTTTATCAATGATGCCATGGCCGGTTATGTGGCCAGGAAGATGCTTCAGCATATTATACGCAACAACGGTAATGTAAGGGAGGCCAAAGTGCTGGTGATGGGCGCCACGTTTAAGGAAAATGTAAGCGATATCCGCAACAGCAAAGTAGCCGATGTGGTAAAAGAATTGAAAGCATTTTCGCTTAATGTTGATGTTACCGACCCACATGCCGACAGTGCCGACTTGAAGCATGAGTATGGTTTTGAGCTGGCACCATCATTAAACAAGGATTATGACGCCGTTATTATTACCGTGCCTCATAATGATTATAAAAAGCTTGATGATGCGTATTTTGTATCTATTACCAAACCCCATGCGATCATTGCCGACCTTAAAGGGATCTACAGAAGTAAGATAAGCTCACGCAAATATTGGAGTTTGTAAATAATTTTGGATTATAAATTTTGAATTTTGAATTTTCACCAGGCTGATCTGAGCAATAGTAATTTTTTAATTACCGGTGGCGCCGGGTTCATTGGCAGCCATATTGCCGAATATTTATTAAAGAACGGTGCAAAGAAAGTAAGGGTGCTTGATAATCTTGCCAATGGTTTTCAATCCAATCTTAATATTCTCAGGCAATACAAAGGGTTTGAATTCCAGGAAGGTGATATCCGCAATATTGAGATATGCCAGAAAGCCTGTGCCGGGATGGATTATGTAAGTCATCAGGCAGCGCTTGGTTCCGTTCCCCGCAGCATCCGGGAACCGCTTTATTTCAATGAAGTGAATGTGAGTGGATTTATAAATATACTGACCGCAGCAGTTGACAATAAGGTGAAAAAATTTGTGTATGCTTCTTCTTCTTCAGTATACGGCGATGAGCCCACACTCCCAAAGCAGGAAGATCGCATTGGCAAGTGCCTCTCTCCTTATGCAGCCACCAAAAAAACAAATGAACTGTATGCCCAGGTTTTTGCCGATGTGTATGGAATCAAATTGATGGGCTTCCGCTATTTCAATATTTTCGGCCCACGCCAGGACCCGGATGGAGCTTATGCTGCTGTGATTCCATTATTCGTAAAAAGTATTATAAAAAATACGCCTGCTTACATTAATGGCGATGGTGAACAGACCCGTGACTTTACTTTTGTTGACAATGCAGTACAGATGAATATAAAGGGAATGCTGACAGACAACCCTGATGCGCTGAATACAGTTTACAATGTAGCGGTAGGGGAAAGTTTTTCTGTCAACTATTTATATAATGCCTGCTGCAAACACCTGGAAAGCAGCCTTGCTGCTATTTACCGTGAACCCAGGGAAGGTGATATCCGCAATTCACTTGCTGATATATCAAGAGCAAAAGAATTACTGGGTTATCAGCCTACAAAGAATTTTACAGAAGGGCTTGCAGAGACGATAGAGTTTTTTAAAAAAAGATATTCTTAAATGAATAACTGACTAATGGATAATTGATAATTCTTTGACTATACAGAGTATTAGAATATTCTGCCAGTTTGTAGTCAGCATAAATTATCCATTATCAATTAACTAATTATCAATTAAAATGCCATTCATTAAAACAAACCTACCGGGCCTGCTCATTTTTGAGCCCGCAGTATTTGAGGACAACCGTGGATATTTTTTTGAAAGCTACAATGAAAAGAATTTTGCTGCCGAAGGTATCAACATCAGGTTTGTACAGGATAACCAGTCAAGATCTTCATATGGGGTTATCCGTGGATTGCATTACCAGGATGAACCACATGCCCAAACAAAATTAGTCAGGGTCTTAAGTGGCAATATCCTTGATGTGGTCGTTGACATACGCAAAGGTTCGCCAACCTATGGCAAAACGTTTTCACTGGAATTATCGGCTGATAATAAAAAACAATTGCTGATCCCAAAAGGATTTGCTCATGGATTTTCGGTATTGAGCAAAACGGCAGAAGTTTTATATAAATGCGATGCGTTTTATAACAAAGCATCTGAAGAAGGAATACTCTATAATGACAAAGACCTGGGCATAGACTGGAAAATCCCTGCAGACAAGACGCTGGTATCCGAAAAAGATAAAGTACTCCCTTCTTTAAAAAATTGTAAAAACAGTCTTGTTTTTGAAAAATAATCTCCAGACAATTGTAGTTACCGGGGCAAATGGTCAGCTGGGCAATGAATTAAAAGCCATTGCACCACAGTTTGGGGAATACCGTTTTTTATTTGTAACAAAAGAAGAACTGGCCATTGAAGATATTGATGCGGTAAAAAAATATTTTTCAACAAATACCCCTGCTTATTGCATCAACTGTGCTGCTTACACAGCTGTTGACAAAGCAGAGACAGAAAAAAACAAGGCGTTTTTAATTAATGCAGAAGCAGTCGGTAATCTTGTAACTGCTTGCAAACAGCATGATGTTCAGCTGATACATATTTCCACCGACTATGTTTTTGACGGCACTGCAAAGCAACCCTATAAAGAAACAGATGACACCTGCCCGATAAATACTTATGGCAAATCGAAATTAAAAGGTGAAGAGCTGGCTTTGCAAAATGACCCTTCAACTATCATCATCCGCACTTCATGGGTTTACTCATCTTTCAAAAGCAATTTCGTAAAGACCATGTTGCGCCTGATGAAAGAAAAGGATTCGATCAATGTGGTGAATGATCAATACGGCTCTCCTACTTATGCAGCAGATATTGCAACTGCGATCATGAAGATTATTTCATCAGGTAAGAGCCGGGAAATGCCCGGTATCTATAATTATACCAATGCAGGCATAACCAACTGGTATGAATTTGCATTGGCCATTAAAGAACTAAGCGGAAGTAATTGTATCGTCAACCCAGTCACAACTGCCCAATACCCAACGGCAGCAAAACGACCACTGTATTCTGCGCTGGATACAAAAAAGATCCGGGATTGTTTTGACATCGTCATCCCGCAATGGAAAGACAGCCTGGAGCATT
>JBGANE010000053.1:0-20169 GCA_044222465.1 Ferruginibacter sp.
GAGTGGTCACGGGTGGCTTTGGTTTTAATTGTACCGCAAATACTATGGCAGTTAATATGATGGCTGCAGTAACAAAATAGGCATTTGAAATACCTACTGCGGCAATTAATAATCCGCCAATGGCATGCCCGCCGATAGAAGATATTAACCAGGTGGAAGAATTATATGATATTGCTTTTGGTAATTGCTCCCGGGAAACAATGGCAGCGATCATGCTGTTGGCAGCAGGCCCGGCAAATGAACGGATGATACCGGTGCAAAAAACAACAGATAATATCACTGTTACTTTTGTTGCATTGGATAGATCAAACCAGGGCAGGCTGATCATGGCCAGCGACAGGCCGCAGCACATGTAAAAAACATAGGACCAGACAAGGATATTCTTTTTATTGTGTTTGTCAATGTAATGCCCGGCATACAATGCTGCAATTACTGCAGGTACAAATTCGGCCAGGCCGGCAAAACCCACCATATAAGTGCTTGCTAAATGAAAGACCTGGTAAATAACAATGGTGGTTATCATGCGTAACCCCAATACGAAGAAAAGTCTTGCAAAAATAAAATTGAGGAATTCTTTAGGGAGTTTATCGCTGCTCATTTTTACTGATTAGGGCAAAGTTAAATAATGTTGCCCTTCTTCGTATTCTTTATCCAGCGCATCAATAATGATCTTAAGATGTTCATCATTGCCTAAGAAATCAGCATTGCCTGCATCAACAAACAGGGTTTTGATATTGTGCTGCTTTATGTACTGGGTATAGGTTTCCTGTAAAGTAAAAAGATAATCGTTGGGAATTTCCTGTTCATACTCCCGGTTGCGTTTCTTGATATTCTCCTGTAATTTTTTAACCGGGGTATGTAAGTAGATGAGAATATCAGGTTGAATGATCTGCGGATTGATGATCTCAAAAAGTTTTTGGTATAAACGGAACTCTTCTTCAGATAAATTGACCTTGGCAAACAACAGGCATTTGGTAAAAAGATAATCGGATATGGTTATGTTCTGAAACATGTCTTTTGTCTGCAGCAGGTCTTTCAGTTGCTTATATCGTTCCGCCATAAAAAACAGCTCCAGTGGGAATGCATACTGAGCCGGATTTTCATAAAACTTCGGCAGGAAAGGGTTGTCGGCGAACTCCTCCAGTATCAACCGGGCATTAAAATGTTTGCTAAGCAGGTGGGCCAGCGTGGTTTTACCGGCACCAATATTTCCCTCTATGGTTACAAAGTTATACTTCATGAAAAATTCTCAAGCGGACTGCAAAATAAGCGGAAACAACTTTTACGCCATCAAAACTTTTTCACATTCAGCTTATCATGGCAGTGTATAAAAAGTTGGTGAACATTTTTTTTAAGCACCGGGTGTTTGAAATTAGGAGAAAGTTCATTAAGCGGTACCAACACAAAACGCCTGTTTTGCAATTGAGGATGGGGTACAGTGAGTTCCTCATCATCAATTATCTCCTTATTGAAAAACAAAATATCAATATCTATGATACGGGGAGCATTTTTTACCGTTCTCTGTCGCCCCATTTTTTTTTCAATTTGCAAAATGGTTTGCATGATTTGCCATGCTGTAAGCTTTGTTTGCACAATAACTACCTGGTTTAAAAAATCAGGTTGATCCGTATTGCCCCACGCAGCAGTTTGGTAAATGGCAGACTTTCGTTGTATGCGGCCGATCTTTTGGGTAATTGATCTTTGGGCAAGCACTAACTGCTTTTTTGGACCTTGCTGATTGCTGCCGAGTAATAAGTAAACTTTGTTCATTAATAAACAAATAACAAGTATCAAATTTAAGTGGTTGGCCTTTACTTATTCATACTTTTTTATTATAGCTTTACGCCTCAATTAATTAAAACCATGCAAAAGTACAGCCAGGTAAGGGCTATGCTGGCCATTACCAAAGCAAGCCTGATCGCTATTTTCCGTAGCCCATCGGCGGTTGTTTTCAGTCTTGTGTTCCCTTTTGTATTTATCCTGGTCTTTGGATTTATTGGGGAGAATGGTACGGCTCCCACATTTAAAATTGTAATTGATAAAGACTGTGATACAACCAACGCTTTTTATGATTCCATTAAGCAAAGTAAAAGGATCAGGATCGTTTCTTTTGCTGATGAAAAAAAGCTGAGAGAAAATATTGTAAAAGGAAGGATAGCCGGGGTGTTAAAGATCACTAAGACACAGCAGGAAAATCCTGCGTATACATACACGATAAAAAGTTCCAATGCCAGTGCAGATAAATGGGCTCAACTGCTGCCTTTGCTGGAATCTATTTCCAATAAAGTAAGCAACAGCAAGTATACCAACAGGCCCAGTTTTGCTGCTGAACGTTTTTTTTACCCCAGGGATATTGAAACGGTGAGAGAATATAAGACCATCGATTTCATTTTGCCTGGACAGCTTGGTTTCTCATTACTGGGTTCGGGTGTGTTTGGTGTTGCGTTCATGTTCTTTTCACTACGCAATACACTTGTATTGAAACGTTTTTTCGCCACACCCATCAACCGCACTTATATTGTTTTGGGTGAGGCCATCAGCAGGGTGATATTCCAAATGATCACAGCTATTGTAATTATTCTTGTAGGGCGCTTTTTATTTGGATTCACGCTTATCAATGGTTTTGAAACATTACTGGAAATGCTGTTCCTTAGTCTCATCGGCCTGCTGGTGTTTATGGGATTTGGATTCATTGTAAGCGGCCTGGCCAGGAACGATGGGGCTATTCCGCCATTCGCTAATCTCATCACGATGCCTCAGTTTATATTGGGCGGTACTTTTTTTTCTGTTGAAGTATTTCCCAAATGGCTGCAACCTATTTCAAACGCACTGCCACTTACTCATTTGAATACGGCCATGCGTAAAGTTGCCTTTGAAGGCCAGAACCTGTGGAATGTAAGAACAGAACTTGGTATACTTTTTTTATGGGGGCTCGTTCTGTATATCATAGCTATTAAAGTTTTTAAATGGGAGTAAAATGAACATGAGGTTAGCTAAAGGTTTTTTTATAGCCATTGCAGGCTTATTCATTTTTGTGACCATCCTTTCTTTATTTATCCCTTCAAAAGTTATTGTTACAAAGGCAGTGGTTATACATGCAAATGCCGAAAAGGTCTTTGCCGAAATAAGTAATCTGCAAAACTGGAAGCATTGGCAGCCCGTTTTTGAAAAAGACCCGGGGCAGATAAAATTTGATACAGATAGTTCAGGAGTGAGCAATTCCTGCGAATGGGAATCGAAAGGAAAAAGGAATAAAATTTTTATCACAGGCAAAAAAGATAATGTGGTTACTGCAACATTGTTCCGGGATGGTGAGAATGATATTTTTAATACGATTAGGGTTTCGCCGGTACAGCAAACTAACCAGGTACAGGTTGAGTGGATAGTATTGATAAAACTGAAATGGTATCCCTGGGAAAAGTTTTACGGAATTTTTATTGAGAAAATAAGCGGGGAAGGTTATGAAGAAGCATTGAATAGCCTGAAGGAATACGCTGAAAACCACTAAGCAGGGAAACTTATTTTTCCCATTGATACAGCCGGCATACCGTTAACTCCTTTTTGTAAATAGCTACCGTCACCACAAATACATTCATTGGCCAAAACTGCAAACAATACAGCCTCCTTGGCATCGGGATCGATGTCTAATTCAGCAGTGGTATAAAATGAAAAGTTTGGTAAAGCCTCTTTCAAATGCTGTATCAGCAAGGGATTGTGCATGCCGCCACCACTTGTGAATATTTTGTACGACCTGTTTCTGTCTGTTGTTTTCAGCAAAGCCGATACAATTGTATCGGCAGAAAATTTATTCAGCGTGGCCATGGTATCTTCCACACTGATTGTTTGTGCAGAAGCTTTTTCTTTAGCTGCCTGCAGGTAATCCAGGTTGAACAATTCGGGGCCGGTAGTTTTTGGAAAGGGTTTTTCAAAAAAATCATTCTCTTTTAGTGCGGCCAGTAAAGGGTTGTTTATTTCCCCCTGCAATGCGATCGCCGCATTTTTATCAAAATGCTGTTCTTTAAAATGGCGTTGTGTCAATGCATCCATCATGGTATTACCGGGTCCTGTATCTGTGCTGAAGATGGCTGAGCTATCCATACTGCCCGGTAAATAAGTAAAATTGGCAATGCCGCCAATGTTTAATAATATCCTGTCTTCTCCCGCTTTGCCAAAGATCAGGTAATCGCCATAAACAGCCAGGGGAGCGCCTTCGCCGCCGGCTGCAATATGTTTTTGCCGAAAGTCACTGAGAGTGATGATGCCAGTGGCTACCGCTAAATGATCGCCATCTCCAATCTGAAGGGTTGCATTTCCGAACTTTTGTTGCTGGTGTAAAATTTTAGGTGCATGATAAACGGTCTGTCCATGGCTTGCGAGCAGGTCAACTTCTTCTTTATCTATATTCCATTTTTTTAAACAGCTGTTTATAATGCCTGCATGTTTTAATGCGATCCATGGATTCAATAAACACAGCTTTTCAAAATCAATATTTTTTTTGCTGAAAACCGATTTGATCTCTGATTTGAAGTCTTCATCAAAGGCTACAGTCTCAAATTTCAATAACCCGATCTTTGTATGTAATCCGTTACCCGAAAAACTGCATAAAGCAATATCCAGCCCATCTAAAGAAGTGCCGCTCATTAAACCAATGATCTTTCTCTCAGGGTTTTTAGAAATGGCATAAAGTTTTTCCAGATCACTATTCATGGTGGTAAATATAGTTGTTGCAGGCGGTTTTAAAACACGGATGCCTTGCGGTTAAATTATGCGTTTTTTTGCAGCATTTGCAAAATAAATATGCTTTTTTTTGCAGGAATCAATCTTTTGCCTAACTTAGAAATGCGATTGCCATCAAAACCATTATGCTTAAGAAAGAACGCCAGGCCTTTATTCTTCACAATGTTAACCTTCACAACCGTGTTTTAAGCAGCGACCTCAGCACTGCCATCAATGTTTCGGAAGATACCATCAGGAGAGACCTGCAGGAACTGGCAGAGCACAGTAAATTGATAAAAGTACATGGGGGAGCGCTCTCAAAATCCTTTCACAGTTCCTTCAATTCCACGAAAGTATATGCAAAGGAGAACAAAAAAAAGATAGCCCAGAAAGCGGCAAACCTTATTAAAGACGGCATGTTTGTACTCACCAGCGGGGGAACCACTATTATTGAACTGGCAAAAGCCTTACCAGAAAATCTTCACGCTACTTTCATAACCGGAAGCCTGCCTGTTGCTTTTGAATACATGCATCACCCCAATATTGAAGTAATACTGATAGGCGATAAATTATCAAAGAACTCACAGATAACTGTTGGAGGAGGCGCCATTTCACAGATAAAGCAATTAAAAGCAGATATCTGTTTTGTGGGTACCAATGCCATTGATGTTGAACATGGGTTAACGGACAATGATTGGGAAGTGGTGCAGGTTAAAAAAGCCATGATAGAAGCTTCAAAAAAAATTGTATCACTTGTTATTTCGGAAAAATTAAATTCAACGCAGCCCATAAGGGTTTGTGAAATAAAAGACATAGACATCCTGGTAACAGAACTAAATGAAGACGACAACATTTTAAAACCATATAAAAAAACAGGTCTGACAATTCTTTAAAAACAATTTTAAACAAAAACACTTCATCATGAGAAACATCATTTCAAAAAAACTAATCAGGCAGAAATGGCTTTTTCTTTTTCTGTATGCCAGCCTTACTGCTTTTACGGCGGTTGCCCAGGTGAAAATATCGGGCAAGGTCACTAATAACAAAGGTGAGGGGGTGCAGGGGATCTCGGTATCTATCAAAGGAGATAATGCCGGCACATCAACCAATGCGGATGGATCTTACCAACTCATCGCAGTACTTAAGAACGGAAAACACATCATTGTTTTTTCAGGTGTAGGTTTCCGGAGTACAGAACAAATCATTACTGTGAGCGGAAGTAGTGAGCTTACCGCCAATGCACAATTACAGGCAGATATACTTGGCCTTGATGAAGTGGTGGTAACAGGTACTTCTGCCGGAACCACCAGGCGCCAATTAGGAAGTTATATCAGCACTGTAAAAGCTGACCAATTAACCAAGGGTGCCACTTCAAATGCTTTGCTTGCACTGCAGGGAAAAACTGCAGGCGCACAAATTACCCAAAACAATGGCGACCCCGCCGGTGGCGTTTCTGTTCGTTTGCGTGGCATCAGCTCTGTAAACAGTAGCAGCGAACCTTTGTACATTATTGATGGTGTTATATTAAATAATGCAACAACAAGGGTTACCAATACAAGTAACAACTATGATGGTGGCTTGTTTGTGGGAACGATCGGGCAAAACCGGCTTGCAGATATTAACCCTGCCGATATTGAACGCATTGAAGTATTGAACGGTGCTGCAGCAGCTGCCATTTATGGTTCAAGGGCCAATGCTGGTGTGGTGCAAATATTCACCAAGAGAGGAAGCAGCGGTGCACCTGTTATAAGTTTCAGCAGTAGTGTTATGTTCAGCAAATTGCGTAAAAGTGTTCCTGTAAATAATTCACCCATAAAATTTGGGGGTCCAACTGACGGACCGGGAGCTCAAACACAGGATATCCTGACACCGGCTTTAACCAATACCACTGCCGTGAACAGGTACGATTACAATGACTATATTTTTCAAAAAGCAATCGGAACAGATAACAATGTTTCCATATCGGGCGGTAAGGACAAGACCAAATATTATGCATCAGGTTCTTACTATAAAAATGAGGGGATTATTAAGAACACCGATTTCAGAAGATATAGTTTCAGGGTAAACCTTGACCAGGCAATCGGAAACAGGGTAAACTTTAATATCAGTTTGAATTATATCAACAGTGTAAGTAATGAAAAGCCCGATGGTAACTCCTTCTTTTCACCGATGAACTCAATAAACATCATCGGTAATTTCCACAATATCTGGGACAGGGATGCTTTGGGTAACCTTAAAGCAGTTGGTGAAAGGGGAAGGGTAAATCCTGTTTCAATCATTGAAGATATAAAACAGCGCCAGGAAACAAATCGTTTAATAGCCGGTTTAGGCCTTTCAGTTAAACCGATAAAAGGACTTACGATAGACTACAGGCTCGGGTTCGATCAGTACGGCCAGCGTGGAGAAACATTCATACCTCCATTTGCATATAATGTAAGCGATGGTTTTTTTGGCGGTGGTGCAGCACTTGATCCAACCAGGAATGGATATGCCAGTACAGCTTCCGATCATTTTTTCCAGGTAAGTAATGATATAAACGGAACATACAACATTAATATCACCAGGGATATCAACTCAGTTACACAGGTTGGCTATTCTGTTCAATACGAAAAAAATAATTATGCCTTATCGCAAGGCCGTGGAATGGCTCCACTTGTTCAAACAGTAAGTGGTGCAAGTACCATACTTCCCGGAGCTGATGAAAGAGGTGAACAATCTATTTCTGGATATTATTTGCAACAAAACTTCAAGTATAAAAATCTTTTGTTCCTTACAGGTGCCATACGGGTTGATGGTTCTTCAGTATTTGGCGAAGACCAGAGAAATCAAAAATATTATAAAGGAAGCCTAAGCTATGTTGTAAGCGAACATGGTTTCTGGGAGAAGATGCCATTCCATAAGATCTGGAATTTTGCCAAGCTGAGGCTTGCTTATGGAGAAAGCGGTAACCTTACCGGTATCGGTGCTTACTCAAGGTTCAATGCTTACTCCTCTAATTCTTTCGTAAGTCGTACTGCGTTAAGTTCAAGCGGCACACGGGCAAATACAAATGTGAAACCAGAGCGCCAAAAAGAACTGGAATTTGGTATTGAGCTTGGCTTGCTGAATAACAGGGTTAATTTCCAGGCAAACATTTATAATAAGAAAGTAGAAGACCTGCTGATCAACCGCTTTATTGCTCCAACAACCGGCTTTAGCAGCTTGCTTGATAATTTTGGGAGTCTTGAAAATAAGGGATATGAATTAATGCTTACCGGAAAGCCATTACAGTATAAGAACTGGGGATGGACCATCAGCGGAATCTATAATCATAACAGGAATAAAGCTGTTAAGATTGGGCAGGCGCTTACTTTATTAAGCACTAACCAGGGGGCGCCGGTTGCCATTATTGAGGGCGAGCCTATTGGCGTATTTTATGGTGCTTTCTTTGCATTGGATGGTAGCGGTAATTGGGTTAAAAATGCTTCGGGCTTTCCAATGGGCGAAAGAGGTATACAAACAGGTCCCACATCATACAATGTAATAAGAGATGCTAACGGGTTACCCGTTCTTACAAATCCCCTGGTAAGAAGAGTTATTGGTAATCCTAATCCGGATTATACAGCTACCTTAACAAATGAATTTTACTACAAGAATATAAGCCTGCGCATTCAACTGGATGCTGTAAAAGGAAATGAAGTATTTAATGCCGACTGGAGGACAAGGCAGGGGGTAGGTAACGGAAAAGAAGCTGAGAAAGAACAAACTGGTGTTTATCCCCGTGGATACATAAACAGTTTCTATGGCACTGTTGAAGAATGGCGGATTGATGACGGTTCATTTGTAAAACTCAGGGAGATTTCTTTGAGCTATACCATTGGTAAATTAAAAATGTTCAAAGATATCACCGTTTCACTTACAGGCCGGAATTTAAAAAGCTGGGACAATTATAAAGGGTACGATCCGGAAGTTAATGCAACAGGGCAAAGTACGATCTTGCGTGGCATTGATTTTGGTTCGGTTCCTATTCCAAGAACTTTTGCCATAGGCATATCAGCCAAATTATAAACCTTTAAAACTATTGTTATGAAAATAAAATTTTTAAATATCGTAATGATAACAACAGTTTTGATGGCTGTTGTTACACAAACCAGTTGTAAGAAAGATTATTCTGATCCTTCAAGAGCAACCGAAGATAAAGTGTTTAATACGCCTTCGGGATTAACCGGTGTGGTCGTTGGCCTGCAAAGAGTTTATACTTTAGGCAGAGGTAGCACTTTGTATAATTTGATTACTATAAACGGGTTAACCACAAACGAACTGATTGTAGTAAACACAGGTAATACGGCTGAAGTTCAACTGGCTGCCGGTGGTACCTCGGTAGATGGTAACCATACTATGCTTACCACTTTTTGGACTACCTGTAACAAAGTTATATATGATGCCGATCTGGTTATTGCTAATGCAAAGAAACTGGCCGATAAAAACTATGCAAGCGGTTTAATTGCCTACGCAAGTATTTTTAAAGCATTATCTATTGGTGACATGAGCCAGTTTTGGGAAAAAGTACCAGATGGTACCGGCACCAATGTAACGTTCATCAACAGGGTAGATGGATTCAAAAAGGCAATTGCTGTCATTGATGAGGCACTGGCTGCAATTTCTGCCAATGCTATAAGCAGTTCATTCATATCATCAGTACCGGCAGGAATAGACATTACCAATACATTGAATGCACTTAAAGCAAGGTATTCGTTGTATGCCGGTCTGTATCCCCAGGCACTGGCTGCAGCAAATCTGGTTGATATTACTAAAAAGTCAACTTTTAATTACGATGCACTGTCATTGAACCCGGTTTTTGAAGTAGCCACATCAACAAACAATGTTGTGCAACCAAAGGATTCAACCCTGGGCCTGGTGCCGGCATTGGCTCCTTCGCTTACTGATGCAAGGGTTCCGTTCTATACTGTTATCAATCCTACAATTGCTCCACGTTTCCGTATTAACAACTTTGGTAATGCTGCAACAACTGCCATACCTGTTTACCTGCCAGGTGAAATGACCTTGATAAAGGCTGAATGTTATGCCCGTGCTAATGACAGTACAACAAGTAAAACTTTCCTGAATATCATTATTACAAAAACACCGGCTTCGGATCCGTTTGGAGTTGGTGGCAACCAGCCTGCGATCAATTCGTATGGTTCGTATGCTTTAATATTCGACCAAATATACAGGCAACGTTGTATAGAATTATTTATGAGTGGACAAAAGTTGGAAGATATGAGAAGATTTGGAAGGCCTCAGTCAGAAATGAAGAGAAACCTTATGCCTTATCCTTTACGTGAGAGAGATAATAACCCCAATACGCCACCCAATCCTCCTTTTTAATACAAGCGTTTTTTTTGTCTGAAGTCCCGGTGATCATTTGCCGGGACTTTTTTATGTTGTAATGAACTTTAAATTTCTTTTTATCCCGTCAAACTTTGTTCTTTTTATGGGAGAGTCCTTAAAAATGGTTTTGAAAGATTCCTCCGTTAGTTCTTCCCAATCATTCTTTGTAAAGTTTAAGACCTCGGGATAAGGATTGAAACTGGCCTCGGCAGTTGATTTGGAAAAGCGGTTCCAGGGGCATACATCCTGGCATACATCGCAACCAAACATCCAGTTATCAAATTTGCCTTTCATCTCACCGGGTATCAGTGCATCTTTCAGTTCAATGGTAAAATATGAAATGCACTTGCTTCCATCAATCACCCTGTCGGGCAAAATAGCTTCGGTAGGGCAGCTGTCAATACACCTGGTGCAGATACCACAATAGTCTTTTACAAATTCATCATCATAATCCAATTCCATGTCGGTAATGAGGGTGGCTATAAAAAAGAACGAACCACTTTTTTTATTGATCAGGTTCCCGTTTTTACCTATCCAGCCAAGGCCTGCTTTTTGCGCCCAGGATCTTTCCAGCACAGGAGCACTGTCAACAAACCCCCGGCCATTCACTTCGCCAACCTGCTCTTTTATCAGCTTCAGGAATATTTTTAATTTACTCCTTATCACTTCATGGTAATCATTACCATAAGCATACTTCGAAATTTTAGGAGCCTGTGGAGATTGTTGTTGCGAAGGGAAATAGTTAAGTAAAAGGGTGATAACTGATCTTGCTCCAGGCACTAATTTGGATGGGTCAATGCGAAGGTCAAAGTGATTCTCCATGTATTGCATGCTGCCATGCATACATTTGCTGAGCCATTTTTCCAGGCGCCTGGCATCATCATTCAACAGTTGGGCTTTGGCAATGCCACAGTAGTCAAATCCCAAACCAGCTGCAATGGTTTTAACTATCCCCGTATGTTTGTGAATATTACTCATTCCTCTTCTGCGGTATCCTCTAAATGAAGCCTGTGAAAAAAACGGTGAGCAATGGGGGCGATGATAATACCAATAGTACTTATAAATGCCACACCGCTGAATAAAGCATATAATGATGCAAAAACCTTAGCTGTTTTGGTTAAACAAATTGAAGGATCTATCATGGGGCCCATACCACTCAGTATCATAGAAGCATTTAAAAGACTATCGTACCAACCCAGTTCAGGGATGGTAAGTTTATAACCAACAATACCAATAGATAAGCTAACAAACATGATAAGGAAACCAACAGCCGCATTCTTCCATAACCTGCGGTAAAAAACGTTTTTTGGTATCGGTTTTTGTCTTTTTCTTTCAACCATATGTTTACCTTTTTATAAAAGTACGAAAGCCCTGTAATTATGAATTGTTGGGTTTTCAAAATGGCCGATCCTTCTGAATATGCTACAATAGCATATAGAGTATCCACAACCTGCTTTTGCGGCAGTATACCGTACCATTTTATGCCATAATTGCCTGTAATTAAGGTTGGATTGTGGTTTGCGTAAAAACTGTAAATTAAACCAAAATGAGTTTACAAAATTTAACCATAAAATCGCAGGAGATATTACAGCAGGCGCAGCAACTGGCCTTCAATGCAAATAATACAAATATTGAATCGGAGCACATACTGCAAGCCTTGCTGAATGATAAAGATTCACCTGTGGAATTCTTACTCAAAAAAAATAACGTAAATGTTAATTATGTTGAGGAAAAATTAGCTGCAGCTGTTCTGAAGCTTCCTAAAGTTTCAGGTGGTGAGCCTGCTCAATCATTAAGCCGGGAGGCTAATAATGTGTTGTTACGCTCAACAGCATCTTTAAAAATTTTTAAGGATGAATTTGTGAGCGTAGAACATCTCTTACTTGCTTTGTTGCAAGGACATGATAATACTTCCAAATTATTAAAGGATGCAGGGCTAACAGAGAAAGGGTTGATCACTGCAATAAAAGACCTGAAAAAAGGTTCAACAGTTTCTTCCCAAACTTCCGAAACACAATTCAATGCCCTTAACAAATATGCAAAGAACCTGATTGAAATGGCCAGGGCCGGTAAATTGGACCCTGTAATTGGCAGGGACGAAGAGATCAGGAGGACACTGCATATCCTGTCACGCAGGAGTAAGAATAATCCCATACTGGTTGGTGAACCGGGTGTTGGTAAAACCGCCATAGCCGAAGGATTGGCCATGCGTATTGTGAATGGTGATGTTCCTGAAAATTTAAAGTCTAAAATAATTTATGCGCTGGACATGGGGCAATTGATAGCTGGTGCAAAGTACAAGGGCGAATTTGAAGAAAGATTAAAATCAGTAGTGAAAGAGGTTACCTCAAGTGACGGCCAGATAATCCTTTTCATAGATGAGATACATACATTAGTTGGTGCAGGCGGAGGCGATGGTGCTATGGATGCAGCAAATATTTTAAAGCCAGCGTTGGCAAGAGGAGAGTTAAGGGCCATTGGTGCAACTACATTGAATGAGTATCAAAAATTCTTTGAAAAAGATAAGGCGCTGGAACGCCGTTTTCAAAAAGTAATGATTGATGAACCCACTGTTGAAGATGCAGTTTCCATCCTGCGTGGATTGAAAGACCGCTATGAAACCTATCATCATGTACTGATAAAAGATGAAGCCATCATTGCAGCAGTTGAGTTATCGAACCGGTATATCACCGATCGTTTTTTGCCGGATAAGGCTATTGACCTGGTGGATGAAAGTGCTGCCAAGCTTCGGCTCGAAATGAACAGTATGCCCGAAGAGCTGGACGAACTGGAAAGAAAGATCCGCCAGCTGGAAATAGAAAGAGAAGCGATAAAAAGGGAAAACGACGAACCTAAATTAAAACAACTCAATACCGATATATCAAACCTCTCTGTTGAAAGGGATACATTTAAAGCCAAATGGCAGCAGGAGAAAGAGATAGTTGAGAAGATACAAAATGCTAAAGCTGAAATTGAGAATCTGAAATTAGCAGCCGACAAAGCCGAAAGGGAAGGGGAATATGGGAAAGTAGCAGAGATACGATATGGAAAAGTGAAGGAACAGGAAAAAATTGCGGATGAGTTCACTAAACAATTAACTGCCATCAGCGAAAAAAGGTTATTGAAGGAAGAGGTAGATGCAGAAGATATTGCAGAAAATGTGGCAAAAGCTACCGGTATCCCGGTTATGAAAATGATGCAAAGCGAAAGGGAAAAATTACTGCACCTGGAGGAAGAATTGCACAAACGGGTGGTTGGCCAGGATGAAGCGATTGAGGCTGTTTCTGATGCTATCAGGAGAAGCAGGGCGGGGTTACAGGACCCAAAAAAGCCCATCGGTTCATTCATTTTCCTTGGGACTACGGGTGTGGGAAAGACAGAGTTGGCAAAAGCACTGGCCGATTACCTTTTTGACGATGACAGCATGATGACGAGGATAGATATGAGTGAATACCAGGAAAAACATGCGGTAAGCAGGCTTTTGGGAGCGCCTCCGGGATATATAGGCTATGATGAGGGTGGACAGCTGACAGAAGCTGTAAGACGTAAGCCCTACAGCGTTATACTGCTCGATGAAATTGAAAAGGCGCATCCTGACGTTTTTAACGTACTTTTGCAAGTATTGGACGATGGTCGCCTGACCGATAACAAGGGTCGTATAGTTAATTTTAAGAATACGATCATCATTATGACTTCTAATATGGGTAGCCATATCATTCAGGATAACTTTGAGAATGTGACAGAAGGAAATAAGGAAGAAATTGTTCGCAAGACCAGGAATGAAGTGATGGTCCTGTTAAGGCAAACCATCCGTCCGGAGTTCTTAAACCGCATTGATGAGGTCATTATGTTTGAACCTTTGATGAAAAAAGAGATCAAGGGTATCATCAAAATGCAACTGGATAATTTAAAACAACTGGTGGCACAATCCGGCATCAATTTACAGTTCAGTGATTATACCCTGGATTTTTTGGCCGAGAATGGTTACGATCCGCAATTTGGTGCAAGGCCACTCAAGCGTTTGATACAAAAGGAAATTGTAAACCGCTTGAGCAAGAGGATACTGGCAGGTGATGTTGATAAAACAAGGCCGGTTTTGGTAGATGTTTTCGACGGGACAGTTGTTTTCAGAAATGAAGCTAACAAAGAAACAAGAGTAAAGGAAACTAAGAAATAAGCAGAATAATAATTAATAACACAAGTTGTTTACGCAACGGCTAAAAGACAAACATTATGGCAATGAAAGTAAAAGAGGTAGTAGAGATCATTCCACCTAAAGACATTTTTGTAGGCAATCCTAATGCAACGGTAACATTAATGGAGTTTGGAGAGTATGAAAATGAAGATTGTGCAAAAGCGAATGAAGTAGTAAAAAGATTACTGGAAGAATTTGAGGGTAAGATAAAATTTCAATTCCGTCATTTTCCATTAACTAAAATTCACCAGCGCTCCATGAAAGCAGGTGAGGCAGCAGTTGCAGCCTCGCAGGTTGGCAAATTCTGGGAAATGCATAATATTCTTTTTGATAACCGCCGCCAACTGGGAACCACCAGCCTGAAATTGTATTCAAAAGAGGCGGGTGTCAGCAATAAGCATTTTTTGGACGACCTGATCAACTCAACTTATGGCTGGCAGGTTCGCAATGACCTGAATGAAGGTATTGAAAGGGGAGTAAGGGATGTGCCTGCTTTTTTTGTGAACGGGCAATTGGTTTCAGGCAAGCCTACTTTTGAAAACCTGAGCAAGGGCATTGCAACGGCCCTAAAAAAATCCAAAAAGAAAGCCCCTGCAAAACAAAGGGCTTAAAATAAAGACGAAAAGGCTCCGGTGAAAATTGGAGCTTTTTTTATCAATCTATTTCAACATAGTAAGAGATTAATTCCCTCCCATTTACTATAACTGTAATTGGGTAGGCTCCATCTTCATCAAATTTGTAACTGAAAGAGAGTACCCCTCCACTGTAACTGTATTTTATTTCCTTTACTTTATATTTTTTGCGCTCACCCATAGCCATCTCTACTTTTTTTATTTCTTTACCATTAAGTGAGTAACTGAAATTAACCTCTTTATTTACCCTTACTTTAAAATGGCCATCATTGGGGGTAAACCTTTTCATGCCCAATTCTGGTCCGGCTACTTTTATTACGGGCAGGGAATAAAATTCTTTTTTATTCTTTGGAGCACCACCCAGTTTCCAGGCCTCATTATCAGGGTAATGTTGCAGGTTAAAAATCGGCTTATCAGTAAAAAAGTATGCATCAGTAAAAGACTTTGTAAACACTTTCATTTCTGCATCGGCATATCCGCTGCCCCAGGCCGGGTCTACGTAATACCAGGTATCAGGGCTTTGCCCTAACTGAACTACGGCCCAACTGTGATTGATCTCAGCACTTTTTTCATCTATTTGCTCTGTATTGTTTTTTACAAATCCATCAACAGTTAGGCAACGGATGTCGGCGGCGCTGCACATATCCTGGAATAAACTGGCAAACCCGATACCGACAGCTTTGCGTGACAACAGTACATCCGTTGGAGTATTTTTTGCGGTATTGTTACTCTTAGCCGCTTTAATATCATAAGTAATATTAAGTGCTATCCAGTCGTAAATGGCCCGGGCCCTGTCTATTTTATCTTCAAATTTTTTGCTTACTACATTGTTGATGGTGCCCATGGTCATACTGTCGAGGGGGCCAAGCGCTTTTACATAATCATCAATTGCTTTAAAATCTCTGCCACCTGTTTGGGCGAATGAACTAATTGCGGAGAAAGTCAATAAAAAGAGTATGCATTTTTTGGTAAGATTCTTCATGTACTAAAATTAAGGCGCAAAAAGTTAATAAAAGTGAAAACAATTTAATTGAAGTCAAACAGTGTGGCGGTGAACACCCCACGTTCCCGGGGCTTAAAAATGGCTTTCCAGTTGCCTACATAGCGTATGAGTGAAGGCACACGGTAATTACCAAATTTTGTCATCACCACTTCCATCTGTACTTTGAAATCATAAACAGTGGCATCATAGCTTAAAGAATAATTCCTGGCCACTACTTCAAAGTCCTTATCATCAAACCAGGTGGTCATTTCATCTACCACAACTCCGTTTTTACGCTCAGGCCTTACTTTTTGAGTAAAGACATAACAACTGGTATTGTTGTATATCGTCATGTCGATGCTCATGTCGTACTTATCTGCCATTTCATCATCATAAATGGCTGTTTTATTACTCATGAACGGAAGCCCGTTGATCCTTTTGCCCGGGTTGAAGAAAAGCATTTTCAGTTGCTCTTTCCTTTTTTCCATACCGCTTTTTCCGTCCGTATTGAATTCTCTCCCGGCTACTATATTATCTTCACCACAAACCGAATCCCTGGTAAAAAAAAGTGAGGCATACATCTGGGCAGTATAATAATTGAAATTGTGATATTCATCATAGATATCGCCCGTTACCTGTTCTTCCAGTGTTTCCATTTTGCGGCAGTTGTTTATCCGTACCTGTTTTGTTTTGCTGTGTAAAGATGCTTTGGTTTTATCATCGCTGTTATTCATACGGATATCATTAATGGCTGTAAAACCAAGCACCCTCAGGTTACGGAATGCTTTATAAAAAGAAGTATCGTTTTTTATACGTTCAATGAATGTGGGAATGTTCAGCTTATTATTTACAACCACTTCGCTGAGTGTGATGCTCCTGTTACCAACCCTGACTGTAGTGTCAACTGCCTGGGAGAAACACGTGGCGCCTGAAGCCAGTAAAAAAAATACAGTCATGATTTTTTTGATCATACCTGCAAAGTAAATATATCTTTTAAGAAAATAGCCTGCCCTGGTGATGGCGTGCAGGTCATTTTGGAAAAACCATCCGGTAATCAACACTTACCTTTCCTTTTGTAATGTCATCCAGTTTTCTTTTCATCAACTTTCTCTTCAGTGGCTTAATGTGGTCGATGAACAGTTTTCCTTCAATATGGTCATACTCATGTAATATGATACGGGCTGTAATACCATTAAAGGTGTTGGTGTGGGGCTTAAAATGCTCATCAATAAATTTCAGGGTAACCTCTTCATTCCGGTAAACATCTTCTCTTATTTTAGGAATACTTAAACAACCTTCATTGTAAGACCATTCCTTACCATTCAGTTTTGCAATATGTGCATTGATGAAAACGCCTTTATAGCCCGGTGCATCGGGGTATTCATCTTTCTCGTCTTCTTCCTGGTTCAGGAATATCTGCTCACTATCCATTACAAATAACCGTATGGGTAAATTTACCTGCGGTGCTGCCAGGCCAACGCCATTACTATTGTACATGGTTTCCCACATATCGGCAATTAATTTATCCAGGTTGGGATAATCCGGTTCAATGTCATCACAAACCTTTCTTAAAACCGGGGAACCGTATGCTACTATTGGAAGGATCATACTGCAAATTTACATCAAATGGATTGAAGATATTCCTGGAGGATAATAGTAGCAGCGATCAGATCAACATTTTTTTTATCCCTTCGGTCTTTCTTTTTCATGCCCATTTCCAGCATGGCGTCTTTGGCCATTTTGGAAGTATATCGTTCATCCACAGTTTTCAAAGGGATGGCCGGAAATTCTTTTTGTATCTTTTTCATAGCCGCTTCCACCAAAGGGGTGCCATGAGTATCTGATTCGTCCCAGTTTTTTGGCAGGCCGATGATGATGAGCTCCACTTCTTCGTTTGCCAAATATTTTTTTAAATAAGGAATAAGTTCTTTCGATTCAATAGTTTCCAGCCCGGTTGCAATGATCTTCAGCGGATCGGTCACTGCCAGCCCGGTTCTTTTACCGCCATAGTCTATTGCAAGAATTCGTGCCATAATTAATTGTTAATTAGTTCAGCCATAAACCGGGGGCGATGAAGAGATCAAGTATTACAAAGATGGCAAAAACAATGGAAGCGATACCGTTGGTTGTAAAGAAAGCAACATTTACTTTGCTAAGGTCGTTTGGCTTTACAAGTATGTGCTGATATACAAGCAGGCCTGTGAACAATACTCCGCCTATCCAATAGAGAATACCAAAAACACCGAATATGCCTGCATAGAAAATGCAAACGGCAGTAAACACATGCAGGGCTTCAGATATTCTCAACGCCCTGTTTTTTCCTACTGCAGCAGGTATAGAATGCAATTGATTAACTTTATCAAATTCCTCATCCTGGAGGGCATAAATGATATCGAACCCGCTTACCCAGAATAATACTGCAAATGAAAAAGCACCGGGACTATGCTGAAATGTCCTGTAACAGCCAGGTAAGCCCCGATATGAGCCAGGCTTAAACCAATACCAAGTACTAAATGACAAAGAGCAGTAAAACGTTTCGTGTAACTATAGAATAAAATGACAAATAAAGCAACAGGAGATAAATAGAAACAAATTTTATTGATGAAGAAACAACAGGCAATAAACAATAGGCAATTAACAATGACAAACAGCAATGCATTATTTGCTTTTATAACACCGGCCGGAATTTCTCTTATTGCGGTCCGGGGATTTTTTGCATCGAAATTCTTGTCGAGCCAGCGGTTGAAAGCCATAGCGGCTGATCGGGCGAAGACCATGCAAAGAATAACCAGTATGAAAAGCTTCACAATAGATGTGGTGCCTCCGTTCAATTCCAATAAAGAATTTGAATATCCTCTTTCAGCAAAGATCCAATCCTCATGAGTCTTATCAATTCTAACAGCAAAAAGACCTAAAAAAAATCCTATCAATGCAAAAGGCATTGCAAAAATGGTGTGGGAAAATTTTACAAGAGAGATATTTTTTGATAGTGGTCATTCAAATATTCAGTTTTCAACATTGATCCGGTTCCTAACAATTTCCCACAACACAACCCCTGCAGCAGTTGCAATATTCAGAGAATGTTTCATGCCTAATTGAGGGATTTCAATACAACCATCGCATTGCAGAATGGTCTCCTGTTCAACACCGGTAACTTCATTGCCAAATACAACGGCAATTTTTTCAGTGATACCAAAGTCAATATTCTGCAACTTGAGGCTGTTCGTTGCCTGTTCCACTGCAAATACTTTGTACCCATCTTTCTTCAAAGACCCAATGGCATCCGTTGCGTTGGAAAAATGCTCCCAGTCAACGGTCTCTTCAGCACCAAGAGCTGTTTTCTTAATTTCTTTATGAGGGGGAACACAGGTATAACCGGTAATATAAATGGCATTTAGTAAAAATGCGTCGGCTGTACGAAACACACTACCCACATTGTAAGCGCTGCGGATATTTTCCAATACAGCTATTACATGAATTTTATCGGAACGTTTGAACTCCTCTACCGATTTCCGGTTGAGCTCAGCCATAGAAAAGTTTTTGCATATCCAGATCGTTTCACTCTGCAGCAACGTGATTTTTTACAGCATCCTTTTTTCTGCAAAGGCTTTGGCTGCTTTTACAAAATGAACAAAATGAGTTGTGGATTTTCCACTGTACTTTTTAATTCCGGGTGATATTGTACACCAATGAAGAATGGATGGTCTTTTAACTCCACAATTTCAACCAGGCCTGTTCCCGGATTTTTTCCACTGCGTATAAGGCCGGCCTTTTCAAAATCGCTGATATATTTATTATTGAACTCCCAGCGGTGGCGGTGTCTTTCACTGATATGAGTAGTACCATAAATAGTATGGGCAAGGCTTGCTTTTTTGATATCGCAGGGATAAGCGCCCAGCCGCATGGTGCCACCCATGTTCTTTACTTTTTTCTGGTCTTCCATCAGGTCGATCACAGGGTGGGTGGTCTTAGTATCCATTTCGGTGGAATGTGCATCTCCCATCCAGCACATTTCTTGCATATTCAATAACGGCCATTTGCATACCCAGGCAAATACCAAAGAAAGGCAACTGGTTTTCCCTCGCACAGCCAACGGCGATGATCTTTCCTTCCACACCACGATTACCAAAACCCGGGGCTACCAGTAAACCATCAAGGTCTTTAAGTTTTCTTTTACATTCTTCACATTGATGAATTCGCTATGCATTTACGATCACTTTACATTCATTCACGCGCCGGCATGTATAAAGATTCAGGATGGATTTATAGGCATC
>JBGANE010000054.1:0-19751 GCA_044222465.1 Ferruginibacter sp.
TAAATTTCTCCCACACATAATTAGTAGCTGCATAGTTTGGATGAACCATATCCTCGGCAAAAAAACGATAGTCTCTGAGATCATCAATGACGAGTTCATAAGCCGGGAAATAAAAACAATCTTTATTATTTTCCACCAGATGATGAACTGTATGTATCAGTGTTGCCTTGCTGCGGTTGTTTTCCACAAAGCCATCCCGTAAATGCCGTACGGGGCTAATGGTGAAAATGATTTTTAGCCCCGGGTTAAAATCTACCACCTTTTCAATCATCACTTGCAAAGCAGAAACCACTTCATCAACCTGCAAAAGCCGTTTATTGAATTTATCGGTAGGTACTTTATGGCAATTGGCCACCACCGACCTCACCCCCAACCCCTCTCCTAAGGGAGAGGGGAGTTCATATACAAATGCAGAGCCAAGGGTTATCAACAGCCAGTCAGCCTTTTTTAAAAAAGAATGTGCCTGGGTTTGAGATTCATTTATTGCCAGTACACATTTCTCTTTATCGGGGTTTGAAAACCGGCTATGGTGCTCCCAACTGTTCCAGCATTCATTCTGGTAAAACAGGTCTTCAGCTTTGTATTGCTTATTATCAATGTAAGATGAAACAGATCTTGTAATACTAATGGGATTAAAAAGGATGCCATTGGGGTTGTCCATCACTGAAAATTTATGGCTGGCCAGTTTAGCGCCGATCTGTTCGGTAAAGCAGGAGCCAATGAGCAACAGGTGTTGCCGGTGATTGATCCGGGTATCAAAAGGTTTGGGAGTAAATTCTAAATGAAAGTCCATAACACGAATTAATCGAATTACACTAATTACACGAATATATTGGAAGCTAACATACTGCAGTTCTTTAACGCCCCCATATCTAAATTGTTCAACAAATTCTTTTCTTCAAAATAAGGTATCATCAGTTCGGTATTCATATTCCCTACCAGTTCATCATCTGCCATCGGGCAACCGCCAATACCTTTCAGGGCGCCGTCAAATCTTTTGCAGCCGGCTTTTAACGCAGCATCAACCTTTTCTTTCCAGTTGGCCGGAGTTGAATGCAGGTGAACCCCTATTTCTGTTTGCGGTAATGAATCAACCAGGTATTTTGTAATACGATAAACTTGATCTTTCGTTGCCAGGCCAACGGTATCGGCCAGTGAAATGATCTTTATATCCATTCCCACAATTTTATTCACCCAGTTAAAGACAATGTCTTCATTATACACATCACCATAAGGATTTCCAAAACCCATGGAAATATAAATAACCAGTTCTTTTTTATTTTTTATACAGAGATTCTGTATCTCCTCCACCCTGCCCAGTGATTCGGTAATGGTTGAATTGGTATTTCTTTTTTGAAAAGTTTCGGAAACAGAAAAAGGAAACCCCAGGTATGATATTGTATCATAGGCAACGGCATCTTTCGCTCCCCTTTCATTGGCAATAATGGCCAGTAGTTTTGTTTTTGAATTTTGAATTTTGATTTGCTGAATCACTTCCTTTGTATCTGCCATCTGTGGTATCGCCTTTGGTGAAACAAAACTGCCAAAGTCGATCGTATCAAATCCAACCTTCAACAAGGCATTAATGTATTCGATCTTTTTTTGTGCAGATATTAAATGCGGCCAGCCCTGCATAGCATCCCGGGGGCATTCGATCAGTTTTACCGTTTTACTGTTGTTCATAAACAACAAAGATAAACCTTTACCCAACCGCTTTTGATTTGCTGCTACTGATTATTTTATTAACTTAACGTATCGTTTAACTTAAATTAAACAGGTTTTAATTTATGCTCAAATTCGACACCATTGCCATCAGCCTTTTACTTGCCGCTTTGTTTGTTGAATTCGGGTTGATGTTCTTTCATAAGCAGGAAAACCAGGTAAAAGATGTAAAAGTTAATTTACTTATAGGGTTATGCCTTATTGTCCTGGGCATCTTTATGAAAGGGGTGCAATTCAGTCTTTATTCCGTGGCTTATAATTTTTCGCTATTCAAACCTGCCTTATCCTGGTGGATATGGATAGTAGGTTTTTTGGCTTGTGACCTTGTTCATTATTTCTATCACTGGCTTGGGCATCACACCCGTATCTTCTGGGCAGCGCATGTAACACATCATTCGTCCGAGTTCCTGAATCTTTCTACGGGGTTGCGAACAAATTTCCTGCATCTTTTTTACCGCTTTCTATTCTGACACCACTTTTGCTCACTTGGTTTCCTCCGGAAATGATCATGTTCATCGAATCGGTTCAGCCATTGATAATTTTTGGTTCACAGAAAGTAGGCGTTGGGTAAGTCTGACCTTGATATTCAACCCCTTCTAATCACCGGGTGCATCATGGCACTCAACCTGAATATTTAGACAAGAACCTTGGGTGGATATTTATGATCTACGATCACCTGTTTGGAACTTACGCCAAGAGAACAAAAGCACCTGTTCATGGCATTACGCATAATATCCATACACATAACCCGGTGACTATAATAACACATGAATATGTTCGGTTGAAAAAAGAATTGCCCGGTATCAAAGGCTTTAGAAAAAAACTAGGCTATTTATTTTCCCGTCCCACATAAAACTAATCGGTCCCGGATGGTCCAATCATTAGTGATTATTTGTTTCTCTTTGCGTTCGTATCTTCTGACGCAGGTGGTTAAAAAATTTAGCTCTTGCTTTTTCTCCCACCACACTTATTTGTGTTGATTTCCGGATAGCATTTCCGAAGGTCTCAAAGGTGTACTTATTGAAATCCTCATTACGGGTAAACATAAAACCGATGAGGTTATGATTAATATAAGTGATCCTCTCAGTTCCTATCTCTGCCAATACACAATTATCACCTGAAATAAGATCATTATGAAACATCCTGTATGATGCAGAATTTTTATCGGGTGACTCGCCATAATTGAATTTTAGTCCGGATTCGGCCTGTTGTTCCATATGGGTAACCAGCTCTTCCAGCTTATCATACAGGCAAAGGATATCTTCATTCGATTCAAAAGCATGAGTATCCCTGTAAAAAGAGATATGCCTTAACAAACTGTTGATGGTATCAATGCTCCATATTTCAGTAGAAGGTATCTGGTTAAATACCGACTGTACTTTTTTCCCCAACTTTACGTGATCACTGTTCAGGTTCTTAACGGAGAATTTCTGGTCATTCATTTCATCAAAATGAAGGAGGCTCCTGCGGTAATAAAAGAAAGTAAATGCCGCCAGTTCAGGGATCTGCAGGTAAGCAAAAGGCGGGACATCATTGGGAAGAAAATAGATATGCTTATGATCAAAGCTACGCATGAATTCAAACTGCTGCAACATATCATTCAGGTATCTCTCTACAAAACCTGCTTCATCATAACCCAGGTTGCCCGTAAAAATAAAGCCATTGGTTTGCAATTGCAGGAACTGGTCAACCGATACTTTATAAGCGGCGCATAGTTTCTGGATATCTTCAAAACTGATGGGTTTTTCTCCACGTATGCGACGGTAGGCGCTGTCTGTACTGATATCTAAAACCCTGGCTATTTCATCCGCAACAGATAAATGCGATGGCAGCAATGTCTTTATTTGCTGAAAAAACAATACCTGTGCATTAAGTTGTTCCATGTATAGCTTAATTTATAAAGTTTGATATTATACACATCACAAAATGGCAGATTTCCGCCGATGTATCTCATCTCTCAGGTGGTTGAAGAATTTCACACGGTCTCTTTCCCCACTGGTGCTTATAAGTGTGGATTTTTGCATCAGGTTATTAAAGTTTTTGAACAGGGCTTTATTGAAAGCCTCATCCCTCGTTCCTACAAAATGCATGAAACTATGATTAAGGAAGGTCATCCTCATATCTCCTAGTTCGGCTATTAAACTATTATCGCCTATAATGAGTTCATTATTGAACAACCGGTATTCCGCCGAACTGGAATTTGGTTGCTCACCTATCCTGAATTTATATCCAAGCTCAGCCTCTTTCTCAATGTGGTTTACCAGTTCCTCTACTTTATCAAATAAAATAATGGCCTGTTCCTTCGATATGATACCTCCTGCTTCGTGATAATAATCTATTTGCTGAAGCGTAGTATTGATACCTTCTGTATTCCATATCTCAGTAGTGGGGATGGTATTATATACATTCACAATTTTCAGCCCGATGGAATTGTGCTCTTCAAACCCCGGGTAATTGAATGAGAACTTTATTCCCTTGTCAACCTGGTAACCCGAAAAGCTCCTCATCCATACAAAACATTTAAAGGCGGTGAGTTCAGGTATCTGAAAATGAAGATTAAAGGGCAGGTCCTTTAACAGGAAGTATATATGCTTTTTAGGAAAGGAGGCAATAATGCTGAATTGCCTTAGTACCTCTTCCAGCCAGTTTTCAAACTTAAAGTTCTCATCATTATTCAGTTTGCCCGTAAAAATGAAGTTATTGCTTTGGAGGTTCAATAGTTGGTCCAGGGATATTTTATAATGGCTGCAGAGCGTCTTTAATTCCTCAAAACTGATGGGTTTATCTCCTCTTATACGGCGATAGGCACTGTCATTACTGATGTTCAGCAGTTCCGCAATTTCGTCCACAAAGGAGATATGCTCAGGTAGTATAGACTTAATGTGCTGAAAGAACAGTAGTTGTGAATTGTTTGATTCCATGCAGAAAAGTTTGGCAAAAATTACAAAAAGCCCCCCAATTTATCTTATTCGCTGCTAAACAGCAATATTCATTTGCATTTTTTGCCAAAAACCCGGGTCATCCCTCCAAACCGGGTAACAAACAGCAGTAATTGCGGATAATCCGTAAAGGGTAGCATTTATCAATTAGGGATAGGCTTACTGCCAGTATAGTTTTGAGTCGTAAACAAATTTGATCAACATAAAATAAAAATCATGAAAAAGTTATTTTTCCATCTTATAGCAGCAATGGCCTTTTTAGGCACTTCTTGTGAAAAGCCGGATGTAAGCTCAGATTTTAATATTTCCTGGAGTGATTTCAATTGGGGTAGCGTGAATACGGCCGGTGCCGGTTATATCATTAATGGTAGCGGCTTTGATACTTCTGCAATTAAATATTTTGAATTCCCTTTTAACCGGTACTTCTTTTACAAAGACGCATCCTCCGGTCGCATAGACACCGTGGCTGTAACTCAAAGCTATTCCCTGCTAACATTTGTACCTGCAACCCAGGGATACCCCATTGGTTATAATTACAGTACCTACTATTTAATGTTTAGAAATTTTTCGGACCCAACAAATCAAGTTTGGTATAAGGGAACTGCCACAACCGATTTCCCATCCGGACACGGATCCACTCCTACCTGGATATACGATTCAACTTTTTCGCTTTCCAACGAAGAAACAGGGCTTCCTGCATTCTGGTATCCCTTTACATCATCTGGCTTAAATAAGTATAACTATATACCCACAATAACCATTGAAGGCAAAATATATACAGCAGTTCATAGTTTTTTTTCTTCCAATGGATTGTTAAACCCGGACAGTAATTACATGGCTTCTGAATTCTACTGGGTAAAAGGAATTGGTATCATTAAAAAGGAGATAAGAACTTATAATTCGGTTAAAACATCCTTATTACTCGGATATAATTAAAACACATAAACATTCATTCACAATTATATTTTAACAACTAAAACTTAAAATTATGAAATCAGTTAAAACAACACTGGCCGCTCTATTGTTTACAGCCGCTATACTGCCCTGGGTTTCCTGCAAAAAAGAAAGCGCATCCTCCAATAATCCTGCCCAGGATAAAATTATTGGTAAATGGAAATTACTATCAACTGTCACCAATGATTTTTATGCAGGCACACCACACATTACCACTTACACCGGAACTGCTGCAGATTACGCCGACTTCAGGACCGATGGAAAGATTTACGCATTTATTAATGGCAATTATGACACATCTGCTTATGCAAAGATCAGTAACACTAAAATGTGGATAGTTACTACTTCAGATACATTTGATATCCAAACATTGACAGACACGGACCTTAAACTTTACAGGAAGGAGACATACAACCCCGGAGAGTATTATGAAACAACCATCACCTTAAAAAAGTAAATTTTGCGGATCAATTATTCCTTATCATCTAAAATAAAAAATCATGAAAAAAATATTCCTTGTTGCATCGATCCTTCTATGTTATGGATTGGCAACTACTGCTCAACATGCTAACAATGGTTTATTGCAAAACGAAACGGTCGTAACTGAAATACCGGTAAGCAAAATCAATTTAAACAGCAGCGATTTTTCTTTTAAGAAAAATGCATTTCAGCCAACCCCTGACCCTGAGATCGTACATGACAAAGCCTATTATCTGAAAAAAAGCCGTGATAACAGAATCGCTTCAATATGTTTAGCAGGCGGTGGCCTTATAATAGGTGGCATTGGCGCACTAAGCTTTCCAAAAAATTACGACTTACTTTTTGAGAATAGCAGCGAAAAAGAAAGCCAGGCAGATTTTTCCATCGCTCTAATTGCTATTGGCTGTACAGCTATGCTCACCAGCATACCTTGTACAATAATGTCTTCTGTTTATAAGCGCAAAGCCAAATTAATGGTCACCAGTCAAAAAACCGGATTTGGTGTACCTCAGAATGTAGATAAGAACATTATGGGTGTAACCATGAGTTTACCTATTGGGAAATAATTATCATTTGATAACTCGTTTTTGATCTGCCCCTGCAAATTCATTATTAAAAAAATCAAAACTTACGATCATGAAAAAGACATTCAAACTTACATTCGCCATTTTATGCACTACCATCTGCCTGGCGCTTTTTTCCTGTAAAAAAGAAAATGCTGCAGAGCAGCCACCAAAAACTACCCAGGAAAAGCTTATAGGTAAGTGGAACCTGATCTCCGAGTTTACCAATAACTATTACAATGGCACTCCGCACTATCAAACCTATCTTTTTGCGGTGGGAGATTATGTAGAGTTCACTACTGCCGGAAAATACATTGAATTCAAGAGCGGTTCATCAGCAACTTATGATTATGGAATGGTGAATGAATCGAATATATGGCTTTTAGTTCCCGGAAATAATTATGAGCTAAGGTCAATGACTGCAACTTCTGTGGAGTTATATAAAAAGACGGTTTACAGTGCCAGCGAATATTATGAATCCATTTTATCACTAAAAAAGTGACGTGGCCAATATTTTTTCCGGTATTCAAATTAATATCTTTAGGAAAGGTTTTTGAGAAAAGTACCGGCTATGTCAAATACATAAAGCAATGAACAGTCAATTAAATATCACATCAATGATCAGGAACAAACCGGGCAATCTTTTCTTAATTGCAAATATCGTAGCTGTCATTTTACTTTTTTCGGTGAAGGTATCTGCACAACCTTTCCTGGATATTGCCAAACTTAAATATACCAGCAGCCCCAATACGGGCTTCATAAATCAAAATAAAAATGACGTGAAACTGCGGTACTTTAGTTTTGAGACCAACCTGCCGCTACAGTTTAAAAATAAGAAGGATGCTCTCATCTTCAGCCCTTTCTTCGAAACCTGGTCAGCGCAGATCAATAAAAATAAGCGGCAGAATTATTATAGCGTTGCCCTGCCGGTTTCACTCTCCAAAACCATTCCTTATACCAAATGGGCTGTTTTGCTTACGGGTATTGTACGGATGAACGACAGCAGTATTGGCAAAAAAACAAAAATGCAGGTTGGCTGCGCTTTCATTTTGAGCAATAAAAGAAATGAGAACCTTACCTGGAAACTGGGAATTTATATAAACAATGAGTTGTTTGGCGTATTTGTAATGCCGCTTGCAGGTATTGACTGGAGGATCGATCAAAGAAACAGTTTGTTTGGTGTACTGCCGGGTAACCTCATCTACGAGCATAAGATGAGTGATCATTTTTATTGGGGTGCAAATTTCAGGGCCATTACCAATTCTTATGGAACAAAGAATGGGTACTGGCGTGTTGACGAGAACCAGTTAGGTCTATACCTTGATACTTATTTGAATAAAAATTTTGTGTTGAATCTTGAAGCGGGACATTCTTTACTCAGAAAGATAAGAACTGGAATAAAGCATGTAATAAGATATGACACCAATGTAAATGATAATTTATGTAAAAGCGGTTTTTGCTTACCGGGTAAGGTTTAAAAAATAATTAGCTCACTTTCTTTGCTTCATTACTTCATATAAAATAATGCCCGTGGCCACCGATACATTCAATGAATCAAAATCGGTGGTCATTGGTATCTGAAACTGTTCGTCGCATATTTTTAAAAGGGCCGGGTAAACACCTTTCTCTTCTCCCCCCATTACAATGGCGCAGGGTTCGTTCAGATCAACATCAAATATCTTTTTTGTGGCTTTCATTTCGCTGGCAAAAACTTTAATGCCATTCAGGTGAAGTTCATCAACCGCTTTCATCAAACTGTTTACCCGGCATACAGCAATTTTTTCCAAAGCGCCTGCAGAAGTAAGTACTGCATCTTCATTTAAAGCGCCCACTCCCTTATCAGGTATGATGATGGCATGTACGCCAAAGCAATAGGCACTCCGGGCAATACCCCCAATATTCCTGATATCTGTTATACCGTCAAGTATTAAAAACAAAGGCGCCTGTCCATTATCCACCACCAATGAGATCACATCCTGCAAATTCTGATACTGCACTTTAGCAATTAGCGCCACACAACCTTCGTGATTGCTTACATTGAAGTTATTCAGCTTTTCAACCGGCACCTTATTGATGGGAACCTGGTTCTTTTCGGCCAGTTTTTTTATTTCATCAATTACTTCTCCATGTACAGTACCCTGCAAATAGATCCGCTCCAGTTGTTTGCCGGCTTGCATAGCATCAATGACTGCCTTGCGGCCCACAATAAGGGAACTTTTCTTAGGTCTGTGCTGTTGCTGTCGGAAATTTTTCACCAAGTAAAATTAAGTTAATTGTCTGAACGATGATTTGAGAGGATTAAAAGGATTTATAGGATTAACAGACCACAGAAATAAAAGACCATAAGCTCTTTCTGAACTTATGGTCTTTAAAATCCCTTCCCTTGGAGGGGTTTGGGGAGGCCGTTTATTTCAATCCAAAAACTTTCTTTACATCTTTCACCGCATCCAGTTTCTCCCAGGTAAAGAGCTCTACTTTTTTGGTAATGGTCTTTCCATCAGGAGAAGTGAATGTTTTTTCAACCACTTTGTTAGTACGTCCCATGTGACCATACGCTGCTGTTTCGCTGTACATGGGATTGCGTAGTTTTAAACGCTGCTCAATGAAGTATGGACGCATGTCAAAGCACTTCATACCCATTACTTTTTCAGCTATCTCACCATCGGTGAGTTTTACCTTGGCGGTACCATACGTAACCACATTGATGGAAGTAGGTTGTGCCACACCAATTGCATAAGAAACCTGAACCAATACCTCATCGCACAATCCGGCTGCAACCAGGTTCTTTGCTATATGACGGGTTGCATAAGCCGCACTACGGTCAACTTTGCTGGGGTCTTTGCCACTAAAAGCGCCGCCGCCATGGGCCCCTTTTCCACCATAGGTATCTACGATGATCTTACGGCCTGTTAAACCTGTATCACCATGTGGGCCACCTATCACGAACTTACCTGTTGGGTTGATATGATACTTGATCTTGTTGTTGAAAAGATGATTGTACTTGGGATACTTTTTCTTTACCCTGGGTATCACAATATTGATAACATCCTTCTTAATCTTTGCCAGCATCTTCTCATCATTATCAAAATCGTCGTGTTGTGTAGAAACAACGATCGCATCTATCCTCACCGGCCTGTTATTATCATCATATTCCAGGGTTACCTGGCTTTTTGCATCAGGCCGAAGGTATTTGATCTGTTTATTCTCCCTGCGGATGGCTGCCATTTCAATCAGGATGAAATGAGCAAGATCAAGCGCAAGAGGCATATAATTATCCGTTTCGTTGGTCGCATAACCAAACATCATTCCCTGGTCACCGGCACCCTGCTCTTCTTTTTTCTTGCGGTCAACACCCTGGTTAATATCAGATGATTGTTCGTGGATAGCGGAAAGGATACCGCATGAATTTGCTTCAAACATATAATCACTTACTGTATAGCCGATCTTACGGATCACTTTACGGGCTATTTCCTGCACATCCAGGTAGGCTTTACTTTTTACCTCGCCGGCCAATATTACCTGGCCAGTTGTAACCAGTGTTTCGCAGGCTACTTTACTATTGGGGTCAAAAGCTAAAAAATTATCAATTAATGCATCGCTGATCTGGTCAGCTACTTTATCAGGATGTCCTTCACTTACAGACTCTGAAGTAAATAAATATGGCATGTATCTTTTTTTTAAGATGGCAAAGATAAGGGTGTATCTGTAAAGAACAAAGTCTGCAGGTGTTTCTGCAGACTTTATTAATTAACAGGTGTGTATTAGTTTAAATCTTCGAATAAATTATCCTCAGCCTGAGTTTGTAATTCGGGTTGGTTCCGCTGCCAATTCTTATCCTGCCGGCGGCAATATTATTACTGTACGGAATAACCTGGGTAGTGTACTGCGTATATTTAAAACTATACGGCGAAAACAACCTGAATGCATAATTAGGCGTATGCTTAGTGACAACTTGCTGCACGTACCTAGAAATATTAAAACTATAATGCTTTATTGATTGCCCAAATGCATCGGTCTTATCTCTCCTGTAGCCGCCAAAATAAGTGTAATCAACTCCATTGGTCGGGAAATAAGGGCCTGTTTTAAAATCGGGATCATAACCTACGTTTGGATTCAGGTCAAGATAAATGGGTTTCCATTTGTCCACTGTACCCGTATCTTTTAAATCCAGGTAAAGGAAACCGGGTGCCGAGAGTTTTTCATCCAGAACGGGGTCGGTTGGGATTTGTTCCACAATGATCTCTGCCCGGTGAACGATACGATTAGACAAGGTTGCTAATCCCGGGATATTCAGGTTGATATAACTTCCCGGCGAGGTCTGCAAATAAAGTTCATCTGAATTGGGCGATAAAATACGAGCCCCGGCACGGTCACGGATTATATTATTAGCAGTATTGGATGGGGCACTTGTTGATGAGCCCGAAAAAGTTTTATTTATATTAAAAGCTCTGTTGTACAATGTATCAAGTACACCTTTGTTTTTCCGTCTGAAATGAATCTCCAGCTTTGTAGAAGTATCTGCCAGGTTAGTGCTTTATTAAACCATTGCCCGTTGAAGTTGCAGCCATGATAGCCAATATGGTAAAAATCCCTGAATAAGGAATCATTCAGAAATGCATGGCCAGGAAGTGTATCCCTGTTATACAAGTTCTGCGACCAGGTTATTCCCGCTGCAAGTTTCGTAAGGTTAATACGAACACGTTGTCATAATCTCTCCTGTTGGCATATTTTGTCATCATCGGCTGCGACGCATCCAGCATCAGCCATTCCCAACGGTGGGAAGTGAGCGAGCTGGTAATTCACCGTTTTGCTTGATGCTCAACAGAATCCCTGAACAGCACATCGCTTACCTGGTGAACTTCGAAATGAAGAGGAAGTGTGGTATCGCCCCAAAATCCTTTGTACGGGAAACATAAAACTATGGAATCGAGGCCTGCTCCAAAACCATTCAGCGTATCTTTTTCGTTGCCAAAGTAATAAGGATAAAAAGACGGTTTTAATTGCAGAAAGACATTTGCGTTTGTTTTACCAAATAACGGGTCGTTTGTAATAGCACCCAGTGCATGGTCATCTGTTCTTTCAATGATCGTAGTATCGTTAAAAAGGAATTGGTTGGTAGTTATGTTGAGAATTGTATCAAAAGTGTGCACATTATCAACTGCCGGTAAGAGATCGCTCCCGATGTCGGTAGTGTCCAGCTTGGTACAATTCCAGTTAAATAAAGAGAATAAAGAAACAGCAATTATGCCGAGGGGTAGAATTCGTTTTTGCACTATAATAATTTTATGAATTGCGGTTAGATTTTCTACTTTGCAAGGTCGGCATACAATTGCAAATAGTCTGTTAAATCACTTTCTGCATCATACTTAAGCACTTTCTTTCCTTTCACTTTTGCAAATTCGTCAACCAGTTTCTTATCCACTTTATCAGCGCCAAAAGTAATGGCATCGGCATAAGTAGCACCGCCTCTGAACATAGCCACGTTATTATTTTCTTTAAAAGCCTCTAGTTCTTTCTTAGTCACATGATCATTGATGGCTGCCATCTTTAAAAAATCACTTCCCAGTTTTTCTTTAAATGTTGACTGGCCAATACTAAATATAATCTTGCTGTTGCTAAATACAGGTTCTTTTTTATAGGCATTTTTAATGAACATAGGAATTAACCCGGTCATCCAGCCGCTGCAATGAATAATATCAGGAGGCCATCCGAATTTTTTAACTGTCTCCAATGCTCCCTTGCAGAACAAAACTGTTCTCAATCCATTATCATCAAACCATTTTTCCTTTTCATCATGAAAAATTGATTTCCGGCGGAAATAATCTTCATTATCCAGGAAATAGATCTGAAGCCTTGCATTAGGCAGGGAAGCTACCTTTATTACCAGTGGGTAATCATCATTATCAATTGAAACATTAATACCCGATAAACGAACCACTTCATGCAAACGATGCCTCCGCTCATTAATTACACCAAACCGGGGCATTATACACCTCACTTCCATTCCGCTGTCGTTTGCCTTTACAGCCAGTTTATTCACAATTTCAGCAAAGTCCGTCAGTTCCAGGTAAGGCGACATTTCGTTGGCAATGAATAAAATTCTTTTCTTTGTTGACATTTACGCTTAGTTTGTTACTAATATGAGTTTTTAAACGGAGTGCAAAACTAAGCTATTTTTTTGGGAAATTTAGATTACACAAGCACTTGAAGCCTAATTGGGGTCAATATGATCGTATTTAAGAAAGCAAAAGATATCACTGATTACCTGCTTAAAGCAAGGAAACAAGGTAGCGAAGTGGGCTTTGTTCCCACCATGGGAGCCCTGCACCAGGGCCATATTTCTTTGATAGAGACCGCAAAAAGCAATAATGCAATAAGCGTCAGCAGCATTTTTGTAAACCCCACTCAATTTAACGACAGCAAAGATTTTGAAAATTACCCATCTACTATTGATACTGATATTGACCAGTTGGAAAAAGCAGGTTGTGATATATTGTTCCTGCCATCCGTTGCAGAGATTTACCCTGGGGGAACTGGTAGCGATAAAAAATATGAGCTTGGTTACCTGGAAACGGTTTTGGAAGGCAAATACAGGCCGGGGCATTTCCAGGGAGTGTGCCAGGTTGATTATGGTTATTGAATACTGACGCCCATGCGACCGGTTATATCTTGTGGAAAATTGCTTTTTTATGGATTACAAAATGACAAGCTGGTTCATCTGAAAACAAATATTATTATTTGCCCCACTCTTCGTGAACCCGATGGACTTGCTATGAGTAGCAGAAATATGAGATTAACAGAAGCCAACCGGAAAAAAGCAATTAACATATCGAAGATATTACTGAATATAAAAGCACACATTGAACCCGGCAGCCTTATTGAAATTAAAAAAAGCAGCATTCAGCATTTAACCGATTGCAGGTTTTAAAGTAGATTATATTGAAATAGCCAATTCGCATACATTAGAACTTTTGAATGACTTGGATGGAAAGACCCCTTTGGTTGCATTAGCAGCGCCTTGTTGATGATGTTACGCCTTATTGATAATATTTTTATAATGCGTATGACCGTTTCATATGATGGTGTCTGAAATTTAATTCAAAACTTTCTCATTACAATTATAGCTTTCGTAATTTGTAACCGATTATGCATAAACGGTTATTTGCCATACTGCAATTCTGTATCTTCTTTGGCCTGGGTATTTTCCTGGTTTGGTGGAGTATTAATAAGATGGATAAAAAAAACTGGGAAGATTGTAAAGAAGCCATGCAGTCTGCAAGGTATTTACTCTTGTTCCCCATGGGCCTTAATTATCACTGTTTCATATGCCAAAAAGGATACGATGGAGGATCTTAATGGCCCCCATGGGTTACAAGCCAAGTTTATTGAATACATTTTGTGCAGTAATGATAGGCTACCTGGCCAACCTGGCCTTCCCAAGGTTAGGTGAAGTTTTAAAATGTACCATCCTGGGAAAATATGAGAAAGTGCCACCCGATAAACTGATTGGAACCATATTAGTAGAAAGAGCCGTTGATGTTGTTTCACTGGCGATTGTTTTTGTAATTGCACTGATCAGCCAGGCGGATGTTAGCGGAACTATGCACAGCAAACAATTAATGATAAATTCCTGGCAGGCGCAAAAGGTTCTCTTATTATCAAATTTCTCTTGCTCATTGCAATTATTGTTGCTGTTTGGCTGGCTTTAAAATTTTTATTCAAAAAATTCGGGCATACGACTATCGTTAATAAAATTAAAAATGTAATTACAGGTATAGGTATTGGATTGAGTACTATAAAATGTTAAGTAACAAACGAACATTTATTTTTCACAGTGTCCTCATCTGGGCCTGTTATGCTGCGGGTACTTCTATCGGGTTCTTTGCTATTAAAGAAACTTCGGGACTTCCATTTGCCGCCGCATTTCCGGTACTGGCATTTGCCAGCATAGGCATGATACTTACATTTACAGCGCAGGCGCTATCCTGTTCATCATGGTGGGTGATGGCATTGTATAATATCGAAGAAGGTTATGGTTTTGCAAACGGCACTTTGCAATGGGCAGCCCAGTTCATGATCATACTGCTGGTGGGATTCATTTGTCTTTTATTATTACCAATCTACAATAAAAACATCAGGCATGCGAAGCATACAGTCAATACCGGGTAAGATATTTACCATTGATGCGTTGCAGCATCAATTGAAGCGCTGGCAGCTTCAAAGTAAAAAAGTGGTTTTTACCAATGGCGTGTTCGACATTTTACACGAAGGCCATATAGCTTCATTAAGCGAAGCAGCATCCTATGGCAGTGTCCTGATTTGTAGGTCTGTAAATACAGATGCATCGGTGAAAAGACTGAAAGGAGAAACCGGCCGGTGAACAATGAAAACTCCAGGGCACTGTTGCTGGCGTCATTGGTAATAACTGATGCCATCATTCTTTTTGATGAAGACACTCCATTAAATTTAATAACTACACTGCTGCCCGATGTACTTGTGAAGGGTGTGGATTACACTTGACCAGGTATCAGCTGGCTTTCAAAGAAGTGATGGCCAATGGTGGTCAGCAAAAATAGTTCCCCTGTTGGAGGGTTTTTCCACCACAGCCATTATTGAGAAAATGAAAACTGCTAAATAATAAACCCTAAGAATAATTCACGCAAACTTAATATTGTACTTATGCTTTGCTTACATCGAAGCATTTAATTTCGTAACATATTAAAAAATACTACGGCCCGCACGACGCGATCATATACAGGGGTCTGGCTGGCTTTCTTTCAATAACCGGGTGCTGCAGGAAGCAGCAGATGAAACTGTTCCGCTGAGAGAAAGGATCCGTTTTCTCGGTATCTTTTCCAATAACCTTGATGAATTTTTCAGGGTACGGGTAGCTACATTGAAACGGATGATAGAGTTCGGGAAAAAATCAAAAATGCACTTAGAAATTGCTCCCGGGGCTATTTTGGAAGAGATACAGGAAATAGTTATTGAGCAACAAAAAGAATTTGAACGCATTTGGAACGAGATATTAAGAGAACTTAGAAAACAAAAGATACAGCTGGTAAACAAACCCAGTTGGATAACATTTATGAGTTTTTGTACTCAACCATTTTAATGAGTGAGATACGCAGCAATATCGATCCCTTTGATGATTCAGAAATATCCCAGGACTTTCCAGGTTGAAAGTGAACGACAAATCCATTTACCTCGCCTGCAAGCTTTCGAGAAAAGATAAAAGTATACCGCAAAAATTCGCATTGGTATCTGTTCCTGCGGGAGGTATTTGTCGAAGTTATGAGCACGCCTTCAAAACTGCGGAAAAACATATCATTCTTTTAGAGGACATCATCCGGTTCTGCCTGCCCCATATTTTTTCTTTTCTTTGGGTACGATACTTTCTCATCACATACATCATCAAAAGTTACCCGTGATGCAGAAATTGATTGACAATACGTCTCAACTTCCCTGATGGGGCTAAAAGATTGAAAAAGGATTAAAAGAACCGTAAAAAAAGGGAAACCTGTACGGTTTGTTTTTGGAGAAATAAAGGTATGGTATTGCGGCCTTGCCTGGGTGCGACGATTTGCTGCAAAAGATATTCGGCTCCCGTGACGTATTCATAATTTCAACGACTTCATTAATTTTCCAGAAGCTGTCTTTAAATAAAGAGCCTCCGTAAGTTTCTTATTCATCCGGCATTAAAAAATGTGACAAGTTTGAATAAGGTGATAATGAAAAAAGATGTGCTTTTAAATCTTCCCTATCATTCTTTTGACAGTGTGATCGACCTGTTGCGTGAAGCAGCATTGAGCTTTGAAGCGATAAACATAATAACCTGTTATCGTTTGGCTGAGCGGTCAAAAATTATCAATACACTCACCAATGCAGTGCGTAATGGTAAACTGGTAACCGTTGTACTGGAGCTGCGTGCCCGTTTTGATGAAGAAGCCAACCTGGAATGGAAAGAAGAACTGGAAGAAGCTGGTGTAAAAGTATTATTCGGTGTACCCGACATGAAAGTGCATGCCAAATTATGCCTCATCAAAAAAAGGGTGAATAACCATACCATTCATTATGGTTTTGTAAGCACCGGTAACCTGAATGAAAAAACAGCGTTGGTGTATGGCGATAGTTGCCTGCTTACTTCCGATAGGAATATCATGGCCGATGTAAACCGCATATTCGGTTACCTGGAACAACCGAAGAACAGGCCCCATTATTTAAAGAACTGCAAGACACTCATCGTTAGCCCTACGGGCATGAGAAAACAATTCATGCAGTTGATCAATAAAGAGATCAAAGCGGCAAAAGCAAAGAAGCCTGCTTCTATCATACTTAAGTTGAATTCACTCAGCGATGAACTGCTCATCAACAAACTATATGATGCAGCAAAAGCCGGTGAGGAAATAAAATTGGTGATCAGGGGTATATTTTGCATGCTCGCAGAAAATAAAAAATTCAAAACTCCTGTTCAAGCTATCAGTATTGTTGATGAATACCCGAACAAGTCTGCACGATCTTCCACAACAATGGAAAAGAGAAAACCTCTGATTTCCGGCCGATGGTTCGTATGACATCACCGCGGTAGAAGTTGCCTGTCCCATCTTCGAAAAGAACATACAGCAGGAACTCAAAGACATTCTGCAGATACAACTTAAAGACAATACCAAGGCCCGGATACTGGATAATGAACTGGCCAATCAATATGTAAACCCACGCAACACAAAAAAAGTACGTAGCCAGGTGGAGACATATAATTACCTCTATCGCAAATCTCTTTAAATGTTGATTCGTTAACTGGTTAATCCGTAAATTCGTTTGTAAACATCAACCCCTAACTACTTAAACAATTACGTTGAAGTTAGCTGCAATAGATATTGGAAGTAACGCCGCCAGGCTGTTAATAACAGAAGTAATACAAGATGAAAAAAATAATCCTGTCTTTAATAAACTGAATCTGATACGGGTACCCCTCCGGCTTGGATTTGATGTGTTTGAATATGGTGTGATACCAAAGTCTAAAATTGGTATGATGATGCAGACGATGAAAGCCTTTAAGCACCTGATGAATGCCTACGAAGTAAAGCATGTGATAGCCTGTGCCACCAGCGCCATGAGGGATGCAAAAAATACAGGCGATATTATTCGCAAAGTGAAATTAGAGACCGATATCTCTATTGAAGTGATCAGTGGCGACAAGGAAGCCGGTATTGTTTTCGAGAACCATATTGCCGAAACACTCGACAAAGACCATAGCTACATGTACATTGATGTAGGCGGCGGAAGTACCGAGCTTTCTTTTTTCAGCAACGGCACTTTGATCTTTAAAGAATCGTTTAACATTGGCACCATACGTTTACTGCAGGACAAGGTGAACGATAAAACATGGGAAGTGATGAAAGAGATCATTAAAACAGTAACCAAGGGACAAAAAGAAGTAATGGCTATTGGCAGTGGCGGCAATATCAACAAAGTATTTTCTCTTAGTAAAAGAAAAGAAGGCAAACCTCTTTCCTTGAACTTTTAAAAGAATATCATAAAGAACTCAGCAGTGTGAACCTGGAAGACCGTATGCGGCTTTATAACCTCCGCCCCGACCGTGCCGATGTAATTGTGCCTGCACTCCTCATTTATATTAATGCCATGCGCTGGGCAGGCGCTTCCGAAATGTATGTGCCCAAGATTGGTTTGGTGGATGGTTTGATACATCATTTGTGGGATGAAGTAAAATAATTTATAAACACGTTCAAACACTCAAAACACTATGAGGTCTGCTGCGCTGCTTTGCTCTTCGGCAGACCCTTATAGGTTTATCAGATAAAATAAAATGCAACAGTCAGACAGGTTAATATTCCACAGGCCGCAACCCGGCGATTTTGAGCAGTATTATGAAATTCATTCCGACCCGGAAACCAATTTATTTAACCCCAGCGGGCCAATGAATTTAGAAAGCAAGAGCGTCTTTTGCTGAAATGACAGCACATTGGAATGAACATGGTTTTGGCACCCGACGATCAAGGCCGTGTGATACAGGAACAATCATCGGGTTTGGCGGATTATCGTACCGTATGTATGTAGATGAATTAAAACTGAACCTGGGATACCGGTTCGATAAAGATCATTGGGGGCATGGATATGCCACTGAACTGGCCAGTTATGCCATCAGTTATGGGTTTTCTGAATTACCGATAGATAAGATATTTGCCATTGTAAGGCCAAAACATGCGGCCTCAATAAAGGTTTTAGAAAAATGCAACATGCAGTTATTCGGCAGTTGAACGATGTGCCAAACCAGGAAGACAGTTTGGTGTTTGTTATTGAAAAATGAGCGTGACCGATTAAAACTGCGAAAAAAAATCATTGCCTATGAATTACTTACGCAAAAAACTTTCGTACATTTAAGAGTTATGTGCAAGCTTATAATAACAGAGGAAAAACCATAAGAAAAGCAGGCTCATCAAATGCTGCAACGAAAAGCCTAATAATACAATTAAAATGCAGGCTCTTTTCCTTTTAATAATTGTAGTAGCAGTTCTAGTTTTTAGACGTTGGGACTTTGAAAATAGACGTAACCATCGTCGTGACTATTACAGGGATGACTATCTTAAGTCGGACGCTTGGAAACGGAAGCGGTATGTAGTTCTCAAACGAGACAATTGGCGCTGTGTACATTGCGGTGGACGTGCTACACAAGTACATCACAAAAGATACGCAAAGTATAATATTGGGAGAGAACCAATCGAATGGCTTGAATCAGTTTGTAAATCTTGTCATGACTCTATACATCGTTAAGAAAGAAAGCTTGCACACAACAAAACTATTGGCATAAATAGGTCGGCAGTTGGTTAATCCCAACTACACCAAGCCCTGAAAGTTAGCAGCCATTTTAACGATACTCCATTATGCTCGAAGAAATCTACATACTTAAAGCTGATAAAGAGAAAATCAAAAGAATTCAAGATGCCTCGCTTGACAAATCATCGAATTCAGGATTGAAAATTGAAAGCAATCTCCTTTTTGGTTCACCAGCTTGGTTCGCTGCAATTGAAAATGGAGAAATTCAAAAACATTCGATTCAGGGTGTAATTTCAAA
>JBGANE010000055.1:0-19534 GCA_044222465.1 Ferruginibacter sp.
GTTATTTCTATAAAAGTTCCGGTTGATCAGTTTGAAACCATGATGAACCAGTTACCCGGGGCTGATGTAAAAGTGCTGGAAAGGAAAATAACAACAGAAGATGTTACCGGTGAAGTGGTGGATACCCGGTCGAGGCTGGAGGCGAAAAAACAGATGCGTTTAAAATACCTGGAGTTTTTAAAACAATCCAAAAACATGGAAGAGGTATTACAGGTGCAGAATGAGATCAACAGCATACAGGAAGAAATAGAATCTGCGGCAGGACGTATGGATTTTCTTTCGCATCAATCGGCGTACAGTACGATCAACCTCACCTTTTATCAACCTATCAATGGATATAAGCCTACTGATGGAGCGCCTTCATTCTTTACAAGAGTAACGGATGCTTTTAAGGCAGGCGCTACATGGATTGCCGACCTCTTTGTGGGATTAATAGCCATCTGGCCTTTATTGATAGTTGGACTAGTGATCTATATCGGGTGGAGGAGGACGAGGCCTGCAAGGGTTGCTGTACAAAAGTTGTGATAAAAAAAATTTGTTTGGTACGGGTTTCTGCCCCTCTCCTCCGGAGAGGGGTTGGGGTGAGGTTACCTGAAGATAACCGTACCCAATTGTTTCGTTAGTTCTATCTCCATTTGCTTGAGATGCTGGTGTGTTTGTACCAGCATCATCTGGTCTTCTGCAACATTTGTTTTTTCAAGGTCACGCTGATTTTCATCCATCAGGCGTTTTATTTTACGGAGCTTTAGATAATTGAGTGTAGAGAATACCTCTTCGGCAAATAATTCTTCTCTTGTCGCAATATGCCCGTCAAAATGTTCTTTCCAGTTTGGGCTTATTTCATAATTAAAATCCATGATGCTCACTACTAAAGCGCTCATCTGCAGGTCATCGTGGTAAAGAAAATTTTTGGCTGTGGGTTCAATACCCGCTTCATACCAGGCTTTGTAGGTTTGAAATACCCTTACCAGTTCTTTATTGTCTATCAGTTCTTCGAGCTGGTTATCTTCCATCTCTTTGAAAATATATTCTGCTACTTTTTGTTTTTCACTCCAATCCTTCAGGCCAAATTCTAAAAGGCTTCTTATCATGGCCTGCTCATGTAATTCATCCTTATTGAAAAGCTGCATTACATCATTTTCAATATCGCCGCTGGTATCGGCAGATATATTTTCTTCTGCAAAACGCTGCTCCCTGTTATTCCGGTTTTCTTCTTTACTTACTTTTTCCCTGATGAATTTATTGACCAGAGCGTGCAACCCGCTTTCTTCTATCTTTAATATCTCGGCACATTGCTTTATATAATCCTGTTGCCTGGTAAAGTCTTCCGTCTTATTGATCTTGGAAATGGTCTCAGCCACCTGGTTAACGACTATTGATTTTTTGGTGCTGTCGTTGCCCACATCTTTTAATGCAATGTCCAGTTGAAATAAAATGAAATCTTTCTTATTTGCCTTCACAAAATCATTAAAGGCAGCAGCGCCAACCTTGTTCACATAACTATCCGGGTCTTCATTGTCGGGTATCAAAACCAATTTTACATTCAGGCTTTCTTCCAGTGCAAGGTCAAGCCCACGCAATGCAGCTTTTATACCTGCACTGTCGCCATCGTAAATTATGGTAAGGTTATTCGTGTATTTTTTTATGAGTCTCAACTGGTCAGGTGTCAGTGAAGTACCGCCACTGGCTACCACATTTTCAATACCTGCCTGGTGCAAACTCACCACATCGGTATACCCTTCAACCAACAGGCATTCATCAGCCTTATCAATTGACTGCCGGGCAAAATAAGAACCATAGAGGATCTTGCTCTTTACATAGATCTCATTTTCGGGGGTATTAATATATTTGGGCGCCTTATCATTATTCTTAATTACCCTTGCACCAAACCCAAGCACTTTTCCGCTTTGATTATGTACAGGAAAAATTATCCTGCCCCGGTAATTATCATACGCATTACCGTCTCTTACATTAACCAAACCTGTCTTTTGCAAATACTCCAGGTTGTATTTGGCATCCAGTGCGGCTTTGGTAAAACTATCTCTGGCCTCAGGATTATAACCCAACTGGAATTTTTTTATGACTTCTTCTTTGAATCCTCTCTCTTTTAAATAACTCAAAGCAATATCCTGCCCATCTTCAGTATTCAGCAATGCATCACTGAAAAATTTCTGGGCAAAATTATTAATGATGTACAAGCTGTCGGCTACCTGTTGCTGCTGTTTGTATTCAGGGCTCGTTTCTGTTTCTTCTATCTCCACATTATATTTAGCAGCCAGCCAGCGCAGGGCTTCCACATAACTATATTTCTCCGCTTCCATTAAAAAACTGATGCTGTTACCACTACGGCCGCATCCAAAACATTTATAGATCTCTTTGGTGGGAGAAACGGTAAAGGAAGGTGTTTTCTCATTATGAAAAGGGCAGAGGCCGAGGTAATTAGTGCCCCGCTTTTTCAGTTTTACAAACGAGCCCACTATCTCCACAATATCAATGCGGCTGAGAATTTGTTGTATGGTGTTTTGTGATATCAAGTTCAAATAATGAGGATGTAATTTACAGTATTTAAAATACTATAAAAGCCAAATCTCTTATAGGAATAAATCGCTATAAATTCAGGTATTATTTGTGAAAAATTACTGCAAAAAGCATCATCAAACACAATAATCTATATCTTTAACGCTCAAAAAATTTACAGCATGAAGAAATATTTCTTACTTCTTATTATGGTTGTAGGCGCCCTGTTCAGCCAGGCCCAGGACTTTACGACCATCACCAATATGATAAAGCTGAGGCAATATGACAAAGCCAAACCGGAACTGGATAAATATATGGCCAATGAAAAAAATGCTGCCAGGCCGGAGAGCTGGTATTATAAGGCTGTTGTTTATAATGGATTGGCTTTAGTAGATACAAAGGCCATAGCAGAACGGAAGAGCCTGAACCAGGAAGCCTATAATGCCATAAAAAAATACATGGAAATGGATCCCAAGGCTCCACTAGCAACAGAAGAAACCAATACAACTTTATTCAACTCCTATTATGTGTTCTTTGACCTGGGGATAAAACTGTATAATGGAAAACAGCTTGAAGAATCTTATGACATGTTTAAAAGCACCCTTGAGGTACATGATTATATCTACAGCCATAAGCTAACCGGCGATAAAGGACTGAAGTTTGCCGAGCATGATACGGATATTGTATGGAACCTGGTGGTTTTGGGAAATGAACTGAAGAAAAAGGAAGAAGTGATGGGCTATTACAAACGTATTGCAGATGCCAACCTGGGTGATGAAAAATATGCAGAAGCATATGATGAACTGATAAAAAAATACCGGAAAGAAGGCAATACCGAAATGTTCACCAAATACCTTGACAAGGCTAAAAAGCATTTTTCATCTGATCCTTACTGGGAAGCCGTGGGTATTGAGTATGCAATAAAAGGGCTGGAAAATGAGGAGCTGTTTAAAAAGTATGAGGAATTGATACTGTCTTACCCAAACAACTACATGGTTTATTTCAATTACGGGCACGACCTTGATAAGTTTGTGTACTCTGCAGATTCAAAAGGCAAGGATGTTTCGGCATATAAGAAGAAGATACCCGAGTTGTACAAGAAAGCAATTTCCATCAATTCCACTATTGACGCCAATGTATTGCTGGCCAATTACTATTATAATTCCTCATTCGATATTATTGATGAGGCACAAAAAATAAAAGGAACAAAACCTGAGGATGTAAAAAAGAAAGCTGACCTGATGGCTGCCAGCAAGGCAGCATTAAGCCAGGCTATACCAAGCGGCGAAGAAGCTGTTAAATTATATGGTTCCCACAAAGAATTTAAAACATCCGATAAAGTAAATTTCAAACAGGTGCTGGATATTTTAAGCGCTGCCTATAAACAAAACGGTAACGCAGCCAAAGCCGCAGAATATGAAAAGAAAAAAGAGGACGTAGATAAGCTATAACAATTTTCAAAAACCAAATAACAGTAAAAAACTCCCCGGTAAACAGGGGAGTTTTTTATTTGAATGAATATTATCATCACCCACCGGCCCTCATGATGAATCGCTGACCTCCGCCTTCCTGCTGCATATCCTTCATTGCTTTCACCTCAACGTCTTTGGGTATTTCAAATTCTTTATCGGCTACCTCTTTGTCAATCACCAGTTTTGTAACCTGCACGGTCATTGTTCTTCCCCTGGGCATACTTCTTTCGTACTGCATAGGAAAACCATTTAACAACTCCATACTGTTAGGCCCTGATGATACATTGAACCCGCCGAAACCGCCCATACTGCCACCTGTGCTTGCCAGGTTTTGCAGTTTAAATTCGGGGCAATACCACACCGTTGTTGTATCTGATTTGCCATTGCTCCTGGTAGCAATGATCAGCGCCTTTTTACAGCTATAGCCGGATATCTTTTTACTCTCCTCAATATATTCAACTTTATATGTAGGTGGGGCAGGTGTGTTATTTACATCGGTATTCTGTACCCGGGTTCTCATCATGCTGTCCATTCGTTTGGCCATTTCTTTCTGGTCCTCATCCGTGGCATAGAAAGCATTCTTTCTTCCCATCATTTCCATCATAGTAGTTGTGATCTTTTTACTGTTGTCCCTGATCACCGTTGTACGGCCCATTTCACTTTCGGAAAATGTTTTCACAAGATCATTCTTGAGCCAGGTGGTGGTCTTTGTTTCACCATCTCCGCCAAAACGCATAACCCTTACCTGGTCGCCACCATCAGTAGAAGTAGAAAAACTGCCCTGGGGAGCATCATCTCCTTCGGGGGCTGTAATGGTTGTTTTGGTAGTAACTATTGCCTGGGTTAATATTTTGGGCTGAGCATAATCGGCAAAAGACGCAGTAGAAAATAAGAGGATAAAAATTCTTTTCATAAATGGTTTGTTAGAAACCAAAAATACGAATTGGCTCGTAATTCCGAAATCATTCTTTTGCTTTGGGAAGATTTTAACAGGTAAAAAAAACTACCGGTACAATTGCACCGGTAGTTTTTAAAATATTTTCAGAATAATTTATGGCTCTGGAACACAACTGCAATAATCGAATTTCATTCCCCAGTTACCGCTACCCATGTTGATCTGAGTACCCTGTCCCCAGCCGGTTTGTGTTTGGATGGTTCCACCCGAAGAATTAAGCTGTTTTACCACAGCATGTGCTGCAATACATCCGCAGCTTCCGACAGGAATTTTCGAAATAGGAACCTGATAGGTAATAGTAGTAATGTTATTATGTGTTCCACTATACGGGAATTGCCCTGGAATAGGGTTACCAGGGTTATTAACCGGAATAAGATTACAAGCACCTACATACAAATGAGTTTGCGTTAAAACCCAACCCCCTGTAGTGCTATAAGTAACATAAATGTATTCTGCATCATTGGTGACTGTAACAGTTCCGGCAATCATTGTTTGCCCTGCTATTAAGTTTACTTCAGTAGGTAAACAGTTATCTACTCTGCGTATTATACGACCCCCGGAAGATGGCTCCATTATAACATACTGTTGAGCCAGGTTCTGCTCGTCAGCATTTTGCCGTGGATCGACAGTAACTTTTTGACAGGAAAAAAAAGTAAATGATGCAAGCGATAGAGCAATAAAAAGTAATTTCTTTTTCATAGGTGTTGTTTTAAGTTATAAATAGTATTAAGTACAAAAAGAAGTAAATAAACACTCTTTCTGATGATTTTTAAACGGATCATTTACCGGCATTATTGCTCATTAGCCGTGGAAAATTAACTGGTATAATATATTAGTTTAACCTGTGGATTTTTCATCATAAAAAATGCGAAATCTTACGTTTAATACTCTCATGTAAATGGTATTTTTCAGCGTAAAAAACCAGCCCCAAACTGTTAATAACTAATGTAATTCACTGTAAAAAATCAAAAATTTCTGTCCTTTCATTCCAGTATATTTGCCGATATATTAAAAACAAGAAAAACCGTGCGTTTAAAAAGTCTGGAAATTAAAGGGTTTAAGAGTTTTGCCGATAAAACCGTACTCAATTTTGATGAAGGTATCACTGGGGTGATTGGGCCCAATGGCTGTGGAAAAAGCAATATTGTTGACAGCATCCGCTGGGTGATAGGAGAACATAAAATAAGTAACCTCCGTAGCGAAAATCTGGAAAGCCTCGTTTTTAATGGTAGCAAGAGCCGCAGTGCAAGTGGTATTGCCGAAGTAAGCCTCACTTTCGATAATACAAAGAACCTCCTTCCCACCGAGTTCAGTACTGTTACCGTGACCCGTAAATATTACAAGAGCGGGGAGAGCGAATACCGCCTTAATGATGTGGCCTGCCGTTTAAAAGACATCCATAACCTCTTTTTGGATACAGGTATCAGCAATGACAGTTATGCCATCATTGAGCTGGGCATGGTGGATGATATCATCAAAGACAAGGATAATAGTCGCCGCAAAATGCTGGAACAAGCTGCCGGTATCTCCATCTACAAAACAAGGAAGAAAGAAGCGAAATTGAAATTAGATGCAGCCGAACAAGACCTTGCTCGTATTGAAGACCTTTTGTTTGAGATCAATAACCAATTAAAGAGTCTCGAAAGTCAGGCTAAGAAAGCAGAGAAATATTTCGAGATAAAAAAAGAATATAAGGAAGTGAGTATTGAGCTGGCCAAAGCAGCTTTGGAAGGTTTCAACATTACTTATCACGACCTGAATGAAAAACAAAAGGCAGAAGTTGACAAGCGAATAGAACTGGAGACCGAGATCGCCAAAGAAGAAGCGCTGCTGGAACAGGAAAAGCTTGGTTTGGTTGAAAAAGAAAAGGCATTGCAACAAATGCAGCATGCATTCAACGATATGCTGGATGCCGTACGTGGTAAAGAAAATGAAAAAAGCCTTAGCAGCCAGCGGTTACAATATTTAAAAGAAAGAGAGGCAGGTTTACATGAGTTCCTTCATAAAGCAGGTGGACAGTTGAGTGGTCTTGATGAAAGCATTCAATTCACCAGTAAACAGATCACTGACGATGAAGAGCAGCTTAAAGAATTTGAAACAAAGCTGGCTGAATTGAAGAATGCGGTGGAAGAAAAACGCAAAGTGTTTGATGACAAGCGCAGCTATATTGATGAATTGAGGAAGGAGAACCAATCCATCCAACGCAACCAGTTTGAAGCTGAGAAGAAAGTAGCGGTTGCAGATACTTCCATTCTTAATTTACAACTCACCATTTCCCAGGTACAGGAAGAAAAAGCCCAAAGGCAAAATCAATTACAACAGTTAGAACCGGAGAGGGAACAGAAAAGATCGGAACTGGAACAAAAGAAAACCGATCTGCAACAGTTGCAACAGCACCATGAATTTGCCAAAGAACAGATTTTACAAACGCAGAACAGGATGGAAGGCCTGCGTAATGAACTGGCCAATGAGAACAGGAAATTAGACAGTAAAAAGAACGAACATGACCTGCTGAAAAGCCTTATAGATTCACTAGAAGGTTACCCGGAGAGTGTGAAGTTCCTGCACAATAACCCACAATGGGATCATGCGGCCCCTTTGTTAAGCGATATTATTTATGTGAAGGAAGAATACCGTGCTGCAGTAGAAAATGTTTTGGAACCTTACCTGAATTATTATGTGGTCAATAACCTGGAAGAAGGTTTACGTGCCATTCAGTTACTTGATGAAAATAAAAAAGGCAAGGCCAACTTCTTTTTGCAGGATAAGTTTACCGGTTTTGAAGAACATCATCAGCCTGCAGGCACTATACCTGCACTGAGTGTGGTAGAGATAGATGGGAAATATGCCAATCTTGCCAAACATTTACTGGGCAATGTGTTTATTGCAGAAAATGACGAGGCCCTACACAACAGTAATGGAGCCGTGGTGCTTGAAAGGTCAGGCAAATATGTAAAAGGAAAATATTCCCTCACTGGCGGAAGTGTAGGCTTATTTGAAGGAAAGAAGATCGGCAGGGCAAAGAATCTGGAGAAACTGATAGAAGAGATAACGGCACAGGAATTTGTGGTAAATGGTTTGAAAGCCAATCTTCAGAACCACCATGATGAAGTGATCGCTTTTAATGAACAACTGAAAGAAAATGCTATTAAACAGGTGCAGGAAGATATCAGTAATCTAACTAATCATGTCTTCTCCCTTCAGAATAAGATCGAGAACCTTCATCACCTCGAAGAATCAAGCAGTGTAAGGGTAACAGAATTGCAACAGCAGCTTGAGACCAATCATGCAGACATATCGAGCACAAGGAATGCACTTGATCAGTTCAATATACAGTTAAAAGAACTTACCGATAAGATACATCTGGTTGAACAGGATTATGCATCTGCCGAACAGGAGTATAACAACGCAACAGTAACTTTTAATGACAGTAACCTGCAATTCACCAAGCAGCAAAGCAAAATAGCTGCGCTGAAGCAGGAATTTGAATTTAAGAATAACCAGCTAAATGACCTGAAAGTGCAGATAGAAAGCAGCAATACGCAACTGAATGAAGCTGCAACCAACATTACTGAAACTACAGAAGAACTGCGTGGGCTGGAATCCCTTGTGATCAGCTTGCTTCATGATAAAGAAGTGGAAGAGAAAAAACTGAATGAGGCTGACCAGTTATATTATAACCTGCGTAATGCCCTGGCTGAAAAAGAAAGTGAATTACGCCATAAGCACAAATCGAAAGAGGGGATCGACACACTGCTTAACGAGATAAAGGATAAGCTCACCGACCTTAAACTACAGCTGGCAGGAATGAAAGAAAGGCTGAACGTAGAGTTTAAAGTTGACCTGGATGAGATCATTGATGAGCCACGTACAACAGATACGCCACTTGAAGAGCTGAAAGAAAAAAATGAAAGGCAACGCAAACGTTTGGAAAATATAGGAGAGATAAACCCAACGGCGATAGAAGCGTACACAGAAATGAAAAAACGGTACGACTTTATTCTTGAACAAAAGAATGACCTTGTAACAGCAAGGGAAAGCCTGATGCAAACCATCCAGGAGGTGGAAGCAACAGCCAACCAGCAGTTCCTGGAAACATTTAATAAAGTAAGAGAGAATTTCCAGAAAGTATTCCAGGCTTTGTTTACTGATGATGATACGGCAGATATGATCATGGTTGACCCGGAGAACCTTGCCGAAACAGCCATTGATATCGTGGCTAAACCAAAAGGTAAACGCCCTTCATCTATCGGCCAGCTGAGTGGTGGTGAAAAAACCCTGACTGCAACAGCATTGTTATTCGCTATCTATCTTATTAAACCTGCGCCGTTCTGTATTTTGGATGAGGTGGATGCTCCGCTGGATGATGCGAACGTAGGCAAGTTCACACAAATGATAAAGAAATTCAGTGAGAACAGCCAATTCATCATTGTAACCCACAATAAAATGACGATGAGTGCCGTGGATGTTATTTATGGTGTTACCATGCAGGAAGCAGGTGTGAGTAAGCTGGTGCCGGTAGATTTCCGAAGCCTGAATTAGTTATAAGTTATGAATGATGAGTTATGAGTTGGCAAACCTTATAAGAACCCATATCTCATAACTTATAACTCCTAATTCATAACTAATTTCCCGATTCTTCCACCACCTCCCGAAAAATAAACAGCTTTTCCTTTCTTTGCTTTTTGTACAGCATGAAATCCCTCTTTGCTGATCCATGTCCAGGTCATTCCACCATTGGTTGAATAATCCACGCCATTCAGCCCGCAGGTGATCCAGTTTTCTTTTTCCAGGTATTCAACACAGCTTCGGTAACCATGCGGTGGCACCGAAGGAGCTGTCCAGGTTTTTCCTCCGTCAAAGGTGATCACACAATTTTTATGTACCGTATCTTTTTTGGTGAAATCGCCACCGACAACAATAAATGTACGGCTGTCTTTAATAGCGATCGAATTGGCGCCAGTTGTTTCGGCTCCCTGCACAATCGGCAACTCTCTCTTTTCATTGTGAATAAAAATGTGTGAAGCCTTTCCTCCGGTAACATACACATTACCGACGTAATTGAGTTTCCTGATATTGGTTCCGCTACTGGCGAAGCAGGCTTCACCGGAATCAACATTAAAAGTATTTGTCTTCATTTCACGCCAGTTATCACCGCCATCAAGCGTCTGTGCCAGGAATATCCTGCCGTTAATAGGGTCGCCAATAACCACGCCACGATTTTGATCCCAGAAATCCATCGCATCCAAAAACATCTCTTTCGCTGTGTCTTTGAATACTTCGTTCCAGGTTGTTCCTCCATCTGTTGTTTTTAAAATATAGGCAGGCGATGCAATCCCCATAATAACGGCAGTCTTTGCATCAAAGGCTTCAATATCCCTGAAGTCTGCTTTTTCAAAACCCTTTACTGTCATCCATGTCCAGTTATTGCCACCGTCAACCGACCGGCCAACAGTGCCGCCGCTTCCGCTTACCCAAACGGTATTATCATCCACCACACATAACCCACGTAAGGAAGCCTTGCTGGTTGAATTGAGAAGTTTAACCGTTTGTGCGTTCAACAAAAGGCCCGCCTGGAAAAGTATTAGTACAAGGGTCAATTTTGAAAAAAGAAATTTCATATAGTTTGTTTTAAATAATGTCATGATCATTTCCCGTAATGGAATCTATTCCTTCATGGTGGTCTTTCGATAGTTGTTGTTTTCGCCTGATCAGTTTTAAAGAAAGCCTTAACGCCACAATAAAAGAAACTAAAGCTCCTAAATAATATAACCCCGCCCTGTCCAAAAATAAAAAGAAATCAAAAGTGCCATGAAAAAGAACAGGCCAGAAAAGTGCCATGAAAAAATATTTTTTCCGGTTGGCCAGGTCGAATTTAGCAAGACCGACATGATATCCCATCAGTACGGCAAAAGTTGCATGCGCCGGAACTGATAAGAACATCCTGATAATACCGGTTACGAAGCCATGTTGTGTTACATAACCTATATTCTCCAGCGTGGCAAAACCCATGCCCACCATTGTTGCATAAATTATCCCGTCAAATGGATCATCAAAAGCTTTATGCCTGAATGCAAATAACCTCAACACTAAAAATTTACTTCCCTCTTCACTAAGTGCAACTATGATATAAGAAAATACAGCCGTGTAAAACACACCTTCACCCATTATATGTTCCATAGGTTTGGTAAGTGCCGTTTGAGCGATGATAGCAGGAATGGTGCTTAGCATACCCAGTATAAATAACCAGATCAGTAAACCAAGCGGTTCTTTATTATACCTGTCTTTAAAATAAACGAAAAGGCTGATGGCGATCCCGGGGGCAATGGCAAGCGCTAACAATCCCATATTCAAAAGCGGTTTTTGTGTTAGATTTGCCCAAGTTAGATTTTTTTAATGATTGCCCAAACTAATTGAACATACTGATGAGTAATAATCATTTGCCACTGGATAAAAGTCATACCGGGTTTGAACAGGTTAAAGCCCTGCTTGTAAAAAAGATGAGTATTTCTTTACCTCCCGGCGCCCTTGAACAAATTGCTGCCTGCCGGAAATACCTCGACGATAAAATGGATAATACCGATGCTTCGTTCTATGGCATCAATACAGGCTTTGGGTTTTTACAAAATGTGCAGATAGATAAGACACAGCTGAAGGAACTTCAAAGCAACCTGATAAAGTCGCATGCCTGCGGCATGGGGGAAGAAGTACCGGCCGATATAGTGAAGCTGATGATGGCATTAAAAATAAAATCACTTAGCTATGGTCACTCTGGAGTACAAACAGCAACTGTTGAGCGGTTAGTAGATATGTATAACAACGATATGCTTCCAGTTATTTATACTCAGGGTTCACTGGGCGCTTCGGGAGATCTTGCACCGCTCAGTCATTTAAGTTTACCCTTACTTGGTTTGGGAGAAGTAAATCATGCCGGGAAAAGAATGTCTGCAGCGGAAGCGTTAAAGAAATTCAGCTGGCAACCGATCGAACTAAAAAGTAAGGAAGGCCTTGCGTTGATAAACGGCACCCAGTTCATGAGCGCTTATGGATTGCATAATCTTATTCATTGTAGCAGGCTCATCAAATGGGCAGATACCATTTCAGCTATCAGTTTCGATGCTTTTGATTGCACCACGGAACCACTGCATGAGAATATTCATGCCATACGCTCACACAAAGGACAGGTTGATACAGCTGCAATAATGCGAGAATTATTAAAAGGAAGTGAGATCGCATCTCAAAAAAAATTACAGGTGCAGGACCCTTATTCTTTCCGGTGCATACCGCAGGTACATGGAGCTACAAAAGATACCTTTGATCATGTGCAGGCTGTTTTTATAAAAGAGATCAATTCTGTTACCGATAACCCGAATGTTTTCCCTGCTGATGACCTCATCATGAGCGGCGGAAATTTTCATGGCCAGCCTTTGGCATTAGTTCTTGATTTTTTATCTATTGCCATGAGTGAATTGGCCAGCATATCTGAAAGAAGAACTTATCAACTCATCAGCGGTCAAAGAGGCCTTCCTTTATTTCTTGTAAAAGATCCCGGGCTTCATTCCGGGTTGATGATACCGCAATATACCGCTGCCGGCATAGTAAGTGAGAACAAACAACTCTGTACACCATCTTCGGTAGATTCCATTCCATCCAGCAATAACCAGGAAGACCACGTAAGCATGGGCGCCAATGCAGCAACCAAATGCAAAAGGGTAGTGGATAATGTAGAAAAAGTGCTGGCGATAGAATTACTTACTGCAGTTCAGGCTTTGGAATTTCGCAGGCCTTTACAAACATCTGCAACGCTTGAAAAAATTGTTACCGCTTTCCGGAAAGAAGTTTCATTTAACGAAAGCGACAGGATCCTGCATGGGGATATGGTGAAAGCTGTAGAATTCCTTCGGAATTCTTGATGTGCTGATTAGGCGATGTAAAAAACCTGGCAATTTAACTAATCATCAAATTATCAAATCTTCTTGCTGATCTCAACAACGGACTCCAACGCCAGCTTTGCCATATTATCCAGTGAAGTCTGCCGCTGATCGGCAGACATACTTTCGTGGGTAGGAATGATATCGGAAATAGTAAGTATCGTAGCAGCCATCTTCTTTAAATATTTTGCATTCGCAAATAAGGCAAAAGCTTCCATCTCTACACAAACACAATCATTCTTTGCTGCCAGTGGGGGAGTTCCTTTTTTACTCCGGTAAAACACATCGCTTGAATGGATATGGCAATCTTTCACAGGCATATTCATCTTTGCTGCCGTTTCATTAATCACACCATAAGCTATGCCCTGGTGCTCCAGGCAATTACCTTCCATGCCGAATGCTTCACTGGCATAGGTCGATTCACTAAATGCCTTATCAGTATTGATGACATCATATACTTTGGTAGTTGTTTCATAAGCACCCGCCGTGCCTATGCGGATGATGCATTCCACATCGTACTCATTATAGAGTTCATAAGAATATATGCCGATAGAAGGGCAGCCCATGCCGCTTGCACCTACCGTTACGGTCACGCCCTTATAAGTACCGGTAAAATAAAAAGCGTTCCGGGTACTGCTCACCAGTTTCACATCCTGTAACATATTATCTGCAATATGTTTTGCCCTCAGGGGATCGCCGGCCAGTAAAACTATTTTAGCAATCTCGCCTGACTTTGCACTTATATGTATACTCATAGCTTGGGTTTGGTATGAAGATATTTAATTAAAATCAATTTGCTGATTTGGTGATTTACCAATTTGGAGATGATGCCCGATTTTAACTAATTTTACACCGAAAGTTATACCACAAAGAACGCTAAGAAAACACAAAGTCACACAAAGATTCTCTGTGTAACTTCAAAACTTTGTGAATCTTTGTGACATAAAAAATCAGAATAATCACATAAATCATGGTTCAGACAAAACACTACGACGCCATTAAATACAAGACTCCTACCGGCAATAAAATTTCATGCAAGGGCTGGATACAGGAAGCGGCATTAAGAATGCTCCTGAATAACCTGGACCCCGAAGTTGCAGAAAGACCCGACGACCTCATTGTGTATGGCGGCAGGGGAAAAGCCGCAAGAAATTTCGAGAGCCTCGACCTCATCATCAAAGCGCTCAAAGATCTTAATGAAGACGAAACCCTGCTGATACAAAGCGGCAAACCTGTTGCCATGCTTAAAACACATAAAGATGCCCCAAGGGTTTTGATCAGCAACAGCCAACTGGTTCCCAAATGGGCAAACTGGGAGCACTTTGATGAACTGGAAAAAAAGGGCCTGATGATGTATGGGCAGATGACCGCAGGTTCATGGATATATATTGGTTCGCAGGGAATAGTGCAGGGTACTTATGAAACTTATTCAGCTGCGGCAAACAAAGATTTTGGCGGTACTTTAAAAGGAACATTGAATGTTACTGCGGGATTGGGGGGTATGGGTGGTGCACAGCCATTGGCCATTACCATGAATGAAGGCGTTGCATTAATAGCCGAAGTAGAGGAGTGGCGTATCGATAAAAGGATAGAGACCCGTTACCTCGATGAAAAATTCACTGATATTGACGAGGCCATTGATGCAGCATTAAAGTACAAGACTGAGGGCAAAGCGATCAGCATTGGGGTTTTATGTAATGCCGTTCATCTTTTGCAAAGACTGATCGAAAGAAATATCATTCCCGATACACTCAGTGACCAAACCAGTGCACATGATCCACTGGTTGGTTATATTCCGCATACCCTGACCAATGAACAGGCAAATGTACTGCGTGAAAAAAATCCGGCTGAATATATAAAACTGAGTTATGAGAGCATGTACCTGCATGTGCAGCTGATGCTGCAATTGATGGATAAGGGCGCCATAACATTCGACTACGGCAATAACATACGGGCAAGAGCCGAAGAACACGAAAAAACAATTAAGAATTATGAATTAAGAATTAAGAATGATCCTAAAAATGCTGATTCTTCCATTCATAATTCATCATTCCTAATTCATAATTATAAACCCGGCCGGTGTTTCGACTTCCCTGGTTTTGTTCCGGCTTATGTTCGTCCGCTTTTTTGCGAGGGTAAAGGCCCGTTCAGGTGGGCTGCATTAAGTGGCGACCCGGCAGATATTGCTGTTACCGATGAACTGATGATGCAACTCTTCCCCGAAAACAAAGGCATGTTACGCTGGATGAAAATGGCAAAAGAAAAAATTGCTTTCCAGGGATTGCCTGCACGTATATGCTGGATAGGGCAGGGCGACAGGGAAAAGGCAGGATTGGCTTTTAATGAGCTGGTAAGAACAGGAAAAGTAAAAGCCCCCATCGTTATTGGCCGGGATCATTTAGATACAGGTTCGGTAGCATCTCCCAACAGAGAGACCGAAGCTATGCTTGATGGCAGCGATGCTGTTGCCGATTGGCCCATTCTTAATGCATTAGTGAATACTGCTGGTGGTGCCAGTTGGGTTAGCCTGCACCATGGTGGCGGTGTAGGTATGGGTTATAGCATACATGCAGGTATGGTGATCGTTGCAGATGGAACAGATGAAGCAGCAGCAAGACTTAGCCGGGTGTTACGTAATGACCCGGGAATGGGTGTGATACGGCATGCTGATGCAGGGTATGATATTGCGTTAGATTTTGCTAGAAAATATAATCTAGACCTTAAAGCAAGATTGAATAAAGAATAAGCCTAGAATAAATGTATGAGATTTTATCTCGGTGTCACAGATAATAATTGGTACAACTTCTTAGCAAATCAGAAAAGAGAAGATATTAACTTTTGGCAGCCAGGAGGAAATATTGCATTTAAGATATTACCAACGGGTGCTCCATTTCTTTTTAAACTCAAAAGCCCGCTAAATGTTATTGGTGGCATCGGCTTCTTTTCAAGCCACACGTTTCTTCCGCTTTCATTAGCGTGGGATATTTTTACCACTGGCAACGGATGTAATTCGCTCGAAGATTTACAAAAGTTAATTCTCCCTTTAAGAAAAGATAAAGTCAATTTAAATCCTACTATTGGTTGCATCGTATTAACAAACCCAATTTTTTTTAAACAAGAAGATTGGATATCAGTACCTGAGGATTGGAAAATGGGAATACAACAAGGGAAATCATATACTACTAAAGACAAAATAGGGCAAACCCTTTGGGCCAAAATAGAAAACTTACTCCAAAAGTATTTATACCAGATTACAAAAGAAGAGAAAAGCCAACTCCTCTTGGAAGAACCTGAGCCACAATATGGGAAATCAATATTAACCAAAGTTCGTCTAGGACAAGGAGCATTTAGAATATTAGTTACAGATGCTTACAGTAGGAAATGCGCTATTTCAGGCGAACGAACTTTACCCGTTTTAGAGGCAGCACATATCAAATCTTACGCAAAATCTGGCCCTCATTTTATCTCAAATGCCTTATTGCTTAGATCTGATCTGCATAAACTTTTTGATTCAGGTTATATAACTATTACCAAAGACTCAAAAGTTGAAGTAAGTAATCGAATTAAAGAAGAATTTGAAAATGGAAGAGAATACTATCGTTTTCACGGCTCCTCTATTCTTAACCTTCCAAATCGATTAATAGACAAACCCGAAAGTAGGTTTGTAGAATGGCATAATGAAAATGTTTTCAGAAAGTGAACTCTGTTAATGCTGAATACCCCGCTTTGGAGTATCAAAGCTCAAAAATGGGTTCTCAAATAATAAAAGTGACCTGCTGTGTTGTTGGTGATAGCCGGGCATGAAATCATCAATACGAACACCAACATCGGCCAGGAGTGCTTTTAATCAGCTTAATCAGTTAAATCATGGTTCAGACAAACTTAATTCCCAAAATCGGAATTATCCGAATACTGGAGTAATTGTCTTACCTCCCGCAATCATCAAACTTGTCTCCCGAAAATATATAATAACCCGGCCGTTTTTGGTCGGCAAAAAAGGAGGTGTTCCCCATTCCCTGCACCATCGCAGTCCGGATGGAAGTATGCTAGCAGAGATCACTTCATCATCCTCGAGCCTCACCGACCAGGTATTGGGTATATAGTTTCCTTTAACCTTTACCTTCCTGGTATAGGTAACACCATCCATTCTGGAAGCTGCTGCTGCCAACACCTGTAACGGTATTATCACTGTTTAAAGTAAGACTGATGCTGATCTCAGTGTAAGTTTACCCGATTGTGTGAAGTCGGCAGGCTGCTGCGCTAATCCTACCCATGGCTTTTCGATCAATGCTTTGATCTGTGCCGGGCACGGGCAACTTGCTGACTGAAAAGAAAATGCAGGCAGGCATTACCAGCATTAAATATTTTCTCATCGTTTTTATTTACAAGATAGGCTGATTATAAGCTTGGAAATACCCCCCTCAGGGGGTATTTTCATCTGATCTCAGGAATACGAACATATCGGCCTTTGCATTGTATTTTACGCCTTCCGGTTAATATCTCTGCCTTAGGTAGTATTCTTTCTACAATCCCCCCGGGGCATGGCCGAAATATATCCGGGAAATATTATTTTTAATAAAGTAGTTATTATTTTTACTGATGCTCCTGCTCAAAAAACTGGTACTGCTTATTTGTGTTACCGTTCTGTGTATCGGTTTCTCCTCATGCAACAGCGCTAAAGAAAAATCTGCTAAATATGATATTAAAACCGATTCAGCAGCTCCAGTTACTTCAAACGATCTTCCCGATTCAGCACAAATGCCTGTAACATCTGCTGATGAACCCCAAACAGTTAATCCCTCTGTGGATACCATAGTAACTACGATTCCGAAGGTAGATAGTGTTGTATATAAGCCAGTAGCTAAAACAAAACCCAAAGTAGCAAGTAAAAAAAAGAAAAAATTAAAAAAAACATCGCCTGAAGCAACCCTTGCATACTCATTCAGAAATAAGATGCTAAAGGGTGCTACTATAGAGATAAAAGTACTCGTACAGCTAAGCAAGCCGGCTGAAGAGCTTAAAAAAGATCTGAAAGAAAGGCTCAACGAAACCAATATTGCTGATTCCGTCAAATCAGATACTTCTATTATTAGAACGCTTTTATGTGTTGGCTATTCCTATTACATGGTAACACTTCAGGCAAGTGATCCTTCTGCATTCACCATCATGCCACAAATGTCAGCCCAGGTCAGATACGTCGATCATCAAAACACTTTTGTGTGCAGGCTACACAAAATATAAAGTAATACTGCAGGCAAACGACCCTTCGGCATTCGACATTGTACCGCAAATGCCCCTGGTGCAGGAATTGAAAAAGACAAGCCCAGCCCACTGGAGCTGGTTGGTTACTGCAAAAAGAGCATCGTCTTCACCCCAGTACATTAATATCAATGTTTACGGAGTAGAAGAAGACATCAATGATACAATTGATGTTTGTAATATCCCTATAATGGTGAGCATTGAAAATCCGGGCATGAATGCCGGGGGAAAAATAAATGTAGAACCTGATCCAAAGCCTTCCGGGTTCAGTAAATATGTCTGGCTCTCTATAATTGCAGCGCTGTTGCTCGGAGGGGTCATTGGGTTCCTGGTTTGGAAGAGGCGAAGGAAAAAGCTGACCAATGAACAATTACAAATATTCTTTTCATATGCCTGGGAAAAGGATGAAAAAATTATCATGGAGTTGTATAGCAGCCTTAAGAAAGATGAATTTAATGTGGTGAAGGACAAAGAAGACCTGCGGTATAAAGGTATCATTTCAAAGTTTATGACCGATATCGGTAAAGCAAATTTTGTGATCGTTGCCATCAGCGATGAGTATCTCAGATCGAGGTTTTGCATGTATGAATTATACGAGATATACCGCAATGCCGGTTTGAACAAAGAAGAGTTTGCAAAGAGGATATTTCCAATCCGGTTGGAAGATATTGAGCTCAGCAACCAGGATATTGTGAACGGGTATGTCGATTTTTGGCAGGCAGAAGAACAGCAATGGGAAAAACGAATGAAAGAGAACAGTGATTCAATAACCGAAGAAGACACCAAACAATATCAGTTTGTAAAGAGGCTCGTCAACGATATCGGCAATATTTTATCATGCCTTTCCGATATCAATGCCTCAAGTATTGCTCAGCTTAAGAAAAATGACTTTGAACAAATAAAAACTTCTATCCGGGAAACAATCCAGGTCTATGAAGAAAAAAAGGCCACAGAAGGCTCTTGAGCAAATTCATCACACATCTGCTTCATTAAATGACAATACCAGGCTGCTGATATTTACTTTCACCTTCCGGCAGCATACACCTGCTTTGTCCAGCATGAACTTGGACGCTTTAAAAACATCGGTGCCCTCATACTTATCCGATAAATAAATGACTTCGGTAATGCCGGACTGGATAATGGCCTTTGCACATTCATTGCAGGGGAAGAGGGCTGTATAAATTTTACAACCCCGCAGGTCCATCCCAATATTATTTAAGATAGCATTCAATTCTGCATGGCAGATATATGGATATTTTGTTTGCAGGAAATCACCCTGCTTCTCCCAGGGAAAATCATCATCATCGCAACCGATGGGTAACCCGTTGTAACCGGCGCCAACGATCTTGTTCTTGTCATTCACAATACAGGCGCCTACCTGTGTATTGGGGTCTTTGCTG
>JBGANE010000056.1:0-18750 GCA_044222465.1 Ferruginibacter sp.
GCATGTACGGTGATAGATGTGTTTACGCCGGTACGTGAAGACTATCGGGAATTGGGAATTAGGAATTAGGAATTGGTCATTTGAACGAGTATCTTTTTAGGATTGTCATGCTGAGGAACGAAGCATCTCATCCTGAATAAAAAGCAGTCACATAAAATATGAGATCCTTCGCTATCGCTCAGGATGACAAACTCCGTAGTTAGCCTTTCGTTCTGAACGAAAAATGCTTCTGGCTGAGGTAACTGATGGTGATGATGATGCAGGTGGTAAGGCACTGACTTAAGAAGGGCCACCAGCCGAACACTTCTACAAATACTTTCAGGATAAAATAGTTGAGAACAAGGTTGATGACGAAGGAAAGAAAGTAGCGGAACAGTTGTATCCTTCCTTTAAGGTTGGAGTCAACAAACACCACGTACTTCATCAATATAAATCCCACCAGGAAGTTGACGCCAAAAGAAATGAAGAGGGCGGCATTGTGCGGCTTTAAGGTATAAAATCCAAGCTCTACATTCTCGAACTTAAACACATACACCAGCAAAATTTTAAAAAGCGCAAGCCCAAGCACCGTATTGGCTCCGCCACAGGCAGCATAACGGAAGGTTTGCTCCGGCATGAACCGCTTGAAGGGCGGGTAGAAGAGGTCAATAAATGATATGATGCTGTTCTTTGCCAACGGAATATTTATTATGATCGTTTAAAGTTGTTGAATGTTGTTGAACATTGTTTATGGATAAACTTTTCAACCCTTCAACTATTCTTAAACAACATTCAACCATTTTTCAACCCTTAATTATAAAGTTCCTCTCTCATCGCCTTTACCCTTGCATCTTCCAGGTACTCATCGTAGGTCATCAGCCGGTCTATCATTCCCTTTGGTGTAAGTTCAATGATACGGTTAGCCACAGTTTGCATGAACTGGTGATCATGTGTAGTAAATAACACAATGCCCGGGTAAGCGATCATATTATCGTTGAAAGAGATGATGCTTTCCAGGTCAAGATGGTTGGTGGGTTCATCCAGCATGAGCACATTGGGGTTCTGCAGCATCATTTTGCTGATCATGCATCGTACCTTCTCTCCCCCACTCAATACATTCGTCTTCTTCATCACTTCCTCTCCGCTGAATAACATCTTACCTAAAAATCCACGGAGGAAGTCTTCGTCCACATCTTTTGTGCCCGGTGGAACGTATTGACGAAGCCAGTCCATCAGGTTCAGTTTGCTTCCTTCAAAGTATTCGCTGTTATCATTAGGCAAGTAAGCTGTGGTTACGGTTGTACCCCATTCATAGGTTCCGCTATCCGCCTTTGTTTTTTATTGATGATCTCAAAAAAGCTGGTAACCGCCATGGGATCACGGCTGATAAAAGCGATCTTCTCCCCTTTCTGCACATCGAATTTTATTTTGCTGAAGATCGTTTTGCCTTCAACTGAATAAGAAAGATTATCTACGTTCAGTATCTCGTTGCCCACTTCTCTCTCCTGTTTAAAAATAATGCCGGGATATTTACGGTTACTTGGCGCTATCTCTTCAATCACCAGTTTTTCCAAAGCTTTCTTACGTGACGTAGCCTGCCTGCTCTTGGAAGCATTGGCGCTAAAGCGGGCAATGAATTCCAACAGGTCTTTACGCTTGTCTTCCATCTTTTTGTTCTTATCGCTCAGTTGCCTTGCTGCCAGTTGAGAACTCTCGTACCAGAAAGTATAATTACCGGTGTATATTTTTATCTTACTCCTGTCCACATCCGCCACATGTGTACACACCGCATCCAGGAAGTGACGGTCGTGGCTTACTACCAGCACAATATTTTCATAGTCGGCTAAAAAATTTTCCAGCCAGCTGATGGTTTCCACGTCGAGGTTATTGGTAGGTTCATCCAGTAATAATATATCGGGGTTGCCAAACAATGCCTGTGCAAGCAATACCCTTACTTTTAAGTTAGCCGCAATATCTTTCATCAGTTGCTGATGCAGTTCATCCTTCACTCCCAGTTCGCTCAATAAAGTAGCGGCATCGCTTTCGGCAGTATAGCCACCCATCTCACCAAACTCATGTTCCAGTTCGCCGGCTTTTATTCCATCGGCTTCGGTAAAATCAGCCTTGGCATAAATGGCATCCCGTTCATGCATCACTTTCCACATTTTCTGATGGCCCATCAACACGGTATTTAAAACAGTCACTTCATCAAAGGCGAACTGGTTCTGGTTCAGTACTGCCATTCTTTCTCCCGGGCTGATATCGATGGTACCCTTGTTGGGTTCAATCTCTCCGCTGATGATCTTTAAAAAAGTAGATTTGCCGGCTCCGTTTGCCCCGATGATACCGTAACAGTTTCCCCTGGTAAAACTGATATTTACTTCATCGAACAAAACCCTTTTGCCATAGGCCAGCGTTATATTATTTGCACTTATCATAATCTAAAAAAAGAGGCGCAAAGATAAGGGATTGGAGGTTAGTTATGAGTTATAAGTTAAGAGTTATGGGGTTTCAACTTTCAATTTTCAACTCTAAACTCTTAATTATCTTTGCCGCATGTCAATAGTCAGTAGTTTACAAAAATTCACCATCGAAAGTTTATCGGCATTATTCGATCAAAACTTCACCGAAAGGGATTTCCAGGTGAACCAGACCAAACCCGAATTTGAGGGGGATTATACAGTGGTGATGTTTTCCCTGGTAAAATCATTGAAACTGTCGCCGGATGCTATTGGCAACCAGCTGGGCGAACAACTGGTAAAGAACTACTCTCAATTTTTCAGCAGGTTCAATATCATTAAAGGTTTTTTAAACCTTACTGTGGCCAATGAGTATTGGCTGGGTTTGTTGGATAAAAATCATAATGACATTTGTTATGGCAAGAAAGCAATGAATGGAAAGAGAGTGATGGTGGAATATTCATCGCCCAATACCAATAAGCCCCTGCACCTGGGACATTTGAGGAATAATTTTTTGGGATGGAGTGTTGCCGGAATTTTAAAAGCCAGTGGTTATGAAGTGATCAAGAGCTGTATTGTAAATGACCGGGGCATACATATATGTAAGAGTATGATCGCCTGGCAGAAATTTGCCAACGGCGCCACACCGGAGAGCACAGGCATAAAAGGCGACCATTTTGTAGGTGAGTATTATGTAAAGTTCAATGATGCCTATAAAAAAGAGGTTGATGAATTGATTGCATCAGGTAAAACAAAAGATGAAGCTGAGAAAGAAGCCCCGATCATGAAAGCCACTCAACAGATGTTATTGGATTGGGAAAATGGCAGGCCTGATGTAATCGAACTCTGGAAAAAAATGAACGGCTGGGTATATGATGGTTTTGACGTGACCTATAAACGTATCGGCAGCGACTTTGACATCACCTATTATGAAAGCAATACCTACCTGCTGGGCAAGGATATTGTGAAACAGGGATTGGAGAAGAAAGTTTTTTACCAGAAAGAAGACAACAGTATCTGGATAGACCTTACTGCCGATGGGCTGGATGAAAAAATTGTCCAGCGAAAGGATGGCACTTCGGTTTATATCACACAGGATATTGGCCTGGCATTGCAGAAATATGAACAGTACAAGATAGACCAGAGCATTTATGTGATAGGCAATGAGCAGAACTACCACATGAAAGTACTGCAACTCATTGCGGAGAAACTGGGAATGCCCAATGCGGAGAATATCCATCACCTGAGTTATGGCATGGTTGAGCTGACCACCGGCAAAATGAAAAGCCGTGAAGGGACGGTTGTGGATGCCGATGACCTGGTGGATGAAATGGTGGCTACTTCAAAACAACATACCGAAGAGCTGGGCAAGGTAAAAGACTTCAGCGAGGAGGAACTGAAGGAACTCTACAATACTATTGGTATGGGCGCCATGAAGTTTTACCTGCTTCGGGTTGATCCTAAAAAAACAATGGTCTTCAATCCCCAGGATAGCATCGACTTCCATGGATTTACCGGGCCATTCATACAATATACCTATGCAAGGATAAAAAGTATTTTAAGGAAGATAGGAGATGATCCTTCAACAACAAACAACAAACCACAAACTGCAAACCTGCTTAAGCTCGAAAAAGAACTCATCATTGCATCTGAACAATATCCATCCATCATTGAACAGGCTTGTGGAGAACATAACCCTTCTGTAATTGCGAATTATGTTTTTCACCTCGCCAAAACATTCAACTCTTTTTATACCGAACATTCTATTGCCAATGCAGAAAGTGAGGAAAAGAAACAGCTACGCCTTCAACTGGCAACCCTTACAGCCAATATTATTAAGAGTGGTATGCAGTTACTGGGTATTAAAGTACCGGAGAGGATGTGATCTTACTCAATAACTGTCGGGGCGCCTGCATTCATCCACGTAGCCATGATCTCGCTGAACTTCCATGTATTACCTGCGTATTTCGCTGGCCGGGCATTAATGTATTTGAGAAAATCCAGCACATCGTTCGTATTTACTGCCTGCATAGCAATGAAAATGGTTTTGCCTTTGTACTTACCGCTGCCGATCATAATATCCTGCATGTCTTTCTGCCTGGCCATTTCCGTACCGGTGTAACGTACATCGGTAGCCAGTTGTTCAAGTACTGCTGTTTCTTCCTGTTTCGTTTTAAGTTTCAATACCGCTTCTGCATCAGCGATGACTTTCTCTTCCACACTTTGCAACACAACGGCATGCTTCACCACATCGAACAATGAACCTGTATATGCTGTTGGCTTATTTACATAGCAGTACATCAGGTTACCGGCTGTTGGTTTTTGTTTCAGGTTGGCTTTCACCATTCCAAAATAACAATAACTCCCCTTAATAAGCTGGCATCTTCCGTTTCCAATCATCGCAGTTGATGTATCAGTGCCTGAAAATGCTTTTCGGAGTATCCCTATTGATTTTTCCACCAGGCTCAGCCCTACGGGCAATTTCACCTGTACAACGGTTACAGAATCACGCTCAATAATATAATCAGTGATCGGGAAAGCCATCAGTATCTTATCCTGTGCTTTCAGCGCTGAAAAACATAACGTTGCTACCAAAAGCAGGAGTTTTATTTTCATGACAGATTTTTTATTAAATGTAGTGTACACTCACTTGTTTCACAATACCCACCGGCTGGTATTTTCTGCTGGCACAAGGTAACCTGTGAAAACGGTTTACCAGAACAAGCAGTTGCTTAATGTGTAGTTTGAACACGTCAAAGTCGGGTGATTATCTTATTTTTGAAGCATGAATAAAAAAGTAACAAAGATCGGGGTGCTTTCTTCGGGCGGCGATAGCCCCGGAATGAATGCCTGTATCCGTGCGGTGGTACGTACCGGAATTTATCATGGCCTGGAAGTATATGGCATCATGAGAGGGTACAGTGGCATGGTAGAAGATGATATCATTAAAATGGAAAGTCGCAGTGTGGCCAACATCATCCAACGTGGCGGCACCATTTTAAAAACTTCCCGCTGTAAGGAATTCATGGAATATGAAGGAAGAAAAAAAGCTTATGAAAATTTAAAAAAACGTGGGATAAACGGCCTCATCATCATTGGCGGTGATGGCAGTTTCAGGGGCGCACAAATATTCAGTAACGAATTTGACATACCCTGCATCGGTTTACCCGGCACCATTGATAAAGATATTGCCGGCACCGATTTTACCATTGGTTTCGATACTGCAGTGAACACAGCTGTGGAAGCCATTGACAAGATACGTGATACCGCCGAAGCACACGACCGTTTATTCATCATTGAAGTGATGGGCCGTGATGCCGGATACATTGCATTGCACAGCGGTATTGCAACGGGTGCAGAAAGCATCCTGATACCGGAAAGAAAAACAGAAATTGAAACCATCATCAGTCAACTTACCGAAAAAGAAAGGCGGCACAAACTGGTTAACCTGATCGTTGTGGCCGAAGGCGATGATTTTGGCGGTGGTAATGAGGTTGCAAAAATTATCAGATCCCGTTTGCCCTTACTGGAAGTGAGGGTTTGTATTCTGGGGCATATACAAAGAGGCGGCGCCCCCAGTTGTATGGACAGGCTTATTGCCAGCCGGATGGGTTATCATGCGGTAGAGTCGCTGGTTGAAGGAAGGCATAATGTATTTGTAGGTATTGTAAACAACCGCATAAATTATATTCCGTTGGATGAAGCAGTGAAGAAAAAACAACGCATCAGTGAAGAATGGCTGAAGATCGTAAAGATACTGGCGACGTAATTTGAAGATTTGGAGATTTGGTGATTTGATGATTAAAGATCACTATGAATTATCAGACTCCATAATTTTCAAATCACCGAATTATCAAATTAGCAAATTGAATAAATGAGCAAACACATTTCTAAGTACCTGCACCAGCAGATGGATAAGGAAGCAGGAATTTCCCACTCGCAAAAAAGAACAAAGATCGTAGCTACCGTAGGGCCGGCATGTGAGAGTTTTGAAAAATTACTCGAGCTGGCTAAGGCCGGAGCCAATGTCTTCCGTTTAAATTTTTCGCATGGAGACCATGAAAATAAAAAGACGGTGATTGAACAAATCCGTAAGATCAATAAATCGCAGCCCTTTAATATTGCCATTCTGGGCGACCTGCAGGGCCCCAAACTAAGGGTTGGAGAACTTGAAGGCGGCCAAATTGAATTGACTGACGGCGCTGATATCATTTTTACTACTGAAAAATGCGTGGGCACTGCATCAAAAATCTATGTGTCTTATGCCAACCTCACCAAGGATGTAAAAGTTGGTGAACGTATTTTTTTAGATGATGGTAAGATGGAAGTAAGGGTAAAAAAGATACTGAATGATAAAGAATTACTGGTGAGCATAACGCTTGGCGGAACATTGTTGCAGAAAAAGGGTGTTAACCTTCCTGATTCAGAACTAACAATGCCTTCACTTACGCAAAAAGATATTGCCGACCTTGATTTTATCATTGAACAAAAATTAGATTGGGTTGCGCTTTCCTTTGTACGTAAGGCAGTTGATATCATTGAGCTTAAAGAAATGATAGATAAAAAAGGAAGTAAGGTAAAAGCGATCGCTAAAATTGAAATGCCTGAGGCCTTGAAGAATATCCGTGATATTATTGTGGAAAGCGATGGCATCATGGTTGCCCGTGGCGACCTGGGTGTGGAAATGCCGGTTGAACAGGTTCCGCTAATACAAAAAGAACTGATACGTAAATGTATGCACCGGGCAAAACCTGTGATCGTTGCTACACAGATGATGGAAAGTATGATCGATCGTACCAAACCCAACCGGAGTGAGGTAAGCGATGTGGCCAATGCAGTTTTGGAAGGCGCCGATGCGGTAATGCTGAGTGGCGAAACAGCCATGGGAGAATACCCTACATTAGTAGTGGAAACCATGAGCAAGATAATTTTAGAAGTAGAGAACACGGTTTATGATTATAACAGGGATGATATTTTAGCACCACAACCCCACTCTCCTTCTTTTTTAAGTGATGCCATTTGTTACAGCGCCTGTAAACTGGCAGAAGATACCAAGGCCAAAGCATTGGTTGGCATGACACAAAGTGGTTACACCGCTTTCATGCTGAGCAGCTACAGGCCCAGGGCTCCTTTATATGTTTTCAGTAAAGAAAGAACCCTGATCGGGCAGTTGAGTTTAAGCTGGGGAGTACGGGCTTTGTATTATGCCGAAGAAGAAAGCCTGGACGATATTATTTTTGACCAGATAAATATTTTAAAGGAACGTGGCTTTTTAAAAAAAGGCGATGTGGTGGTGAATACCGGAAGTACGCCGGTAGAACTTCACCTGCCGACAAATATTGTAAAGGTTACCACGGTAGATTAGTTAAGAATTAGTAATTAGGAATTAGGAATTTGTTGCTGATCTTACCGAATGTAAACACCCTAATTCCTAATTCCTAACTCCTAATTACTTTTTTTATTCCCAGCTGCAGATAATTATACCTGCAATAATATTTCCAACTACAGCATACCCGCCATTGATCAGGAACAGGCTGAGCGGTTTTTTCTCGTAGAGATAATTCACACCAACAGCAGCAGCAGCGAAGCAACCACCGGTAAGAGCGCCTAATTTTACACCACTCATCCAGCCTGCACCACGAATGCCCAGGCGTTCGGCAATGATAGCAAGGGCAAGGCATTGCACAAACATCAATACGAATGAACCGCCAAACATCATACCCATGCCTTTTTTAGCATCGGGGTTGTTCACGTCAATTTTCAGGTCAGCTATCCAGCGGTTAACAAACATAGCTTTGGAATACCATAAAGCGCCTAAGGCAAAATAAGCAAGCGCTGCCACAGCTATGGCAGGCCAGTTTAAGTAATCAAAATTTGTCATCATGATTGAACAGTTTTGGTTAATGATTATGAAATATACAAATTGTTTTTTTTAAGTGCAACAACAGCCGCTCAGTAATTTATGCAAAAGATCTACACTTGCCTGCACCCCGGAATTTTTATAGGTCCCTTCAATGATGCAACCCGTCAGTAAAACCTTGTTTCTCTTTCGTTCATGGATTGCGTATATTGTTGTACGGCATTTAGCATCCAGTCACCAAAACATCAACCTGGTATGAAAAAGTTTTCCATACTCATTCTGTTTTATTCCCTGTTTCTTTTGTCTTGTTCAAATAATGGAAAGCAGAAAGAAAACGCTTCGCCTGCAGATACGGCTACTGCAGGCCTCAAACCAAATAACAGCGACACATTAGCCCAGACCGGCTATTTAAAAATTGACAAAGATTCTGTAACCCTATTACCTTTTGAAATAGATGTTGTTTTAAGCCACAAGGCAAAAAGCAGGATCATCAACTACAAAGAAACTATCATTGTAAGTATTTCCTTAACAGGAACACCAAAAGACAGTACCCTGCTTGCTGAAGACGGGCAATTCTATGTGGCTACTTTGGAAAAAGAGATCAGCTACGGGCAGACGGCCAGGTTCGACAGCATTAAATTTTTAAGGAAAAATTTTGACCAGCTTATAGATAAAGATGTATATGTAACGGCTTTTGTTTACAGCGGACGCAAATCATCGCCAGACAATTTGCTTAACTGCAGTATTATTGCCGATGATCTGAGTAAAGTTGTAAATAAAAAACTGGCCATAACAGGCAAGTTGATCTATGGTGATGATTAAACAAGAAGGCAATCATCAGCTTGGTGTTCGCATTAAACCGGCAAGATCTGCAGCGCTGCATGGCCGGGCAGCAGATCCCTTATAGGTTTTTCTTTTCCATAAATTTCAATAAGTTCTTCTTTGCCCCATTCTTTATCTTGTTTTGAAAAAAAGAATTCCATCCCAATAACCAACCGCTGAATCCAAGCGCCTGGCTTGCCCATTTATGCAGGCTGAAGGCATCACTGTGCTCAATGATCTTCCCGTTGGCAAAACGCATATTAGCTTTTATCCTGTTCACTACTTTTTTCCCTGTTTTGGAAAATGTATAAGTAGCCACCCAGTCGCAGGTACTGTATTCATCATCCAGGTGCTGTATATTACCATAGGTAAGTGTAAAGTTTTTGGCATTTGTACAAAGCATCTCCCACATCGATCTTGCTTCTTCTCCCCTTAACAACCCAAATACCGGGTCGGAGAAAACAATATCCTCACTATAACAGGCATTCATGCCTTTATGGTCAAGCTTTTGAAAAGAAGAATAAAAATTATTGATGAGTTGTTCATTATTTGTCATGATTAAACGTATAGTTTCATTAAATTTAGCACTCTAATAATTATCAGATGAAAAAATATTTTATCCTCAGCTGTTTTTTAGTATTTGTCATTACCGGTTTAACTGCCCAGAATGCCGATTCTCTATGGGTAAGGGAGAATTATTACAAGATAGAGCGTATGGTGCCCATGAGGGACGGTATTAAACTCTTTACCGCATTTTATATTCCAAAAGATTCATCGGAGAAGCATCCTATATTATTGAACCGCACACCTTATTCCTGCCAGCCCTATGGCGAGAATGAATTCAGTGGCCGTGTGTATGGAACCTACTGGCTTAACTACCTGAAAGAAGGTTACATTATTGCCGTACAGGATGTTCGTGGCAAATTCATGAGCGAAGGTGATTTTATTGACGTGCGCCCTTTCAATCCCAACAAAAAAGGAAAAGATATTGACGAAGCAAGCGATACCTACGATGCTATTGAATGGATGATCAACAATATACCCGGCAATAATAAACGGGTGGGTTGTTTTGGAATTTCCTACCCCGGTTTTTATGCAACCATGGCTGCATTAAGTGCACACCCTGCTTTAAAAGCAGTTAGTCCACAGGCGCCGGTTACCGACTGGTTCCAGGGCGACGACTTTCATCACAACGGCGCTTTCTTCCTGATGGATGGGTTTAGTTTTTACAGTGGCTTTGGTAAACCCCGTCCTGTTCCTGTTAAAACATTTTCTCCCGGTTACAATATTCCAACCCAGGATCATTATGATTTTTATTTAAAGACAGGAGCCTTAAAGAATTTTTCAAAGATCATGGGCGATAGCATCGCTTTCTGGAAAGACCTGTATAACCATCCTGACTATGATGAGTGGTGGCAAGCCCGTAACCCAAGAAATTTTGTGACCAATGTAAAACCGGCCATGCTGGTTGTAGGCGGACTGTTTGATGCAGAAGATTGTTTCGGCGCCTGGTATTTATACAAAGCCATTGAAGAAAAAAACAAGAATACCGATAACCGGCTGGTGATGGGCCCCTGGTTCCATGGTGGATGGGGCGGCAGAAGCGATGGCAGTTTTTTGGGTAATGCCAGGTTCGGTAAAAAAACAAGTGAGTATTACCAGAGGAATATTGAAATACCCTTCTTCAATTTTTATTTAAAGCTAAAAGGCACCGTACATGATATTGCCGAAGCAAATATTTTCTTTACAGGCGAAAATGAATGGAGGAAATTAACCGTATGGCCTCCAGATAATGTTGAGTACAAAAATATTTACCTGCATGCCGATGGAAAATTATCTTTTGAAAATAAAGCAGCAAAAGGCAATATGTACAGCGAATATATCAGCGACCCTGCACACCCGGTTCCTTATACCGAAGATGTGGGAGGTGGAAGAACAAGAGAATATATGACCGATGACCAGCGCTTTGCCAGCCGCCGTACTGATGTGCTTACCTTCAGCACCGATGTATTGACAGAGGATATAACCCTGGGAGGGCCGCTGGTAGCCGGCCTGATGACAAGTATCTCTACCACTGACGCAGATTTTGTGGTAAAGCTGATAGATGTTTTCCCGGATGACTTCAGGTACGACCCGGTGCAATATCCCAACCCGATGCAAAATTTCGGGATCAATTATCCCATGGGAGGATACCAGATGCTGATACGAGGTGAGATCATGAGGGGTAAATACCGTAATAGTTTTGCTGTTCCGGAAGCATTCACACCTAATAAGATTACTGAAGTAAAATATACTTTACCCGATGTGGCGCATACTTTTAAGAAAGGGCATAAACTGATGATACAGGTGCAAAGTAGCTGGTTCCCGTTGGCCGACCGTAATCCGCAAAAGTTTGTGAATATTTACAAAGCAGATGACAGTGATGTTCAGAAATCAACTATCCGCATATATTCCGACAGCAAGATCATTTTACCCGTACTCAAATAACTATTTATGAAAAGGATCGTATTAATTGTTTTATTGTTCAACTGTTTATTTTCTTTTGGACAGAATGAACTGAACCTTATACCCATGCCCGCAGAAATAAAAATGGGCAAGGGAATGTTTGCATTAAATAAAAACACAGACATTGTGCTGGAAGGAAGTGGTTTGGAAAAAACAGCAGACCTCCTGAACAACTATATATATGAATCTTTTGGGTATCGCTTAAAAATTACCAGCCGTTATGCCGGCGCCAATTCCATAAGTTTAAATTATGAAAGGCTCGATAACCAATTACCCGGCGCTTATAACATGACCATCGATAGCAAAGGAATTTATATTGCAGGCGATAATGCAGAAGGTGTTTTTTATGGCATTCAAACTTTAATTCAGCTCCTACCACTAAATACTAATTCCCAATCCCAAATTCCTTATTTGTCTATCACCGATTACCCCCGCTTCGAATACCGCGGCATGCACTTAGATGTTGGCCGGCATTTTTTCCCGGTATCTTTTGTCAAAAAATATATTGACTATTTAGCCGCATATAAATACAATACATTTCACTGGCATTTAACAGAAGATCAGGGATGGAGGATAGAAATAAAAAAATATCCCGGGCTTACAAAGACAGGAGCCTGGAGGAACGGAACCATCATTGGCCGCTATCCGGGTAAAGGAAACGACAATAAAGTTTATGGTGGTTACTATACACAGGAAGAAATAAAAGAAGTGGTTGCTTATGCCGAAACAAAATATATAGATGTGATTCCTGAAATTGAAATGCCCGGGCACAGCAGTGCTGCCATTGCTGCCTATCCCTGGCTGAGTTGTTTTCCAAATAAACCAACGGAGATACCGGCAAAGATGATCTCTCAAAAAAGTATCGATGAACAAAAGAATGGAAGAATAAAACTGGTGCAGGAAACCTGGGGTGTATTTGATGATGTGTTTTGTGCAGGAAAGGATTCAACATTCATGTTTTTACAGAATGTAATAGATGAAGTGCTCCCGCTTTTTCCATCTAAATATTTTCATATCGGTGGAGATGAATCTCCAAAGACACACTGGATAAAATGCCCGGCCTGCCAAAAACGGATAAAAGATCTTAAGCTTAAAGATGAACACGAACTGCAGAGTTATTTTGTACAGCGCATTGAAAAATACCTGAACAGTAAAGGAAAAACATTGATAGGCTGGGATGAGATACTGGAAGGCGGATTGGCTCCTAACGCTGTCGTAATGAGCTGGCGTGGTGAAAAGGGTGGTATTGAAGCGGCTAAACAAAAACATAAAGTAATTATGACACCAGGCAACCCTGTTTATTTTGACCACACGCAAAGCAGGAACGAAGATAGTGTGACCATTGGCGGTTATAACCCGATCGAGAATGTTTATAATTATGAGCCCATTCCCAAAGAGCTGAATGCCGAACAGGGAAAATATGTGCTGGGTGCACAGGCCAATATGTGGGCCGAATACTTTGAGTACCCATCAAAAGTAGAGTACATGATGTTCCCACGTATGACGGCGCTGAGTGAAGTATTATGGAGCCCTGCAGCAAAAAGAAACTGGAAAGACTTTGAAAGAAGATTGCCTTCTGTTTATGAAAGACTGGATAAACAAAAGATCAACTACAGCAAGGCTTATTATGACCTGAAAGCAACAGTAATACCAACAGATAATTATGAAGGAGTATTATGGAAAATAGAGAGTAAGAATACAAATGGAAAAATTAAATGGACACCATCTTTGCTCAGCTCCTATATAGGAGATTACAGCGAGCCACTGCTTATCAAAGAAAGCACAGAGCGGATGGCTATGCTGGTATCAGGCGATAAACAACTTTCATCTGTAACACAGAAGTTCTTCTTCAACAAAGCCACCGGTAAAAAAATAACACTAACAACTCCTGCTGATAAAAAATATCCAGGCGATGGCGCTTTTACTTTGGTAAATGGCGTGCAGAATGAAATGGGGTTGAATCGTTCTACCGAATTCCTCGGTTTTTTAGGAACTGATATGGATGCCACGATAGACCTGGGAAAAGATATGGAAGTTTCAAAAGTCACTTTGCATACATTGAGCCAGAATGGAAGCTGGATCTATTTGCCATTGCAGGTAAAAGTGACCTATATACCAAATGTTGATTTTACAGAAGCCGACCTGAAGAATTTCCCGTCAACAACAAGGCTTGTTGACCCGGTGGAAGATAAGGGTGCAAAAACTATCAGCGTTGAAAATATTCAAAGATGCCGGTACATAAAAGTTGTGGCCAGGAATTTCGGTATCATTCCTTCCGGTAACCCCGGTGCAGGAAACCCGGCCTGGTTATTTGTGGATGAGATAGAAGTGCAGTAAGATCGTTGAAGGGTTGAAAATTGTTGAATATAGTTGAAGTATTACAACATCTTTCAACTCTTTAACCAATGTTCAACAATATTCAACCAAATTCAACCATCAAAAAATTGTACCTTTATACCATCTGCTGCATACATTATGAATAAAATTGACCTCACAGACTCATTAGAAAAGATCCCGGTAAAGATTTTCCCCAGTTCAAAAGAAGGTTCTGTTTTTGTTGCTCAGCAAATTGCTTCGCTGATAAAGCAAAAGGAAAAAGAAGGTAAAAGGCCTGTCATTGGCCTGGCAACGGGATCCTCTCCCAAAACATTATATGCCGAACTGGTGCGTATGCACAAGGAAGAAGGCCTGAGCTTTAAAAATGTCATTGCCTTCAATCTTGATCAATATTACCCGATGGATAAGGATGCCCTGCAGAGCTATCATTATTTCATGCGTAAGAATTTATTTGAGCAAACTGATATTGATCCCAATAATTATCATCTGCCAGATGGTATGGTGCCTAAAGAAAAAGTGAGGGAGCATTGCCTGGATTATGAAAGACAGATAGAAGCGGCAGGTGGTTTAGACATGCAGATACTGGGTATTGGTGTAAACGGCCACATCGGCTTTAATGAACCGGGCAGCGGCATTTATACTAAAACAAGACTGATCACACTGGATAACAGTACTCGTATTGCAAACAGCTATGAGTTTGGTAATATGAGCCAGGTGCCACGTATGGCCATCACCATGGGCATCAGTACCATTTTAAAGTCTAAAAAAATAATTTTAATGGCCTGGGGGCAAAACAAAGCCCCGGTGGTTAAAAGAGCAGTGGAAGATGACGATACCGAAGAAGTTCCGGCGTCTTTACTGCAAACGCATGATGACTGCACTTTTGTTGTTGACGAAACCTGCGCTGCAGAGTTAACCCGTTTTAAGAGTCCATGGCTTACCGGCGAATGTGAGTGGACAGATAAGATGATGAAGCGTGCTGTTGTGAACCTGGCATTGAAATTAAACAAACCCGTTTTAAGTTTAACCAACAACGATTATAACGATAATGGTCTCAGCGACCTGTTGGTTGAAAAAGGCGATGCTTATGAAATTAACCTGCAGGTATTTTATTTACTAAGAGACAGTATTACCGGCTGGCCGGGAGGCAAACCCACTGATAAAAGAGAATCGCATCCTGAGCGGCATGAACCCTTTCCTAAAAAAGCGGTCATCTTCTCCCCTCACCCCGATGATGATATCATCAGCATGGGAGGCACTTTCATGCGCCTGCACGACCAGGGGCATGAAGTACATGTGGCTTATCAAACCAGTGGCAATATTGCTGTAACCGATGAATTTGTAACCCGGTTCATTGATTTTGCTGTTGGCTTCGAAAACATGTTTGACATTGATGAGACCAAGAGCAAGAAAATACTGGAAGACGCAACTGCATTTTTGAAAGTAAAAAAGTCAAGTGAAAAAGATACCGACGCCATACGTTCTATAAAAGGATTGATACGCCGTTGTGAAGCCAAGGCTACCTGCAAATATGTTGGGTTAAAAGAAGAAAATGCCCATTTTATGAACCTGCCTTTCTATGAAACAGGGACCATCGAAAAAAATCCGATGGGTGAAGCCGATATTCAACTTACTGTTGACCTTCTTAATAAATTGCAGCCTCACCAGATCTATTGTGCAGGTGATTTTGCCGATCCGCATGGTACACACAAGGTTTGTTTCGATGTAGTGCTTGAAGCATTGAAAAGGATAAAAAAGAGCAAAGCGAAGTGGATCGGTGATTGCTGGCTCTGGTTATACAAAGGGGCATGGCAGGAATGGGATATTACCGAAATTGAAATGGCGATACCCATGAGTCCCGACCAGGTAATAAAAAAACGTCATGGTATATTCATTCACCAGTCGCAAAAAGACAGTGTACCCTTCCAGGGAACTGATGACCGTGAGTTTTGGCAAAGAGCTGAAGAACGAAATGCTAATACGGCCCAACTCTATGCCCGGCTTGGCCTTACCCAATATGCTGCTATGGAAGCGTTTGTAAGATGGGAATATTAATACATTGTTGGAACCCAGTCTACAAGAGCATTTATTACCCACGAAATATTATCCTTTTGCTATACACCGTTTGTGGTATTGTCAATAATAAATATAAAGTTTACTTTACAAGAGGTAATTATAATCCCCTTTAGTAACAATTCAAATCTTAAATGTTATGAAAAAGATATTAACTATTGTGTGCTTATTAATAGCAACAATTTCTTTTGCACAATTACAAAATGCCAATTGGTGTTTCCCATATACCGCAAAGGTGACTTTCAATGGTACATCGGTAAGCACGGGTCAATGTAATAATACCAATAACATTACAGATCCTTATGGATATACTTGCGCAAGCGTCAGTAACAGCAATGGAGAATTATTATTTTATTCCGATGGCGTAAAAGTTTGGGATAAGACCGGGGCTATTATGTCGGGTGGTCAAAATATCGGAGGAGGGGTCAGTGCTGGCAAATGGACTGAACAGGGAATCGTTATTGTGCCACAACCTGGAAGCGAAACAATCTATTATATTTTCACAGCCTGCAAAATCGAAGATGTACCTCATCTCCAAAACCATGCTGGTTTTCATTATTCAGTAGTTGATATTTCTCTTAACGGAGGCAATGGGGCTGTCATTTTGAATAAGATACCATTAAAGGATGAAGGGGGTAACGATATAGATTATGATGTAACTGCTGGTACCGGCCTCCGTATATATGAAAGCAGTATCACCACGACACTTAGTAAAAACGGCGATGCTATATGGGTGACCCTCTTTACACGGTTTCACACAAATAACGTGGTAAAAAGAATAGCTTATAGTTACCTCTTAGAGTCCGGCGCTTTCAGCCCGCTACCAGTTCATAGTAGTCTATTGCCAAATAACTGCCCTTTTGCATCACCAACCTGTCTTGATATAGGCGGTTCCATAAAAATATCGCCAGATGGAAAATATTTATTGAATGAAGCAAGGGAACTTGTCGATCTATACTTGTTTGATAATGATAATACAAATCCAGCTACAGGAGGAAGTGTGACATACCAACGCAGAGTGTACACAGGTGTTCCGGTCGCAAGTATGCCGGGATATGGAATTGAGTTTTCGCCTGGTAGTAACAGGATATATTTTTCTACGTATGACTGCGGGCTTTGCCAGGAAAATCCACTGCAGTCAAATGAGAGTTTCGGTAATGAGGGTAATAGGAAAAATTATATCCGGATAAGGCAGACGAATGTGATACCCCAAATGGAAGATACTGCTAACACAAACATCATTATCGGGGAATTTGAAGTGCCTCCAATTAATAAGGATCATGACCAGATCATAATTCCTGCAACCACCTATGGTGACTTGCAATTAGCCCCTAATCGAAAAATCTATGCCTGCGCTCTTGAACCGATTATTTCTCCATCAAACGCTAACTTGGGAGTCATCAATCAGCCTGACGAGTTGGGTCTTAACTGTCAGTATGTAAATAATGGAGTAACACTTTCACCAGGAACCTGGCAGACAGGTAGTTTACCTCAATGGGTGCATAAAAATATATGGCCGAAAGTTTACGAGAGGGGCATCAAGATATTAGGTAATCTTACAAAGGGTACAAATGGCAACATATTTTATGAGCTATATTCCAACAACATTCAAAATAATCTAAACCATATTGGACCTCTACCAAACAATTTGAATACTAATTTTTTAATTCAGTACACTTCAAATGGGGTAACTACATGGGCTAAATCTAACGTTATTTTGGGTAGTAAATCTTTACTAAATGGAGATATTAGAATGAAAAATTTAAATTCTCCACCAAATTTCATTTATTATAATGGAGCAACTGGCAACCCGACTACTGCACCTGCATACTTGCCTGACAATGAAACATTAATTGCAGAAACGAATTCAGGTACGTTTATTACAACAAATGAGGAATTCAATACCATTGAAAGTAACTACCAAATATATGTTCATACACCATTAACCACTACTTCAATATATCGAAGATTAGCGGCTCCACGCTGGTTCAACAGAACAACAAACAAACTTATGGCTCATACTCTTAATTATAGCGGAGGGGGAAGCGGAATAAGTTCTTTCGAAGTTTTTGAACTTTTAAACAATAATTTAGTTCTTACAACTACTTATTCCACATTATCATATTTTATTTATCACATGGATAATCAGGACAGAGCATATACAATCCAAAATGGGCAACTCTATCTATATAATTTAATCTCTAATACAATTACTTTACTATCAATTTCAGGGTTAAATAATAATAATTTACTAGCATGTTATACATCTAGCTCATACACTGATGACAGGTATATGGTTTATAACACATCAGATCAAAAAATTTATGCGATAGATTTCAATATTCAATTGGCGAAAAATATTACAACAAATAATTTTCGGCCATGTAATTACATTTTTGATGGAGACAATGTTTATCTGGCTGGGGGAATCGAAGATCAAAACGGCATTACAATTGGTACACAATTTATTCCGTCTGCAACTACAACTCCTATCTTTAACTCCAATTTTATAACAAAATTCAGCTTGCAATATGATTTTAATTTCTTCAGACAGATAGCACCAGAGAAACTAACTAATGATCCACACAAAGCCACTTTTGATGTAAGTTTATCCCCAAACCCATCTAGTAATTTAATTAAACTAATAATTACAGAAAGTGATAAACAAAGTACATCCACATACACTATCTCTATAATTAATCAGGCAGGGAATAT
>JBGANE010000004.1:0-115730 GCA_044222465.1 Ferruginibacter sp.
AACAGCTATCCTTTAGACCTGGTAAACGGGAGCGGTTCAAATACCAGCGGCGTTATTGATATCAATGATATGATTGAAGATAACAGCGGGCAATATCTCTGGATCGGCAGTCACTCTTTTGGCTTGTGCAGGATCAGCAAAAAAGGAAAGTTGATAAAACAATACAGACATGAAGAGCTGTCAACTTCTGACGACTATATAACAGACCTGGAACTGCAGGGTGATCATCTCTGGTTTGGATGTACCGACGGTCTGGGCGTTTTAAATACCACAACCGGGAAGGTGAGTGTTTTTAAAAACCCGGTCGTTAATAATGGCCGGTTGACAAACCGCTCTGTTTTTACGATACAACCTGACTCAATTGGAAATTTTTATCTCGGCAGCAGTTATGGCTTATTATATTTTGATACAAAGACAACCACATTCTATAACCTGCCGGAAAGACATCCTCTTTCGACCCCGGAGTTCAACAGGGCCTCTGTTTTTAAAACAAGTGATGGCCGTTATTATTTTGGCAGCACCGATGGTTTGTATTCATTTACCAGTAATGAATTGGAGTTTATTAAAGCATCCAATATCCTGAAGCCTGTTAAACTGTATGGCATATCCATCTTCAACAGCAAAGAAAGTCGTTATCATTATATATCTGAGAACCTGGATAGTTTAAAGAAACTGGTCTTAGATCCGTTCGACAATACTATTGAATTCAGTTTTGGAGTACCCGAATTTTACCGGGATGTTTATTACAGCTACCGTATTAAAAACCAGGGTGATAAGTGGACGGAATACAAACCGGATAATAAAGTGTTGCTGTATGGGCTCCAACCGGGTAATTATACACTGGAGATAAAAGCCTCCACCAGTTTAAGCGATGAGAACGCCAGTTATTATTCATTGCCGGTTGAAATGATACAGGTATGGTATAAAAAAAGTTGGGTCATTGTTCTGTTTTCACTCATGCTGGTTGGTTTGATTGTTGGATTGCTGCGCTACCGTTTTAATCAGAAAGTGAAAAGGCAAAAAGTTCTTGCTGCGTTACGCACTAAGATCAGCAGCGACCTGCATGATGATGTAGGAACGATCCTCTCCGGCCTGGCCATGCAAAGCCAGATGCTCACTTATTCAGCCAAAGAAGAGCAGAAGGAATTACTGAACGAGATCAGCAGCATGAGCCGTGATGCTATGGAACACATGCGGGATACCGTATGGGCTATGGACAGCCGAAAAGATAAGTTTGAAAACCTTATTGACCGCATGAGGGATTTTGCCGAAAAGAACCTGGCCATGAAGAACATAACACATGAGTTCATTATTTCGGACATTGATACCAAAAAGTTCATCAATCCCGAAAAAAGGCAAACGATCTACCTGATCTTTAAAGAAGCGATCACCAATATCATCAAACACTGCGATGGCAAACACGTTACTATTACATTCGCTTATACAAAAAATAACCTGCATTTAACCATCATTCGCTGATACAAAAAATAACCTGCATTTAACCATACATGATAACGGTACTGAAAAAGCAAACCATAATTCCGACGGGCTTGGTTTAAGCAACATGAAAATGAGGGCCGAAAAAATCGGTGGTACACTCACCACGAAGTATGAGAATGGATTTGCGGTGGAGTTAATCGTATAAAATATCGAACAAGGAACAAGGAATATAGAATGATGATCGGAGCCGGGATTACTTTCTTGTTGGAAATTCCTTGTTCATTATTCTCTTAATCATTTCTTCTCCATCAACTGCTTCACCATTGCTTCCAGCTTTGTGATACGCTCCTCCTGTGTTTCAATTATTTTTTGCTGCTCCTGGATTGCTTTTATGGCAAGCACACCAAACCCTGCATAATTCATAGTATAGTTTGTTTCCCTTCCACCGTCTTTTGAGGGTGGGGTAACAAGCTGAGGGAACAACTGCTCTACATCCTGTGCAATAAAACCAATGCTTTCTTTGTGCTCCGGGTCGGTTTTATAAGTATAACTACTGGCCTGCAGCTTCATTATATCATTCAATACAGAATTCATAGGCTTTATGTTCTCCTTTAACCTTCTGTCTGAAGTAGCGGAATATACACCTGTGGTATAATTAAAATTTCCTACGTTAGCCGAAGCTGTGTACAGGTTAAGGTTACCCGATATGGAAGCTCCCTGCCACAACTCCCAACTGGAAGTTCCTGCACTTATGTGTTGTATTTGTAAACCAAACCCGCTATGCTTCAGGGATAGTTTATACCCTGCGGGCACCTGACCAATACCCAGGTTTCCATTAATGCGCAAAACCTGGTTATCAAACTCTCCATAAATGAGCGCATTATTTGCATCTGCATTGCTGTTGGCTATATATAGTTTGTTGGAGCCGCTTTCGTTTTGTCCGGCAGAATAGCCCAGGAAAACATTAGCATTGCCGTTATTGGTTGAGCCTGCAAAATTACCGATGGCTATATTTAAGTTTCCGGCAGAATTGGAATAAAGTGCATTAACCCCAATGGCAATATTATGGCTTCCAGCCTGATACCCTATTATGGATGGGCACCGCATTGCTGATAAAGCGACATACCCACTGCTGTGGAACCTGGTAACGGTAATGGTAGGTCGCCGCCGCTGCCAGTACCGTGCAGTACACGCCAGTAAATGCTGCTGCCACTATTGCGTGGAAATCCGGAGTATTTTTTCGTGGGGCGTACATTCCGTGGCGTACATATCCGTCTTGTCGCAAACGCCGACAGTTATGCTTCATTATTAATAAACTGGTATTTCTGGATGGCCCTTTTGGTTGCTGTTATTGTCATTACTGGTGGTGTTTGATCAATACTGGTAACCTTTCTGTATTGAACTGGTCGTGGCTGATTTCGCTGGTAGCCGGTTTTGCTGTATTATGTCGATTGGTATTTGCAAAAAGCGATTTATGGAAGCTACTTACGGCTACCTGAAATATTCGCAAAGTGCGTAAGCCAGTATTGAGCAGGGCGCTGTGCCAGCCAGCAACTAAGTGCCTGCGGTCAGGATTTCTGTACAAGGCGTTATTTGTTACCGCGTTGGGTGCCTGTTGTGTGCTATAATGAACCTATCCCGTACCTTATGTTGTTGCTTCAGTGTTGTTGAAAAGACACTGTTTCGTTTGCGGTATTCCCTGTTATTATTCAGCATACGGCTGTAACCATTTGCAGTAGTATGATACCTGTGGTGGCGGGGTTTAAGCCCCATCCCCAACTGCTGGTGTTCGAGAGACAGCGTTAAACAGGCGCGTACATGTTCTTTACAAACACCTGATTTCGTTCATCATGGTGCTTCAATGATGTGTAGCGAAGGTTGGTGCCATTGCTGTAGGGGCTAGCTTTACTTTCTGCTGCCCTGTCCTAAACGCTCAGCGCTGCCATAACAAAAATAAGCAGAGTTTGATGACTGGATGACTGTACTGGTGGCTGTGTTGCTCTCCATCATTCCATACAAAACGCTAAGCAGGGGCGAAAGCGGTAATGAAGTAAACTTTCTGCACGGTGTAGGTATCTCCTTTGTTGGTGGCAATGACTATTGAGTCAGCATTGGCATTGGTTATGGTGGTTATGCCATTCATTCTCGAACAACAAGGCGGTATTACCAGATAAACAAGCCAGATGATGAGTCTGTATATCATTTTGAGATTTTGTGTAAAATATGGCTTCAGATGCTGCTGATGTCGGCGCAATCACCAAGGTGGAGTCGCTGGAATCAAGCTCACCCAACGTCCCAAATCTTTCTTATTTTGCAGATGGAATGGATGGTAGCTATTGCCATTATTGCCTCACTGCTGCTTCATCAGTTTTTGCCAGTATCGAAATTACTGCCTTCATTGTTGTCGTTATCCATTGAGCCAAACCGCAAACAAAATTTTCATAATGATGGAAAGGTCTGAGGAATTGTTTCGACTATCTCTGCCATTTCCCTTCAGCGCCATATTAATTAATTTATCAATATCGTATTTTGTTGTTTATGAACGTTGATAGTAGATGTTATCCCCTATCTGGCTTTGGATAAAATCAAACTTGCCCGTTTCTTTTAAAAGTTCGGTGGATTATATCAAACTCTTTGTTGAAACCATCCTGTCCACCCTCATCGTTCTTTTTGTAGAGTTTATCTGTAAAGCTTTCTTCCGGGCCAGGAACAGCAGTGTACTTACTTCAGGTACTATCAGTTATATCATGCAGTTCTTTTACTGGTTGCTTTCCTCCACAGCTGCCCAGTTGGTCAATATAGCCGAATGGATACTGAAATATATTTTCAATGTGAAGATCAACAATAAGAAAGAGATGTTCAGCAAGGTTGACCTGGAACACTTTATGCAGCAAAGTGCAGGCCACGAAGAAGAGGATAGCAGCGAGATAAATAAGGAGTTATTTGAAAATGCATTATCACTCAGTGAAACCAAACTGAGGGAATGCCTGATACCCCGGAAAGAAATTGAAGGCGTAAGCAGTAATACTTCCATAGTGGAGGTAAAAGAAAAATTCATTAAAACTCAGTTAAGCAAATTGGTGGTGTACGACAATAATATTGACACCATAACAGGATATATTCACCAGCTTGACCTCTTTAAACATCCTTCGTCTGTAAAAGACATATTGCTGCCCATACCTACGGTGCCGGAAAGTATGAGTGCAACCGACCTGATGAATAAATTCAGCAAGGAAAGAAAAACCATTGCCTGGGTAATTGATGAGTTTGGTGGCACAGCGGGTATTGTGACCATGGAAGACCTGCTGGAAGAGATCTTTGGAGAGATCAAAGACGAATATGATACGGAAGAGTTTGTAGAGAAACGTTTGTCGGCTAATGAGTTTATTTTCAGCGGCAGGGTTGAGCTTGATTATATAACTGAAAAATACAAGCTGGCATTTCCTAATGATGAAGAAACAGAAACACTATCGGGTTATATCATTAAGAACAATGAAGAAATACCACGGTTAAAAGACCATATCATTATCGGTAATTATGAAATTGACATTCTCAACGTAAGCGATACCCGGATAGAAATGGTAAAGCTTAAAGTTTTAAAATAAATAATGGCGTTGCAGCCAACCCTCTCTTATATTATTTAACATGATTATTGCCGTTAACAGCAGGTTTTTAGGGGAAGCTCAGCCTGATGGTCTGGAAAACTTTATCACTGAATGTTTTTCCAGGTTAGCTGTTAAATACCCACAGCATCAATTCATCTGCCTTTTTAATAAGCCCATTGATAAGAGCATGAATTTTCCAAAAAATATAATGACTGTTACTGCCGGCCCTGAAATAAAAAATACTATCCTGTTACAATATTGGCTCAATTATAAAATACCTGCTCTTTTACGTAAGCATAAAGCTGAGGTATTGGTCAACATGAGTGGCATGTGTTCTCTGCGTACCAAACTACCTCAATGTATGTTAGTGCATGACCTCTCTTTCCTGCAATACCCCGGGCTTTTAAAAAAAACGCATGTACGGTTTCTGAAAAGGTTTACCCCGAAGTTTTTAGCTAAAGCAAAAAACATTGTGACCCTTTCTCAATTTCACAGGTCGTTCATTATTGATCAATACAAAGTTGATCCTGGTAAGATTGATACGATCTATCCGGGTATCGGTAAAATTTTCACCCCTGTTTCATTTGAAGAAAGAGAATTGATTAAAGAAAAATATGCAGAAGGAAGAGAATATTTCGTATGTATAGGTTCAGCCGGCCTCAACAGTAACCTCGTTAATCTCTTAAAAGCTTTTTCTTTTTTTAAAAAAAGGCAGAAGAGCAATATGTTGTTACTGATTGCCGGTAAAACAGATGAACAGTTCAAGCAAGATTTGAAAACCTTTAAGTTCAGGAACGAGGTGAAGCTTTTAGAAAATTTATCAAATGAGGAAGTAGCAAAAGTAACGGCTGCTGCTTACGCCATGATTCACCCGGCTTCTTACGACGCATTTGCAACAGTCCCATTAGGAGCCGTGCAATGCAAAGTACCTGTGTTATGTAGCAATACAGCTGTAATGACTGAATTTTTGGACAATGCGGCATTATATTTTAACCCCGAGGATTTAAGAGACATTGCCGAAAAAATGATGCTGGTCTTCAAGGATGAATACATGGCAACGGGGCTTGTTAAAGCAGGGGAAATGCAATGCAGGGACTACGATTGGGAAAAAACGGCTGGTTTACTATGGCAATCCATACTAAAGGCCATTGATAACTAAATTCAGCTAATTTTGCAGCCTGCCTGCAGTAAGGCAGGTTCACAAACGAAACAGCTATGGATGAAACCCATAGATAAGATCATGAATCAATCTACCATAAAAATTGACGTACTGCTGGATCCTAATAAAATACCCGAGCAAATAACCTGGTCGGCCACCGACAGTACGGCAAATATGATGCAAAAGGCCAAGGCCATGAACATAGCATTTTGGGACGGCGCCGATAAGACCGCCATGCGTATTGACCTTTGGACAAAGGATATGATGGTGGATGAGATGGCCGATTTTTATTACCAGATGCTAATGGGTATGGCCGATACTTTTAAAAGAGCTACCCACCAGCAGGAAATGTGTGATGATATGAAAAAATTTGCGAAGGATTTTTTTGAAAAGTTCAGGGCAATACAACTGAAAGAACAGAAGTAATCAGGAATTGGTATTAGTCATTAGTAGAATTTTTAGATAAAAAGAATCCCATCTAATTTCCAATCAGGAATTACTAATTCCTGATTTGGTAACTTAAAAATTAAAAGATAACCACTATGAGTTTAGAACAACAAATAATGACCGAAATGAAAGAGGCTATGAAAGCCAAGGATGAAGGTGTTTTACGTGGCTTACGTGCCATTAAAGCAGAGATCATCAAGGCAAAAACAGAACCGGGCGCTGCAGGTGAAATTGATGAAGCAACCGAACAGAAGTTCTTGCAAAAGATGATGAAGCAGCGCAGGGATTCTTTGGAAATATTTGAAAACCAGGGACGTGCCGATCTTGCTACAAAAGAAAAAGAAGAGATGGCAGTGATAGAAAAGTTTTTGCCGAAGCAATTAGATGCAAATGAACTGAAAGAAGTAATTAAAAAAATAATTACAGAAACGGGAGCCTCTTCACCAGCCGACATGGGAAAAGTAATGGGAGTTGCCAGCAAACAACTTGCAGGAAAGGCTGATGGAAAAACAATCAGTGCAGTGGTAAAAGAGTTGCTTGCCGGTTAATTCCTTTCGATTGAACCAGTATAAAACATGATATGCTGATAGATTTGGTTCTTGCTGTATTTCTGGTGATAGCCATTATTAAAGGTTATCAGAAAGGTTTGATCATTGCACTCTTTTCCATCATTGCATTTGTGATTGGCCTGGCAGCAGCATTAAAATTATCTGTTGTTGTTGCATCTTATTTAAAAGACAGTATAAATGTATCGGCAAAATGGTTACCCTTTATTGCCTTTATCATCGTCTTCCTTGTTGTGGTATTACTGATCAGGCTGGGAGGAAAATTAATAGAGAAGGCATTACAGGTTGTATTGCTGGGTTGGCTTAATCGAATCGGGGGAATAATTTTGTATGCTGTGCTTTACACGATCATTTTCAGCATTTTTTTATTCTATGCCGAAAAATTACAATTGATACAGCCCTCTGTCATCCATGCTTCTCAAACATATAGTTTCATCCGGCCCTGGGGCCCTGTTATCATGGACAATTTTGGAAAGCTTATTCCGGTTTTTAAAGACATGTTTACGGGACTGGGAGATTTTTTTAGTGCGATATCCAACAAAATGCCGTATTAATTTCAGCCATATCTTATTTAACGTAATTTTAGCCCGAATCGCCGGCTTATATCGTAATATGGCGGTTTGTTCAAACAATGTGTATCGGGAAATGAGCTACGAAATAAAACAAGACGGGAAATTTAAATTCATAGAAGAAGGCGATGGTGAACCGCTGGTATTGCTGCATGGGTTATTCGGCGCTTTAAGCAATTTCCAGTTTCTTATTGAGCATTTTCGTAAGTCCAATAAAGTAGTTGTGCCGCTGCTGCCACTACTTGATCTTGATCTTTTACATACATCGGTTGGCGGTTTACAAAAATTTGTACAGCGTTTTATTGAACATCGTAATTACAACAGCATTCATTTGCTTGGAAATTCATTAGGTGGCCATGTAGCCCTTGTACATATTTTAAAACATCCGGAACGTATCAAATCACTCATACTTACCGGAAGTTCGGGTTTATTTGAGAACGGCATGGGTGATACTTATCCTAAGCGTGGAGACAAAGAATACATCCGGAAAAAAACGGAGCTTACTTTTTATGACCCGGCTATGGCAACAGAAGAACTGGTAAACGAGGTTTTTGAGATCACCAATAACAGGATGAAGGTCATCAAAATAATTGCCCTGGCTAAAAGCGCTATAAGGAATAACCTGGGAGAAGAACTAAACCAGATAAAACAACCTGCTTGTCTTATCTGGGGAAATAATGATACCATTACCCCGCCATTTGTTGCCAAAGAATTTCACCGGCTGATACCACACAGTGAATTACATTTTGTTGATAAATGCGGCCATGCCCCGATGATGGAAGTGCCGGAAGAGTTTAACAGGCTGCTGGATGCGTTCCTGACCAGGTTGAAAACCCCTGCTGCAGCCGTTTAACAAAATAATTTGCTCTTATACTTTAAACAAAAAATCCACGTTATATCATAACTGTAAATTACCTTAAACCAGTTATATGCTAACTATTGAGCTTATCAATAACAATATCCCACGCCTGCAATTAAAAGATTCAGTAAGTAAGGCATTAAGGCTTATCACCGATTTCAGGGTTTCCCATTTGCCCGTTGTAGAGGATGATAAATTTCTCGGCCTTATCAGTGAAGACGACCTGCTTGACCAGGAAGAATCTAAAATGCCTATTGAACTAATTCAGGAAGCCTTCATCCATGTCTCTGTGCGTGACAATGAACATTTCCTGAATGCAGTTACCTGCAGCAACCAGGTTGACAGTAACGTGGTGGCTGTTATCAATGAAGAAAGTGAACTAATGGGAGTGATCACCACCAACGACCTGTTAAAGACCATCGGTAATTTTGCCGGCACCAATGAGATTGGCGGCATCATCGTACTGGAAATGGAACGCAGCCAGTTTGCTATTTCAGAGATCAGCCGCATAGTAGAAAGTAATGACGCCACTATACTTCACCTGAATACAACCGTACATGCAGAAACGGGCATGTTAACCGTTACCATCCATATTAATAAAAAAGAAATTTCGGCAATAGTAGCAACCTTTGAACGATACGAATTTGACGTTATCTATTATTTTGGCAACGAGAATTTTGAAAATGAGATCCACAGTAATTACCGCCACCTGATGAATTACCTGGATATTTAAGAAATGTTTTTTACTGCTTATCTTTAAGTGCTCAGCGGTGAAGCAAAGTGTTTATGTAATGATCTACTTTAAAAAAATATTTTGCTGCAGCCTTATTATTTTCGCCTTCCTGTTCTCCCGTGCACAAAAATCAGAAATACCCAATATTTCCGTTACTGGTATTTCCGGGTCACCGGCAGATTCCACCAGGAAAGTTTGTGTAAACAGTTTGCTGGCCATAGGTACAAAAAGAACAAAGATCTATATCGTTTACCGGGAGATCCAGTTTAAAAAAGGTGACTCTATACAGGTTTCGCAATTAGTTAAAGAGTTGCAACAGGCCAGGCAACAGGTTTATAATACCACCCTCTTCAATGAAGTAAAACTGGAAGCCGTTGCAGTTGATGAATACAACATTAACGTCACCGTAAATGTAAGAGAGCGGTGGTACCTCTACCCTGTTCCGCAATTCCAATGGGTGGACCGGAATTTCAATGAATGGTGGAAGACGTACAACCATAGCCTGAAGCGGGTGAACTATGGGATAAAGTTTGTACACTACAATCTCAGCGGAAGAAGAGACCAGTTGAATATTTATTTAATAAACGGTTACAGCAGAAATATTTCTTTTTCCTATTCAAACCCTTATAGTAACTCATCACTGAACAGGGGGTTTTCCGTTTCAGCAGGCTATACACAAAACAGGGAAGTTGCTTATAAGACCAGCCCCGATAATGTAATCATGTTTTACCCTCCCGACTCTGTGAGAAAACAGACCAATGATTTTGTACGAAACAGCTGGTATTTCAATGTTGGTTACCAGGTGCGTAAAGATTTCTTTACCCGACATTATTTTGCAGCAGGGTATTCCTTTCTTAAAGTAGATGATTCCGTAATTATTAAAAACCCGTACTATTTCAAAGACTCTGTTACTGCTAAAGGCTACCCTGAGCTTGCCTATACTTATCAATACAGAAATGTTGACAATATCTCTTATTCTTTAAAAGGCACTTCAGCTTATGTATCAGTTTTAAAACGGGGCTGGGGATTTAATAATGGCATTGATATGTTTTTGGTGGAAGCAGGCCTGAATAAATATTTTGCCTTGGGAAAAAACTGGTACAGTAATTTTCAACTCAGTGGAAAGATAAAATTACCATTTGACCAGGCTTATTTTAACCAGCGAAACCTGGGCTATGGGCAAGCCTATCTTCGTGGCCTTGAATACAAAGTTGTAGATGGAGTTGCTTATGGCTTATTAAGGTCTACATTAAAGAAAAAAATAGTTTCGTTTTCCATACCCTTCCCTTTCTTTCCGAAAATACTTACTAAAATACCATTTACTTTTTTTGCAAAAGCCTATACCGATTTTGGATACGTGTACAACAAACCCAAATTTGACACCTACCTCAGTAACCGGCTGCTTTATACCGGCGGCTTTGGGATAGATCTGCTTACCCTCTACGATATTAACCTGCGGTTTGAATACAGTGTCAACCAGTTAAAGAAAAGTGGCTTATTTTTTCATACACAAAGTGGATTTTAAGCTTTTACTTTGTACTCCTAAATTGGCTTTCAATGAAAATCGCAATTTATAGCCGGGGCATTAAGGAGAACCAGCACCAGGATATTATACAACTGCTGGATGAGCTGGCTTTGAGTAATGTTGAACCGGTATTTTACCAGGACTTCTTTAACCAGTTTTATTCTGCCATCGATATCAAGTCAAAATATTCAACCTTTAATTCATCCGATGACCTTGACGACAGTTTCGATTGCATCATGAGCCTCGGTGGTGACGGTACTCTTTTGGACACAGTTACTTTTGTTAAGGACAGCGGCATACCTGTTCTTGGCATCAACTATGGGCGGCTGGGTTTCCTGGCAAATATCGGCAGGGAAGATTTACACACGGCCGTACAGGCACTCATTAACCGCACCTATGTGCTTGACAAAAGAACATTGATACATTTAGATTCAGACATTCCCTTGTTTGATGATGTACATTATGCACTTAATGAATTTACCCTGCACAAAAAAGATTCTTCACCAATGATACGGATACATACTTATCTCAATGGTGAGTTTTTAAATACTTACTGGGCCGATGGATTGATCGTTTCCACGCCGACCGGTTCAACAGGCTATTCGCTAAGCTGTAATGGCCCGGTTGTTTTCCCTGATAGCGGAAGTTTTGTGATCACCCCGGTATCTCCTCATAATCTCAATATCCGCCCCATTGTGGTACCCGACAATAATATTATCTCTTTTGAAGTGGAAGGAAGGACAGATGGTTTTTTATGCACCCTCGACAGCCGCCGCGAAATTGTTACGAAAGAAATTCAGCTTGCAGTAAGAAAAGAAAAATTCTGTGTCAATCTTATCCGCCTGAATGAAAATAATTTTTTGCAGACCCTGCGTAATAAACTGAGCTGGGGTTTGGATAAGAGGAATTGACCCCTCTTTGTTTTAGGCATACCTTTGCCGAACTTTATTATGCCCGAAAGATCAAAAAAGCTCCGCTCCATTTTTATCCTTTACTGGTTCCTGCTGGCTTATATCCTGGCTGCACTGGTTTGGTGGTTCATTGCCCTTGACCGGCAGAATAAACAAATGGCGCAATATGAAGTTCTGCAATTGAATCAAAGAGACAGTAGTTACGAGGCATCGGCAGATAAAATCCGAAACTTGCATAAAAGAAAGACTGCCCAGTATGCCGGGGAAGGGGCAATCTTTTTCCTTCTCATTGTTGTAGGCGCTGTGTTTGTTTACCGGGCTGTGAGGCGCCAGCTGAAGGACAGCCAGGAGCAGCAGCATTTCATGATGGCCTTAACGCATGAGTTAAAGACCCCTATTGCTGTTGCCAAACTGAACCTGGAGACCCTGCAAAAAAGAAAACTGGACGACCAGCAGCAGCAACGTTTATTACAAATCACCCTGCAGGAAACCAACCGGCTGAATGCGCTTTGCAATAATATGCTCCTGTCTTCCCAGATAGAGGCAGGTGGTTACCGTATCACCGACGAAGAAACAAATTTCAGTGAACTGGTAAATACCTGTGTGCAGGATTTTACTACCCGTTTTCCGCAGCATACCATCAGCTTTTCCATAAAAGAAGAATTGTTTGTACAAGGCGACCGGCTATTGCTGCAGATGCTGGTAAATAACCTGGTTGATAATGCCATAAAATATTCACCCAGGGAATTACCGGTCATTGTATCTCTTCACGAAGAGAACAATAAGGTTGTGCTGCAGGTAAAGGATCGGGGCAAGGGTATTTCAAACGATGAAAAGCTAAAAGTATTTACCAAGTTTTACCGGGTGGGGAACCCTGCAACTAAAGCCGCAAAAGGAACCGGGCTGGGGCTATATCTCTCTAAAAAAATTGCCATGCAGCACAATGCAAACATTTCTGTGACAGACAATACCCCCTCAGGTGCTATTTTTACGGTTATATTTAATTCATCACCTGAAAAATGACGGAAAAAAAATTCTCCATATTATTGGTTGAAGACGAAGAGAACCTGCAGGAAGCGTTAAAGCTTAACCTGGAGCTGGAAGGTTATGAGATCACCGGTGCCTATGATGGCGCCGAAGCATTGAAAGCCGTACAAAAAGAACATTTTAACCTCATCATCCTGGATGTAATGCTTCCCGAAGTAGATGGCATTACTGTTTGTGAGACCATACGACTAAGTAACCCCGACATTCCTATTCTTATACTCAGTGCAAAAAACAGCAGCGCCGACAGGGTGCTTGGCCTAAAAAAAGGGGCCGATGATTACCTGACCAAACCATTCAATCTTGAGGAATTATTGATACGGGTAAACAACCTCATCAAAAAAAGCGAACGTCTGAGCACTAAACAGCCTTTACCTGATGAATATGTTTTTGGAAAAAATAAAATTGATTTCAAAGCATCAGAAGCTTTTACAAAGGATGGGGAGAAGATAACACTTACGAAAAAAGAGCTCATGCTCCTGAAACTCTTAATCGAAAATAAGAATGAAGTAGTGACGAGAGAAAAGATCCTGCAGGTAGTCTGGGGCTATAATGTTTATCCCACCACACGTACCATCGATAATTTTATCCTCAACTTCCGCAAGTATTTTGAAGAAGATAGCCGTGACCCCAAATTTTTCCATGCAGTAAGAGGGGTTGGCTATAAATTCAGTTTTGCTTAGCTACGATAGGTATTCAGTAGTTGTATTATTTCATTGGCTCTTTCGTAAATAGCTTTCATTTTTTCATTTTCGGCAAACGGGGTATATAGTTGCCATTCAATTTCATCCATTAACTGGTGCAGCTGCATGGAAGTTTCGTGGGCCACACCCCTCCTGTCCAGTTGTTCGCTGATATTTTTTTTATTTAATTCTTCGGTAGGTATAGAAAGTTTTTTTGAGAGGTAGTTTTTAAACGCCTGGTTGAGCTCAGTATAAAAAGCTTTGCCATCTCCCGTTTGCAAAATACTTTCGGTCAACAGCAATGGATTTTGCTGCGCCAGCATTATTTCTTCTGCCGGTTTATCATCAATACTGTTTTCTTTTAGTTCAACCGCTGCAGCTTTGGCAAGTTTTTCTTTCTTATCTTCTTTTTTAAGCCAGAATATCAGTCCGCATATGATGAGCACAGCAATAAGGCTTACCACACGCCAGCGATTTTTAAAGAATCTCGAAAGCCCTGAGTCATTATTCCCGGCTTTGGTTATATCGTTATTCTGCTTTGGCTTACCTGTTCCCTTAGTTACAGTAACCTGGAGCGGAGCTGTGTTTATCGTTTTATATTTCAGATCACGTGGGTTAAAAAAACTAAATTCAAGTGCGGGGATGGTGTAAGTACCCGGTTTAGAAACTGTAAACGGGAACTCAAACATTTTTTTCCCGCTTAGGGGTATCGTGTTTTTATACAGGTCGTCTGTTGCTTTTGAATCAAACCCCTCGATCCCTCCGGGCCAGTTTATTTCGGGAGGATTCACCATTTGCAGGTTTCCCACACCACTAATGGTCATTACGAGTTTACCGGCATCATCGGTACTAAAATTATTTTTTTCAACCCTGGTTTCTATCTGAAAATTTCCAACGGCTCCTTTGAAGCTTGCCGGTTTGTTTATATCCGGTAAGGGCTTTGCTAAAATGCTCAGCGGTTTATTTTGCAGGGTTACTTTATGATCCTCTATTCCTTCAGGCGGAATAGAAGCATCCGCAAAATCCTGGAACATCTCGTCGAAAATACCCCCCTGCTGGTTCAGGTATTCGGCTTTAATAAAATGAACGTTGTTTTCAATTTCGGCAGTCCCCAACTCTAAGTTTCCAGGCAGCAGCGGGTACAATTGCACTTTACGGATGATGTAGACATTGTATTCTCTCCCATTTTGTTTTTCTACCCGGTAGCTGTTATCCTGCTGTTGCAGGTCAATGACCGAGAACCCGTTAAAGGATGGATTTTTTGTCATATTGCTTTCGCTCCTTAACCGGGTGTAGAGTTTATACGTTGCTATAACCGGCTCACCCACATAACAGGAAGTTTTATCAACTTCCAGCTTTACAAACATGTTCTTATTTACTTTGTCCGCCGGGTTCTCACCTTTTCGCAAAATGTAATCCTTGTATAAAGCTCTTGGTGTTGGCTCTGCAAACGGGTCAATATTTCCGAAAGGCGTATTAAAAGAATTAATTACCTGGTTATTTCCTGAAGCTGTTGCAGTTACTTTTATATCAACCGGGTTACTGCTGTAATTTGCTCCGTCGGCAGTTGCTGAAGAAGAAGGAATAGAAAAATTTCCAACACCCCTGGGTTTGAGGACATAACTTAAGGCGATATATCTTTTTACGTTACCATTAACCATACTCATCCCGCTTTCCTGGTTGGGGCCGCTTAAAATGATAAAATCTTTTAATGATGGAGGGTTTATCTGCTGAACTTCCTTTGCATTCTCTACGGTCAATTTCAACTGGGTGTATTCATCTTTGCCTATTTGCGCAGGGTTTACGCTGGCTGAAAATTTTACCTGTGCACCGGCTAAGTACCCGGAGAGCAAGAAAAAAAAGGAGATCATTTTTTGTAAAGCTGCCTGCATAATGATGGAAGACAAAAATAACTGATTGCGCTTTGTCCAAAAAGGGCAGAAAGTATAAATGGCCGAAATAATTTGTTAAACTCCGGGCTTACAAATCGCCTAATTGAGGTCTTAATATTATTTCCTCTACACAGGCCTGTGGAGAAAGTTGTGCGGCAGCATAAACCATCCCGGCAACATCAGCTGCTTCCATTATACGTTTGGGATCAATACCGCTCCAGGAATCTGTATATGCAGCACCAGGTAATACATGAGTAACCTTTATGCCATACGGTTTCATTTCTTCTCTTAAGTTTTTGCTGAATCCATACATAGCAAATTTGCTGATTCCATAGGCACCGCCATTGGGATAGGCATTTAATGAGGCGATAGAACAGATATTGAAAATATGTCCGCTTTTTATTTTTATCATTGAAGGAAGCAGTAACCGGGTTAAATGATAAGCACTATACACATTCACTTCCATCAAAGTTTCCAAAACCCCTTCCTGTTCATCATAGGCACTACCCGGTAAGTAAATACCGGCATTGTTTACAAGGATATCGATTTTATCGGTAACCGACATTATCCAGCCGGCAAACTCACTCAACTCTTTTTTATCGGCTACATTACAGGTTTTGGTATGAACAGTTATTGCCGGGAAATTTGCTTTCAATTCTTTGCCGGTTCTTTCCAGTTCATCTTTAGTTCTTGCGCAAAGAAAAAAACGATGCCCTTCCTTATCAGCTGCAAATGCTGTTGCAATGGCTTTACCCAATCCTTTAGAGCCACCTGTTATCACTATATTCATCACTGATCTGTTAAATGGTTATCTTGCAATGTAAGTAAAGTTACTATTCTCCTCATTTAAATCACTTATATTGCCTGATGCCCAAATACAAACATCTTTTCTTTGACCTGGACCATACTTTGTGGGATTTTGATGCCAATGCAAGGGAAACGCTTTCTGAATTATATTTTATTTTCAGCCTGGATGAGAGGATTAAAACTCCTTTTGAAGATTTTTATCCAAAATATTTAATTCATAATGAAGTGTTGTGGGACCGTTATCATAAAGGCCTCATTAGTTCGGATGAATTAAAATGGAAACGTATGTGGCGTACCCTGCTTGATTTCAAGATCGCTGATGAGCCATTGGCAAGAGACCTGAGTGCAAAATTTCTGGAAATACTTCCCACCAAAAAACTGCTTTTCCCATACACCATAGAGATACTGGATTATTTAAAAGAGAAAAATTATGTGTTGCACCTGATCACCAATGGGTTTGAAAAAACACAATGGAGTAAATTAAATAACAGCGGGCTGGGAGGATATTTTACCCACGTGGTTACCTCAGAAACAAGCAACAGTTTAAAGCCGAAAAAAGAAATCTTTGACTATGCCATGGATAAGGCCCAGGCCATGCTGCCTGAAAGCATTATGATCGGCGACAATTTAGATGCTGATATTTATGGCGCTATGAACGCAGGCATGGATACTGTTTTTGTAAATCACATTAATGCCGTAACCGACCTGAAGCCTACCTATACGGTTACGCACTTAAAAGAACTGGAACTGATATTTTAAATACCGGCATTAAAAAACCCTTCCATTTTTCGTGGAAGGGTTTCAAATTCGTTGGTAAAAAATCAAATCTTAGCTGTTGTCTTTTCTTTGTCTTTGCAGCAGGCTTTTGAAGTTTTAGCCTTTGCCTCTTTGGTGCAGCATGATTTTCCTTTAGCACATTTTTTCTTTTTCTTTCCGTTGTCGGCCAGTGTAACTCCTGCAACAAACAGGAACGCTGTAGCTAATAAAAGTACTTTCTTCATAACTATTTTTTTATTTGATTAATCAACGTAAAAGTAAGGCACATATTGCAAAATACCAACTGCAGAATGTTAAAGTATCATAAGTTTGCAATTATGGTCACCCCACCCTGAACGGCCTGGTTCAGCTCAACATTCACCCTGGATCCAACGGGTAAAAGCAGGTCAACACGGCTGCCAAATTTAATAAAGCCCATCTCCTCGGCCTGGTTCACTTTTTGGCCCACCTGTAAATAATTTACAATACGTTTGGCAAGGGCGCCGGCAATTTGTTTAACCAGTATCTCTTTATCATTTTTCCTGATAACTACCGAATGACGCTCATTTTCGGTGGATGATTTAGGATGCCATGCCACCAGGTATTTTCCTTTATGATATTGATTGTATACCACATCACCACTTATGGGGTTTCGGTTAACATGTACATTGGCCGGGCTCATAAAAATAGAGACCTGCAGGCGTTTGGTTTTAAAATATTCTTCGTCGGTGGTTTCTTCTATCACCACTACTTTACCGTCAGCCGGTGCAACGATGGCATTTTCACTGATTGTAAGTTTCCTGTTTGGTATCCTGAAAAAAGAAATGAGAAATAACAAGAGGCCAAGTGTAAGTACAAAGATGATATTGCAAAGCCACATCATGGAGGCGCTAAAGAAATAATAAACCGACATATTAATGGCTCCGAAGATCAATGTCCCGATTGCGATGCTATTAAATCCTTCCCTGTGTATGGTCATTATACTGAATTAGGCCGCAAATATAGTTATAAGTTATGGGTTATGAGTTGAAGGCTTCTTTCTTTAAACCTCTTTTATACTCATTTAATAAAGAAATAGACATAAACCCATACTGGAGGTACAGCAAACAATAAGGAATCAAACCTGTCTAAAAAACCTCCATGGCCCGGCATAAAACTGCCGCTGTCTTTTACATCGGCCATACGTTTCAATTTACTTTCGAATAGATCGCCGAGGGTACCGAATATACCGCAGAAAGCGGGAATGATGAACCATGTCTTTACCGGAGCGTAGGAATCTTTCAATTCTTTTCCCATAATCAATGGATATAGAAACCCCACTGCAATAATACAAAGTACTACTCCGCCAATTGTCCCTTCCCAGGTTTTTTTAGGCGACACTTTTGTGAGTGGTGTTTTGCCAATGAATGAACCTACTAAATAGGCCATAGTATCATTAACCCAGATAGAGAAAATGATACATAGCGGAATCGCTATATCAAGGATCAGCTTATCTTCAAATCCGATTGTGTATATTCTGGATATTGTTCTCAAATCAATCATCATTAACGTTGGCATCGTGATATAAATCAACCCAAACAAACAATAAAGCAAATATTTTTCTCCATAAATTTTCCTCATCAACTTCACAAACTCAAACCAACACCCAAAATGTATCACCGTAAACAAAACAACAAAACTCCAGAAATTCCAGAGCAAGCCCAATAGCATAACAGCTACAAAGATCAGTGCTGTTAATGCCCGTGTTTTGAAGGTTTGAAAATTAAATGCCACGCTTATACATTTTTACCCGGGAATGGGTTTAATACTTCACTGTGCTCCAGCAGGTCCTGTTCCTTAAAGGCGATCTGTTTCCTGTTCTTAACCGATACTCTTTCAAACAACACAAATAAACCATAGGTAATGGCAAGGGTAATTAATGCACCCCACCAGGGAACTTTGGGGTCCAGTTTATCTACTTCAATCTTTGCCTGGTGCCTTGATATCCAAAACAGTTGTATCACTGCAACTGTATTATTTAAAAAATGCGCCACAATATTTACCCACAGGTTCCTGCTCCGCTGGTACATCAATCCCAAAACAAAACCCAGCAACGCCCTGCTTAAAAAAAGATAGAGCGACATGTGAATGACACTGAAAATTAACGACGTGGCAATGAGTGCAACCAATGGTGCCTTCCACCATCTCTCCAGCAAATTTTGTAATGCCCCCCTGAAAAATATTTCTTCGAACAATGCCGGGAAAAAAGCCATGATGACAATGGCCATAAAAAATTCGCCCCAGCTTTTTAAATTGCTTAATGCCATTACCTGTTCGTTATAAGTATTCTCCATTTCTTGTCCCCATGCGTATAACTTAGGAAAGTAAGACAGGATCATCTTGCTTATATCTTCAAGCGGACCCGCAATTACATTAGCCAAAAAAATGAGAAAAAAACCCAGGATCACCTGGCGAAAATTGATATGCTTATTGAAGCCCAGCCAGAAAAAATTTCTTCCATGGCAAACAACAAGATAAAGTACAGCAGGAATGAATAGCAGGAAAAAAGTACCCAGTACCTGGCTCAGCCTGGCATATCCTACATTGGCCGGGTTTATCATAGCCTTCATCATCTCATCGGCCATTTTATCCATTGGTAGCCCCGAAGGAATTAGCTGAAGGCCGATCACCAATTGAACAATACCTGCCAAAAGAAAACCTGCTCCTAAAAAGACCAATAAAATACCGAGCTGGCCTGCCCCGGTAAAACCCTTAGTACTCCTGTATTGCATAGCTTGGCTGATTAGTTGTAAATTTGCCGCTGCAATATACAATGACTAAAAGGTTTAAAAAATAAAATGCCCCATATAGGCCATATACAACTTCCTGATTTCCCGCTCTTACTGGCTCCGATGGAGGATGTAAGTGACCCCCCATTCCGTGCTGTTTGCAAAGACCAGGGCGCCGACCTGATGTACACTGAATTCATTAGCAGCGAGGGTTTGATAAGGGATGCCATAAAAAGTCGCCAGAAGCTGGACATTTTTGATTACGAGAAACCGGTAGGCATTCAAATTTTTGGTGGAGATGAAGAAAGCCTGGCGCTGGCTGCAAAGATCGTAGATGTAACCAACCCCGATCTGCTGGATATCAATTTTGGATGCCCGGTAAAAAAAGTTGCATTGAAGGGCGCAGGCGCAGGTGTTTTAAAAGACCTTGACCTGATGGTTCGCCTTACAACGGCTGTTGTAAAATCAACCAACCTGCCTGTTACTGTAAAAACAAGATTGGGTTGGGATGATAATTCAAAGAATATTGAAGAAGTTGCCGAACGTTTGCAGGATGTTGGTATAAAAGCACTGGCCATTCATGGAAGAACCAGGACCCAGATGTATAAAGGCGAAGCAAACTGGGAACTGATCGGTAAAGTGAAGAGCAATCCAAGAATTCAGATCCCCATTTTTGGTAATGGTGATATTGATAGCCCGGAGAAAGCCCTCGAATACAAAAGCAAATATGGTGTAGATGGTGTCATGATCGGTAGGGCTGCTATTGGATACCCCTGGATATTTAACGAGATAAAACATTTTTTAAAAACGGGTGAACACCTGCCTTCTCCTACCATCGAAGACCGGGTGGCTGTTTGTAAAAAGCACCTGCACAAGTCTTACGAATGGAAGGGTCCCAAAGTGGGCATTTTTGAAATGCGCCGGCATTATACCAATTATTTAAAAGGACTGCCCGGCATTAAGGATTACCGTTTAAAATTAGTAACGCTTGAAACAGTGGAAGAGATCGATGAAGTGCTGGATGGCATTATAACAAATTACTCAGGCTATCAATTTGAAAAAACGCCGATAGAATTAATTAACTACCATGAGAAATGCCCGATAGACTAGGGTCGGGACGCTTGAGCGGCCTGAACCGTATTCTGTCTTAACTTCAAAATAAAATTCTATGAATCTTATATCAGGAGAATTTTATCATATTTACAACCGGGGAAATAATAAACAATCCATTTTTTTTAATGACAACAATTATCTCTTTTTTCTAAATAAAGTAAGAGAGCAAATCTATCCTTTGCAAATATTATTTGCTATTGTTCGATGCCAAATCATTTTCACTTTATTGTTCAAGCGAATGAAAAAAGCATAAAAGAAAGAAAATCATTTGGAGGAAAACCAATGCAGGAATTTGCCTATAGAATTGGTATTCTGCTGAGTAGTTATTCCCAGGCGATCAATAAACAGAATAAAACGACTGGATCTTTATTCCAGCAAAAAACAAAAGCTAAAGTTCTATGTGAAGAAATTGATGGCAAAAAAGAAAATTATCTTGAAAATTGTTTCTTTTACATCCATAGCAACCCTGTTAAAGCGGGACTGGTGAAAGACCTTAATGACTGGCCTTATTCTTCATACCTGGACTATATTGGACAAAGAAAAGGGGCTCTCTGCAACAAAGAAATATTTATTCAGCTAACAGGATTTGTAACTACGGATATTATCGATAGGTCTGTTTCTGATTTCACAATAGAAGTGATAAACAAATTCCGGTAGTTTAGGGTTCAGGCCGCTCAAGCGTCCCGACCCTATTATTAACCCGCTATCTTTCGTAATTCTTCTGTGTACACTTTCCCTCTTTTTTCTGCAAAATAATCGGCGCCAAGCATAATGACTCCCTGCAAGGCCAATGTGATACCGAATCCATACCAAAATGTTTTATCCGGATTCGTTCTGAAAAGAAAGATCAATACAATGCCTGTGATGATAAAAGCAATTTCAAGCCAGCGGTAAATGACAAAGTTTTTCATCACCGTTTTCATCCGGGGATACTCCTTTTGTTTCACAAACGATACTGGTTCCATACCAATATTATAGGCGACATCGGCTTTCTGCTTATCACTTCTTGTATATACAGTAAAGCCTACAACACATTGAATAAGGCCGATAACTATCAATGGAATAGCAGCTCCTTTAAAAAAGGGAGGATTGGTTTTAATAAAAAACCAGCATATCACTGCAAGTAAAATAGCTGCAATACCGATAATAAGGAATAGAAGACTTTCCTGTTTTTCGGCGATGAAGTATTTGTAGATAAAACTAAAGTCCCGTTGTTCCAGCATATGATGAGATTAATGGTTCAGTGCATTGATTATTTCTTTGTCGAATGGTTCAATGGTAGAAGCAAAATAATTGGTCAACCTCCCCTGTTCATCCACAATATACTTACAAAAATTCCATGACGGAACCTGGCTGCTCCACCCATTTTTTGCCGGGTCACTCAACCACTGGAATACCTTATTCTGATCAGGTCCTCTTTTCACACTGCTTTTTTTCATCAGTGGAAAAGTAACTCCAAAGTTCAGTTTGCAAAAAGCGGCTATCTCAGTATCTGTTCCTTTTTCTTCCTCTTTAAAGTCATTGGCCGGGAATCCAATTAACACCAATTTATCTCTATACTCTTCACTTAGTTTTTGGAGGGCATCATACTGGCGGGTATAACCACAATCAGAAGCCGTGTTCACCAGCATTACTTTTTTCCCTTTTAACTGTTCAAAGTCATAAACCCTGCCGTTAATCAGCGTATCTTTTAAGGAATAGAAAGAAACCACTGGCATAACATTCTCACCATACAGTTTTTTTGTGCCTAATCCTTTCATGTTTGCCCACCAGATCAACAGGGGATAAACTGCTTTTGAAACTTTTTGCCTTACGGTCATATTTTTTGAATTTCTGTTCGCTACTTCTACATAACCCCAGAAACCAATTACCAGCATCACTAAAATAATTACACCCATTTTAATTCTTTTATATTTTTCCCTTTTCATTTATCTTATCAAATAATTACCTGATGATCCACTTGAAAAGTCCCATTCTTCCTTTGAAAGGTGGGTATTTAATGGCAGGGTCAAACCAGGTAGGGGTTTTCATCACCGCCTTTTTATGACTGAATGTATCAAAAGAGGTTTTGCCATGATAATTGCCCATGCCGCTGTAACCCCTGCCACCAAAAGGCAAGTGATGATTAGTAAGATGCCAGCTTGCATTGTTTACGCAACCGCCACCAAACGCCACGCTGGTAAGCCAGTCTTTTTCTTTAGCGCCACTTGATGTAAACACATAAAAAGCCAAAGGGTTTTTATTTTGTTCAATTATTTTCAACGCCTGATCTTTGGTAGTAAAAGATATAACCGGGAGTATTGGCCCGAATATTTCGTCTTTCATCACAGCAGATCCCAGATCTACCTTATCAATGATAGTAGGTTCAATAAAAAGTTTTGTCTTATCATTTCTCCCTCCGTAAACAATATTGACCTGTTGCAAATAATTCACGAGGCGATCAAATTGTTTTTCATTGATGATCTTTCCATAATTATAGCTGTCTTCGGGTCTGTCGCTAAAAAAGCCGAGGATATTTTTTTTCAGGGCTGCAATCAGTTCATCTTTTTTACTTTCCTGTACCAGTACATAATCGGGGGCTACACACATTTGCCCGGCATTGCTGAATTTTGTCATGGCAATCCGTTTAGCAGCCACTTTTATATTGGCATCACTTTCCACTATGCAGGGACTCTTTCCCCCCAGTTCCAGGGTAACCGGTACCAGCCTCTCCGCAGCCATTTTGTAAATAATTTTTCCGACAGCAGTACTGCCTGTATAAAAAATATGGTCGAAAGTAAAATTGTTCAGCATCTCCGGTATTACCACTGCACCATCGCCTTCAGTAAATAAAATATAATCGGGAGGAAAGGTCTCTTCAACCAGTTTTTTCATGATTGCCCCTGTTGCCGGTGCAAATTCAGATGCTTTCAGTACAACACAGTTACCGGCTGCTATGGCGCCAACCAGCGGGGTAAACAGCAACATCAGAGGATAATTCCATGGGCCAATGATCAGGGCCACGCCGAGCGGTTCCTTCATGACAAAACTTTTTGAGGGAATGTTTACCAAATTTGTAGCCACCAGGTCGGGTTGCATCCATTTTTTTAGATTCTTTAATGTCGCATTTATTTCGCTCAGTAAAAAGCCTGTCTCAGTTACCCAGCATTCCTCCGGGCTTTTCTTTAGATCGGTGTACAACGCTTCGTGAAATTGTTTTTCATACTTTTTCAAGGCACTTTTCAATTTTATCAATTGCTTCTTCCGAAAAGCATAGGGTTTGGTGATACCACTGTTATAATAGCTCCGCATTTGCATTAAGTCTGCCATTACATTTAAATTTGCTGAAAGGTAACAAAATGGGCGGTATGACTGATGAACAATATATGCAGCAGGCATTGCTGGAAGCTCAAAAAGCATTTGATGCCGGTGAAGTGCCTGTGGGTGCCATAATTGTAATGAACAACAAGATCATTGCCCGGGCACATAACCAGGTGGAGTTGCTGAATGACAGCACAGCCCATGCAGAGATACTGTCTTTAACAACAGCCTTTAATTTTTTGGGCAGTAAATATTTACCTGATGCTGCGCTCTACGTAACCCTGGAACCTTGCCTTATGTGTAGTGGAGCCCTCTACTGGAGTAAGATTGGAAAAATTGTTTATGGTGCAGATGACGAGAAGAACGGTTACAGGAAATATTGTGGTATCTCCTCCCCCTTCGGGGGAGGTCGGGAGGGGGCTCCCTTTCATCCGAAAACAGAACTGGTTGGAGGTATTTTAAAACAGGAATGCGCCGGGCTGATGAAAGATTTTTTTAAGGCAAGGAGATGAATTACTGAATAACCAGTTTAGCCCGGGCCTGCTTCTTATTCTGCTTTATCATTAAAAAATAAAGCCCCGGATCAATAGAAAACATTAGAATAATGATCTCATTACCCGAAAAAACAAGCCTTTGATCATCCCTGAGAACAGTGCCGGTATTATTTATGATCTGAACCCGAACAAAACCGGGGTCGAAGCCTTTTATTTCAATTTTTACTTTATTAACCGCCGGATTGGGGAACAACCTGATGAATGGTTTTTCTTTTTCGTATGGCGAATCACTGGCTGCAGGTTTTCTTAAACCATCTGAAGGAAGAGGCTTTTGGGCTGAAGCCATACAAATTCCCGAAACCGTAAGAAAAAGAAGAACAATTTTTTTCATTTTAAACCAGATAAGGGAATAGATAACGTAAATTCGTGGTCCATCTTTCACAATGATTTCTTAAAATAAAACAGAACGATTATGGCATTTACATTACCGGCTTTACCATATGCACATGAGGCATTAGAGCCACATATTGACAGCAGAACAATGCAGATACACCATGGAAAACATCACCAGGCTTATGTAGATAATCTCAATAAAGCTATTGCAGGCACTGAGCATGAAAATAAAACCATTGAACAACTGGTAGCGGCTGCAGGAAGCATCAGCCCGGCAGTACGCAACAACGGCGGCGGGCATTGGAATCATAGCTTCTTCTGGGAAAGCCTTGCTCCTAATGCAGGCGGGGCACCTACGGGGAAACTGGCCGATGCCATTAATGAAGCATTTGGTTCTTTCGATGCTTTTAAAGAAAAATTTTCGGCAGCCGGAATGACCAGGTTTGGAAGTGGTTGGGCCTGGCTTATTGTAAAGGACGGCAAACTTGAAGTTTCATCAACTCCAAACCAGGATAACCCGTTAATGGACGTGGCCGAGGTAAAAGGGAAACCCATTTTAGGATGTGATGTGTGGGAACATGCTTATTATCTGCATTATCAAAACCGCCGGGCAGATTACCTGGCTGCTTTCTGGAATGTGGTGAACTGGAAAAAAGTGGCAGAGAGATTGTAAAATATTTCTTACCCGATATTAAAAAACTGTAACAGGAATGTTGCAGTTTTTTTTATGGTACAGGGTCATAGCCGTGCCCACCCCATGGATGGCATCTACCCACCCTTTTAACTGCTAGCCATAATCCTTTTACGGGACCATACTTTTTTAAGGCTTCCACCGCATAATGAGAACAGGTGGGTGCATACCTGCACTTTTGTCCCAGCCAGGGAGAGATGATCCACTGGTACAGTTTTATCAGCATGATAAAAGGAAAACTAAGTATCAGCCAGATTGTTTTCATTGATTATTCTGATGAGGTGCTTTATTGCCTTACCGGTTTTTTCAAAGATGAAAGTATAGTCAGGTAATTCATTCCCCACATAAATAAAAAAAACGGTCAGACTTTTATTTTTGCTTTTTAATTGCTGTTGCAGGTCATGCTTCTGAAGACGGTAAGCTTCCCTCATGAGTCTTTTTATCCTGTTCCTGTCAACCGCCTTTTTAAATTGTTTGCTGCTTACGGTAAACCCGGTTTGTAAACAGGCAGCTGTGTTTTCTGTAACCTTCCAAACCACCTTAAAAGGAAAATTAGAAAATGATTTTCCTGTTGCAAACAATTGCTCGATTGCTTTACGGCTTTTAAGTTTTTCGTCTTTCCTGAATGTATATCGTTGCTTCAGTTCCACACTCAAAATTAAAAAAGTCCCGCCTGAGGCGGGACTTAAATATAAGTATCGGTTCCGGTTGAGAAACCGTTGTTTTATTTTTTATCGCCGTGTTCGCTTGAAACGGTCAGTTTATGACGTCCTTTTTTTCTGCGGCTGGCCAAAACCTTACGGCCATTAGCTGTTTCCATGCGTTTGCGGAAGCCATGAACTGTTTTTCTGCGACGCTTATGCGGTTGATAGGTTCTTTTTTTACCTGGCATTGTATTAAGTTTTTCCCTGCATTTGTCAGGCAGGCTTTTACAAATTAATTTCCTGATACATTTTACACTCAGCAGGGCACCATCCCTGTTGTTTGTGAAAGGACGGCAAAGGTAAGGGAAAACAGGCGATGAGAAGCTATGAATTTGAAGCTTTTTCCAGGCTAGAGGGTTAAATGGGCCGATTTTACAGGCTTCCCATAGAAAACAGCGGCATGGCTGTCAAAATCTTCAGCAGAATCGGTTGTAAAAAAAGCGATTTGTCCTTTTTTACTGCAATTTGCCTCAATTTCGGGATGCCTGCTCAGGTAATCCTTAAGGCTATTTGCCACTATTTCTCCCTGGGATAGGATGGCTACATTTTCGGGGACCGATCTCTTTATCTTTTCAATCAATAAAGGATAATGGGTACAGGCAAGTAAAATGGTATCTATCTTACCGGATTTATGCAAGAGCTCGTCCATATTTTTTTGGATAAAGTAATCGGCACCGGGTGAATTATACTCATTATTCTCCACCAATGGCACCCACATGGGGCATGCCTGTTGAAATACATGTAGTTCCGGATAAAACTTTTGTATCTCTATCGGGTACGAACCAGAAATAACAGTACCATTAGTAGCCAGTATACCAACATTACCTGTTTTAGAAAATTGGCCGATGATCTCTGTTGTTGGGCGAATAACTCCCAATACTCTTTTTGCAGTATCAATTTTTGGAAGATCATTTTGCTGAATAGTTCGCAGGGCTTTTGCAGAAGCTGTATTACATGCAAGTACTATCAATGTACAACCTTGTTCAAATAACCATTTCACACATTCCAAAGTGTATTCATAAACAGTCTCAAAACTCCGGGTTCCATAAGGCGATCTGGCATTGTCACCCAGATATATGTAATCGTATTGGGGAAGTTTGGCAGTTATTTCTTTTAATACCGTTAATCCGCCATAGCCGCTGTCAAATACACCTATAGGTTGTTGCTTCATTTGTCAAAAATAACAAAGCCTCCCGAAGTTACGGGAGGCTTTTATTCATTTCATGAAATTTAAAATTAGTTGCCAGCAGGTTTGGTTGCCGGTGGAGGGTCTTTTATCCCAAGTTTTGTTTTAACAAGAGGTAAGAGGTCATCTCCGGGAGGCATTACCAAAAGCAAGTTGGAAGAATTATCAATTACATAACCGTATCCTTTTTCTTTGGCAACAGCTTTAATAGCTTCCATTGCTTTTTCACGAATAGGCGCAACTTTTGTTTGAGCATACTGGCTCGCTTTTTCCTGAGCTTCCTGGTCATAGTTCTGTAACCTGGTATACAATTTCACCAGCTCGTCCCTTCTTATTTCCTTCATGCTGGCAGTAAGTGTAAGAGAATCTTTATAATATTGCTCCCTTTTTTTATCCGCTTCAGCCTGCAGAGTTTGTCCCTGTTGCATAAGAGAGGTTTGGTATTCGTTCAACTCAGTATTAACTTTTGCTGCATCGGGCATTAATGCGATCAGTTCATCAGTACTGATATACCCGATCTTAGATTGTGCTGAGGCACTAAAAATTCCTAACGCCATCACAGCTCCTGCAATTAACTTTTTCATTGTTTTGTATTGTTTATTGATTTAGTTGTTAATTAGTTTATTTTTTCTTTGTTTTCGCTGCATTGAAGCAGGTGATTACAATTTATTTAACACCCAGGTTTCTCAAGACATCTGTACTCCTGTCCAGTTTCGGGTCGGCAAAGATAACAGTAATTCCTTCCCTTTTGTCCAATATACAGTCATACTGTTTTTCCACTGCCAGTTTCTGAACGGCATTATAAACTCTGTCCTGAATAGGTTTTATCAGTTCCTGCCTCTTTTTAAAAAGATCGCCTTCAAAACCAAAGCGTTTCTTCTGCAGGTCACGTAATTCTTTTTCTTTATTATACAATTCATCTTCCCTCTTCTTCTTTAATACATCGCTAAGCATAACCTGCTCAGCTTCATAGTCCTTATACATTTTATCCATAAGAGTCTGCTTTTGATCTATTTCCTGTTGCCATTGTTCACTAAACTGATCAAGGGCTTTTTGGGCATCTTTATACTCAGGAAGTTTATCCAAAATATATTTTGAATCAATAACAGCATAACGTTGTGCAATTCCTGCAAAGGAAACCAGCAGAAGCGAACAGGCGATAAAGAGTATCTTTTTCATTGTAGTATATTTAGTAATAAACCAATTAAGAGATCAATTTTTTACTCCGGTTCCTGGCCTAACATGAATGTAAACTTAGCCGCACCCTTTAGTCCACTGGTTTGGTTGTACCGGTCAAAACCAATGCCATAGTCAAATCCAAGTAAGCCAAACATAGGCAAGTAGAAACGTAAACCCACCCCGGCTGAACGACGAAGTTTGAACGGGTTATAATTTTTAAAATCATACCAGCCATTTGCTGCTTCAAAAAATGCCAGCCCGTAAATTGTACTGCTTGCATTCGTGCTGAAGGGATAACGAAGCTCCATGGTATATTTATTAAAAATGGTAAAGAACTGAGACGGTGATATACCATCCGGATTGATTTTAGGATCTGATTTATCATATACAGGATATCCCCTGTGAGCAATAATATCATATCCCAGCAAAGCAAAGTTATTGCTTAAACCAGCATCGCCCAGTTGAAAACGTTCGAACGGAGATATAGCTATTTTTTTATTATACCGGCCAATAAACCCATACTTGGCAGCAACTTTCAAAATGAACTGCTTATTTTTTTCTTCTCCTCTTGGCAACCCTATTGGAACATACCACTCAGCATTCATGCGCCATTTATGAAATTCAGGAAGTTTATAACTATTGTCAGAAACTGATGTAATACCAAGCGTTGAGTATGGTAAGGTAAATTGACCACTCAACAAAAAGTTGGATCCACCTGTAGGGAATATTGGATTAGGGCCGGCTGAATTACGAACCAATGCAATTCTTAAACTGATGTTGGTAGAGGTTCCATTACTTATTCCCTGGAATATATTAGAGTAGTTACGGAGTTTGTACCGTTGAACGCTCAATGAATAAATAAGGTTAAAATAATCATCAGGCCATTTTAGCTGCTTACCCAGCGAAATATTAAAGTTTGCGGTTTTAATATAAGAGGTATCACCACAGGTTTTGCAGTAGCCTCCATAATTATCATATGCATTGGCATATTTTGTATTGGAGTACCCAATGGTAAATGAATTCCGCTTTTTACCTCCCAGCCATGGCTCAGTAAAAGAAAAATTATATGACCTGAACGCTTTTCCGTTAGACTGGATCCTTGCACTCAGCTTTTGTCCATCGCCGGAAGGAAGTGGATCCCAGGTGGAACGTTTGGTTATATTTTTAATGGAGAAATTATTAAACGATACACCCAGTGTTCCTGTCAGGCCAATACCTCCGCCAAAGCCAGCAGAAAGTTCCAGCTGATCAGCAGATTTTTCTTCAATACCCCAGTTAATATCAACAGTTCCATTCTCGGCATTAGGCACAACACCCGGGTTAATTTTTTCGGGGTCAATAAATCCAAGCTGACCAAGTTCACGCTGTGTACGTATAATATCTGCACGGCTAAATTTTTCCCCTGGTATGGTTCTCAATTCCCGGCGTATTACATAGTCTTTGGTTTTTTTATTACCCGATATGGTAATGTTGCCATAGGTAGCCTGCGGACCTTCTCTCATCCGTATTTCAAAATCGATCGTGTCATTATATACTCTTGTTTCAACAGGATCAACCTGGAAGAAAAGATAACCATCATCCATATATAGGCTTCCAATATCGGCCCCTTCGGCGGATAGTTGTTTACCCAGTCGTTTGTTGAGTATCTCTAAATTATATATATCGCCTTTCTTTATTCCCAGTAATACATTCAATATGGAGTCTCCATATTTTGTATTTCCTCTCCATACTATATCTCCAAAATAATATTGCCTTCCTTCATTCACTTTGATAAAGAGATTAAGGTTATTCCGGCGGTCATATATGGCTGTATCCGCCAGGATAATGGCATCCCTGTATCCCCTTGAATTATAATAATCCAACACGCTTTCTTTATCTTCTATATATTTTTTTTCATTGAACTTAGCTCCGCTAAAACCCCGGATACGAAAATATGGATCAACATAATCCCTGGTTTTAGTAATGGATAAAAATCCAACATCGCTGATATACTCTTTAAAAGAAGGCTTTGATACGGTATCTCCAAAAGGGTTTTTGATCTCAACCGGGAATAGTGTAATGCGGTTCATCTCTTTTGTACCCTTCATTTGCTTTTTCAGCTTTGGGGCTGCAAGGCTCTCGTTACCGCTGAAATTAATAGAATTAACCCGTACTTTATTTCCCTTTTTTATGATGAATGTGAGTGAAACCGCATTCTCCATTACCGGTACTTTTTCTTCCCGCATTTGTATATCAACATTACGGAACCCTTTTCCGTAATAAAATTTCCGGATAGCTTCAACTGCTCCAAGTTTCATGTTCTCGGTTATCACCCTGTCCCTTACCAATGCAACTTTAGACTCCAGGTCATCCCTCTCACCTTTTTTTATTCCCTCAAATTTAAAAATGGCTAAACGGGGTCTTTCCGTAATATCAAATTCTATATACAGGTCTTTTCCTTCGAGCTTTGTAAATGTTATTTGAATGTTGGAGATGAGGCTTTGTTTCCACAGCTTAGCAATTGCCTTACCAAAAACATCGGTTCCGGGTATCTGTACCTTATCGCCTACAGCCAGCCCAGATATTGAAATAATAAGATTTTCATCAAATGCCCTTGTTCCATGTACGGTAATGCCTGCGATGATGTATTCCTTTGGTGTTTTTGAGTTGAATATTTCCAATAATGCAGGATTAATGGATACTGGTATGGTGTCGTTTTGGGCCGAAACAAATTGGCTGCTGAAAACTAAAATCGCAATAAATAAAGTCCCTTTGTAGATCCTCTGCATCAATTTGTTTTTTACGTGCGGCAAATTAAGCCCATTAATTAAAACTATTTGTTAACCTCATCCTAAATCATTCCCTGAAAATGTATGGATACCGAGGATTTTTGCCTTCCAAAAGCGTTGTTAACCAGTAGCTTCCTCATTTTTGATCTGTTCACCTGTCTTGCCAAAACGCCGTTCCCTGCTTTGATAATCCAGGATCGCTGTATACAGGTTTTCTTTCCTGAAATCTGGCCAAAGGGTACTGGTAAAATAAAGCTCTGAGTAGGCAAGCTGGTATAATAAAAAATTGCTGATCCTGTATTCGCCACTGGTTCGTATCATCAGTTCCGGGTCGGGAAAAGCTTTTGTGGTTAAATACTGGCGTAATACTTCCTGGGTAATATCGCCTGCCTCTAATTTCCCATCCTTTACGTCGCTTGCAATTTGTTTTACTGCATTAACTATTTCCCAACGGCTGCTGTAACTGAGCGCCATAATAAGATTAAGGCCTGTATTTACACTGGTTTCTTTTAAAGCTTCTTTCAATTCATTTTTTGCTGCATCGGGCAGCATATTAATATCTCCTATTACATGAAGTTTAATATTGTTTTTATTGAGTGTAGGCACTTCATTATGTATGGTGTCTACCAGCAATTCCATCAGTCCCGAAACTTCATATTCAGGCCTGTCCCAATTCTCGGTGCTGAATGCATATAACGTAAGATATTTAATGCCCAATTCTGCTGCTCCCTCCACAATATTTCTTACACTTTCAACCCCATGCAAATGGCCATATAACCGGTCTTCGCCTTTTTCTTTTGCCCACCTTCCATTACCATCCATAATAATGGCAATGTGGCTTGGCAAACGCATCATATCTATTTTATCCTTCAGGCTCATAAAACACTAAAAATGAGTAGTCACGCTATGAGCGTGACTTTGGTGGGCAAAAGTAATAAATTTTGGTTGTAATATGCTTTTTAGCATAAATCTTAGAGCTTGACCAGCCGCCCGGTAAATTCCTCTCCATTTACTCTTAACTTATAGAGGTATATTCCTGCAGGAGCGTTGCTGATATTGAACTGCTTTGCTTGCTTGAAATTACCAATCCTTACACCCTGGGTATTCATGATCAATATCTCATCGGCCGTAAGAGCAGTTCCGTTTTGAAGACAATTAAACTGGCCATTTGATGGATTTGGATATAGCACCGGAGAAACACTTTTTGTTGGTAGTACGGCAACTCCATTTTTACAAGCCTCTTTTGCACTTGAAAACTTAGCGTCGTCGCCAATTCTTTTGCTTACGCTGCAATTAATTCCATTGCTGAGGGTAACAAAAGCATCTGGTGAACTATTGAGGGGTAATTCAACAATTGACTGATTAGAGAAAGTATAGATTTTCCCCTGATCATTAACCTGCCATTCCAGGCCGGTAGCTGTTGGTGATGCCGCAGTTAATTGTGTAATACAGTTACCATTTTTATTGACAACCGAAATTGTAAAATCAGCATTACTGCGAGGCGCCGGCTTTGGCTGTGCATACCACAAAACATTGCTGATGTTGGAAAATACCAGGTTGTAATTTCCCATTTTTGTTACCTGGCAGAATTTGCCTTTACTTTCTTCTGGTATTTCAATGTAAAACAAAGCAGAATCATTGGGGGTTACGAATCGTGCTGTTAAAGTTTTACCATTGTTGTCTTTTATAGCAAATGCATTATTTACTTTTTCTTCGCCTGAAGCGTTACTATTGTTGATGCTGAAATATACCTTGCTGATACCTTCGGGCACATAAAAATACCCGGGTATACCCGAATTGTTCTGATATATCTCTGTGGCCTTCCCAAAAACAGCGCCGCTCTTATAAAAAAAGTTCTTGTTAGTGCTGATATCAAGCGTTACTGCAGATTTGTATTTAGAAACAACAGAAAGTTTATAGGTTCCTGCAGCTGGTAAGTCTATTACGAGTGTTCCTGTACCTGCTGTCCTGTCTATCGAAAAATCCTTGATTATTTCCAGCGCCTTATCTGTTGATTCAACAGTAAAATTTATATATCCTTTATCCGGCATATCAAAACGGGGTGTATAATCAATTGTGAAGTTTCCGGCGGCCGGGGCTTTAATAAAAAATTCTGTGCGATGATAATAATCCAGGCCATTGGTATAGTTCAATAGCACACTTATCTTTTTAAGCGGATCTATACCTGCAGGATTAAAGCGGTCTTTTATGAACGATGAGGGTTCAAAAACATAATCCTTCGTGCTGATAAGGTTGTAGGCAGCCTTATCCATTTGAAAATTATTGTCAATTTCTGCAGCAGTGATCAAAGGCAGGTTACCATTTTGATAAGCAGATCCGTTCGCATAATTGTACTGCTGGTAAAAACTGCTGGTGTTAGCATATTTGCTTGTAACTGTTGCAACCAGGTAATAACTGTTCACCAATTGCATTTTATTCGTCTTAGCCAGGTAAATACACAAGGCGGCTGCCTTATCTGCTTTTAAAGCATCACTGCGTTGGTCTGCTGCCCAATCGTAATACATGATCATGTAATGCACATAAGCTTTTAATTCCCGCAATCTCTCTTTAACTACAGCCGGTGCGTTTTGAATTTGTTGTTCGGCTTCGCCAAGCATTTTCAGGTACAATGGAACTTTGTACCTGTTGGAAATGCCCCCTGCCAGGTTTTTACTGTCTGTCCAAAACAGAAGTAAGTCATAAATGGTTTTACCGGCGCCCGCAAACATATTATCACAAAATTCTTTCAGTGTATTATCAACCGAAATATTTTTTTTCAAACTATTTCCGGAGGCAAGTAAGAACGGAAGGCTGCCAAATTTTGCAGGAGATGCTTCCCAAATCAAACCCTGGCTTTTTTTATCCTGAGCTATCTGCACAGTGGCTTTAAAATCATCCAGGTAAAAAGCCGGTGTTTCACCGCTCCAACCTGAAAGATTCAGGTAATTATATTCAGAAATGTTTCTGGTCCTGTTGTACCAGCGGTTTCTCAATCCGTTTGTACTGCTTACATTTTGGTATACCGCAGGCACCAGTTGAATATCCAGGCTTTCGTCCAAAGGAATATTTGCCGAAGGCACATCAGCATGCGTTGAATAAGCATATAACTGAAAACGTGCAGTGTGATTAGTAGTTTTAATACTTTTTGCAGTATAATTAGCCAGTGTAAATTGCTGGTCACTTTCTTTTGCATAGCCATTATTGATACAACCGAGGTTGTCTTTTGTATTTCCCCACTTAGCACCGTCCGGAACTTCAATACCTATATTTTTATACGAATAATCAAAGTTGCGGAACTGGTTAACATACAGATTCACATTTCCGTAGATGGTGTTCTTATACTGTGTATACTTTTGATCAATTGCATTTGCCCACAGCTTCATTGCTTCTGTACTATATACGTCGGGAACAGATTGGCTATTAGCCACACGTGAATTATTGTAATTGGCCACATAGCAAGGATTGTTCTGCAGGGCAGAAAAATAACTTCCAGTCATTATATCGGCCCGATGGCCTGCAAACCGGTAGGCGCCAGTCATTCCGTTACGCCGTTGGTATAAAGCCCAGTTGTGCCCGTTCTCTCCAAAGTAAGCATCCCATCCGTAGCGGTTATCTTTATCCATGGCCCATATATTGTGGCCACCACTTATGAACCAACTGTTGTATTTAAATTGGGATGTATAAACAGTATCTGTTTTTTTAAACGCTGAGGTAAGTGAAGGGGTTAGCTCCCAAATAGAGCCAGGCTGATAAAACCGGAATCCGAGATTTTGGAGGTACTGATAAATACCAAAACAAAGACCGTTATCCTGTGCAGCAGAAAATTTTATATAAGAAGTTCCATTGCTCTCCACTTTACATGCCTGGTTATCGGTGATGTTGGGATCGTAAATGAAAATGATTCCCGTTGCCGGCATATTTGAGTAAGATTGAACAGTGAACTGACCACCTGGTATTGCTTTTTTCAACAACATAGCCACATCCTCTGCAGTTGACTTCAACAATTGCGAAGAAAGAAGCGGATAGGTTACCGTTTGCGCTTTGGTACATAACATACCAATAGCACATACAGCTGTAATAAAGCAGGTGCGAATGAACGCCATAGTTTAATGTTGAAATGAGAAAAACTATGGTCTCATCACAGAATGAAAGGGATTTCGCTTTCGTTACTCTTTGGATAGGGAAATGAACAGGAGTTTATGCCTGCAGCAATAGTTTCGTCACGGAATGATCAGGATAATACTTTTGTTATTCTTTGGGGGGAACCGGCAGATGTTTAACCTGCCATTTGGTTAGGGAATAAAAGTATATTAAAATACCCGAAGCAGGAAACGTTTCTTCTTATTTATTTTTTAATAATATGGAAGACAATGCTTTAGAAAAAGTCTTACTCCATTATGGTTAATTGATACTTGCTGTGGAGGCGGCTTAGTTGGGGGAAATATTAATTACCGGCTGTGGGACATTTATACCTACTGATGTTGTAAGTAAGACCAATTTCTGCAATGATATACTGATCCCTTTGTTTACTCCAGCCACGCTGCCTGCCCTCTACTCCAATAATATTATCAGGGTCTATTTCATACGATCTGTCTTGTAATAATCCTGCTGACGATAGGGGTGCAAACCGGCCGGCACCAACATAAGTAGTGCTCACATCATCCAGGTAATCAGTAGTGGTAAAACGATGGGCTACTTCAATTGAGAAATTCATCCTGTCGTTAATATTATATTTAATACCAACACCCAGGGGAATTGATATAGCCAGGGTGTTGTATGGCTTTCTTCCATTATAACCAATTAACTGGCCTTCTGTACCCAACGGACGAAGGAATTCTTTTTTTCCACTTAGGTATGCATATGGGTCAAAAGTAAAAGCGCCTACACCCAATGTGATATAAGGTGTAAAAGAATGGTAAGGATCACCAGGAACAAATTTAAAAAAATTAAAATCTCCCTGTAATGCAATTTCCCAAACATTACTATTAAAGCTCAGGTTCCTTGTTTTTTGAAAATCATTTTTACTATACGTATCACTATAACCTAACTGAAGAAAATGTGCACTAATGCGTAAGCCAACATAGTTGCCAAATGCCTTACGAAAAAAAGCGCCCACAGCCGGTTTAGGCCTGTTTATACCTGCCCGGGTATTAAGATCACCAAAATAATGTGCTAACCCGGCTGTAATGCCAAACTCTCCTTTCTGAACATATTCGTAGGTTTGTGCATTGGCATTGAAAGCCATCAACATGACCAATAAAAAAGCGGGGAACTTTATTCTCATAATATGCAAAATAAAGAATTGTTTCGTAAAAAACGGATTGTTTTGGGTTTTCTGATAAAGGCTTTGTTAATCTTCCTCAGGAATTTCTTTTTTCTATCCGTATACCCACACTCATAATATTTGCCAGTGGGTTGTCTCTCATAATTTGAGAAATATTGAAATTATAGTTACCGGCTTGCTTAAATCGCCGGGGTTGTCCATTTAATAATTTCCTCACTTCCCAAATATCATTCATCCCTGTTCCTTCCCAGCCGTTAGCATCATCACCCAACTGGAGATCAATTTTTTGACTGGTAAGGCTGTCTCCAGGAGGTTGTAATCCAATATTCAGCCAGATATTATTGTATTTATATGCATCGGTATGGCGTAATACCAGGTATATATTATATGCAGAAACGGTATCTCTTATAAGAAAACTTCCTGAAGCGCTAAAGTCGTTTTTCCATTCATAATTTGGGATGACAGTATTTTTTTCAAAAACATCTATTTGTTTGCAGGAAGAAATGAGCAGCATGCAACAGGCAATTGGCAATAAAAAAAAGCCAGGTTTATGTGGACGAGTTGAATTCATCAAATTATAAAAAGTAATTACTGTTTGTTGTCAATTACGAATTGTCTATTGCCAATTGCCTGTTCCTTACAATACATTTAATACCTGTTCTTTTGCCTTCTCCAGTTCATCTTTCATTTTTACAACACATTTTTGAATATCGGCATCATATGCCTTGCTTCCTGTTGTATTGATCTCACGCCCTATTTCCTGTAAAATAAACGATAATTTTTTCCCTTTCCCTTCTTCCGGTTCCTGCAAGATGGATTTAAAATATTCGCAATGCTGCCTGAGCCTGATCTGTTCTTCATGAATGTCTATCTTCTCCATATAATAGATCAGTTCCTGTTCCATGCGGTTATTATCAATATTCTCTTTACCTACATTTTTTTCAAGTAGCTGGTTGATCTCATCCTTGATACGCTTTTTACGGTTAGGCTCCAGTTTTAAAATTGCTTCTTCCTGCTCATTGATATTAGTAATACGGTTTATGAGGTCTTTTTCCAGTACTGCCCCTTCTTCATTCCTATGCAGATTCAAATCATTTAAAGCAGCCTGCAGCACTTTACTGAATTCGGCAAAATCGGGTTCGCTTAAAATGTCATTGGTTGGTGTTACCACTTCAGGCAGGCGAAGCAATGCGCTTAACACTGAGTTGGTATCAATATTTAATTCCCCGGCAAGTTTTTCTATCTGGTTGTAATAAGCCTTTATCAGGTCAGTATTAATATTAACCGGTTTGGAAGTGCCGTTTTGTTTGATGGTAACTGTACAATCAATCGTACCCCGTATCAATTGCTCCTGTAGTTTGTTCCTGATCTCGAATTCATAGGGTCGCAGCAAGGGGGGTAATTTAAGTTGAAGTTCATACTGTTTTCCGTTAAGCGCTTTTAATTCCACTAAAAATGTTTTGTCATTTACTGTCTGTTCTGCCCGTCCAAAACCAGTCATTGATTTAAGCATGTGTAATTTGATTTAGGCTGCAAGTTACTGGATAAAGTTATTAGTTGATGGCTGGATACTCCTCGAAAGGCTTAAGCCCCATGATACGTTCGGGTTTGTCTAAAGGCAAAAAGCCAAATTGTGCATACAGGCCATGTGCATCCCTTGTGGCCAACATCCACCTGCGCAAACCCTGCAACTCAGGATGATTCATTATTGTTTCCATCAGCCATTTACTTAACCCTTTGCCGCGATATTCATCCAGGATAAACACGTCTGCTATATAGCCGAATGTAGCATGATCTGTAACCACCCTGGCAAAACCAACCTGTTCACTTTTATGATACACACCGAAACAACAGGACCCCTTAATACTTTTCTTTACCGTCTTCATTGGAATATTCTTTGCCCAATAACTTTCTTTACACAAATAATTATAAATAATTCCGATGTTCAGTTTTGTTTTATCAGTGCTGATAGAAAAATCTTCTTTTTGTACCTCGTAGGTTTTCATTTTTAAAAATTATGGAGCTCCAAAGTAAGATATGATAAAAATAAAAAAGCCCGACTTTTGATAATCGAGCTTTGATATATAGACGGGTTAGTAAGTACCGGGAACCAAATTCCCTACACAATATTAAAAATAATTTTTCCTATCCAAAAAATATTTTCAGTATTTTTTATTAACATTTTTTTTTGTGCTGTGGATAAGGACAACATAATCCTGATGTATTAAACAGCAAAACTAAATGAACGGCCATTGATTTAATTTTTAAATCAATACCATCAAAAAAATACTGTAAGCTGGAAGTATTGATTTTACTGATACTTCAAAGGATATCTTTTAATACCATTCTAATTTTTTAATTCATCACCGGCCAAAGTCATGTTTATCATTCTTCAGTTTTTAAACCTAATCAGCAATGATCTTTGCCTGGAACGTAAAAGAAAAAAAATTGTGGTTATTACGGGGATTGGGGTGGTTTTTACGTTTTTTACTGCAATCCAGGTAAATGCAAAGCATTGTACCTTTGGCCAAATTTTTAGTTTATGCAATTCCCCTCTCCAGTTTCCCTGCAATGGATCGCTGAGTTTATCAATGCCAGATTAGTTGGTAATAACAAGGGTACCGCAACGGGTATCAATGAAATTCATAAAGTAGAAAAAGGCGACCTGGTCTTTGTTGATCATCCTAAATATTATGATAAATGCCTTAACAGTGCCGCCAGTTTTATCATCATCAATAAAGAAACCAACGTACCTGAAGGAAAAGCTCTATTGATTGTTGAAAATCCGTTTGAGGCATATTCTAAGATCGTAAATCATTTTCGACCATTTGAACCATCTACAAAAATGATCAGTGATTCTGCAGTTATTGGTGAAGGAACTTTTGTTTACCCGGGAACATTTATCGGCAATCATGTACAGATAGGCAAGAACTGTATCATTCACCCAAACGTAACCATCATGGACCATTGTATTCTTGGTAATAATGTAATCATACAGGCAGGCACAGTCATTGGCAGCGATGCGTTTTATTACAACACAAAAAAGGACCGTGAACAATGGTATAAAAAAATGCCCAGCTGCGGCCGGGTGATCATTGAGGATGATGTGGAGATTGGAGCAGGTTGTACTATTGACAGGGGTGTAAGCCACGACAGCGTTATTGGAAAAGGAACCAAAATGGATAATATGGTTCATATAGGCCATGATACCGTGACTGGTAAAAACTGCCTGATGGCTGGCCAGGTGGGTATTGCTGGTGTTGTAACGCTTGAAGACGGGGTAACCCTTTGGGGACAGGTGGGTGTAAGTAAAACATTGACCATCGGCGCCAATGCAATTATCTATGCCCAAAGTGGTGTGGGTAAAGATACCGAGGGCGGTAAAGTTTATTTTGGCAGCCCTATCGAGGATGCCAAAGAGAAAATGAAAGAACTGGTTTGGATAAAAAGGATACCACAGTTATGGGAAAAAGTAATGGGTAAATAGAATCCAATTATTTTACACTAAAATTATAAGGCAGCATATCTGCTACTTTCTCCCAGGCCAGGTATTGATTGACCGTAAAATCTTTTTGTTCAAAATAGTACCCGTTCTGCTCAATTACGATATACTCCCTGGGTACAAAAGAGAAAACAGATAACTGGAATTTTTTGGGTTGTTCGGGATTAGCATCCAGGTAGCTTTGTTCAGGCTCTTCATTTTTATAGATCACCACCACTTCTGTTTGATTGGGCCAGGCCGTAACCAATTGTGTGCTGTCATCCTTTTCATAATTAAATCCACCATAGAAATTTTTAACCGGAACAGCCATTTCTTTTTCATTCACAGTTATCAAAAACTGTATTTCAAATCCTTCCTCACTTAGTTTTTTATTATACAGGCTGCGCATAAAATGAAGTATAGAGCCATTATAGGCATTTAACCTGGCGGCATTCCATTTGGTCTTTTGTTCGGCATTGTCTGTCTGCATTTCTTCAAATAAAGGCGACCCTGTGTATAGGCTTACCTGCGTATTATACTCATGTGTAAAAGAATCAAGTTCGTACTTTATAGTATATCCCAATGCCTCATTTACAATTTCAAGTGGGGCGGTAGCCAGTATCTTGAGGCGATTGGCCCTCCGGTAAAAATAAAATTTAAGCACCTCTTTGTTTTTTATGGTGCAATATTTACTGTTGGCAGTTTTGCCAATAAAATTCTCGAGGAAGAATTCACCATACTTGGCCAGGCCATCAGCTACTTCAGCGGTGGACCTTACGACTACATCTTCCAGTGATTTTTCCTTTTGTTTTATTTCGATCACCATATCACTATTACCTGCGTCAGCCGAAGATATGCGTCTTGTTTCTGTTTGATAGCCCGTAAAAGTCACCACGAGGTCGTAGCCTCCGTTAGGTAATTGTAAATGAAAAGTACCATCAGCTGCAGTTGCCGTACCAATAGTTGTATTCTCTGCAAATACTGAAGCGGCCTGCATGGGTAGCTTGGTAGCTGCATCAATGACTTTCCCCCTGACTGAAAAATTTGATTGTGAAAAAACTATGAGGGAAACAAAAAATAAATACGAAGAGGCAATAATTTTTTTCATTTGATATTTTTTTGCAGTGCCTGTATTGCACTAATCATGCGAATGTAAACTACCTGCTGTTAATTTTTTGTTGAAATGCTGCACAGGTATCCATAATACTGTCTTCAATCTTCCTGTAACTGAATCCCGGCAAGAATTTTTTTAGTTTACTATTATCCATGTTGGCTTTTGTCATTGCGGTGGTTGTAGTTTCCTTTGTGATCAACGGCTCTTTACCGGTAAAAAAATTCCTGATCGCTTCCAGGCGCCATACAATTCTTGTCAAAGCCGGTGTTACTTTTCTATTCGGCGCTCTTTTCCCAAATGCTTTTGCTATCAGGTTAAACACATCCCGGTAACTTTTGTTCTCGGCACTGATGATAAACCGTTCGGCGGTGATATTACTTTCCATTAACATGATCATGGCTTTTGCCACGTCACGTACATCCACAAATCCTGTAGTACCATCAGTGTACCAGGGTAATTCATTATACACATTCTTAAAGATCATCGAAGAGCTCTTATTCCAGTCACCCGGTCCCATAATAAGGACAGGATTAACAATCACCGCATCAAGACCTTCCCCAATACCACGCCAAACCTGCATTTCAGCAAGGTACTTACTTTGCCCGTAACGGCTATTACTTGATTCTTCCGTCCAGTTCATTGTCTCGTTGATGGGTTCATTCTGCCTGATGCGGCCCAGTGCAGCGATCGAACTTACATATACCATTTTCCTTATCCCGGCGTCAAGCGATGCGTTTACTACATTAGCTGTTCCCTCAATATTTACTTTAAACATCTCTTCTCTTCGCTTTGGATTGAATGTAACCACTGCTGCACAATGATATACTTCTTCCACTCCTTTCATAGCCTCTTCCAAACCAACAACATCCAATATATTACATTGCAGTTGCTCAAGGTTACTGGATTTAAATTCTGTAAGTGCTGTTTTATTATAAATAGCCCTTACCTGTTTGCCTTGCGCAAGCAGTTGAGAAATTAATTCGGAGCCCAATAACCCTGAGCCGCCTGTTACCAATATCATGTGTACTGATTTTTTACAAAGATAAAGTAATGGGTTGCTGAATACTTATGTCAATAAAGTTGTTATCGCTTTTACACCCATATAACTCATTGCAATCACTACGATCCAACCGGCGGCAGAAAGCCAGTAAGGATGCTTATAGTTGCCTGTACCATTTTTTTGATGTGCGGCAACCAAAATAAGGCTTAATGCAAATGGCAGTATCAATCCATTTATGGCCCCGGCCATCACCAATACTTTCACCGGCTGCCCTACCAGTAAAAAAATAATGGTTGAAAAAATGATAAAGGCAATAATGATTGCCCTGAATTTTTTTGTCACCGAAGGATGAAGGATCTTGGCAAATGTTACCGAGGTAAATGCTGAACCTACTACTGAAGTGATAGCAGCGCTCCATAAAACCAAACCGAATATCCTGTACCCCGGCTGCCCGGCAGCGCTTTGAAATACGGTTGCCGCAGGGTTTTGGGGATCAAGGGAAATTCCCTGCCACACAATGCCCAGTGCGGCAATAAACAAAATGATACGCATCAGTGAGGCAATAAGTATGGCCGACACAGCACCTTTTGATACCTGCTTAATATTTTCTTCGCCGGTAACGCCGGCTTCCAGCAAACGATGGGCGCCTGCAAAACTGATGTATCCTCCTACCGTTCCTCCAACAATAGTGAGAATGATCATTTCATTTATTTTATCCGGCACGAATGTTTTAACCAATGCTTCGTTAAGGGGCGGATTCGATTGAAAAGCCACATATAATGTCAATGCGATCATGATGAAGCCAAGCAATTTTGCAAAATTGTCCATGGCCTTTCCGGCTTCTTTAAAAACAAAAATAATAACGGCTACCAGGCAACTGATAACAGCGCCTGTTTGCACACTACAACCAATGAGCACATTTAAACCAAGTCCTGCGCCAGCAATATTGCCAATATTAAATGCAATACCTCCAAGGATAATTAAACCAGATAATGCATAACCGGAGCCAGGTAAAACTTTATTGGCCAGGTCCTGTGCATACAATTTGCTTACGCTTATCATGCGCCAGATATTGAGCTGTGCTCCTATATCCATCAATACAGAAATGAGTATCACAAAACCGAAACTGGCCTTGAGGTCGGCTGTGAACTTGGTTGTCTGTGTTATAAAACCCGGGCCAATGGCTGAAGTAGCCATCAGGAAAGCTGCGCCCAGCAAGGGGCCTGAAAGAAAGGATTTACTTTTCATTTAATTTTTGATAAATCGCTTTTGCAAATTCCACCGCATGCTTACCATCTCCATGGATGCAAATGGTATCTGCTCTTACATGTATCTCTTCCCCGGTTACTGTAATCACTTTATTTTCTTTCACAAATCTTACTACTTGTTTTACAGCATCGTCTGTATTACCCACTAATGCATTAGGTAAAGAGCGTGGAGTGAGTGTACCATCAGGCTGATAGGTTCTGTCGGCAAAAACTTCGTTGGCTGTTTGCAGGCCAAGATCCGCAGCTTCGGTAATCATCACAGAACCTGACAAGCCATAATAAATAAGTGAAGAGTCAAAATCTTTCACTGCCAGCGCAATTGCTTTTGCCAGCACTGCATCTTTTGCCGCCATATTGTATAAAGCACCGTGTGGTTTCACATGATGCATTTTTCCCCCTTTCTTTGTTATGATGTTATTCAGCATCTCCAACTGATCTGTTACCAGTTGATATATTTCCGAAGCCGGCAGGTGCATTTCGGTTCTTCCAAAATTCTGTCTATCTAAAAAAGACGGATGTGCCCCTATATGTACATTATGTTCCAGGCAAAGATCAATTACCTGTTGCATGGTAGCTTCGTTGCCTGCATGGTAACCACAGGCGATATTAGCTGAGTTGATAAAAGGCATCAGCAATTCTTCATTGCCTGTACCTTCACCCATATCGCAGTTAATATCCATCAAGGCTGAAAATATTTTTGAAAATTAAGATGGCAGCCGGCTTTTATTTCTACCAATGCTTGCGTCATTGAAATTAAAGCATCTTCGGCTTCAGGCACACTTATCGGTTTAAAACTTATCGTCTGTCCTGTGTTTAGTTGCGAAAGTTTTGGCAGGTCGGCCTTTATCACGGAAGCGATACGTGAATATCCCCCTGTAGTCTGGTGATCGGCCATTAATATGATCAAATTGCCGTCGGGCAAAAGTTGTATCGTTCCTGCATCCACTGCCGAAGAAATCATTTCTACCGGTTCCTGCAACGAAAGGGCGGTACCACTTAGCCGGTAGCCCATCCTGTCGCTTTGGTTTGTAATGCCAAAATCAAGTTTTTCAAAATGTTGCTGAGATGTTTTATTAAGCAGGTTCCACTCAATTCCTCTTATACAACGAATGGTATTTGCTGGTTGGTAAACCTTGTCAAGTTCATGTTGAGAGATATGCCAGCCCAATATTTTCTCCTCTGCCAAAAAAAGTGTATTGTTCTTAAAGAAGACCACATCGTTTTTTTGCAGTGCTCTTCCTGAATATCCTCCGGCAGCAACCTGCAGGTGAGTGCTGTAACTTTCCAGCCATTTTTCCGATTGCCATCCGCCCTGTACCGCTATATATGTTTTTGATCCTGAAACAGGCTGCTTAAATTTTAATATCGAGTCCTTCTTTACAAAAAACGGCCGCCATGCTCCGGGTAAAGGCGTATCATCAATTGTTGCCAAAAGATCAGCGCCGGTCAGGCTGATGATTGCGTTTTGCTGAAAGAGTATCTCCGGTGCAGGAAAATTTATTTCAAGTGCAACATCCGCTTCATCATTGCCAACCAGGAAATTGGAAACCTTCATTGCAAAAACATCCATGGCGCCGCCGGTACCAATACCGATACCCCGGAAACCATTTCTCCCTGCATCCTGCAATGTAGCCGCTACTCCAGGTTTTATGATCTTAATACTCATCCTGTTTTTCAAATTCTGCTTTAGTGATGGATAGAAATTTTACATTATCGCCTGCTTTAAAAAAGCACGGTTCATCTTTTTCTTTATTGAATATTCTCAATGGTGTTTGTCCAATGAGTTGCCATCCGCCCGGTGATGAAAAAGGATAAATACCTGTTTGAAATCCGGCAATACCAACGCTTCCCGCCGGTACTTTTGTTCGTGGAGATGATCTTCTTGGGGTAGCAATTCGTTCATCCAGTTTGCCCATATAAGCAAAGCCGGGCTGAAACCCGATCATAAAGACCCGGTATGTTTTTTCTGTATGAATATGGATCAGCTCTTTAACACTCATGCGATGAAGTTTTGCAGTTTCTTCCAGGTCGGCTCCATTGTAAAGAACAGGCACTGTGATCAGGTTTTCATTTTTTGAAGATATTATAGCAGGAAGGCCGTTTATCAGTTTTTCAATATGACTTTTCACAAAATCATAGGCTGGTGTTTTAAGTGAATGAGCTTTTTTCACCACATCCGGTTCATAAAAAACAGCGAGTGAAGAATAAGTCGGCACGGTTTCACTAAACCCTTGGAAATGATCTTTGATAAGCACCTTATGCAAAGCAATCACTTTGTCATTAATAGTTTCATTAATGATATTGCCAAAAGAAACCAATAAGGCGGTTTCATTAAGTGCTGATATATGGTAGTTGTCTGAAATAATTGCAAGGGCAACCTGCCGGCATCGTCAATATTGATAAAACCCTTTCCCTGTTTTCTTTCCCAGTTCTCCCTTTGCCACTTTATCTATTTGTATGGGAGATGGTTTAAAGCGTTCTGCTTTATTACATGCATCATATAAAGATTGAGAAACGGCCAGGTTAATGTCCATGCCGATTAGGTCCATTAAGCGGAATGGTCCCATCTTAAAACCCGTTGCTTCCATAACCTCATCTATATTTTCAATAGTTGCCACGCCTGTTTCAATAAGTTTCATAGCCTCCAGGTAATAGTGTCTCGCCACACGGTTCACAATAAAGCCTGGCGCATCTTTACACATTACAGGTGTTTTATTCATCTGCAGGCAAAGATCGTAAATGGTTTGTGCTGCTTCAGCAGTTGTTTGATCTCCTTTTACAACTTCAACCAGTTTCATAATATGGGCAGGGTTAAAAAAATGCATACCTACTACTCTTTGCGGGTGCATAATCTTTGATTGTATCTCAGAAACGGATAAGGAAGAAGTGTTGGTTGCAAAAATCACTTCGGCGTGGTTTACTTCGGCAAGCTGGTTGAAGATGGCAACCTTGGCATCAACTTTTTCAATAATCGCCTCAATGATAACATCGGCCAGGCAATCGTTGGTGTCGGTGACAAACCGTATGCGGTTGAAAATGTTTTCTTTTTCTTCTGCTGATATTTTTTGCTTATCAACTAAAAACTGCAGGTTCTTTTGAATACCCGTTTTTGCTTTTTCAAGAATGTCGTTATTAATATCGAACAGCAGGGTATAAAAACCACTTTGAGCCGAAGCCAGCGCTATGCCACTGCCCATGGTGCCGGCGCCAACGATACAGATGCTGTTTATTTGCTGAGCCATTTGCTGTGAAAGAATTTATACCGCCCCGGTGAACTGATCTAAGAATCTTACATCATTTTCGCTGAAGAGTCGCAGGTCTTTTATCTGGTATTTAAGCATGGTGATTCTTTCGATACCCATACCAAAAGCAAAGCCCGTGTATTTGTTGCTGTCAATACCACAGTTATCCAATACATTCGGATGTACCATGCCGCAACCCAATATTTCAACCCAGCCCGTTTTTTTACAAACATTACAACCTTCGCCACCACAGATCAGGCAGCTAATATCCATCTCGGCACTGGGCTCGGTAAAAGGAAAATAACTGGGGCGGAAACGTACTTTAACATCCTTGCCAAACATTTCCTGCACAAAAAAGTAAAGCGTTTGTTTCAGGTCAGCGAAAGAAACATTCTCGGCAATATATAATCCTTCTACCTGGTGAAAGAAACAATGCGCCCTTGCACTGATGGTTTCATTGCGGTAAACCCTGCCAGGGCAAATGATACGGATCGGTAATTTTCCTTTTTCCATTTCTCGTACCTGTACACTGGATGTATGAGTACGCAATAACCAATCAGGGTTTTGGGAAATATAAAATGTGTCCTGCATATCACGGGCAGGATGGTTCTCCGGTAAGTTAAGCGCTGTGAAATTATGAAAGTCGTCTTCTATCTCCGGGCCTTCAGCCACAGCAAAGCCAAGCCTTTGAAAAATGGAGATGATCCTGTTCTTAACCAAACTGATCGGGTGACGGCTACCAACCGGTAAAGGATCGGCAGGTAAACTAAGGTCCATGTCGACTGCCCTGACCTGTTGCCCATTACCTTTTGCTGATTTGAGTTCTTCATATTTGGCTTCGGTAAAGAGTTTGAATTCATTGAGCAGCTGGCCGGCCTCTTTTTTATTTTCTGCGGCCACGTTCTTCATTTCGCCCATGATCGCTTTTACAATTCCTTTTGTACCCAGGTATTTGATGCGAAAAGTTTCCGCATCACCATCATGGTATGCCGATATTTCATTTTTTAATCCCTGTATCTGGTTTAACAACTGCTCCATGCGGCAAAGATAAGGAACTTATGAACGGTCGAATACATACCAAATGACATGAAATAACGTTTTTTTAAAGTATAAATCTTTAATTTTAGCTTCTAAATTTAATAACATGGAATTATTCAAATCAGGCAACCCCACTTTATCTGAAAACAGGTTCAAGGATACCGTTCTTGATGATGTGGTGACCCACGAAAATGCAATGACCGTGAGGGGTACATTGAACAAATTTGGTTTTCTGTTTTTAATGGTGATGGGCACTGCTTTCTATTCATGGAAAGAGTTTGCAGGTGGTGGCAATGTGCAGCCTTTGATACTGATTGGCGCCATTGGTGGTTTAATTGTTGCGATTGTAATGATGTTTAAAAAGGAATGGGCTCCATGGCTTGCTCCTGCCTATGCGTTGCTGGAAGGTTTGTTTGTTGGCGCCATATCTGCTTATTACAATTTTGCCTTTGCTGAGCAGGCCCCGGGCATTGTGATCAATGCGGTTGGTTTAACTTTCGGAACTGCCATTGCCATGTACTTGCTCTATAGTTTTAAGATCATCAAAGCAACTGCAAAATTCAGGGCGATCATAATTACAGCAACAGCGGGCATTGCTGTTTTTTATCTTATTGCATGGGCTTTAAGTTTCTTTGGTATAACCATTCCGTTCCTGCATGAAGGAAGTGCTATGGGAATCGGTTTCTCTGTTTTTGTAGTAGCGCTGGCGGCACTCAATCTAATTTTAGATTTTGATATGATTGAACGTGGCGCTGAACTGGGCGCTCCAAAATATATGGAATGGTATGGTGCGTTTGGCTTACTGGTAACGATCGTTTGGTTATACCTTGAGATATTGAGGTTATTATCCAAGATCAGTAAGAAATAATTAAGATAAACGTTTAAAGAACAGAGAGCTTCGGAAAAACCGGGGCTCTTTTATTCTATGTTGTTAAGAAGTTCTTTTACTTTTTCCCCGATCATATCCCTCACTTCATTGAATTGTTCCCGTTCCATATTCTTCGGGTCGGGTATCTGCCAGTCGATGAACTGCTTTGCCGGCATCCAAGGACAGGCATCACCACAACCCATAGTAACAACTACATCAAAGGGAGCAAACTGTTGTATTTCTTCCAAACTTTTGCTGTGGTGTTTGCGCAGGTCGTATCCTAATTCTTTCATTGCGGCAATAGCTTTAGGGTTTACGATTCCACTTGGTTTGCTGCCGGCGCTATAGGCTTCCACATTTGCTCCGCCAATCATTTTAGCAAAAGCGTGGCTCATTTGAGAGCGGTTGCTGTTTTCGATGCAAACAAAAAGTATCTTCTTCATTTATATTCGTTTCTTCATTACTACGGCTGAGGAAGGGCAAAGGCCAGTGAACTGTTCTGTTTGTTTTATCACATCAGGCGCTGCAGTACGGTCAATAACACAGTAACCCTGCCGGTCGAAAAAGTCTTTGGCTGTGTGAGTGATCAGGTACATACACTTGATTCCGCTGTCTTTTGCAAATCTTTCGACCTGTTCATTAAGTATCCTTCCATAACCTTTGCCTCTCAGTTTACCTGTTACACTTATGCTGCGTAAAAGAGCGCAGTCGTCAAAAATATCAAGTCCTGCTGTACCAACTGGCGTTGCATCATCCAGCAATATATAAAGCAAGGTATCTTCTTTGATATCTGTGACCGGCAGATTCTGTGCCTGTAACAGGTTCATCACTTCCTTTCTTTCCTTACCGGTAAGTGCTTTCTTTAAAATAAGTGTCGATGCTGACATAGTTATATAATTTTTGTTTGAGGAATCTGTTTAGCCCCCGATATATCTCCGTTGCAACCTTACCCGGCGCATGCGGTGAATATTCCAGAGATCGGCCTGGGTAAACATTTTTTCTGCCGCCTTTTTTTCAAAAGAATAAGGTGTTGCTATCTCAATTGATTGCCTTAATTCGATTTTAATCCTGCCCTGGCTGGTTACACAATAACCTTTTTCAGAAAAATATTCTTTTGCTTTTGTTACCAGGCTTGGCCAGTAATCACAAATGCCATCTTCGGCATACCGCTGCAACGTATCATTGATGATATTGTTCAATTCATCCTGCTGATTTTTTTCAATAGCCGGCAACTGATGTAGCTGTTTGCAATCTTCAAAAATTTCCAGTCCTTCTATGCCTATAACCCGTTCGCCATTTAGCCACAGGTAGCTTATTTTATTTTCATTTGCATCAACTTGTAAGGCTGTTGAAGCTGATTTTTCTTTTATCATTTTGTTTATTTTTTAATTAATTCGAAAATAAGGTTGACAACTTCGCAAAGTTGCCAACCTTAAATTTACTTAGCAGCATCCCATATCAGTGATATTGCCGCAACATTCGCTGTTGGTTGTACAACAACCGGGGTCTTTCTGATTTTTGTTCATCATGGCTTTACGTTTTATAGTGAGAAAATACTTTTAACAGCAACCACTCCCGGGTTCACAGCAATTTCTATCGTCTTTAGCAGGCTTTTCTGCATATACAGTAATGCTTGTGATCCGGGTATTACCATTCTTATATGCTGATATCTCTTCCGCATTCAGGTAATTGGCAAGGATATCATCAGGTATATGAATGGTCTTATCTTTTTGCACAACGATATTCTGAAAACCGGCTTCTTTGATCATTTCGAGGTATACCTGTTTTTGAACAGCCCCTGAAACACAACCTGCATAAAGTTGGGCTACCTCTTTCCATTTATCGGGCAGGTTTCCTTCCAATACAATATCAGATATAGAAAAATGACCGCCTGGTCTCAGCACCCGGTAAATTTCACTAATGACTTTATACTTATTAGGAACCAGGTTCAGTACACAGTTGCTTACGATCACATTTGCGTAGTTGGAAGTAACGGGCATATCATCGATATCACCCAGCCTGAATTCCACATTAATGAAATTCAGTTTTTCAGCATTGACTCTTGCCTTTTTGATCATTGCTTCTGTAAAATCGATACCCAATACTCTTCCCTTTTCGCCTACGATCTTTCTTGCGATAAAAGCATCGTTACCAGCCCCACTGCCCAGATCGATCACCGTATCCCCTTCTTTGATATTTGCAAATTCTGTAGGCAGGCCACAGCCCAGGCCAAGGTCCGCATCGGGGTTATATCCTTCAAGTTTGCTGTAGTCATCTGCCATAATGTTATACACATCATCGCTACAACAGGCTGAAGTGGCTCCGCAACAGGATGCCGCATTTTGGGTTTTGTTTTGGTTGGCAATTGAACTGTATTTTTCTTTAACAAGTTCCTTGATTTGTGATTCGTTGTTCATGGCTTTACTTTTTTAATGAATGAAATTTTTGATTAACCGGCGACCAGGCATCCACTGCAATGGCAGCTGATGTTTCTGTCCATACTGTATGCTTTTTATTTCCGGGTATAACTATACTATCACCCGGGGAAAGTTTATAAATGACGTCATCAATTTTAAAGAACAGGTCACCGCTGAGCACATGAGTTACCTGTTCACTATCATGGCTATGTTCTTTGAAAACAGATTTTGGGAAAACTTCGAACCAGGTAAACTGCAGATTATTTCCTGCCACTGACCAGAACCTTGCACCAGTTTCCGGGTCAATATTAATGACCTGCTCACCAGATGGATAATATGCAGCAGTTAAATTCATAGGTAATTAGCAACAGGCTTTTTCATTCTGCATTTTCAGTTTATTGAACAGGAAACTAAACTCTCCCATGAATTTGTCGAAGGCTTTCCAGTTGATGCAGTAGCAACTGCGGGGGCCATCCACGGTGCCGTCAATGAGCCCGGCATTTTTGAGTTCCTTCAAATGCTGGCTTACGGTGCTTTGTGCCAGAGGTAATATTTCAACGATCTGGCCGCAGATACATTCATTACGTTGGGCCAGTACTTTCAGTATGGCAATACGTGCCGGGTGCGCCAGGGCCTTGGCAAAAGCCGCCAGGTCTTGTTCCTTCTGTGCAAATTCTTCTTTCTTATGAATAGCCATATTTTAATCTTATATCGCAAATATACGATTAATTAATTCAAATCACCAAATTTTTCTTATCCTTAATAAATAACCCCTGGGTGTTAGCTAAATTCCCTGCGCCAGAAGCAACTTTGTATGCTGCTTCCCGGTAAAAACCACGGGAAACCATATTTTTAAGTATGAAATGGCAGTTAAGTTATATTGCTTTGTTGATATATTCCGGAGCAGCAGGCCAGTCAAAGGCTCCGGTTGTTCGCTATGAGGACAGCGTGTTGGTAAAGCAGTATCTCAGCCGTGGCATAGAGATTTCCGAAAAAAATACAAATGCTGCGTTTTCCTGGATAAATAAGGCGTTAAACATTTCGGAGAACATAAACTATTTAGCCGGCATTGCTTCAAGCGAAACGGAACTTGGTATCTTATACTTCCGTACAAAAGAGTACCAGGAATCTTTAACGCATCTTGAAAAAGCAAAGCCATTGCTTCAAAAACTCAATGATGAAATCTCCCTGGGAATCCTGTACAAAACAATGGGCGACGTTTATGCAGCCAAAAGTTATTTTCGCCAGTCATTCGACTATTACAGAGATGCATCCCCTCTCCTGCGAAAGACAGGCCAAATGAAATTGCTTAACGAATGCCAGGATGCGATGGCAGCTAATGCAATGGATCTGGGCAGGTGGCGTGGCGCCATTGAGCATTACAAAAGGTCCCTCACCGTGAAGAACAGCCTCGCTGATTACACTGGTGCGGCCATTGTACTCTCTAAAATTTCAAAATTATATCTCACACTGGGAAAGTATGACAGTTCGCTGCTGTTCAATAAGCAGGTACAGGAGAACATTCATGCAGATGAAAATACGCTTACCGATGCCCTGATTGATGAAATGGTGATCTTATCCTATTTGGGCAGGATACAGGATGCGGAATCAGTAAAACAACAGGCAGATAAAAAAGTAACCGCTGTTGGAAATCTTTTTCACCGGCTAAAATTGCTGGTTGCAAAATCTGGCTTTTATATGGGTGCAAAGGACTTAATCAATTCCAGGAAATATTTTGATTCAGCTGCCATTCAAACTACCGATGCCAAAAGCCCTGAACTGGCCATATACGGATTGAGCCTGCTGGAAGAAATGAGCAGCCGCAACGGCGATTCGGCAACGGCTTACCGCATGATCAAATTAAAGGAAAGGTACAAGGATATGTTCCGGACAGAGAACATGGAAAGACTGAGTGCCGAAATAAAAAATTTTGCCGAGGCCGAGCTAAGGGAAAAAGAAATTGAATACCTGAACCTGGTTAATAAGCTAAAACAACAGGAGTTGAGCCAGGAAGAGCTGAAACGTATGGCTTTACTTCGGGAAAATATTTTAAAGGATTCATCGTTGGCTGGCCAGCGGTTATTGGTGGCGGCCCTTGAAACAGAATCGGCGCTGCGCAGCAGTCAGCTTAACAAAGAAAAAGAACTGAGCCTTTCCCTGAGCCGGGAAAATGAACTGAAGCAAAAGCTGCTTAATGATGAAAGAAGAAACAAAAATGTCCTGTGGCTTGGGTTGGCTGCCATGACGCTGCTGGGATCGGTTATTTTTATCCAGTTCAAAAAACAGCAGAAAAAAAATCAGATCATCAATAAGCAGTCGTCAGAACTTGAAGTGCTGAACAAGGAGATTCATCACCGGGTGAAGAATAATCTGCAGGTGATCAGCAGTATGCTGGATCTTCAGTCCCAGTCTTTACATGATGATAAGGCAACAGCTATTATTAAAGAGGGCATTCAGCGTGTTCAATCCATGGCCTTTATACATCAAAACCTTTACCAGGGCAATTCCGTAAACAGCGTTAATATGAACGAGTATATCAAAATGCTTTCGAATCACCTGTTTCAGACCTATAATATCCGTACCGATAAAATCAGGTTTCACACACATATAGAAGAGCTTAAACTGCATACCGACACGGCAATTCCGCTGGGGATGATCTTGAATGAACTCATCAGCAATTCATTAAAGTATGCATTTAAAAACATGGATAACGGTGATATTTGGGTAACCATGAAAAAAAACGAAAATGAATTATTACTACAGGTTAAAGATAATGGCATTGGACTGCCGGCTGATTTTAACCCGGAGAGGAGTTCTTCTTTCGGATACGAAATCATAAAAGCTTTTTCGCAAAAGCTTAAAGCCAGGATGAATATTGACGGCAACAAGGGCACTGATGTGCAAATCATCATTTCAAAATTTAAAACCATCGTATAACATGTCGGGCATAAAAGTATTGATTGTAGAAGACGAACCGCTGATTGCAAAAAACATCGGCATGTACCTCAACAACAATGATTTTGAGGTATCTGCCATTGCCTACGATTCGGATGAAGCACTGCACCAGTTAAAAAAGCGCCCGCCTGATTTTGCCATACTGGATATAAACCTGGAGAGCGAAAAAGACGGAATTGAAATTGCTGAGTTCATTAACCAGAATAATTTCATTCCCTTTGTTTATCTCACATCATACTCTGATAAAGACACCATTGACAGGGCAAAAAAAACCAACCCTGCAGGATTTATTGTAAAACCATTCAATGATAAAACACTCTACGCTACCATTGAAATTGCTCTGGCAAATCATGCTACGCAGGCCAATAAGCATGTGCCTGTTTTATCTGCTGAAAAGATCAATAAAAAACTGGTTACCCCGCTTACCGAAAGGGAATTTGATGTTATTAAACTGATGTACGATGGCAAAACCAACCAGCAGATCGCCGCTGAACTTTTTATTGCCATGAATACCTTAAAGAAGCATATCAACAATACTTATTTTAAACTTGATGTAACCAGTCGCACAACTGCTATCGCCAGGTTGAGGGAGCACATGATGAAATGATCCGCTCTATTTCAAATTTCACCCTTAAGTTCTATACTCATTATCTCCTCTTTCAACACTTTTACATTGTAACCTGAAACAATATAATTATGAAAAAAATTATTTTTTTAATCAGCACAATTGTGTCTTTTTATTCCTGTCAGAAAGCAGCAGATGAATCCCTGAACTCCTTATTTAGCCAGGGTAAAAACCGCTTTACCATAACAGTTGACGGCGTTGAGAGGGAATATTATGTACATGTTCCTGCAGGCTATAAAAACAGTTCGCCAACACCTGTTGTCATTATGTGCCATGGCGGCGGCCAAACCGGTGAGCAGTTCTATAATATCTCAGGCTGGAAGGAAGTTGGCGATTCAGTCAATATCCTCACTGTTTTTCCAACTGCCTTAACCTATTGCACAACCGATGACGGAGTAACGGCAAACAGAACAAAATGGAACACCTATCCGGGCGGTTCCGATTTCTGCGCTGGTGTTACGCCTAAAGATGATATTAAGTTTATAAAAGAAATGATAGCCGCATTGAAAGCAAGATTTTATGTTGATGCGAAGCGAATTTATATGGTAGGCTTTTCTAATGGCGGGCAGTTTACGGCTACCTGTTCTGTAGAAATTTCGGATATCCTAGCTGCAGCTATTGCCAGTGGCGGAGGTGGAGCTTTTCCAAGGGATACTACCTGTAATCCTGTTAGGTTATTACCTTCCATGCTTATGTTTGGCAATAAAGATGGGAAAATGATCAAGGGTTTAGGACTTCCGGCAGGTTCATCTGTGCCGATGGGTTTTACACAACTGTACGCAGCGTATCCGTATCTGTACAGTGTGCAGCCAAAACCTTACATCAATACTTTTCGTCTTAACCCAACTACTTATACAGTTAGTGGCGATACTAATTCAGTAGTTACTGCAGATTATGCCGGATTATCGGGCAACCCAGATAATGTTTTTAAAATGGTGGAAGTAAAAGGCATGGAACATGAATATCCAAATGGCATCAATTATCCGTTACGAGCAGCTGTAATTCACTGGGCATGGTTCAAACAATTCAGTTTACCATAAAAAATTATTCCGCAAAACAAAAAAACATACGATGAAAAGGAACCTCAATTTATTATTACTGGTATTATTTGCTGTACTATTGTTCTCATCATGCAATAAAACGGATGAAGAAATGCTTACCCCGATCTCTGCAAACCCGGTGAAGGGTAAAAACCGTTTTACCACAAATATTGACGGCAGTGAAAGGGAATATTATGTACACATACCACAAAGTTATACCGGCACCAGTGTTGTACCAGTCGTATTTATGCTGCATGGCACCAGCGGCGACGGAGAAAAGTTCTACAACATTTCGGGCTGGAGAGAAGTAGGGGAAGATGAGAATATCATTACGGTATTCCCTTCTTCGTGGCGGTATTGCATTAATGATAACGGGGAAACAAAGAATACCACCAAATGGAATGTACCCCCCGATGCTGAATTTAGTTTCTGTGCTGGGCAAACACCACGTAATGATATCAAATTCCTGAATACCATTATTACTGAACTTAATTCTAAATATAAAATCGATAATAAACGCATATATCTGTCAGGCTTTTCAAATGGTGGTCAGATGGCAGCAAAATGCGCAATTGAAATGAGTGATAAATTTGCAGCTATCGCAGAAAATGCGGGTTCATTTTACCTGGATACCACATATATTCCGAAACGTAAACTTCCTGTTCTGTACCAGACAGGTAATGAGGATTATGGACCAGGTAATACCGGACCCGAAATTCCACTTAGTAAGCTGGACACAATTCTTCGTACACCCGGCCTGCCATATCTGGGAGGAAAAATCAATAAGGTAGCGAATAGTCATATAAAGAATTTTGGTCTCAGTGCTAATTTCACGATAACAGGCGATACCAATTCCGTAGTGATGGCCACTTTTAAAACACTAAGTCCAGGCAATGGATATGATTTCAAACTTGTTCTGGTGAAAGGCCTTGGCCACCAGTATCCCAACGGTGATAACCATTGGATGGAAGCAGCAAGGGTTCAATGGGTGTGGTTCAAACAGTACAGCTTACCTTAACGAGGAGCCCATAAAAAAAGGAAGAGGTCAAATGATCTCTTCCTTCCTGTTTTCATAAAACTATACTCATTCTCTTCCGTCCAGCAAATTGCCTATTCCACCAAGGATACCTCCTTCCTCTTTACGCTTGTATGTACCGTATTGCATAATGCGGCCGGCCAATCGGCTGATTGGCAAACTCTGCAACCACACATGGCCCGGGCCGGTAAGTTTTGCAAAGAATAATCCCTCGCCGCCAAACATAAAGTTTTTAATGCCCTTTACCATTTCAATATCAAAATCAATATTGGGTGTGTAGGCAACCACACAACCTGTATCCACTTTTAAAACCTCGCCGGGTTGTAATTGCCGCTCAACTACAAAGCCTCCGGCATGCGCAAAGGCCAGCCCGTCGCCTTCCAGCTTTTGCATAATAAAACCTTCGCCTCCGAAAATACCCGTACCCAGCCTGCGTTGAAATTCAATACCAATACTCACTCCTTTAGCAGAGCAGAGAAAGGCATCTTTTTGTGCAATGATTTTACCGCCCAGCTCACTTAAGTCGAACTTAATTATTTTACCGGTGTATGGCGAAGCAAAACTCACTCTTTTTTTGCCTTGCCCGGTATTGGTAAATGCTGTCATGAATAAGCTTTCGCCGGTTATTAACCTTTTACCCGCACTCATTAGTTTACCTAAAAATCCTCCGCTTCGCTGCTGACTTCCGTCGCCAAAAATGGTTTCCATTTCAATACCGCTGTCCATCATCATAAAGGCCCCGCTCTCGGCAATGGCTGTTTCGTTGGGGTCTAATTCAATTTCTACAAACTGGAGTTCTTCTCCGTAGATCCTGTAATCGATTTCGTGATTTGATATCATGGCTTTAAATTTTTTGTGAAGTTAGGGCGAATGAAAATAAAATGCCGCTCAATTTCATGAACGGCATTTTTCAGATTTATATTAACGCTTTCAGGCTTTTACCTCCTTCAGCCTTCCACTCCAAACCTTTTTACCCTGTATCCTTCTCACCAGGTACATAATGCCTACAAAGATGAAGAAGAACGGCCCCAGGAAACCGAAGATGGCAACCCATTTTCCGCCATAGAATTTTTCCATTGGGCGACGCAACCTTTCTGATATCAGGTACATGCTCGGTACCATAATAAGCGTTAGGAAGAATGCGAATATCAAACCGAAAATGATCGTCCAACTCAGCGGCCCCCAGAACACTACACTGTCTCCACCAAAGAATATCTTCGGATTGAAGTGTTGAAACAGTGAAATGAAATCAATATTGAATCCTACGGCAAGCGGTAACAGCCCAAGTATCGTAGCTACTGCTGTAAGTAATACCGGGATGATACGGATCCTTCCGGCCTGTATGGCTGCTTCTCTAGTTTTTATACCACGTCCACGCAATTCATCGGTAAATTCTATCAACAGGATACCATTCTTGATCACAATACCTGCCAATCCAACCACACCCACACCAAGCATGATGGTAGCAATGGTCATTCCTGTAAATGCATATCCCAGCAGCACACCAATTATTGAGAAGAATATTTCTGTAATGACGATGAATGGTTTACTCATACTGTTGAACTGCAGCACCAATATCATAAAGATGATACCCATGGCAATCAACATAGCCATACCTAAAAATGCCTGCGTTTCTTTTTCTTGCTCACTTTGTCCACTCAGCCTGATATTAACATCGGCCGGTATTTTATTCTTCGCAATAAAATTATCTATCTTGATCTGCAGCTCTGCATTCACCGGACCAACCATGGTTGGATCAAGCACATTACTTTGCAACTGAATGGTACGTTTTACATTCTTCCGTTTGATACCTCCGGCAGTTGTGGTATAATCCACTTTTGCCACAGCGCTTAAAGGAATAGATTTCACCCTCATGGTATTCATATCCATGAATGTAATACGCATGTTCAACAGGTCTGTTACATTATTACGGATCAGGTCACTGGTACGTAACTGTATCTTGTATTCATCCTCGCCATCTTTCAGTTTACTTACTTCTTTACCAAAAACAGCAGTACGTATTTCCATCCCTATCTGCCCGGTGCTCAATCCTTCCATCATGGCTTTTTCCCTGTCAACGTTCACTGTTATCTCCGGGTTGGTGAGGTCAACGTTCGATTGCAGGTTCTCTACACCTGCCACCTGGTTTGTATCTAAGTAATTATATAACTGTGTAGCCACTTTGGCAATGCTTTCAAAATTATCACCACTCACTTCTATGTTCACCGGGGGATCAGTTGGAGGGCCGCCATCTTCCTGCGCCACTTCTATGCTTGTTCCGGGAATACCTTTTGTCTTCTCTCGTATTTCATCCATGAAGGGCCTTGTTTTTTTGCCATGGCGCTTCTCATACTCCACAAAACTTACCTGTATCCTTCCAAGGTTAGATTGTGTGCTTCGGTTATTATCCCGTGGATTGTTGGCGCTCACCGCAATATTAGTAATGATACTTTCCACGATACCACCTTTGGCCGGCAATTCGTTCTCCAATATCTTCTCTACTCTTCTTTCCAAAATATGCGTAATGCTATCCGTGTATTTTGCATCGGTACCTACCGGCATTTTCAAATACACATAAATAAAATTGGGATCGCCGCTGGGGAAGAAAGTTGATTTCGTTCTTCCCATTTTTACACTGGCCACTAATAAACCAAGGGATAAGGCAAATATGCCGAACAACGATGCAAACATCCATACCGGCCTCCAGCCTTTCAGTACCCAACGCAACAGTTTTTAATATAGCATCATTAATTTAGGCAACGCCCTGTGTTGAAAACGATAGATAGCTCCTTTTAATACATATTGATTCAATAAAGTAAGGCCGGCCATGATGAGCAGGAAATTTCCAAATCCATGCATGCTGTATTTTTTTGCTGTAGCTTCTGCCACATCTACCCCCAGTTTTCCAATCTCTGCTCCTGCGCCAAAACCCATCAGGTTCAGCAGTACACCCATGATGATCATCGCCCAGAACCACCACTTGCGGAAGATCTCTTTTTTAGGCTTATCAAATTCGTGGCCTTCTGGTTTCATGAAGCTTACAGCGAACACCGGGTTGAAAATAAACGCTACGATCAATGATGCCGCTAATGTCAATATCAGCATGGTAGGCAGGTAGATCATAAACTTACCGATCAATCCTTTCCAGAATAATAAAGGAAAGAATGGCGCCAGCGTGGTGGCTGTACCTGCAAGTACTGGTACAAACACTTCTCCGGCTGCTTCCTTGGCACTTCGGACTATTGGGACTTTGCCATTGGCATAAATACGGTGGGTATTCTCGATCACTACGATGGCATCATCCACAATAATGCCCAAACCAAAGAGCAAGGCGAACAATACAATAAAATTGAGCGTAACATGGGTGCCGATGATACCATCAGCAACAGGCAGGAACATAAATGCCACAAACACACTAAGCGGAACACTCAATGCCACAAAGAATGCATTGGTAACACCCATAAAGAACATCAATATCACCAGCACAAGAATAAAGCCGATGATGATGGTATTTACCAATTCATTGAATGAAGTTTTTGTGAGTTTACTCTGGTCGCCGGTGATCACTACATTCAGGTTCTTTGGCAATTCGTTTTTGTCCTGCATACTTGCCACGGCTGCTTTAACCTTGTCAGCACAGTTAATTAAATTTTCACCTGCACGCTTTACTATATTCAGTGTTACCACGTTCTTTCCATCCAGGCGTGCATAACTTTCTCTTTCTCTTATGGTGTCTTTTATCTCGGCAATGTCTTTTAAATAAACAGAAGCACCCTGGGCGCTGCTGCGTACCACAATATCCTGCATGTTCAAGGCGCTGGTGAACTGCCCTTTTACCCGTAAAGTGCGTTTCATATTACCCACTTCAATGAGCCCTCCGGTTATATCACGGTTCTCCCGGCTGATAGCATTTTCCACATCCATAAAGCTTACCCGGGCCAAACTCATTTTGTATGGATCCACGTTTACCTGTATCTCCCTTTCCGGCGCACCAACAATTTCTGCCCTGGTCACTTCAGTAAGTTCCTCAAACTTATCCTGCATTTTATCTGCATAATATTTCAGCTTGATGGGATCATAATCGCCGCTCACATTCACGAACATGATGGGCATCTCACTAAAAGCAAATTCCTGTACATTCGGTTGTTGAGTCAGATCATTCGGCAGGTCGGTTTTAGCTTTATCAATTGCATCCTTTACTTTTTGTTTAGCGATCTCTGTTTTTACATCCGTATCAAACTCGATAACGATCAAACTATAATCCGTTTGTGATGTACTTTGTATTTTAATAACCTTGGCTCCACTGATACCTTTCAGTTGTTTTTCAATCGGCCTGGTCACTAAGTTCTCAATATCTTTTGGCGAGTTACCCACATGAACGGTTATGATCGAGATGGTAGGTACCACGATATCCGGGAACTGCTCTTTGGGCATGGTGTTGAACTTATATAACCCATAGATGGATATGATAATGGCTATGATATAGATAGCCGTTTTATTATCAACAGACCAGCTTGTTGGTTTGAATTCTTTGAACTTCTTTGATATTCCTTCGATGATATTATTCATAAAATAATTTTGTAGTCAGCAGTTAATCTATATTCGTCTTCCAGTCTTTTAAGCGACTTATTTTGCCACAGTACTCACTACCTGCCCTTCGTAAAGGGCCTGGTATCCTTCGGTGATCAATTCTTCTCCGCCTTTCAGCCCCGCTTTTATCTCTACATTATCTCCATACACTTCACCAATCAATACGGTTTGTTTTCTTACAATGCTTTTTCCATTGGATTTAGTAAGCAGGTAAACATATTTACCAGCTTCATCGCTTTGTACAATATTCACCGGTATTACTACGGCATTGGCAGCTGCATAATCCAGTATGCGCATGATGGCAGTTTGATTAGGTTTTAAAGCGGGATCGGCAGGTATTTTTGCTTCGGCTACAAATCCTCTTTGCAAAATATCTATCGCCTGGCTTATAACAGAAAGGCTTGAAGTAATTTTTTTGTTTGCATCGGGTATGCTTATTTCAACAACCGAACCTTTATGCAATCTTGTCAAATAATTTTCCGGAACATTGGTTACCACTTTCAGGCTGCTGGTGTTTACGATCTTTATCTGCGGGCCAGCTTGTGTCATTCCCTGGAAGGTTTCACCTACTCTTATGTTTACAATATCCGCCACACCGTTCACATCGCTGTATACGTTAGCTGTCTTTGATTGTTCCACTGCCACCTGTACTTGTTCGCCTGCAGACTTCAATTGATTTTCGAGGCTCTCCACATTGGTACGTGCTGTTATTAATTGTACTTCGGTACCAATACCCTGGTCCCAGAGATTTTTCTGGCGATTGTATAAGTTTTTCGCAAAACTCAGTTGCGTCTTTATTCCTTCAAGCTGTTGCCTTGCAGCAGTTATCTGTTGTTGAACAATGGCGTCATCAAGTTTCAAAAGCAATTGCCCTTTCTTTACAAACTGGCCTTGTTTTACAAACACAGCCTTTACCTGCCCGGGCATACCACGGGGAGATATGTAAGAAATGTTTTCGGCATCTACATGGCCCTGCAGGTCTATATAATGTTTAAAGTCCTGCACTGTTACCGGGGCAACGCTCACTAATTTTATTTTTGCTGCATTGGCTGTATTACTGTCAATTTTTTCCAGCTCTGCCTGAAGCTTTTTTATTTCTGCTTCATTCTTTGCACTTTCGGCCTTTAATTTTTCAATGGCAGCCTTTTTATCGTTGATAATGGCTTTGTCATCTTTTGAACTGTTGCCGCAGGATGCCATGATCAATAGGGCTGAAAAGGCGAGGGCTGTTTGTGTTACTTTTTTCATCTGTTTATAGTTAGTCTGTTTTAATTAAAGTTTACCGGTTGCTCTCAGGAAGTCAACCTTTGCAATGATGGCATCGTACAATGCCGTGATATAATTGGTCTGTGCTGTTTTCAGGTCAAGTTGTGCCGTATTGATCTCCGTTGCTGAGCCGGTACCTATTTCGTATTTCTTTTTGGTTTGATTATATACTTTTTCGGCAAGGGCCATATTCTTCTTTTGAAAATCCATGGTTGAAATAGCGGTGACAAAATTATTCTTAGCATCATCCACTTCTTTATCAATGCTGTTCTTCAGGGCTTCAGCCTGGTTCTCTGTTTTCTTAAGCTGCAATTGTGCTCCCTTTATTTTTGCCCTGATGGAAAGGCCATTGAAGATGGGAACCCTCATCTGTAAACCAACGTAAGAGGTATGATACCAGTCGCCTTTGCCAAAAAAATCAAACTTATTCCGTTGTGCCTGCACACCATAGCTGCCAACCAATGCAAAAGTTGGTATCTGCGTAAGCTTATAACGTCTCACATTCAACCCGTTCAGTTTATTGGTGATAACAGCAGCCTGGAAGTCTTTGCGATCTTTATAATTATATTGACTGCTTTCCAACACACCTTCCTTTATCTGCTCATCGGTAAGCTGGTCAGTAAGTATAAGACTGTCTCTTACAGGCATACCCATCAGTAATTTCAGCCCGGCATAACCATTACGGATCATGTTCTGCGCTTTCAGTTTTTCTGTCTGCAGGTTGGCAACCTGTACAGTCAGTTTATCAATATCAACTTTTTCAGTAAACCCGTTGTCAAACATTACTGTCACATCATGATTCAATTTCTGAAGACGTTCAATATTAGCATCCAGTAATTCAATTTGTGTTTTACTCAATACCAGTTGGTAATAGATCTTGTAAATATTTGCCTTGATGGTTTCTTCTGTTATACCAAGTATTGCTTTTTGCAGATCGATTGTTCCGTTTCTTGCTTTAAGCGCGATGAATACCTGCCCGTCAAAAATGAGCTGGCTTGCAGACAGGTTTGCCCCTGCAGTCCATTTTGTTCCGAACTTAACCGGTGCAAATTCCCCGGCGTTGCCACCAAAGAACTGGGCAGGAACCAATGTTGTTGGAATGACCAGGTAATCAGTCACTGAGCCTCCTCCATTTATCTGTGGTAATGCTATGGATGTGATATCCTTGTTTGTTTGTTGCTGAATCAGTATATCGATCATGGCATTTTTTACCTGCACCGAATTTTGTTTGGCGTAATCAACTGCCTGTTGTACAGAGAATGAATTTATTTTCTGTGCCTGTGCCTTTGCAGTTACAACCAGCATACTTATCATCAATAGTCCGTAGTTTCTGAATCTTTTCATCGCTGTCTTTTTTATTTCTGTCTTTTTGTTATTGTTTTTGTTCCATATACTTCAGCACCATCTTATATCCCTTCATGGTAACCAGGCCAAAGAGATAATGGATGATGATCTCTTTTTCAATGTCGAGGAGGCTTTGTTTTACGCTGCGCTGAAATTCGGGGTTGAATGCGGTAAGCATGGTCTCCACCCTGTAACGGGCCATGGTATCCACATTTATCTCGGGCCTGAACAATTCTTCCCTGATACCTCTTTCCAGGTTTTGTTTACACATGTTGTAGAGATATTCATTCCGGTGGTTCTGGAATTTTTTGAAAGCCGCGGGGTGATATTTCTGCATATCAAACAGGATAGAGGGGTTCATGGTCTTGAACATTTCCACCATCATTTCCATCACCAGGAATATTTCATGTACCGCATTATCGGCTTTCTCTTTATCCTGGTTACATATACACTGGTTCGTGTGGATCACGTCCTCCACTACCGATTCCACCAGTTCGTCCTTATCCTTAAAATACTGGTAAATGGTCTTTTTGCTCATCCCAAGACTGGCTGCAATATCATCCATACTCACACTGCGGATGCTGTATTGCATCACCAGGTCATGGGCGGTTTTTTGGATCCTCTGTTTTGTATCTGGTATTATCATAATCGGGCACAAAACTAAGGAAACTTTTTATGTAACCAAAGTTTCCACAACTTTTTTTAGCCGTTCATAACAATTTTTTAAACTCAGGAGTCATTTATGCGCTGTTTTGGTAATGGCTGCAGGGGCTTTCAATCAATTATCTTTGCTACTCAAAACGAACCACCATGAAACAGGGTTTCCACTACAAAAAAATACTGCAGTATTTTCTGCAAGGCTTGCTGATACTGGCTCCGGTAGCCATTACTGCCTATGCTATCTACTTTGTTGTATCGGGTATTGACAGCTGGATACCCATCTTTACCTATACCGATCCCCAGGGTGTGGTTCATGTAAGGAATTATGGAATTGGCTTCATATTGATCATTGTGCTACTGATCATCATCGGTTATATCAGCTCCTTTTTCATCACCAGCCGCATTGTCAGCTTCTTCGATAAACTCCTGGAAAGGACCCCCGGCATCAAGCATATCTACTCCACCACCCGTGATTTTTTTGAAGCTTTTGCCGGCGACAATAAAAAATTTACAAAACATGTGCTGGCCAACGTGGACGATAATGATGTGTGGCGTTTTGGTTTCATCACCCGTGAGGACATGCATGATTTTGGACTGACGGATTATGTTACCGTCTATATCCCTATGGCTTATTCTGTTGCCGGCAATGTTTATGTAATACCCAAGAACAGGGTAAAGCTTATTGAAAACATTACGGCTGCACAAACCATGAAGTTTGCCGTAAGTGGCGGCGTTACCGATATTGACGAGGATGAAGTAAAAAATTAACCCCTACCTACCGGTACAAATAATTTGTATTTTTAGAATAGCTTAAAACAGTACTGTGAAAAAAGCTATTCGTTTCCTGCTCCCGTTTTTTGTTTTGCTCCTGCTTAATTATAATGTGTATTGCTGGGGCTTTTATGCACACCAGAGAATAAATTACTACGCCGTTTTTTTATTGCCGCCCGAAATGATGGTATTGTTCAAACCCAATATTGGTTTCCTGGGTGAACACGCCATTGACCCTGATAAAAGAAGATATGCTGTGGCCGATGAAGGTCCACGTCATTATATTGATATTGATCATTACGGAGCATATCCTTACGAATCCTTACCCCGTAAATGGAATGATGCAGTTGCTAAGTTTGGAGAAGATTCATTGAAAGAATATGGCATTGTTCCCTGGCATGTACAAAACATGCTGCGCCGCCTCACCGATGCTTTTAAAGAAAAAAACTTTAGCTTGATCATGAAGAACAGCGCTGAGATAGGTCATTATATTGCCGATGCCCATGTTCCTCTTCATGCTTGCAGTAACCACAACGGACAGTTCACCAATCAAAAAGGCATTCATGGATTTTGGGAAAGCCGTGTGCCAGAACTATTAGCTGAAAAGGAATTCGATTTTTTTATTGGCAAGGCAGAGTATATACAAAACCCCGGCGATTTTATCTGGAAAAGGGTTTTGGAAAGCGCTAAAGCCGCAGATACGGTCCTGTCTTTTGAACGGGAGCTTACACTCAGGTTTCCGGATGATAAAAAATATTCTTTCGAGAACAGAAATGGCAAAACTATCCGCCAATACTCCTCTGCATTTACTATTGCCTACAATAAAAAACTGGATGGCATGATCGAACGCCGAATGAGGCAATCCATTTTCGCCATCGCTTCCTTTTGGTACACAGCCTGGATAAATGCCGGCCAACCCGATCTGAAAGAACTGGCAAGTCAGAAATTTTCTGAAGCTGACCTAAAGGAGTTTGAACAACTCAATGCACAATGGAGTTCAGCCCCTAAAATGATAGGCAGGGAAGAACAATAACTGCCGATTGATATGATTTGGGTATTTTTGCAGCCGGGAAATATTTTATCAGTTAATCGGATTACAAGTGGTTCATAATTTTAATGCAGGCCCTTCCATTTTGCCTAAAGAAGTGTTTGAACAGGCATCAAAAGCTGTTCTTAATTATAATAACACCGGCTTATCCATTTTAGAGATCGGCCACCGTACTCCCATCTTCCAGGAAGTGATGGATGAGGCCAGGGCCCTGGTAAAAGAATTAATGTTGCTGGATGATGACCATGAAGTATTGTTCCTGCATGGGGGTGCATCCACACAATTCATGCAGGTACCTATGAATTTGCTGGATGAAAAAGACACCGCTGCTTTTACCGACACAGGCGTATGGAGCAGCAAAGCCATCAAAGAAGCAAAACTTTTTGGCAAGGTGGAAGTGGTGTGCAGCAGCAAAGACAGCAATTATAGTTTTATACCCAAAGATTTTGCGGTGCCTAATGACGCAAAATACCTGCACATTACCACCAATAATACTATTTACGGAACACAGTGGCAGAAGATACCTAAAACCAGCAACAGCCTGGTGGCAGATATGAGCAGTGATATCCTGAGCAGGGTACTTGATTTTAATTCTTTCGATCTCATTTATGCCGGCGCTCAAAAAAATATGGGACCAGCAGGTGTAAACCTTGTCATCGTAAATAAAAATATCCTGGGGAAAATAAAACGCAGCATCCCAACTATAATGGATTATCGTAATCACATTAAAGAAGGAAGTATGCTAAACACACCTCCCGTGTTTGCCATATATGTATGTATGCTTACCCTACGCTGGCTGAAGACACAGGGAGGTGTGGCCGCTATAGAAAAACTGAATAATGCAAAGGCCGATCTGCTTTACAGGGCCATTGATGAGAACCCACTTTTTACCGGCACCGTAAATAAAGAAGACCGCAGCAAAATGAATGTTTGTTTTGTTATGGATGACCCTTCGCTGGAAACTTCTTTTTTACAGTTTACAAAAGAGCAAGGCATTGTCGGTATTAAAGGCCATCGCCTGGTTGGTGGCTTCAGGGCATCGCTTTACAATGCATTGCCCATAAGCAGCGTGGAAGTGCTGGCCCAACTGATGAAAGAATTTGCCTTGCAGCATGCATAAACAATTACCATACATTTACAGCAATAAAGATTGAGACGATGATCAGCATTTATCCTTTTAAGGCTTTAAGGCCGTCGGCAGAAACAGCAAAACAGGTTGCATCGAGGCCCTATGATGTACTTAACAGTAAAGAAGCAAAAAAAGAAGCCCAGGGCAATGCGGTTAGTTTCCTGCACATCACTAAAAGCGAAATTGACCTGCCCGACAGTATTGACATCCATTCGCAACAAGTATATACCAGGGCAAAGGAAAACCTGGATGCATTCATTAACCGCAAAATTTTATTCCGGGAAAACAAAGCCTGTTATTATATATATGAGCTGGTGATGAATGGCAAAAGCCAAACCGGTTTGGTTTGCGGCAGTTCGGTTGATGATTATGAGAACGGGCTTATTAAAAAGCATGAATTTACCCGGCCCGAGAAAGAACAGGACAGGATAAACCATATAAAAACAACCGGCGCTCAAACAGGCAATGTTTTTTTAGCCTACAGGAATGTTGATGAAGTTGATGCCATCATCAATAACTGGAAAAAGAAAAGCCCTGTTTATAATTTTACCGCCGATGATGGAATACGGCATACCATCTGGATTGTAAATGATGATAACACGATAGAACAGATCAGCAACCTGTTCAAAGAAAAAGTTCCCTGCACGTATATTGCTGACGGACACCACCGTGCAGCTTCAGCCGCTAAAGTAAGGGCAGCATTAGGCAGCCAGGCAACTGAAGGTGCTGATATTTTTCTTACCACTTTGTTTCCTTCCAACCAGTTGCACATAATGGATTATAACCGGGTGGTAAAAGACCTGAATGGGTTAGCTGAAGATGCTTTCCTGGAACAGATCAAAACTAATTTTTCAATTGAAAAAGCAGGCCAGGCATTTTCACCAGCATCATTGCATGAGTTTGGTATGTACTTGAACCAACAGTGGTATAAACTAACAGCCAAAGAAAATACTTTCAGCAACGACCCCATCGGCATTCTTGACATCAGCATCCTTTCCAATAATTTACTGGACCCTGTTTTAAACATAAAAGACCAGCGTACAGATAAGCGGATTGATTTTGTTGGCGGCATAAGGGGCCTTGGCGAACTAGAAAAAAGAGTTGACAGCAAGGAGATGGCAGTGGCCTTCAGCCTGCACCCGGTAAGCATCCAGCAGTTATTTGATATTGCCGATAGTGGAAATGTGATGCCGCCGAAAAGCACCTGGTTTGAACCTAAACTAAGGGATGGGCTGCTTACACACCTTATTGCTGATACTGATGAAGATTAGCTGTTAATAAGTTTTACTCATTGTAAACGGAATATCGCTTTTAACTGTAACTTTAAACCAATGAAAAAAATATTGTTATTGAGCATTGCTTTCTGCCTTCAAACGATCCTGTTTGCACAGGATGTTGCCGAACTCCAGAAAAATGCAAAGACTTATATGCAGAAAGGCGACCATGCCAATGCCATTCTTATACTTAACCGGGCGCTTGTGCTGCAGCCCGGCGACCTCGAGCTTTCCAAAAATCTTGCATTGAATTATTATTATGCAAAAGAGTATGTGAAAGCCATTGATGTGCTGAAACCCCTGCTTGACAGGGATGATGCGGATGACCAGTGTTTCCAGATGGCGGGAGACAGTTACTGGGCCATTGAACAATTCAAGGATTGTGAAAAGGTTTATAAAAAAGGTATAAAGAAACTTCCCAACAGCGGAATACTATACAACGACCTGGGACAATTGTTATGGATACAAAAAGATTTTTCGGCCATCAAGCAATGGGAAAAAGGTATTGAAATGGATCCCGGCTTTGCCAGGAATTATTTTAATGCCTGCAAATATTATTATTTCACCACCGATAAAGTGTGGAGTATCATCTATGGAGAGATCTTCCTCAATATTGATCCGCTGAATGAATCTACTCCTGAAATAAAAAATATTCTGCTGGAAGGATATAAAAAATTATTTGCCGATGCCGACCTCGAAAAAAGCAATTCAGACAAAAACCAATTTGTTGTCGCCTTTTTAAAAACGATGAACAAACAAAGTACGGCTGTATCTGCCGGTGTCAATGCAGAAACCCTTAGTATGGTACGGACACGTTTCATACTTGACTGGTACACTAACTATGGCAGTAAATATCCATTTAAATTGTTTGAATGGCAACGGCAGCTACTGCAGAATGGCCTCTTTGATGCCTATAACCAATGGATATTTGCCACAGCACAAAATTTACCTGCTTATCAAAACTGGACCACAACCCACAGCCAGGAATACAACGAACTCGTCCTTTTTCAAAAAAACAGGGTGTTTAAAGTTCCACCGGGGCAATACTATCACTAAATACCGGTTTCAAATAACCCGGCTCTGCCTTTCTGGTGAAATGAAATAATTATTTTTTGTTAACTTGTTAGCCTAAATATTTTTTTATGGAAGAACAACGTGATGAAAAACTATGGCAGCTTGCCAAACGCCGGGCCGACTTTCAAAACAGCCTTTTAAGTTTTGCTGTAATTGCCGTTATCTGCTGGGGTGTCTGGTATTTTACAGCCGGTCGCAAAGGCCTTAATACCGGTACCCCCTGGCCTTTATGGGTAATGCTTGGTTTAGGCATCGGCCTGTTTTTTAAATTTATGAAAGCTTACAAAACCGATAAAGACACCCTGGCGGAAAGAGAGTATGAAAAACTCAAGAACCAGAATAAATAATCATCCAGTACAACCAACGATTGCTTATGATTGAAGTTTCAAGACTATTTGATTATGTAGACTTCCAGCTCAACAAGTTTCCCAAGCCAGACATGTTCAATGGAAAAGAGAACGGGAAATGGAGGAATTACAGTACGGCCGAAGTAAAACAGACCATTGACCGGTTAAGTATTGGGTTGATGAAGTTGGGAGTTAGCGGTCATGATATGATCATTGAAAACCAGGATAAAATAGCGCTGGTATCAAAGAACCGGCCCGAATGGTTAATGCTGGATATGGCCTGCCAGCAAATTGGCGCTGCTTTGTGTCCTATCTATCCCACCACCAATATCAATGAACTGGAATTCATTTTTAATGATGCTGCTGTTAAATATGTTTTTGTTAGCGGCCAGGATATCCTGGATAAAGTACAAAACATCCGCAGCCGGGTACCCAGTTTAAAGAATGTGTACAGCTTTGATGAACTGCAGGGTGTGGATCACTGGAGCAGATTATTAAACGAGCCTTCAGCTGATGATGTTGCTAAATTAGAAGAGGCCAAACGGGGTATTGCGCCTGAACACTGTGCCACTGTAATTTATACATCGGGAACAACCGGCACACCAAAGGGTGTAATGCTGAGCCATAGTAACGTGGTTACCAATATTAAAAATGCAAAAGAAAGTTTTCCATTTGAAGATGATGTGAATGGAAGGGCGTTGAGTTTTTTACCGCTCAATCACATCTTTGAAAGGATGGTGAGCTATATCTATATTTCGAGTGGCTATTCCATTTATTATGCTGAAAGCCTTGATACGATCGCTGAAAATTTAAAGGAGGTAAAACCAACTTTATTTGCCACCGTACCCAGGTTGCTGGAGAAGACCTATGAAAAGATAATGGCAAAGGGAGCCGAACTCACCGGCATTAAAAGAAAATTATTCGACTGGTCGGTTAAGCTTGCCAACGAATATGACAACAGGAAATCCAAAGGCCTGTGGTATAATATTCAACTGGCCCTTGCCAATAAACTCATCTTCAGCAAATGGCGTGAGGCGCTCGGTAATAATATAGAACTGATAGTAACAGGCGGCGCTGCATGCCAGGTAAGGTTGATACGCATTTTTACTGCAGCAGGAATACCCATCTATGAAGGATACGGCCCTACCGAGAACAGCCCGGTAATAAGTGTCAATTGCAAAAAGAAGGGAGGCACTAAGTTTGGAACCGTTGGCCTGGTTATTAAAGGACAGGAAGTGAAACTGGAAGCAGATGGTGAGATATGCGTTAAAGGCCCCAGCGTGATGATGGGATATTATAAGAGGCCAGACCTTACTGCCGAAACCATAATTGACGGGTGGCTGCATACCGGTGATATTGGTGTTTTTGAAGAAGGAAAATTTCTAAAGATCACCGACCGAAAAAAAGAATTGTTTAAAACCAGCGGCGGAAAATATGTAGCGCCACAACCGATAGAAAATAAACTCAAGGAGTCGCCATTTGTGGAGCAGATGATGGTAGTTGGTGCCGAACAAAAATTTGTTGGCGCTTTGATCGTTCCTTCTGTTCCCAATTTAAAAGAATGGATGCAGCATAAAGGAATAAAATTCACCACCATTGAAGATGCGGTTCATCATCCCAAGGTGCTTGACCTGTATAAAGAACTGGTTGATTCTTTCAATAAATTCTTCAACCATGTGGAGCAGATAAAAAAGTTTGAATTACTACCTAATGAATGGACCATTGACAGCGGTGAGCTTACACCAACCCTTAAATTAAAGCGGAAAGTGATCATGGAAAAATACAAGGCGGCTTACGACAGGATATACAACTAATAAAAAACCGGACATTTCAACGAAGCGGTGGCCCCGCTGAAATATTCCGGTCTAATTTTACATGCTTGACTACTTTCACAGGATATTGAACAAAATCAGATAAGCAGATTTTTCATTAAGCTAAAAGGCGCTTTTAAGGGGTTAATCATAGTGTTAATCTCGTTCTGATAATAAGGTCTCTTTTTCTCTACAACCTGGCAACAACTTCGGGAATGCTCTCAAAATCTTTCGACTTGTCCATAAAATGAACCGCTCCTATCTCCCTGCATAATTTCTGGTAATAATAACTCACCAGGTTTGTCAGCATCACCACTTTAACTGCCGGGTGGTCTTTCACAATAAATTTCAGCAGGTCTATTCCATTCTTGCCCGGCAACTGTATATCCAGCAACACAATATCTGTTTTGTTTTCATTAAGCACAGTTATTGCCCCAGCATAATCATTCGCTGTAAAGATCTTTTTATTTTTTTTCCCTTCGCCAAGGATACCTATCAGCCGTTCAATAATTAATGATGAGCTATCAACTATCAGTAATACCTTCCCCGATTTTCCTGTGTGAGGCATATAATTATACTTGCCGCAAGTTATAGCCCGTAGAAAACTCAAAATGTAGTTGAAATTGTTTGGGTTTTGTGGCTCTGATACTACAAAAAAGAGTGATGGGGGGAGGTTGTTATATGTGGAATTCCCTAAATTAGCTTATTCTCAATAGCATATTTTGTAAGGTCCGAGTTAGATTTTAAATTCATCTTGGTCATTACCCGGGCCCGGTAAGTGCTTACGGTAGTCACACTCAGCGAAAGGATATCGGCTATATCTGATACCGATTTGCCATTGGCCAGTAGTTTCATTACATCAAACTCCCGGTTGCTGAGGTTCTCGTGAAGAAATTTATCGGTTTTGACTGAAAGTGTATTCGCCAGTTTTTCGGCAATGGATTGTGAGATGTATTTTTTACCGAGTAATACTTTCTGTACCGCTTTCACCAGTTCATCGGGGGCAGTGTCTTTACTGAGGTAACCGGCAGCCCCGGCCTTGAGGGCCCTTAATGCATATTGCTCTTCGGGGTGTATGCTAAGGATAAGCACCGGCAGGCCGGGGTGGCTTATTTTTATCTGTTGCAATGCATCTAACCCGCTGCGGCCCGGCATGGACAGGTCGCTTACCACAATATCCCATTTGCCCTGCATTACTTTTTTTATCAGCCCTTCTGCATCGGGCACTTCTTCAATCTTTGCACCCGGAAATTCATCAAGCAGGATCTGTTTGAGCCCTCTACGCACAACGGTGTGATCATCAGCAATTAAAATTCTTAACATGCTCTGTTTTTTAACCTGTGGACTTTGTAAGTTTTAAAGGAATAGAAATTATCGTTTCTGACCCCTTTCCAGGTTCGGTCTTTATTTCATAGGTTCCCCCCATCAGCAAAGTACGCTCTTTTATACCTAATAATCCCAGTGTCTTCTTATTGCTGATGGTACTAGTGTTAAACCCTACTCCATCATCTTTAATACTGACCCTGAGAATATTCCCTTCCATATCCAGCATGGCCGTTACCAAACCTGCATTGGCATGGCGTGCAATATTGGTGAGCAGTTCCTGGTATATCCTGAAAATAGCCGTTGCCACTTCGGGTCTCACTTCCATATCACCCGCCTTATTTATAAACTTCACTTTTGTGCCCGATCTTTTTTCAAACTCCTCTCCCTGCCACTCCAGCGCTGCCGGCAGGCCAAGATCATCCAATATACTTGGCCTCAGGTCAGTGGCGATTTTTCTTACTGAGGTAATGGTGGCGTTGATGAGGTCTATGCTCTCTTTCATTTTTTCATTTATTTCATCATCTGCATTTTTTACTTTCCGGGAGAGCCAGTGTATATCCATTTTAAGGCCGGTAAGCTGTTGTCCCAGTTCATCATGTATCTCCCTGGCAATATTTGTACGTTCATCTTCCCTTATGCTTTGCAGGTTGGAAGCCAGTTGCCGGATCTCCTCGTAGGATTTTTGTAAAAGTTCCCTGGCTTTATGTTTTTCAGTTACATCATTTGCTAACCCAAGCCACACCATCTTCCCTTCATACATGATCTGGTGACTGTGGGTTTCTACCTGTATAATAGTTCCATCCTTTTTTTTATGGCGCCATGACCTTGTGTTAATAATACCTGCGTCCATTTTTTCCACCTCTTTCAGGAAATTCTCTACGTCTTCCGCCGGGCGCAGATCTCTTGTATTTAGTTTTAAAAATTCTTCCCTGGCATATCCATATTGTTCAATGGCCGAATCATTTACTTCAATAACATCCAAACCGGGTATGGTTACCATCCACATGGGTAATGGATTATTATAAAACAATAACCTGTATTTTTGTTCTGACAAAAATATTTCCGCTTCTGATTTTTTGCGTTCAGTAACATCCCGGAAACTCCAGACACGGCCAGAGCTTTGTCCATTGATCAGTTGTGGCTGAGAATAACGTTCAAATACACGTCCGTCTTTGAATTCCAGGGTATCAAAACTAACGGCTTCGGGGTCTGCGTATAATTCTTTTATTTTAGAAAGAAATTTTTCAGGAGTTTTTAATTGGTCTAAAACAAAATCAATTGCTTTACTATCATCGCCTGTTTGCAATATATCCTGGGGTATATGCCATAACTCGGCAAATTTTTTATTAAACCGGATAATTTTGCCCTGTGAATTTGCCACCAAAATGCCGTCAGCAGTTGATTCCAATGTTGCCTCAAGAACAGAAAATGATTCTTCTAATTCTTTTTGAGCTTTTTTCCGGTCAGTAACACAAAGAGCTGTAGTGAATGAGTCTATTAATTCTCCTTTTTCATTTTTGGTTAGCCTGGTTTTAAATAAAACATTCCGAACTTCCCCATCAGGTCTTATTATGCGGAACTCCACTTCCACTTCCCCTTTTGTAAACATGGTTTCCACAGCTTCCTGCTGGATTAAAAAATCATCGGGATGAATTAATGATCTTAATCCATCTATGGTATGGGAAAAAGTTTCAGGTGTTACACCAAATATATTGTATAATCCCTCAGACAGGTGCATACTGCCATTTTTTATATTATAATAGCCATGCCCTAGCTTGCCCATTAATTCTGCACGGTTTAGCCGCTGTTCATTTTCGGCTAATTGCTCTTCTACTTTTTTTCTTTCCGTAATATCCTTGCTGGTCAATATCAACCCGGAAACTTCTCCATCTTTATTTTTCAATACATTAAGGCTACTGAGTAAGTGGGTCTTAACACTTGTTTTGGGATGTATAAAATTAAATTCCCCTTTCCACTGCCCCTCTGTAAAAACCTGTTTAAACACTTCTTCTGTGCTGATGTTTTGAAATTCAAAAGTCACCAGTTCGGGGACCCTTTTCCCTAAAACCTCTTCGGTTTTCAGTCCATATAATTCTTCACAGGCTTTATTCCAGCTAACGATACGTCGGTTCAAATCCAGAGAAGTAACGGCATCAGAAACACTTTCAAGTAACCGGGCCTGGTATCGCAGTGTCTCTTCATTCTTTTTACGGTCGCTGATATCCCTTATAAATCCAATGAGGGTATGTGAGCTGGCCATTTTAGAATTCACTTCAATATCCAGGGGAACTCCATCTTTTCTTAACAGCCTTCTTTCGGATAGCAGGCTTCTGCCCTGCATGAGTTCTGATAACCGCAATGGGTTTTGTGCAACATCTTCGGGTGGCAAGAATTTATGCAAATGTTCATGCAGCATTTCCTCTTCGCTGTAGCCACTTAAGACACAGATACTGTTATTTACCTCAAGTATAATGCCATCCAGGTCTGTAATCACTATACCATCAGATGCCTGTTCAATAAGTGTGCGGTATTTTTCTTCGCTTTCCTTCAGTAGCAGTTCTGCCTTTTTCTTTGCGGTTATATCAATAATGGAAGTAAGCCAGTGTTTCTTACCATGTAGTTCCAGTCGTTCAATGGATAATAAAACAGTAACCAGCGACCCGTCGTTTGTTTCAATCTCTGTTTCATAATTACTGAGTTGCCCGTCCACATTCAGTATCACTTCAATTTCCTAGCTGATGCTTTCCCTTCTGGCAATATTGATCTTACTGATGAGCCCGGCTTCATCAGAGGTTTTTCCGATAAGTTCATGCCTGGGTTTTTCTAAAACTGAGGCATAGGGTTCGTTGATATCAACAATTCTGAAATCTTCATCGTAAATGGCAAATCCCAGTACATTCGAGTGAAAGGCCCTGGAGAATTTTTCTTCACTCTCTTTTAATTGCGCTGTTCGTTGTTTAACCAGGTTATTCAACTGCTGTGGCCTGCCCGCAATACTAAAAACAAATACAGCACCAAAAATCGAGATGAGAAAACCGAGGAGGGCAAGAATAAAAATATCAGCCAGTTTTTTGTATCCGGGTGAAGGTTGAACAGATAGTTTCCACTCGCCACTGGGAACATCTACAGAAATAGAATAATCATGTACCGGTTCTTTATCATGAAGGATAAAAAATTCTTCCTTTTTGGTGTCGGGGTTTATTTTTGAAAGCTGAAAATAATTTCCATTTTGATCCACGCTGTCAATGCCTGCAGCCTTCAATAAAGTGGAGAGCTTGATGATTACTGCAGAAAACCCCCAGAATTTTTTATTCCTGAAAACAGGCAACCTCCCCACAATACCCATACCCCCCTGTTTGAGTTGAAACGGTCCTGAAAAAAACAGCTCCTTTTTTTCAATTGCCTTAAATGCTTCCTTGTTTCGTGTGGAATCCGACAAAATATCAAACCCCAGGGCGGTTGCATTTCCTTTAAGAGGATATATATACCTGATAACACCGTCAGGCACCAACTCCAGTGCATCAATATCCTCGGTTGCACTGATTATCTGTGCAGCCACAGAATCGAAATTCTTTACTTCTCCGTTATTGTCGATGAAGAAAGACAATATTTTGGTAGCAGAAGAGCTATATGCCAACACCTCCTGCAGTTTATCTTTAGCTGTATTTACTATCTCGTATGCTTCTTTCTTTTTGGCTTCCTGAACGATAAGGAATCGCTGGTAAATAAGAATGGCGAATAAACCAGCGAGAATGACAAATGCTAAAATGCCCAGGACTGCCGGCCTGTTTAAAATAAGGCTGGCTTTTCCTGCTCCCACAGGTAAACCTTGTTGGCTATTCTTTTTTAAACGATCCTGCTCCTCCATTGTTGATAAATAAGTTAAAATACCGGTTGTTTGTTACGGGCTCATAATTTACAAAAAATAACATCCTGTATAAGGATAGGAATGCTTTTTTTAATTGCCGGGTAAACAGCAATCCAAAATTAACTGCAATTATTTCTAAACCTTGTGGTTTTTTTTCTACCCAAAATTTGAAAATGTTACTATACCCCTGCCGGTAATACAATCCTTCAGTTACCGTTTATTCCCTAACAGACCTTTATAAACCCAATGTTCGAAAATTGTTATGCGTAAGTCCGCAACAAGAAAGATCAGCATTTACCTGAGGATTGATGCCAACAGCATTAATAACTACTTCAACCCTCACGATCCTGCAAGGCTGGATAAGAGACAGCTTGGGCAGGAGTTTAAAGATTATCTGAATAACACGGTAGCCAATGCCAGCAGGCATACCGCCATTGATTTCAAGGTATTCTGCTGCGAATCAGGAAGCATGAGATTCATGGTAGACCCGTTAATAAAAACCATACGCAGGCATTTTCAGATCCTTAAAATGCAGAAAGAAATTGAATTTTATAAGTTTAAAAAGAAGAATTATATACTGCTCTTAATGAGCATCTGTGTGGTTATCTTCTGCCAGGTTGCTTTACCGCAGCTTTTCGGCATAGGCCACCGCATACATTCCATATTCAGTAATGCTATTGATGTTTTCAGTTGGGTGATCTTATGGAAACCAATTGAGAGGTTGATATTTTACTGGAATCCTTTTTTGAAAGAAATTTTGCTGTACAAAAAGATACAGAATGCAAAAGTAAATATTGTTGAAAGTGAAGAAGACCTTCTTGATTATCATCTTGAGCATTTTGATGCTGCCTAAGCTTTTGGCCCAGTCGAAAACCGGTATTGAGAATTACGGTATGCTCAGTTCCGGAGAGGCCTATCAATGGATGCCGGTGGTTCATCACCAGGGCAGGAAGGGATTTTATGCAGAAATGCGGTACAACTATGAAGCCAGCCGGACTGCCTCACTTTATGCCGGAAAAAGCTTCGGCAAGGAAGGAACGATTACCTGGTGCTTTACCCCAATGGCAGGGATCGTTTTCGGGAATTATACCGGCTTTTCGGCGGCAGTCAATACATCACTTGAATACAAAAAGTTCTTTCTTTCAGGACAAACACAATACACACTGAATAACAGAACCCGGCAAGACCATTTCTTTTTCAACTGGTCGGAACTGGGCTACCAGCCGGTGAAATGGTTTTACGCAGGGATAAGCACCCAGTTCACACAACTGTATAAAAGCACTTTTACGGCCGAATACGGTCTGATGCTGGGGATAGTGATAAAAAAAATTACGATCCCACTGTATGTATTCAACCAGCTGGGGGGAAAAAAGAATTACATCATAGGAATAAACGCCGAATGGTGACCCATATAAAAAACATAAACCAATAACCCAACACAGGTTATTTAACAACCAATATAACTATGAAAAAACTATTACTGATTCCTGTAATGATGCTTTTTATTTTTACAAAAGCCCAGGTTAAAATTGGCAGCAACCCCAATACTATTAACACCAATTCTCTCCTCGAATTAGAAAGCACCAATAAAGGTTTTCTTCCTCCAAGAGTTGCACTCAACAGTACAACTTCTGTATCTCCGCTAACAGGCACAGTGCCGGCGGGTATGTTAGTGTTTAGTACGGGCGGCAGTTTGGCCGACGGTTATTATTACTGGGATGGTGGCCAATGGAGATTGCTGGCTACCTCGGAACTCAATGTTGTTACCAAAACAGTAAATACTACATTGCTGAAATCAGAAACAATGGTACTTGCCAGTAACGATATTACTTTGACACTGCCATCCATTACAGCATCAGATAATGGCATGGCTATTACTGTAAAGAATGCAGGTACTCATACTGATCTTATAACAGTGCAGGGCAATGGCGGCACCACCATAGACGGACAAGCTACTTCGAAACTTACCAGGTATGTGGGGCAAACCTATGTAGCTGCAGCCGGAAACTGGATAATAAAAGAAAAAGGAAAGAGAAGTGAAAACTTTTTGGAAGTAAGTGCCAACAGCAGTTGGACAACGATAGACGAAGCAATTGAGTTTCTCGATTTGCATATGACGGGGCCTTCAGTAATCAGGCTTGGGGAAGAAACGTATGACATCAGCTCAACAATAGTTATTGACCTCCCTTATTCTCTAACATTTCAGGGTATGTCTTACGGATCAGCTACAATAGCAGCAGCTTCGGGACTTGCAGGAAAACCCATGTTCAGATGCATCTCTGATTGCTATTTCAAAATGATCAGTTTTGATGCTACGGCTTTATCCGGCTATGGCACCGCTGCAGGCGAAGATGCTATAAGGTTACTGGGAACCGGCTCTTACAATGAAGTAAAAGACTGTTCATTCGACAGGTTTTACAATGCTATTCTCGATTCTACAGATGCCGAGCTGTGGGTATTTGAAACAGATATTTCCAATGCACAAAATAATGGTATATTGATTCACAGCGCTAATTCCGGTGTCACAGTAAAAGTGGCCGAAACAGATTTCATAGGATGTAATAATGGCGTGAATATGAGCAAAGGATCCGGTGCTACTATCCAATTAGCATCGGGCGGTTATTATAGTACTACCGGTACAGCCATTCTATACCAGCCTGCAACCTTTACGAGTTTTGCAAGTATTACTATTACGGGCAATTCGTGGGATAATTCCGGCACATATATTTCCGGTTTTGATTTTACCAGGACAGATGGCAGGGACGCTAACGCCATAGTGGAAAGTAACGGAGGTATGGGTGATCAAAAACCAAATTGTTTTATTAATGTCTTGAATAGCTCAACCAACAAAACGCTCACCAACCAGAATACATGGTATAAAGCTGACTGGGGAACCAATACATCAGAAGAAACATGCAAATGGACGTTAAGCAATAACCAGATTACCTATCAGCCCACAAACCGGAGAAACGGGATATTTAATGTTTCCGGAAACCTTTCAGTAAACAGCAGTAACCAGAATATTTCGATCGGCATTGTAAAAAATGGGGTGACCACAACAAGATATGGTGAAACAACACTGAGGGTTACCACATCGGGACAGCCATTCCAGTTTTCATTCATAGCATACCTGAACGATATAGCGCCAGGAGATTATTTTGAAATTTATTATTCAAACTCCACAAGTAGCAGTAAAGTAGTGACTATCCAGGATATCCAATGGCATGCTAACACTCAATAATAATAACATGAAAAAAATATTTATACCGGTAGTAGTATGTCTTTGTTGTGTATCTGCAAACGGGCAACTGGCGTTCAGAAATAATGGCAACCTGCAAATACATGGCAGTGCATCCATGACCGGATTCGGTGACTTTACCAACGCATCTTCAGCCACGCTTATAAACAACGGCAGCTTGTATATAGGTGGAAATATTACCAACGACCAGGCATCTATGTCTGCAGGTTCTGGTATGCTGTATTTAAACGGCAGCGCCCTGCAAACGATCGGTGGAACACAAACCTTTAAAACATTCGGCCTTGAAACGGATAATTCATCGGGTTTTTTACTTAATAATAATCTTAGTGTTGCCGGAACGCATACCTATACAAACGGAATGATCACTACTTCTTCCACACCTAATTACATGACCTACGAGGCTGGGTCATCTTACTCAGGAAGCAGCGATACCCGTCATGTGAACGGTTGGGTGAAAAAAGCAGGCAGTACAGATTTTACATTCCCTGTTGGCAATGCAACTTATGAACGATCTGTTTTGCTTACGAACCTCTCGGCCTCATCGGAATTTAACGTGAGGCATAACGGGGCCGTTACACCTAATTATACAAGCTTGTATAATCCACTGGTGATTGTTGATACATCTGAGTACTGGACCATCAACAAGGTCAGCGGAAGTGCGGCACAAATAACCATGAACTGGGATGCAAGCAAGATACCCTTTCCCTTACTGATGCTGAGCGATATCAGGGCCTCTTACTGGGATGGTACATTCTGGCAAAGCATTGGCGGAACAGGATCCGGTAGTGTTTTAACAACAGGTTCGGTAACCTCAAATAGTGTATCAGCCTTCAACAGCAATTTTACCATTGGCAGTATTTCATTTGTTCTGCCACTCAGGATCATCAGCTTTACCGCCGGCCGTGTAGGTGGGTCCACAAGGATTAATTATAATATCGGCAACGAACTCAATGTAAGCCACTATGAACTGGAAAGAAGCGACGACAGAATGAATTTCTTTATCATCCATACCCAATCGGCCATCAACCGAAACGGAACGGAGTTCTACCAGTATACAGATAATATTCCCCTTAAAGGAATCGCCTACTACCGACTGAAGATTACCGAATACAGCGGCCGGGTAGCTTATTCACTAATCGTGGCTGTTGCCAACCATTCAAAAGAACTTTACGTGATAAAGAACCCGGTGAATGAAAGCATTGATCTGTATGCAGGAACTTCGGCTAAAGGTATATATATGTATAGCATTACCGCCACCAATGGACAGGTGATGCAAACCGGAACAATCAATATCGGCCAACCCGGTGTTCATTCCATCAGGCTGCAAAAAGCTTTTGCCGCCGGGCCGTATGAACTGGCGATGAAAAGCAATATGGTCAGTTTACAAAAACTGATCATTAAAAAGTAATCTTTTCTTCTCAAATAAAAGGGCTCTGCCCTGCAGGAGTTTTTTTATACAAATGCGGGAAGGAGTTTTATCTCATTGCGGTAAAGAATGATCTTCTTGTCGTTCTCCAGCTGTTTCAACAGGCGGGAGATCACCACCCTTGACGTAGCCAGGTCATCGGCCACCTGGTAATGCGAAACCTTTACCACGCTGGAACCCGAAAGCCGTTGTTTTTCCTTAAGGTAACCAATGAGGCGCTCATCCAGTTTATGAAAAGCGATGCTTTCGATGGAGCGAAGCAGTTCAAGAAATCGTTCGTTGAAGCTGCGCATGATATAATTCTTCCAGCTTGGATACGTACAAAGCCATTCATCCAGTTTAATATGCGGTATGGCTATCAGTTCCACATCATCTTCTGCAATGGCTTTTACTTCACTCTTCTTTGCTTCAATGCAACAGCTGTAAGCCATGGAACAGCTTTCGCTGCTGGATAAATAATACAGCAATATTTCATGGCCCTCTTCATCTAACCGGTACACTTTTATGGTTCCGTTCAAAACAATAGGCATCATGCGGATATACTTTCCGTAATCCATGATCAGGTCTCCTTCTTCAAAATGCTGAATGATTCCAAATTGCTGGATCTCTTGCAATAATTTAGGTTCAAAAATATGCTGAAGATTATCTATGTTCATCATGCTGATTAAAAATGATAGTTTAAAACAAAATTGTATTGCAGCATATTAACCTTGTTAAACTCAAACCGTTTGTTATTATATAATTCTCCGGTATTCATTTTCCACACAACCAACAACTGGGCTTCAAGTCCTTTTAATATGCCTGGAAATGAATAACGAATATCGGCATTTGCCTGTGTATATGAAGGTAAGCCATACTTATTTAACCGGTAATTTTTTACATCCGGCAGCTTATAATATCCTGCCGACAAAGTTGTTTTTAATCCTGACCCCGGCATATTGTAATTAACTTTTGCCATCAGGGCATGTACATCCCCAAAGCCTTCATTACGTTCACGGGGTAAAAATGTAAAGAAAGGCTCACGCCCCCATTCACGGGGCATTAAATAACGGCCGTGGCTTGTAATACGGTTATAGTTGATACTGGTTTCCCAGGCTCTGTTTTTCCAGCCGGCTTTTACTCCAAAGCTGATAGATTTTCCTCCCTTTTCAAAATAGGCCATTGCAGGATCTGTATTTCCGCCATTGTTGATGGCATCTTGTTTTATAAACTGGGCTGCTGTAAAAAAAGAGCTGTTGTTTTTTTGGGGTAACAGCAGATTGGCCTGCAGCGTGGCAGTATTAAAGACATTATCTGTATATATATCCCATGCCTGTAATTGCAGATTTTTCCCGGCCTTAATATTTATTCCGAGTAAGGCTACTACTTTACTGTTGATATTATTATTGTACAGCGATTTTGTACCATCCACATTTACCCCCGCCGGGTATACACCCAATGACTCCCCGATATCATACCATTTGGTAGTACCCCTGGGAGAAATAGCATAGAGTAAGCCAGCTTCTGCTTTTATTTTTTTTGCATCATTGTATTCCATCCAGACCCCCTCTACACCTGTTTGCCTCATTCTGCCATCCTGTAAATTAATGAACGGCGTATTCAGTAACTGCCGGCCAAAAATGACAGACACATTTTTATGCTGGTATCTTAAATAGAATTCCTCCAACCGGTCTATATCTTTTTTATTATTGGGATCATTCACATCAAACAGTGCAATTTCGTAACGGTTTAACTGGCCTGTAGCAGTATCGGGTTTTGAAAGATCTGACGACCCAATATTAAAAGTATAAAAGCCACTTACGGCAAACTGGAAGCCATGAAACCTTGCAGTTTCATACCGTATACCGCCGCCAGCTGCGTTGGCATAATAATCGGTAAGGCCGGCTTTATTATCAGTGACCATTAAAAAATACCTGAAATGCCCGTTAACGTGCCCCCTTTTAAATGCTGATAATAACGAAGTGGTATCAACTGTTTGAACTTTTTTTCCTTTATACATCTCAGGTCTTTCAGAAACTTCCTGGTGCTGTGCTGATACAATATTTCCTGCAAGCAACATCAATGATGCTACCAGTAATTTTTTCATCTTACTTTAAATTTTATGGAAATTAAAATCCTGATTTAATATAACTCCAGCCTTGTTCCTGCTTCGTTACAATTTCAATAATGCCTGCCTTTACAAAACCGGCTTCGGGTATAATTTTTTCTTTGGGTACATTTCTTTCACTCATAGAAAATTCGCAGGCCACAAATTCAATGTCTTTCATTTTCATTTGAAGTATCTTTTCCTGAACGGTTGTTTTACCCAGTACCAGCATGTTTAAGCCCGGGCCATGACACACCACTTCTATTTTTGTACCGGGCGCCACAGTGGTAATATTATTCAACTGTTTCATCAATGCTTTGTGTGCAAGACTGTCATCGATGCTAAGCTGAAAAATGATCTTATGCTGATTATTTTCTTGGGGTACCGATCCGTTTACAGAACCCTGGCCTGCAACTTTTTGAATTACAATTGTATTTACCATTACAAAAGTCAATAGCGCTAAAAATATTTTTTTCATTTGTTTATTTTTTATCAATGAAACTGGTAATCTACTCCTGTCACCTGCGTAAGTAATGTTTGCGGGACATCCAAGATATCTGCATTCTCCGGAAGCACAGGTGTAACCGGCGAATTGGTTGCCAGGTAATCTCTCATCACAGAATGCAAAGTATGATGCGTATTATTTGCATTTGTTACATTTGTCATCCTGCAAAGCATATCACTGGGATCGCCATCTCTTTCACAGGCGCAGATCTTATACATTTTATTCAGATCAAGCGCAGTATTTCCAACTTCTACGGTTTGTACCCTTTTTCCTTTTTCACCAAAAGCATTAAAGGTTACTTTCATTCCCTTAAACTTGATTACCCATCCACCAAAACGCTCTGATGCATCTTTGGCAAAAACATTATGCATTTCTTTTTCCAGCCATTCCCATATCTGTTTCCCGGTAACCATCCCGGTTCTTACCGTACTATCCACTGGGAACATATCATAAATATATCCCTCGGTAATTGGAATGTTGCCGGTATGATCTGCTGTTGTCCGTGGGGGACAAAAACGAAAACCATTCGATAATACGATGTCCATTTCCGGCACTTTCCATTTCAATGCATCGAGTATCATCATATCGATGGGGTTTTCTACCACAAAGTACCTGTATAGTGGAATGGTACTGTAACCTACAATAGTATAAATATCTCTTTCAAAGGGCTTTTCATTGTCTTTAATTAAGGCAGCTATTTCCTTTGAAGGTTTGAATTTGTCTGTCGTTATTTCTACCAGTTCATAATCATCTTTTATCACTTTACCATTTTGTATGGTAAGATTCAGTTTACCAACAAAGGAGCCAAAAGCACCGGGCTCTACCACCTTACTGTATGTACACTGAATTGGTTTACGAATCCTTTCATGTGTATCGCCACCAAGAATATAATCAACCCCTTTACACTCTTCAGCATTTGCCAAATGGATCTGTTGTGATAAACCTAAATGTGCAACTATCATAACATAGGCACATTGTTCCTGGTTGCGTAATACATCCACGTAATGTGCCAGGTTCTCTTCTGGCTTTGTGTAAATAATTCCTTTGCTGTAGTTGGGTGATTGGCGTAAAGGGACCAATGGATCTGTGTACCCGATAAAACCGATCTTCACGCTTTTAATGTTCCAGATATAATAGGGAGGAAAAATAAGTTCTCCCTTTTTTCCTTCTCCCAGGTCGTGATACATGTTGGCACAAACCTTAGGCGCATTTAATGAACCCAGTAAAGTCTGCATGGCTTTCTTATAATAAATAACTTCCCAGTTTCCGGGAAGATACAGATCGTAGCCCAATGCATTTAAGATGGGGACCATGGCTTTGCCTGTTGTTTTTACAGATAGCTCACTGCCCTGGAACATATCACCGGTATCAATTAAAAAACTATGTGGGTTTTTCTTTCTTTCTTTTTGCAGGTAAGTAGCCAGGTGTGCATAACCCCCGGTTTTACGAAACACTACTTTATCATTTTCCCAAAACAGTTCATCATGCGGTTGAACCTGGCAATGCACATCAGTAGTTTGTAAAATAGAAATAGTAAAGGGTTTATCATCGGCTGCTTTGCTATTATCAGCCACTGAGTTCTCTTTTGATCCAGCAACAGCAATAATGGGAGAGGAAGCCAGCAATCCTGCACCACCCAGCGTACTTATTTTTTTTATAAAATCTCTTCTGTTATTATTCACTTTGCAGGTATTAATTTTTTACAATGGTTGATGCTTTTTGTTTAGCTGCTTCTTCCCTTTTCTTTTGTTCATCCAAGATGGGTTTAAAAGGCCCGTACTTGTGTTGCTTTTCCGGAAATGTATCTGCATAAGGTCCAAAAGGGTAATCAACCGGTTTTTTTGAAATATCGGGCCAGTCTTTTGGCGTATTGATGTGTGGCCTGTTTTGAGTGATCACAAATGCAGCCACATCCCATGCTTCTTCATCAGTTAATTGAGGATACAGGTGAGTTACACCTTGTGGCATATTATACTTTATATATTTTGCAAAATTGCTGATACGGTATAAACCTGCCCCGTCATTATAACTATTTTTGCCCCATAAAGCAGGGTAAGTATATTCTGTTTTATCGGCAGTAAAAGTTCCCTCGCCATTTGCCTGGTGGCAGCTTTGGCATTTTGCGGTATAAACGGCCATACCTTTTGCAGTATCTACAGCACGATCAAGCCAGGTAAGTTCTTTAAAGCCTGAACCTTCTGCTTTCTTCCCTTTTTCTACATTTGATCCTACAAAATTGATGTACGATACAATGGCCTGCATCTCTTTACTTTTAGTGTTTAATGCTTTGCCATTTAAACTTCGTTCAAAACAATCATTTACTCTTTTATAAATATCTTCAATACATCCACTCCTGGCCCTGAATTTTGGATACAGTGAAGCAACCGAACCATAGTTGTTGCCAAAAACGGCTGTGCCTGCCTGCAGGTGGCAGTTCTGACAATTCATACCATTGCTTATCTTCATTACAGAGCCATTGGGCCCAAGGTATCTGGCAGTGTGAGCAATTAATTCTTTACCATATGCTACCTGCTCTTTTTGTTTGGTATCGCTGATGGTGTTGATATCGGGTGCTGTCCAGTAATTTGTTGCATCTGTTTTCAATGTCTCGGATGAAGCTGTGACATTTTGCGTTTGTTTTTCCGGATTCCCTGGCTGGTTTGTATAAAATAAAATAAATGGTATGGATACAATACCTATAACCATTACTATTATAACAAGCAATAATTTATTTATGACGGAAACCAGTCCCTCAGTTCTTTTGTCTACTTCCTGTTCGTTATACATAAGGAATCATTTAAACAATTAATGAGGTAATTTATCCTTGATTAATCCATATAAAAAAGTACCAACAATGGCGAATAAAAATACGATCGTCATGGTTAAAAAGCCATAGCCGATATTAACTACCATCGGGCCGGGACAGGCGCCACTCAATGCCCAACCTAATCCAAAAATAATACCTCCAAAAAGATAACGAATGATGGATCTTTCTTTAGGATAAAAAGAAATAGGGTTGCCATGAAAGTCCCGTATTTTAAATTTCTTTATGAGGGCAACGCCAATAACACCCAGTGTAACAGCCGTACCAATGATGCCATACATGTGAAAAGCCTGGAAACGAAACATCTCCTGGATCCTGAACCAGGAAATGGCTTCGGACTTTGCCATTACAATTCCAAAGACAATACCAAGTATTAGAAATTTTATAAACTTCATTTGATTAAAATATTAAAGGGAGAATTAAAAAAGTCATTGCCAGGCCACCGATAAAAAATCCGATCACTGCAATAAGGGAAGGCACCTGCAGATCGGATAAGCCACTGATGGCGTGGCCCGAAGTACAGCCCCCGGCATAACGGGAACCAAAACCAACCATCAACCCACCCATTGCCAGCACCAGGAAACCTTTAATGGAAAGCATAGCATCTAAACTAAAAAGTTCGGCAGGCTGCAACGAGACCGGTGCTGCAATACCCAGCTTTGCCAGGTCATTGATCGTTTCTCCTGAGATCTGAACCGGTGCGTCTGTTGACAAAAACTGTTTTGCTATAAAGCCACCTATGATAGCACCTATTAAAAAAACCAGGTTCCAGATCTGTGTTTTCCAATTGAAATCAAAGAATTTGGTTTTTTTGCCCAATCCTGCAGCAGCACAGATCGTTCTTAAATTAGAAGAGAAACCAAATGACTGCCCGAAGTACAAAAGAAAAAACATGATACCTGCGATCATAGCGCCGGAAAACCACCAGGACCAGGTTTGTGTTAAGAGTTCACTCATATTTTTTAATTAATTGTTTAATTGAAACGAAATAATCGGTTTGAATAAATGATTGATGAGTTTTTCAGTTGCACTCTGGTGAAAGATCCCTCCCTTGCCATGTGTGCCAATACATATAATATCCATATTGATCATTTGGTTAAAATGGATGACCCCGTTCTCCACATCTTTGTCATTTATTAAGTGGCATTCAAAATTGCTGATATTATTCAGCGCTGCAAATTTTTTCATATTCTCTTCAACCGTTTTTTTTTCTGCCGCTACATTACCAGAAGTTATCTGCAGCAGGTGAAGCTTTGTGCCGAATGCACTGACCAGTTTGTGCATCAATGCCAGGTCTTCCGGCACCGGGTTATTGAAATTGTGTACCAGTAATATATTTTTGATGACCAGTTCTGAACGGTCGCACATCAATGAAAGCAAAGGTGTTTTTGACCTGCGTGCTATGATCTGAGTTTCAGAACCTGAAAGTTTTTCCCTGATACCCCAGGCGCCTTTGGTACCCATTACAATGATATCAAAATGGTTTCCCTCCGAAAAATTCAAAATGGCATCAGTTACTTTTCCCAATACCAGGTGTGTTTGAATATGGCTGCCATATAATGTTTTAAGATTGGCTAATTTACGTTCTGCAATTTCTTTCTGCGTTATCACATAGTTCACATCAATTTCACCACAGGTTTGAATATCACCATTGGCAGACATGGTTACAGTATCCGGCACATCTAAAACATGCAGAAAGTGAATGTCAATCGCTGTTTTTTCTTCCAGCTTTTTAACCATCAGGTAAGCAAACTCGGCCTGCACTGAAAAATCTGTTGGTATCAGTATTTTTAAACTTTCCATATACTTTTAAGTTACAAGGTTTAAACTATTTACAGTTAATATTCTGCCAGGCACCTTTATTCTCAACATTTTTAATGCCAGCCTGCTCCAGCATTTCTTTTGCTGCATCTGCCCTGCTGCCGCTACGGCAAACAACTATCACCTTATCATAGGCTTTTAATGATTCTAATTTTTTATCCAGTTCGCCTAAAGGATAGTTAACACTGCAATTTGCATGGCCATCATCTATCCATTCTTCAACTGTTCTTACATCTACAATAATGGTTTTTGCAGTAACTGTATCAATGGGTTTTGTTTCCCTTGTGCCTGATGAGTCATTGCTGTTTACACAGGACAATAATCCAACCATCAGCAAAACTGCGATAAGGCCTGTTTTTAAGTATTTCATTGTACATACTGATTTACATCCTGCCAGGTACCTCCATTTACCACGTTGGTAAATCCATTTTGTTCCAGGATTGATTTTGCCTGTCCGCTTCTGTTACCGCTGCGACAAAATACGATAATGTTCTTTTTGTTTTTAAATTTCGCCAGCTGATGGGTCACACTGTCTAAAGGAATATTTACCGATCCCTTTACATGCCCTTCAAGAAACTCTCCGGGTGTTCTTACATCTACTAAAAATGCTCCTTCTGCTATCGTGGCTTTCAGATCTACTTTGGGGCCACCTCCAAATAACTGTTGTAAAATATTCATTGTTCTATTTTTTATACTGTGAATTTTTTTATTACGCCAACCAATCCTGTTTTTGGCACTACCCCGCTCTGTCTCCATAGCGGTTTGCTATTTTTAAAAAGTATCAGTGTAGGTACACCCTGCACCTGATATTCCTGTGCAGCCTGCGGACTTTTGTCAACATCCACTTTAATGATGGTAACCGCATCCCCGACTTCTTTTTTTACATCTTTAAGAATAGGTGCCATCATTTTGCAGGGGCCACACCATTCTGCAAAAAAATCAACCAGTACCGGTCTGTCAGAATTTATGATCTCGTTAAATGTCATGATTATTTTCTCCTTCTTTTATAATTTCTTTTTTCTTTCCTTTTTTAAACATGCCAAACAACAGGGAACCCATTAATGCACCATACAGCGTGCTGTTAATTGGTTTGGATGTGATCATGCAGGTGCCGGACGAACAACCAACCTGTTGCCAGTAAATATATCCTGCAATGCTACCAACTGCAGCACCAATAATATACAGTGCATTATTTTTAACCCACTTCTTCATATGTTATATCTTTTGTTTTATCCTCTTTTTTATCCGGTGGCACATAACATCCTTCTGTACCACAACAGCCAATATTAAAAACAGGCATGGCAGTAAATGCCAATCCTAAAAAAGCAAATAATACATCTTTTGCAATAACAGCCTGAACTAAAACAGCAACACCCAAACCTAACCTGAGGAACCGCATAAATGTCCAGTTTGTTAAAATATTCTCTTTCATGATCTTGTTTTACTGATGCAAATTTAGATTTTATACCACTGCAATTAAGTAACAAAGGTTACAAATGAAATAAGCATCCGCCCGGTACACAGATGCTTACTGTCAGTATAATTTATGTTCTCATTTTTTTAAGAAAGCGGAGTACATCCAAACCTGTTTTTCCTGCATGCGGATATAATCGCTCATGAGGGCATTTGTTCCTTCGTCGTTGGCATCAGCTGCAAGCTCCAGTATTTCACGTTGCATAGAAATCACCGTTTTGAAAGATACCAGTATCTGCTCAACCGCTTTTAAGCCATCCGTTACTTTTGCAGTTTCCTTAATGGCCGATGTTTTATGGTATTGCGAATAATTATGTTCCGGCTCAAAACCCAGGGTAAGGATACGCTCTGCCACTTCATCTATCTTCAGCAACAGATCATTGTATAGTTCCTCAAATTTAACATGCAACTCAAAGAATTTATCGCCCTTGATATTCCAGTGAAAGCCCCTCGTATTTTGATAAAAAAGTGAATAGTTCGCTAAAAGCCCATTGAGTTTTTTAGCCAGTTTCTCAGTCTTGTTTTTATCCAGACCGATTGCATTTGTATTTTTCATTTTATCTGGTTTAAAAGGTTAAAAAAATCATCCCCATAATTAAATCACAGTATTTAACTCTGTATATTTTAAAATGATCATTAAATTTAAAATGTTGTTTATTTTTACTCACATAAAATTATATTAATTCATGAAATTACTGAGTAACAAGAGTTACAAATAAAGAAAACTGTCTTGCTGCTTTAAAGATCAGGATGAAGTAATGATCTAAATGATTACTGTTTTATACAAATAGCATATGTACACCTTCTCCCTGACTCTGTTTATAAAAATCGCCTACTGTAATTACGTCTTCTACTCCCTCATACAGATCTTCTTTCTTATAATGAAACATATCCATCGCTAACTTACATGCCCATAATTTAACCCCGGAAGCGGTCAGAATATCTAAAAACTCATGTACATCCGGCATATCAACTTTTTCCATTTCCTTTTTCATCATGCTGCTTGCCAATGCCTCCATACCTGGCAAACCACCCAGCATGGTTGGCATATGCATGGCCGGATTACCTACTGTTGCCACATGCAGGTGTTCCAGTTTCTTTTTATGCACGGCTTCCAGGCCGAAAAAAGTAAAGAATATTTCTGCATCTATCCCTTCCATACGGGCCCCGTTAGCCAACACAAATGCGGCGTATACATTTTCAAGTGTGCCCTTTGATAAGATGATCATCATCTTTTTAATAGCTCCATTATTCTCACTCATAATTGACAAAATTTTAATTGTTAAATACAACTGGCCGGTTTGGGTATGCCGGCAATTTTTGTAGCGGTTTTTAAAGGCGCAGATGGGAACAACTGGTAGAATTCTTTGATATCTGTTACACCACTTTTTCCAATACGCCTGATACTGAGCGCAACCTGGTTCTTATGTTCGTTTTGCAGATACTTTAATATTTCCCAATGCCTGGGAGTTAAAGAGACATCTGCTTCTGCAGCAATTACTTCAGCAATACATTCATCCCACTGGCTAAAATCTGTTAAGTAACCTTCTTCATTTACGGTAATGTGTTTACCTGCTATTGTCTTTTCCATGATTTTTATTTTAAAGATTTAATAATTTATGTGTATTGTTTTCCACTTTCAGACATGGTTGCTGATACAAATGGAATATGTGTTCCTTTCAATAAAACATTCCAGTATATCCACCTGAAAGCGAGCTTGCCCATATGATTCATCCTGCTTTCCTTTAACAGCCTCAACGGTCCTATTCCCGCAAAGGGAAAACTTCCTTCAACCGGCTCATGCGTATAATTGAAATCGATTAGCAAAGCTTTTCCATGACCGGTTTCAATAAAGCAGTTTGCATGCCCGTCAAACTCTTCTTTCAAAGGCTCACCATGTACAAAGCGAAGAATATTGTCGGTTAATATCTCTGCTTCAAAATGTGCAACAGAACCTGCCTTGGAAGCCGGTATATTACTGGCATCACCTAAAACAAAAATATTGGTGTACTCTTTAGACTGCAAGGTGGCTTTATGGGTAGGTACATAATTCAGGTCATCACCCATACCTGATCTTTCTATTAATTCATCGCCCTTGTTGGTGGGAACTGTAACCAGGAGATCAAATGGAATTATTTTACCTCCATAATCCACGATCTCTTTCTTTTCATTATCAACCCTTTCAATGGCGAAGTCGGGTTCAATGTTAATCCCCTTTTCCTGCAATAAATGTTCGAGTGCTTCAGTAGCTTTTGGTTTTGTAAAGGCACCACTTAATGGAGTAACATAAGTGATCTCCACTTTATCACGCATATGTTTATGTTTGAAAAACGAATCAGCTAAGAAAGCAAATTCTAAAGGTGCTACCGGGCATTTGATCGGCATTTCGGTAATATGAACCACCAGCTTACCCCCTTCCCAATCTTTCAGTTTATTTCTCAAAGCCAGTGATCCTTCAAATGTATAAAAATCAAAAACAGATTTCTGCCACTCCGATCCTCTCATGCCTTCCGTTTCTTCCGGTGCAATTTTAGCGCCTGTTGCAATTATCAGGATATCATACGGTATTTCTTCGCCTCCTGTAAGTTCTATTTTATTGCCGGCAGGTAAAATGCGGTTTATTTTATTTTTAACCAGTGTTACATCTTTTGGTATAAACTCTTCAACAGTCTTGATAATATCTTCCGGTGCATAAATATCAAAAGGCAGAAAAAGATAACCGGGTTGATAATGATGTTCTTTCCGTTCATCAATAATGGTTATTCCCCAATCGGGATGTTTTAACTGGTGGTGCAGGTGATTGGCCATCATCGTACCCGCTGTTCCTGCTCCTAAGATTACAATATGTTTCATATACGTTGGTTTTAGTTTGCTTATATCAGTTCAGCTATTTTTATTGCCGGCCTGAAAATAATTTTTGATTTAACAGAATTAGAAACCAGGCAGGCTGCTTCTGATTTTTCCAGAATGCGTATTGCTTTTTCTTTGTCGGCATCAGCGGCAATGGTTAACACCGGAGATAATACAACTTCACTGATCATATATTTACCATCAACTTTTTCCAGTTTACCATCTGCGTTACTTTCAAAACCTATATAGTCGAACTTGAAATTTTCTGCTATGGCCAGAAAAGTTGTCATCAAACAACTGTTTACAGCAGCTACCAGTAAATGTTCGGGAGACCAGATGCCCGGCATTCCTTTTGCAAATTCAGGTGGTGTTGCCACTTCTATTTTGGTATTTAAAACGGGAGAACTCATTGACCCTTTTCTATCAGTTTCCCAATTCACTTTTACTTCGTAATGATAAGCGGTTTCCATAACATTTTTTAAGTTTAAAATCTAATTACAAATCAAATTTCACTCGAAAATGCTGCTGTTTGTGTAACTTATATCACACAATACTCAACTATGATGAGCTTCATAAAGGAAGATGATGTTGGTCATACATGGAGTTCATTAAAGTCAGGTAACTCCATTAAATATCAGGGATTATAAATGCTGTATGTTTATTTTGGGGAAAGAAATGCTGGAGTATAATTACACTTAATGATTTGCCGGTGCTAAACAAAATAGCCCGATAGCTATTTCAAATAGATATACATACCCTGTAATACTTCTCTATTACAGGCTGTAAAAAGATTCAGATAAATTACCTGACAATTTATATTTAAATACCTGCTTATTTTTTTTGGGCAGGACAGGTATTTAAACCCACTAAAGTATAAAGCGGGCAAAAACTGATCAGGCTTGTTAATACAAATACGCCTGCCAATACAAGCAATACGATGCCCAATGTGCCGGTGATGATATTGGTAAAATATAAAACTGCTACAACCGCAGCCAGTAACAGGCGTATAATACGGTCTGTGTTACCCATATTCTTTTTCATATTGAATAATTTTAAAGGGTAAATTAAACAATTGCCGGTAATACAAATGTAACTTTTGTAACAAAACAGGTTGGTGGATCAACCTGGAAAATCATTTTGTAAATCAGTTAATGATCATAACAAGAACCCAAATGAGCAGCACACAGATCAAACATACAACCAGTAACTTCAGCCATGTTGATTGCTTTTTCATGATGTTGATCACACATTTGTAAATAAAAAAAGAATGGGGAACAGTTATCCCTGTTTTTTTCTTTTCAAAAACACCCTGATGATACTCCTATTTGCCCTGCTTTCATCCCCGGTGTTTTCAAAGAAAATATTACCTGCGCTGCTGTTGATGCCGCCCAGGATGTAACCAATATGGAATTCCTCATTTTCCGGTAAACGGGCATCAGCGATCCCATCATTATACAATACTGCTTCGGGCATAAAAATAAATTCGGCTGCAGCCCCCAAATAACCGGGCATTTGCAGCGGCAAATACATTTCATGTACCTGCTCACCTTTTCTTATTATAACACTGATCGTTTTGGTAAATGGCACTTTCTTATTATCAATTAGTTTACCACTAACATCCGGGTAATACCGGGCTATCCCACCAAAGAATATGGAAAACATGGTTCCTGTTGTCTTGTCATACATGGGCAATACAGCATTGTGATAATGACTGTATTTTTGAATAAAACTATTATTTACGGTATAACTTCCCCCGGTTATATCAACAAAATTGGTGAATGGAATATCTTCTTTGTATTGAAACACACCGGAAAACATCGTATAGCCCAATTCACCATTTTTAAATACCTGCGGTACTAAATTATAATCTCTGCGATGAAGATTGATAGTATCTTTTATTGCTGAATAATTCTTTATGAGAGGCATGTCCTTGTCGTATTCAATTGTAAACTTCCTGATTTCATTGGTATATTCCTGCGTAAAGCCGGGACCATGATCGGGGCCATGGGGATTATACCTGCCGTCAAATTTTTGTCCGCCGGCCAGTAAAAAAGTATCGGCTATTTTAGCAAGCCTGCCACCGGTAACAGCCATCCGTTCGTCATTGGCCTGTACCATGTATTTTCCTAAAGGTTTTCCATTGATGACAGAATGGATCAGTTCATCAACCTGTAAAACGGCCAGATACGGATAAGTGATATAATCATCTTCGGTTTTGCTGTATCCATATCCACCTGCCAGGATCAGCCTGTTTCCTGACTGAATAAACTCCATATTGGTGCTTTGCAGTTGTTCCTGTATGGTGACAGGTAAATTTTCCAATGATCTTTTCCAGACCTGCTTTTTTACCGGATCAACCACATAGATATATTTGTTTTGTCCGTCCTCATCAAATGTAGCCCAGGGTTGCCTGCGGTGAAGCCCGTCTTTGCGGCCACCAACCAGCAGCCATTTTCCCTGCCAGGTTGCATATGCATAAGATTGTAAAGCTGGCAGATTTTTTATTTCCATTGTTTCAAGCCGCAGATCAAACGGGAATTCCTGTGATATGCTTTGGGCTCCTGCCATCAACAGCAAAAAATGTAAGAACAGGGTAACTGAAAAAGTTTTTATCATAACGAATTTTTAAAAGAAATGCCGGTGAGAACGATCCGGTATTATCAACTGTATTTTTATTCCACTGAGTTTACAGGCACCAATAATTTTTCTTCAATTATCTTTTTAAAAACATGTTTGGGCAAAGCACCCTGCTGCATTATCGGCTCGCCAGCGGCATCAATGAAAAGTATAGTAGGTATACTTTGAATTCCAAATACAGACGATAATTCCTGCTCTGCATCAGTATCTACTTTATAAATAACCAACCTGTCTTCATATTCTTTGGATAGTTCTTCCAGCACCGGGGCCACCATTTTACAGGGGCCGCACCAGTCGGCATAAAAATCGATGATGGCCGGTAAAGTTCCCTGGTATTTCCAGTCGGCTACGATATCGTAGTTAAACACTTTATCCTTGAAATCCTGTGTGGTCATTTGTATGGTTGCCATGGTATTTTTAATTTTTGTAAAGATAGAAATGTTATAAAGGGGTATCCGTAACTTTTGTTACTGTTCCCTGCAAAGATCGCTTTTGCCGGAATTATGTACCGGTGAAAACCAACAAAGGCAGCTGAATAGCTGCCTTTGTTTTAAACTATGATTTATGAAAATGTAATAACCTGTATTTATGCTTTCATCACTTTACTCTGGCAAACATAATCCGTTCTTGGTAATGCTGTGTTACTGATCGCCTTGAAGCCACCTTCAATTTCAGTAAAATTTCTGTACCCACGGGCCTGTAAAATAGAAGCAGCGATCATACTCCTGTAACCACCGGCACAATGCACATAAAAATGTTCATCTGCATTTATGTCTTTTATCCAGTCATTGATATTGGCTAATGGCCTGTTATACGCTTCTTCTACATGCTCAGCTGTATACTCACTCTCTTTGCGGATATCAAGGATCTTATCTTTCCCGATCTCCACTTCGCCTGCAAATTGTTCTGCAGTTATCCTGTCCACCACATCTGCTTCTTTACCTGCTGCCATCCATGCGGCAAATCCGCCTTTTAAATGACCAAGTAAATTATCAAAACCAACACGGCTTAAACGGGTTACAGTTTCCTCTTCTTTACCCGGATCGGTAACCAGTAACAGTGGTTGTTTTACATCTACAATTAGAGCGCCTACCCAGGGGGCAAAATCGCCGTCTAAACCAATGCTTACTGATTGTGGAATAAAGCCTTTATAAAATTCGGTATTGGTCCTGGTATCTAATATCAGGGCTTCGGTATTTTCTGCAGCGGCTTCAAACTCATTAGGTGATAACGCCTTCATTCCATTGTTTAAAACTGTTTCAAAACTTTCAATTCCTTTTTTATTCATAGCCACATTTAATCCAAAATATCCGGGTGGTGCCTGTAGACCTTCGGTAACTGCTTTTGTAAAAGCTTCCTTGCTGGGTTGGTTTAAGGCATAATTCATTTTCTTTTGATTGCCCAGGGTATCTACTGTTTCCTTCATCATGTTTTTACCGCATGCACTTCCTGCTCCATGTGCAGGATAAACAATCACATCATCAGCCAGCGGCATTATTTTATTATTGAGACTTTCATAAAGTATTCCTGCCAGATCTTCCATGGTCATGTCTGCAGCTTTTTGAGCAAGATCGGGACGGCCCACATCACCCAAAAACAACGTATCACCGCTGAAGATGCAATGGTCTTTCCCAGTTTCATCTTTTAAAAGGTAAGTGGTGCTTTCCATGGTATGACCCGGCGTATGCAGCACTTTAATGGTTACTGCACCAATTTTAAATTCCTCTCCGTCTTTTGCTGAAATAAATTCAAATTCAGGATTTGCATTGGGGCCGTAAACAATGGCCGCACCTGTTTGCTTTGCCAGGTCCACATGTCCTGATACAAAATCAGCATGGAAATGGGTTTCAAAAATGTATTTTAATTTTACCCCGTCTTTTTGCAACCTGTCTAAATAAGGTTGTGTTTCACGAAGTGGGTCAATAATGGCTGCCTCGCCATTGCTGGTAATGTAATAAGCACCCTGTGCCAAACACCCGGTATAGATCTGTTCAATGTTCATGGTATATTTTTTTTAAAATTTTATAATGCAAATATCCTTTGTGTTTTTAAATGTTATGGTAACATAAGTTGCATTCCTCAGCCAGTGTTACTTTGGTTACTTTCGTTTACGGGATCACATTTTTAAAAGAATAGCCGGCTTTGTAATGGTCCCGACTGCATTCAGCCTTCAGGCTCGGCAACTCACCCTGGTTAAATATAACAAAAAAGCCCGGGCTTTACTCCCGGGCCACAACTTTTAAAGTATACAAAAGGCTACAACATCGTAGTTGGGCAAACATAATCTGATTTGGGAACCCCGGTTTTAGCTATTGCGGTAAAGCCGCCTATCACATCTGCAAAATTATCCCAGCCTCTTTGCTTAAGCATGGAGGCAGCGATCATACTGCGGTAACCGCCTGCACAATGCAAAATAAAAGGTTTGTCTTTGGGGAACTCAGCCAGGTGATCATTGATCTCGTTCAATGGTATATTAACTGCATCCAGAATATGCTCCGATTGAAATTCACTTTTCTTCCTGATATCGATCGTTAATTGCTTTTCTCCTTCATGAATTTTTGCAAACTCTTCTGCAGTGATCCTTTTTACCGTATCCACTTCCTTGCCGGCTTTTTTCCAGCTATCAAAACCGCCTTCTAAATATCCAATAGTGCCGTCATAACCAACCCGTGAGAGGCGTATCATGGCTTCTTCTTCATAACCAACATTGCATACCAGCAATATTTCCTGCTTTATATCAGGTATCATTTCGCCCACCCATTGTGCAAAGCTTCCGTCTAATCCAATGTTGATGCTGTTGGGAATAAATCCGCAGGCAAAGTCAGTTGCATTCCTCGTATCCAATACCAGTGCGTTCGTTTCATTGGCAACTGCTTCAAAGGCTTCGGCACTTAATGCTTTATGCCCTCTTTCCAAAACCGTATCCAGGCTTTCATAGCCCTGTATATTCATCAATACATTTTTTGGAAAATAGCCGGGAGGAGGTGTTAAGCCGGTAAGGATGGCTTTAATAAATTCTTCTTTGCTTAATGCAGGATTTAATGCGTAGTTTACTTCTTTTTGATGACCCAGCGTGTCGGTGGTTTCTTTGCTCATATTTTTACCACATGCACTACCGGCGCCATGATTGGGGTAAACGATCAGGTCATTACTTAATGGCATGATCTTGTTCCGCAGCGAATCATACAGGTGACCCGCTAATTTTTCCTGGGTAAGATCCGCAACAACATGCTGGGCAAGGTCCGGCCTTCCTACATCACCAATAAATAAAGTATCGCCGGTAATGATGCCATGTTCTTTGCCATTTTCATCAATCAACATATAGGTAGTGCTCTCCATGGTATGGCCGGGTGTATGTATTACCCTTACGGAATAATTACCTATTTTAAAAACCTGGTTATCTGTTGCTGTAATTACTTCATAAGCAGGTTTTGCTGTTGGCCCATACACAATTTTTGCACCGGTCTTTTTGGCAAGGTCCAAATGCCCGCTTACAAAATCGGCATGGAAGTGTGTAAGAAAAACGTACTTGATGGCAGCATTGTCTTTAGCAGCCCTGTCAATATAAGGCTGTACTTCACGTAATGGATCAAAGATGGCTGCTTCTCCGTTGTTCTCCAGGTAGTATGCAGCATGAGCAATACATCCTGTATAGATCTGTTCTAGTTTCATGGAATAAGTTTTAATTTCTTATTTATTGTTTCAAAATTAAAAGATGTGCTTTTTACCTTTTGTGACATTTGTAACATACAGAACTGATATTGATCATGTTACTTTTTCTGCAGGCTGATGAACAGCTCGGTTCCCTGTCTTTGATAAATGAGTTATATGTTTCAAATGCCAGCATATTGAAATCCTTTTCAAATAGCAGCCTGTATTCAGACTGGCTGCCTCCAAACGAGGGTCCTTTTTGTTCAAATTCCCTGTTGAATAAAACGACGGTTAATTTTCCATCAGGTGCCAGCAGGCCCTTCATTTTAGCTACATAGGTTTTACGCATCAGCGGATCAATGGCACAGAAAAAAGTTTGTTCCAGTACCAGGTCGTATTCACCCTGATGCTTAAAAAAATCTCCCAGGATAATTTTAACAGCCGGGCCTGCAGCAAATTTTTGTTTTAATTTTTCAACCAGGGCAGGTGCTATATCAATTACCGTAATATCGGTAAACCCCTGTTGCAACAAATATTCGGCTTCGTAAGTATTTCCGCAGCCCGGAATTAATATCCGTTTATTTTTATTCGTAAGCTGATCTATATATGCTTTAAGTGGCGGTGACACTTCGCCGAGGTCCCAGCCTGTAGTATTGGCTTCATACTGATCGTTCGAAAGTTTCGCCCAGTGGAAGATCGCTGAAAGTAACTTCACAACATTTTTCTGTGTTATTATTTTCATTTTCCATTATATCCAGATCTTCGGTTTTATATTTTCCCACAGAGTCACAAAGTGCACAAAGGAAATTCCTTGTTACTGTCCGGCTGGGCGATTTACTTATTTAAAAAACAGTTCTTTAATGATAATATAAATGCCCATTACCAATACAAACCAACCGAAGCCTTTTTTGAGTTTTTGCCCTGGTATTTTTTTAGATAATAATATACCAATAAAAATACCGGCGACGGCAAATGCGGTAAATATGCCCAGCAGTTTCCAATCTAACACTTCACTGCCCTGCAGATCACCAATAAAACCAATAAGTGATTTTGCTGCAATGATAAAAAGTGAAGTGCCAACAGCCAGCTTCATCGGCATACGGGCAAGTAATACCAGTGCAGGTATGATCAAAAAACCTCCGCCTGCACCCACCAACCCGGTAAGTAAGCCTACAACAGCCCCTTCCAGTAAGATCATCGGATAGTTATATACCCTGGGCGCATGCTCATCAGTTTCTTTATACTTACCCGGCCTGATCATACTTACCGAAGCCAGTATCATGACCACTGCAAACAACAACATTAATGCAATTGATTTGGTGATCACCAATGAGCCTATTGTGAAAATTTCGTTTGGGATGAATGGCACCAGCCACATACGGGTGGCATATACAGCAGCAATAGAAGGAATTCCGAAGATCAACACCGTTTTAAAATCAACTTTTTTCTGGAAGGCGCTTTGTACGCCGCCAACCAATGCTGTGGATCCTACTATAAATAATGAATACGCAGTTGCCAAAACCGGATTAACCCCTATTACATAAACCAAAATAGGCACTGTTAATATGGAGCCGCCGCTTCCTATTAATCCCAATGATATACCTACAATCACTGCTAATACATATCCCAGTATTTCCATGGCTTAATATTTAAATGACTGCAAAGATGTGTTGAGGAAAGTAAAAGTAATGCTACTTTAGTTACAATGCAGGTTGCTGCGATTGAAATTTTGTGGCCTTGCCAGGAATCGAACCTGGATCTGGAGCTTCGGAAACTCTTATACTATCCATTGTACTACAAGGCCTGGAAATTAGTGTGCAAACTTAACAACATTACTCCCGAATATCTTTACTGCTATAGCGATCAAAATTACGCCGAAAAATTTTCTTACCACGGCAAGGCCATTGGGGCCTAAAACTTTTTCAATCCAGTTCAATGATTTAAGTACCAGGTAAATAACAATACAATTGATGAGGATGCCGATCAAAATATTCACATCGTCATAATTTGCCTTCAAACTCATTACAGTGGTAAGCGTTCCGCTACCGGCTATAAGAGGGAATGCAACAGGCACCACGCTGCCACCCTTTGCATTCTTATCCGGTTTAAAGAACTCAACTCCTAATACCATTTCCAGGCCCAGGATAAAGATCACAATACTTCCTGCAACAGCAAATGATTGTACGTCCAGCCCAAGCAGTTTCAGGAATTCCTTTCCAAGAAACAGGAACAATATCATCAATGCTGCAGATACTAATGTTGCCTGCATAGATTTGATGGTTCCGCCAAATTTCTCTTTCAGCGAAACAAGCACAGGAATCGATCCCAGCATATCAATCACCGCAAACAGGGTGAAGGTTACCGTAAGTACCTCTTTGAGTGATATCTTGCCCAGTTCAGGCATCAATTGTTTTCTGCAAAGTTAACTGCTTTACAGCTAGAGCAAATTCATTTTTCATTTCAATGAGGCAATTACGGCAAAGACAATCGGCATAGGCTTCTTCAACCTGTATCTTTTCTGCAGGTGTAAATGATATGCCAAAGCACTGGCACTGCGTTATAGTGCCGGGTTTGCATTCAAATAAAACCCGGCACCTGGGACATTGTTTTTCTTCATGCTTACACATGAGCGATCATTTATCTGTTAAAAATTTACGTTTACACCGGCCATAAAATTAACCCGGCGGTTATTATAACCCCTGATCTCGGAATATTTTTCGTCGGTAATGTTCTTGATATCTCCAAACAACTTCACATTCTTTGTGATGATATAAGTGGCATAAAGATTCCAGGTATAGTAAGCCGGCATCTCTATCGGCACCGACATGTATACAGATTCATACCTATTGCTGATGCTCTGAACACCGAGGTTTACATTCAGTCCTTTGCAAACATCTATTCCAACATTCAGGTTAATTGCCTGCCGTGGCCGACGGTAAAGATTGAAGAAAGATGTATCTTTTGAAGCGATCTTCGTTTTTACAGAACCATCAAGGTTTACATAGTTTGCCGTGATATCTGCTTTTCCAAAGTCAACGCTTGCTTCCAGCTCAAGCCCTTTGTCTTTTTGCTTATCTCCGTTGATATAATAGCTGGCATAAGTTGGAGCTCCTGCACTGTAGAACAAAATGTTGTCTTTGATATTCCTGCTGAAATAAACAACTTTCAGGTTCACATTATTCTTATAATATTGAACTCCTCCTTCTATACTCAATGATTTTTCCGGTTCCAGTTCAGTATATGGATTGCGGTACTCTGAATATACCTGGTATAAAGACGGCGCTTTAAAACCTGAGCTGATATTACCGAATATCTTAAAGCAGTTCTTTATTACATAAGATGGATTGAATGAGAAAGTGAACACATCGCCGTACTTATTGAAGTTATTGTAACGTCCACCCAATTCAAGATTAAATCCTTTCAGATCTTTGAGAACAAAAGATGCATAAGCCCCGAACTGGTTCACTTTAACGCTGTCATCACTCAATGGTGTTGAACTATATGGCCCGAACATGCTGACAGAAAAATAGTTTTGATCAGTAAGTTGGTTACGGTAATCAACACCAACAAGCACATCTATATTCTTTGTTACCCCTATATTACTGTACAATTCCACGAAGTGTGACTTGCCCGTATACTCTCCTTTACTGTAGTAGGCAAATCCTCCCCTGCTTGATGAATCATCGAGGTAAGTTCTCTTTGTGGTATTGTGATTATAGTTGAAGTGCAGTACACTTTTACCGAGTGTATAATCAGCTCCAAAGCTCACTAATGAGTTTTTTGTAGCGATGGTATAGTCTGCATCATCTTTGAACGGGCCTGCATCTGCATCCGTTTTATAATTGCTCAACTGTGTATTGAAACGCAACCCTATCTTATCATTCATTTTTTCGTTGATGCCGGCACGAAAAACATTTTCATCTATTCCGTCTTTATCAAAACCTTTATTACCTGCCTGGTCAATAGCGGTTGAAAATCCTTTGCTGTATATTTTGCTGTATTGAACGTTATAGTTGGTTTTACTGATCGTTCCTCCAACCCCAACATCACCCCTGAATGTTCCATAAGTTCCTGCAGCGAGCGTTGCGTTCGCATTTATTTTTTTTGACCCCCCTTTTTTACTGATAATATTGATAACTGCAGCAATGGCATCACTACCGTATAAAGTTGACTGACTTCCTTTGAGTATCTCCACCCGTTCCACCTGGTCGATGGAAATAAAATTCAGGTCGAATGCACCACTGATACCCGATGCATCATAGACAGGTACACCATCTAACAAGATCAGTGTTTTACCTGCTGCTGCACCACGAACATAAACATCCTGGTTGGTGCCGGGTGTATTGCTGTACCCGTTCACAATGATACCGGCCTGTGTATTCAGCACTTCGCCCATAGTTTTACCTTTGCTCTTCTCCAGTTGTTCTTTTGAGATTACTGTAACTACTTTACCCGTAAGCGATTGTTTGATGGGATAACGTGTGGCGGTCATTACCACTTCATCGAGATTTTTTGTACTGTCTTTTTGTGCGTACAACTGACTGCTGAATAAAACAGCAGCCGCAATAAAAATTTTCTTTTTCATTGTTGAAAAAATTTTTTTTGTGACTGCTTCCTGGAAAAGGTGATTGGTGAGACACCAACCACGGCGTAAAGAGATATAAAAGCTGTTGAGCCGTTACATTTCCTGCCTTTCACCCGAAAGCTTTGAATAATGTTAAGTGAACCTGGCAGGTCTTCTGGCTTAGGCTTTACCTTCCCATCCGCTATTTAGCGAACAGTGGTTTGAAGAATTTTACTCTCACAGACCCCTCTTTCGGAGAGGATTGGGGAGGCCTTTACAGCTACGGGGATAGCTCCCGACTTTAACGGGATTCCCTTTTAATTCCGATTTGACATCGGAAACCAAATCCGGTGCAAATGTAAAGGCAAGTGGTCAAATCATCCAAATAAAATATCGTTTGCGGTACTATGAAAAAAATTATCTTTAAAGCATGACTAGCAAATCCAAAAAGCTTAACCTCTTCGATTTCACCATGATCGTGGTGAGCCTGGTGATCGGGATGGGTATCTTCCGCACGCCTTTGAATGTGGCCAAAGCCTCGCCAGATACATTCCTGTTTTTTGCAGCATGGATCGCCGGTGGGCTGGTTGCGCTTTGCGGTGCCCTCACCTATGCAGAAATAGGCAGCAGGCTTCCTGTAACCGGCGGCTATTATAAAGTATTCTCTTATGCTTACCATCCTTCTATTGCTTTTGCTATTAACTGTGTGATACTGGTTTCCAATGCAGCGTCGCTTGCTGCGGTGGCATTAGTGGGTGGCGAATATATTACCGGCATTTTTATTCCTTTGTCTAAAGATGCCGAATGGATAAAGCTGGCAGCGAATGTAAACTATATTCAAACTGTTCAGATCATAATTGCCATTACAGCCATCATCATTTTTTATGGTGTTAACCTGATGGGTTTAAAGATGAGCGCCAAAACACAGAACGTATTAACGGTGATAAAGATCGTACTCATACTGTTGCTGATCACACCTATCTTTTTCGCAAGTCCATCTACTGTTCCCGCTGCTACCGCATCTGCCGTTAATCCTACGCTCATGGAATACCTTAAAGCATTCGGCATTGGGCTGGTGGCAGTAAGTTTTACATATGGTGGCTACCAGCAAACCATCAACTTTGGCGCAGAGGTAGATAAGCCAACAAAAAACATTCCCCGTGGTATTTTCTTTGGCATCTTTATTATAGTGGCTTTATACCTTACCATTAACTATGCGTATGTAAAAGTTATTGGTTACGAAACATTACATAACCCGGATACCAAAAATATTGCAGCAATAATGGCTTCTAAAATTTTTGGCGTAAATGCAGAAAGGATATTATCAGGCTTCCTCTTCCTCAGTGTATTGGCCTATGTAAATGTACTGCTGATGAGTAACCCCAGGGTAATGTATGCCATGAGTGACGATAAAATACTACCCCCTGTTTTTAAAAAGCGCAATGAGAAGACAGATGTACTTACCATTTCATTAAGTGTATTTGCGGCCTTATGTATACTGATCGTTTTCTGGGCAAAGGAATTTGACACCATCCTGAGCTTTACCATATTTCTTGATTGCTTTGGAATGGTGCTTTCAGCGGCCACTATTTTTATCCTGCGAAAGAAAACAAAACACCTTGATGAAACCGGTATTTACAAAATGAAATTATTCCCGTTGATGCCCCTGATCTTTATCATTGCTTATGTTTTTGTAGGTATCAGCATTGCGCTTGATTATGAAAAAAATAATTATGCAGCGCTTACCGGGCTTGCAGTGATGGCGGTGTTCACCGGCCTGTATTTTTTATTACATCGGTTTAAAAAAGATAGTTAAGCATGGATATTTCTTATATAATCAATGAATTTGCCGAGGAAAGAGAAAATTATTTCAATGCTGTTTCTCCACCCATTATGCAAAGCAGCAACTTTGTTTTTAATACGGTTGATGAAATGCGTAAGGCTTTTGTTGATGAATACTCCACCTACCTGTATAGCCGCGGCAAAAACCCTACACTGGAAATTCTACGCAGGAAATTAGCTGCATTGGACGGAGCCGAAGATTGTCTTGTATTTGGAAGTGGTGCTGCAGCCATCTTTGCATCGGTATTGGCGAATGTAAAAACAGGTGACCATATTGTGTCGGTTGCCAAACCTTATACCTGGGCGCAAAGAATGTTCGATGTAATCTTACCAAGGTTTGGCGTAACCACTACATATATTGATGGAACGAAAATAGAAAATTTTGAAAGGGCTGTTTTACCAAATACCACCCTTATCTATTTAGAAAGTCCCAATAGCTGGGATTTTGCCATCCAGGACCTTAAAGCTGTTTCCGAACTGGCAAAGGCCGGGAACATCACCACCATTATTGACAACAGTTATTGTACACCGCTTTATCAAAAGCCTATAGAAATGGGTATTGACCTTTCATTGCAGACCGCTACCAAATACATCAGCGGCCACAGCGACACGTTAGGTGGTGTGCTTAGCGGAAGCCGGCAAATGATGGAAAGAATATTCAACAGCGAATATATGACGGTAGGCAGCGGTATTTCCCCATTCAATGCCTGGCTATTGATAAGGGGGCTTCGCACCCTGCCGGCTAGGCTCGACAGGATCACCGCTTCCACACAAAAAGTTATTGCTTATTTAAAACAGCATCCAAAAGTTGAGTCGTTGCTCTTCCCTTTCGACGAAACCTTCCCTCAATGCGGACTGGCAAAAAGGCAAATGAAAGGCGCCTGCGGATTGCTGACTTTTATAATTAAGGCGGATACGATAACCCAAATAGAAAAATTCTGCGAAAGCCTCCGGCATATTTTTATGGCCGTAAGCTGGGGTGGGCACGAAAGCCTGATCATACCGAAATGTTCGGGCATACAACCCCATGAATTTGATGCGGCAAATAAAGAGCACCGGATGTTAAGGCTTTATGTTGGCCTGGAAGAGCCGGAATACCTGATCAAAGACCTGGAACAGGCCTTTGAAAAGATGGCCTGAGAAGGTTACCGTTTGTAAAATTGTTTTCTCCCGATTAAATACAGATGGTTTATTTTTGTTGTATGCGCTACAAATTCCTCTTTCTCATACTTATATTGGTTAGTACTATACCTGCCGGGGCCCAGCAAAAGTGGAGTTTGCTCAGGTGTGTGGAGTATGCCATGGCCAATAATATTTCAATCAAACAAACAGACCTGCAAAGTAAGACTGCGGAGTTACAACTTAAACAAAGCAGGTTAAACCTTATACCGAGCCTCGGGTTCAGCGGCGGATCAAGTTATAACAGCGGCCGAAACCAGGACCCGACTTCTTTTAGCCTTATCACACAAAGCTATCTCTCAGCCAACATGCAATTGCAAAGCAGCGCTGAGATCTTTAACTGGTTCGGCAAACGCAATACCATTGCCGCCAACGAGTGGGAATTGCAGGCAGCGAAAGCCAATACCGATAAATTAAAAAATGACATTGCCCTAACTGTTGCTAATGCATACCTGCAGATATTGCTGGCTATGGAGCAGGAAAAAATTGCCGGTATCCAGTTGCAACAATCGCAGGCACAATTAAGTAACACCAGAAAGCTGGTAGATGCAGGAGCGCTTCCTGAACTAAACGCAGCCGAACTGGAAGCACAGGTAGCAAGAGACAGTTCTACTTTAATAAGTGCTAAAGGAAATGTGGCTCAAAACATTTTATCCATAAAGGCTTATATGGCATTGGATGCAGCCACGCCATTTGAAATAGAAACACCTTCCGTTGAAAAAATTCCTGTTGAAAAAATTGCCGACCTGCAACCCGAAGCTGTTTATGCATTAGCTACCGCCAATATGCCTCAGCAAAAGATGAATAATTTTAAATTAAAAGCTGCTCAGAAAAATGCTGCTGCTGCAAAAGGAGGGCTGTATCCAACCTTATCGGCTTTCGGAAGTTTGGCAAGCGGTTTTAATAGTACCGCCAGGGAAATAACAGGTATTACAGGTCTCAGAGCGGATACTATTGCAAATGTAGTCGTTGGTTCCACAAAATATAAGGTTTATGCTGAGAGTCCTGTTTATAGTTCCCGTAAACAACATTTCTTCTCCCAGTTAAATGAGAATTTCCGCCAATCGATCGGACTAAGCCTGACCGTCCCCATCTTTAATGGCTATAATGCAAAAACGAATTACGAAAGAAGCAGGATCAACGTTAAAAGCCTGGAGCTGCAGCAGGATCTCGATAACCAAAATTTGAAACAAAATATTTACCAGGCGTATAATGCGGCTGTGGTAGCGCTTGAAAAATACAATGCCGGCAAAAAAAGTTTAGAAACTGCTGATCGTACCTACAGTTTTGCCCAAAAACGTTTTGAGGTAGGCATGATGTCAACTTTTGAATTAATCACCAACCAGAATAATCTGTTCAGGGCCAGGTTGGAAAATGCATTGAACCAGTTCGATTATGTTTTTAAAATGAAAGTGTTGGAGTTTTATAAAGGCCAGGGACTGAAACTTTAATTAAAGATGAACCTATCTGCCGGCCGGCAGGTTATAAATTATGAATTATGAGCAAATCGCTAAAATGGATATTGATAAGCCTTGGGGTACTGGTAGTATTGCTGGTGGTGCTTTCTAAAACCGGAGCATTTGGAAAAGAAGAAGGTATAAAGGTTACTGCAGAAAAAGCCCAGAAGCGTACGATAATTGAGATCGTAAATGCCAGCGGAAAAATTTACCCGGAGATAGAAGTGAAAGTAAGTCCTGATATCAGTGGCGAGATAACTGAGCTGACTGTCCAGGAAGGAGATTCAGTAAAAAAGGGCCAGATATTGGCACGTATATATGCCGACATATATAACATTCAGCGTAACCAGGCAGCAAGTGGTGTTGTACAAAGCCAGGCACAGGTTGCCAATTCGCAGGCTGCCATAGATGCATTGAAAGCGCAACTGGAGCAAGCCCAACGTACCTACGACATGCAGAAAAAATTATTTGATGACAAGGTGATCAGCCGTAATGAGTTTAATGTAGCAGAAGCAAATTTAAAAAGCAGTAAAGCAAATTATAATGCAGCGCTACAAGGTATTCGTGGAGGAGAAGCAAGTGTACAAAGTGCCAAGCAAAGCCTGGCAAAAGCAAATACAGATCTCGGCCGTACGGTTATTGTTGCACCTATGGATGGCGTTGTAAGTTTGTTAAGTGTAAAGAAAGGTGAGAAAGTGGCAGGTAACAGTTTTAATGTGGGTACTGAAATGATGCGTATTGCTGATATGGCAAAAATTGAAGTGAGGGTTGACGTTGGTGAAAATGATGTACCTAAAGTTAAACTGGGTGATAGTGCAATTATTGAAGTAGATGCATACAGCAGCAGGAAATTCAAAGGCATTGTTACACAAATTGCCAGCAGCAACAATGGCGCCGCTACCCAAAACGCCCTGGCTAATACTTCTAATGACGTAACTCAATATAAAGTGTATATCCGCCTGTTGCCATCAAGCTATATGGATTTAATAGGCAAAGGCTCTTTTCCCTTCCGCCCCGGAATGAGCGCAAGCGCCGATATACAGACCAAGACACACGTTAATGTGCTTAGTGTTCCTATCAATGCAGTTACTACCCGTGATAAAAATGATAGTACAAAAACAGATACAAAGAAAAAAGACGAATCCGACCTTAAGACCACAGAGACATCGTTGGATGATCTTGAAGTAGTTGTCTTTGTTTTAGACAAAGAAGGAAAAGTAAGTAAGGTGAAGGTAAAAACTGATATACAGGACATTAACAATATTGAAATATCAGAAGGGTTAAAAGAAGGAGACCAGGTAGTTACAGGCCCTTATGATGTAGTAAGCAAGACTCTTAAAGCGGGTAAGAAAGTAAAAGTAGTTGACAAGAAGGAGCTATTCGTTAAAAAATAAACTTTAAGCAGCACGGAAAATTGAAACGTGTACCCTATATATTGTTACTGCTGTTGGTAGCAAAAACAGCAGTTGCACAAAATACAACCAGCCTCAGGATAAATCTTACCTGCGAAACAAACGATACACTCACCGGGATCACCCTGCGGCTTTACCTGCTGCCCGATACCCAGTTGGTTACAACACAGAAATACAAAAACGGAGGCAACAGGTTTACTGTAAACAAGTTTTCGAAATACATCATTCGTATTTCTTCGGTTGGATTTGAAGCATCTGAAGAACTGGTATCTATCACAAATAGTTCTGCTGAATATTCTTTTAAGGTAAAAAGAAAAACAACTTCTTTGACCGGGGTTACGGTAACAGCAAAAAAACCATTGATAAAACAGGAGGATGATAAGACCATTGTAGATGCCGAGGTTTTGGCGAACAGCAGTACCAATGCATATGAAGTGTTGGAAAAAACGCCGGGCACTATTGTGGACCAGGATGGCAATGTGTATTTGAACAGTATGACCCCGGCAACGGTTTATATCAATGGCCGTGAAATGAAATTAAGCAGCGAAGACCTTGCTTCATTATTAAAAAGTTTACCGGCGGCCAGCGTAAGTAAAATTGAAATACTTCGTAACCCTTCTGCAAAATATGATGCTGCAAGCAGCGGTGGTATTGTAAATATTGTTTTAAAGAAAGGAGTTAAACTTGGCAGCAACGGTAGCGTTAATGCCGGGTACTTCCAGGGTGTATATGCTACCGAAACAGCTGGGTTCAACCTTAATAAAAGTTCCGGAAAGATCAACAGCTATTTAAGCTACCAGTTTACCAACAGAAAAAATTATGAAGAGTTGAACAGTGACAGGTTCATCAAAACAGACTCTTCACTACTTGCACAAAGAGCATATACCACTTACCCGGCCATTAATAATTATATAAGCGGCGGTATTGACATCGCATTTACAAAAAAATTCAACATCAATTATGACCTGAGGATTACGCCCAATAATAACAAAAGCTATGCACTCAATGGTATAGATATCGTAAAGACGTCAACCGGGGCATTGACAGGAAAAAACCAATCTGATATCAATAGCAGGAACAATTCATTCTTTATGGGCAATGAGCTTTCATCTACTTACAAAATAGATTCAACCGGAAGTGAGTGGACCGTAGACCTGGAATACAATTATTACCGGAACAATAACACACAGCTTTATTCTAATTACTCTTACCTGCCGGCTAAGCCAACGGTGTTGGGCGACGGCGCAAATAAAAGCAACAAGAACATCTTTGTTGTGGAATCGGAACTGGTGCTTAAGATTCCCAAAGTATTTAATATAGAAACGGGATTTAAAATAACCAGCAGCAACAGCCGAAACAGTGCCGATTATTTTACTGATACAGCAGGAAACGGAAGGCAGGTGGACAAATACCAAACCAATACTTTCAAATACAGGGAAACCATTGGCGCTTTTTACCTGCAAATTGCAAAAACATTCTGGGGTTTCACTTTAAAGCCCGGGCTTCGCTTAGAAACTACAGACATCAATGGCAGGCAGTTAATTCCAAAAGACACCAACTTGTCTATTAAACGTACTGATGTTTTTCCTTATGTTTATTTAAGGCATAACCTTTTTAAACTATTCGGTACACAGTTGGTTGGCAATGCTATTTTCCGCAAAAGTATAAGAAGGCCTTATTACGAGGTTTTGAATCCTTACCCAAAATATGTTGATCAGTATTTGTTTGACGTAGGTAACCCCCGGCTAAAACCACAGTTTACCAGCAATTACGAGGTCAATGTAACTTTTGATAATTTCCCGGTACTTGCTCTCGGACTTAACCGTACAAAAGATATTTTTAGTAATGTTACTTACCAGGATGATATGACCAAGGTCGCTTACCGTACCTATGACAACCTGGGCAAAAGCAAGGAGTTTTACTTTCGTATCCTTGGCGGTATTCCTCCCGGTGGTAAATATTTCTTTTACATAGGTGCACAACATAATTTTATTGAGTATGACGGTTTTTATCAAAACCAACCATTGAGTTACAAAAGAGGGAGCTGGCTTTTTTTCATATACCAGGAACTGAAAGCAACAAAAACACTTACCGTAAACATGCAGGGCTTTATGCGTACCAAAGCGTTGCAAAATTTTTACGAACTAAATACTTTTGGCGGATTATTTATTTCAGTGAATAAAAGCATACTGAAGAAAAAAGCCAACATCATCATATCAGTGAATGATGCACTGAGGACTAATCATGTTTCATTTAAACTCAACCAGGGCAATGTAAGCGCAGAGGGTTCAAGAGTAAATGATACCCGGAGATTTGGCATCACTTTGAGATATAATTTCGGGTTGAACAAACCGAAGGAAGACAAAGAGTTTGGCGCCCCGGTTGAAAACTAAAAAATCGTTCAGGGAAAATATTTTTCGGCAACTGCAACACTTTCCGGTTTACCAACATCAACAAGCTTGTCATTACTGTGATCATACCCAAGTATGGTATGTGACGATGCCAGGTCCAAATAGGTTTCAACTAAAGAAAATTTACCGGAATGCCTCATTAAAGAAAATACTTCGGGTTCAAAGACCACCACACAACTATAGGCTTTTTCAATTAAGCCCGGTTTTGCAATTGATATTCTTTCTTCTCCTGTCTTTGTATTTCTCCAGCCGCACAGGCGGTTATTTTCATCAAATAAAAAATACCGGGAGGTTTTCCTGTTGGTAACTGCAAAAGAGATCAGGGGTTTATGCTGCTTATGAAATGTAATCAGTTTGTTTAGATCAAGATCAGTAAGAATATCCACATTAAGCGTAATGAACGGCTCATTTCCTTCCAGCAGCTTTCTTGCATTAAGTAAACCACCACCTGTTTCCAGTACTTCATTAGTTTCATCACTAATGACAACATTACTTCCCCAGCCTTTATTTTTTTTTATTGCTTCAATGATCTGCTCAGCAAAATGGTGAACGTTAACCACCACATTGGTAATATTATATTGTTGCAGGTACTCAATATTTCTTTGAAGCAATGATTTACCATTCACTAATGCCAGTGCCTTGGGATGTTTGTCAGTCCAGGGTTTGAAACGGGTGCCGAGGCCTGCCGCAAATATCATCGCTTTCATTTTACCCAGTTGTCTTTATTGATATGCGTTAAATTGATCTTAACCTTAAATTTATTCCGAAGATGCCGGGCCAATGCTTCCGCAGCATATACGCTGCGATGCTGACCGCCTGTACAGCCAAAATTTATCATCAGGCTGTTGAAGCCTCTTTTTATATAGTCAGTTACCGAAATGTCAATCACACTGAAAACACCATTTAAAAAAGTCAGCATATCCGTTTGTTGTTCCAGGAAATCTTTTACAGGTTTATCAAGTCCGCTTTGTGTTTTATATATATCAATCCTTCCCGGGTTTAAAATGCCACGCATGTCAAATACATATCCGCCACCATTATCGGAAATATCTGTCGGTATTCCCTGTTTGTAAGAAAAGCTGTTGATAGTAACAACCAGGGGGGTATCCACAGTTGCCTGTATGGGTGTGAATTCCTGTATCACTTCATCACTTATACATATCTCCAGTATTTTTTTAAACTCCGGTACGGCAATTCCTACATTCTGGTTATTGACAAACCATTTTAAATTATTCAGTGCTAATGGTATGCTTGTTAAGAACTGGGCTTTTCGTTCAAACAAACCCCTGAAGCCATAGGCACCCAGCACCTGAAGCAAACGTATCAACACATAACCATTGTACTGGCTCCTGAAAGTATCCTTATCAATAGGTTCATCTATTATTTTTTCAAAGGAGCTTATATATTCTTCCAGCAGGAACTGTTTCCAGTCATCGGGCAAATTTGCCCTGGCCTGCCATAACAATGAGGCTACATCATATTGTGGCGCCCCCTTCATGCCGCCCTGGTAATCTATAAAGTGGACCTCCCCCGGGCCCCCTCCAAAGGAGGGGGTTACCATAATGTTCCGGCTCTGAAAATCACGGAACATAAAATATTTATACTCGGTATGAGACAGGTAATTACTCAGGGCCTCAAAATCATTGAGTAGTTTTTGTTTATCGTAAGGCCGGCGCAATGCGTCTAAAAAATAATATTTGAAATATAACAGGTCGGCCATGATCGCCTGTTTACCAAAGGAAGTATTGGTCAGGCACTTTTTATAATCCAGTCCTTCGTGGCCTTTCACCTGCAACAGCGCAAGCTGGTACAGGCTTTTTTTATACAAGTCATATACTTCTGCAGTAAAGCCCTTGTCTTCCAGTCTGTTTAAAAGTGATACATCTCCAAAATCCTGTTGTATATAAACATTTTTCTCTGCGTTGATACAGAATATTTCAGGCGTTGCCAGTTGCTTTTTCTTAAAGTGTTTGGAAAAGTAAATAAAGGTCTCATTTTCTTTCAGGTTGGCTCCATATGTTGCAATAAAGGTTTTACCGGCTGTATGAATACGAAAATAATGGCGCTCACTGCCTGCCTGGGGAAGTTTGTCAACAGCGGTGATCGGTTCTTTACTGTATTGCTGAAAAAGTTTTTCTATCTGTTCTTTTACTGCCTGCATGAAATATCTTATTGCAGTAAAAATAACTTAAAATGAAACAGCCCCCAACAATACTTGCCGGGGGCTGTTCTTTGTTTTATCATTCACCTGCCACTTCTTCTTTTCCTTTCTTCCAACTCCTGTGCTTTGCTCCGTCCATCTTAACGACCTTCGGAGTGAACTTTCCTACTACATCAACCAGCGCCTGCTGGCTCTGCATCACCACTTCAATATCCTTGTATGCAAAAGGAGATTCATCCAGTCCGCCGCCAAGCAGTTTTACATTATGTTTTTTCAATTCGTCTTTGAACTGTTTATCTGTTACACTCTGCATTGCTTTAGTACGGCTCATCTTTCTTCCTGCTCCGTGTGAAGCAGAATTTACCGATGCTGTCTCTCCTTTCCCCTTTACAATAAAACCTGGAGCTGTCATACTTCCGGGTATGATACCCAACACATCTTTTCCTGCCGGAGTTGCTCCTTTACGATGAACAATAACTTCTTTCCCTTCCAGCTTCTCTTTCCATGCAAAGTTGTGATGATTCTCTACCATCTTTATGGGCCTCCGTCCAAGTTGCTTTGCGATCTTTGCATGAATGATGTGATGACATGCGCTTGCATAATCACCAGCCAGGTTCATCGCATTCCAGTATTCAATACCTTCTTCTTCTTCAAGACTCAACCATGCCAGGTTCTTTGCATCCTATGGCAAGCGTCTTTTACTG
>JBGANE010000057.1:0-17884 GCA_044222465.1 Ferruginibacter sp.
GACCAGATCATTGATGTGATACCCCAGGAATTTACGGTAGATAATTTTCAGAATATACCAAACCCTATTGGATACAGTGGTGTAAAAGTGGGTGCCAATTTCCACATCATTACCTGTGATAAGAATGCGATAAGAAATATCAACCGTAGTGTTGAGAAAGCAGGATTAAGAACAAAGGACCTGGTATTGCAGCCGCTTGCTTCTGCTGCCGCAGTAATGTGCGACCAGGACCTGGAAGCAGGTGTTGCCATCGTGGATATTGGCGGAGGTACAACAGACCTCGCAGTTTTTTATGAAGGTATTTTAAAACACACTGCTGTAATTCCTTTTGGTGGAGAGAATATCACCAACGATATCAAAACCGGTTTGGGGGTTTTAAAAACACAGGCCGAGCAAATGAAAATTCAATTTGGTAGTGCACTCAGTGATGAAGCAAAATCAAATGCATTCATAACTATTCCCGGTTTACGTGGCATGGCACCCAAAGAGATCTCAGTGAAAAACCTGGCGGGTATTATCCAGGCCCGTATGAGTGAGATCATGGATTTTGTTACTTATCATTTAAAACAAGTTGGATTAGATACCCGTATGCTGAATGGAGGTGTGATATTGACAGGTGGCGGATCACAACTGAAACATTTGATCCAGTTAACAGAATATGTTACCGGGCTGAATGCAAGGATAGGGTATCCTAACGAACACCTGGCTGGCGGCCATATTGAAGAACTGGCCAAGCCCATGTACAGCACCTGTATAGGTTTAATATTGAAGGGGTATAATGATTATGAGAACAAAAACAAACAATTTGAAGAGCAATTTAAAAAGATCGAGATACCAGGCGCTTTACAACAACCACCTGTTGATGAGACACTGGATGTTGCTGAAACCAACGGAACAGTAAAAGTTAAACAGCGTAAATCGCTAAAAACTTTTATGGACGGATTTAAGAATGGCCTGATTGATCTGTTTAAGGAAGAAGAAGACGCCAAATTGTAATGCTGAATGCTAAATGATGAATGTTGAATGAATCCAATGTCTTTTCATTTAACGTACAATATTCAACTTTTAGCATAATTAAAATAATAACCTATTAATTACGGATGCAGCGTTGAAAAATGCAGCATTATTTAAACAAACAACTATGATACATTTTGATTTGCCTAAAGAACAATCCTCCATCATCAAAGTAATTGGTGTTGGTGGTGGCGGAAGCAATGCAGTAAACCACATGTTTTCGCAAAGTATCGAAGGCGTAAATTTTATAATCTGCAATACAGATTCGCAGGCGCTGGCGCTGAGTAAAGTACCAAACAAAATTCAGCTCGGGCCACACCTCACCCAGGGGTTGGGTGCCGGAGCTAATCCTGCAATCGGCCGTCAGGCAACAGAAGAAAGCCTGGATGAAATAAAGCGCATACTGGAAGTAAATACCAAAATGGCTTTTATCACCGCCGGTATGGGCGGCGGTACAGGTACAGGCGGTGCACCTATACTTGCAAAAATTTGTAAAGATCTTGGCATACTTACCGTAGGTATTGTTACTACTCCTTTTGCTTATGAGGGAAAGAAAAGAATTGCACAGGCAGAGGAAGGTGTATTGCTATTGAAGAACCATGTGGATACTTTATTAGTGATCAGTAACGATAAGCTGCGTCACCAGTTTGGTAATTTGAAAATGAAAGAGGCCTTTGCAAAAGCAGATAATGTACTGGCCACCGCAGCAAAATGTATCACTGATGTGATAAACAGTACCGGGCAGATCAACGTTGATTTTGCCGATGTATGCACCGTAATGAGTAATGGCGGTGTGGCTATCCTGGGAAGTGCATCTGCCGAAGGCGAAGAAAGGGCACAACATGCTATTGAAAATGCGATCAATTCACCATTGCTGAATGATAATGACATACGTGGCGCTAAATGGATATTGATAAATATTAATTCTGCTGAAGGAGAGCATGAGTTTACTATGGATGAAGTGGAAGTGATACAGAATTACTTATTAAGCCAGGCAGGTAATGATACCGATGTGATACTTGGTTTGGGATACGACAACAACCTGGGTTCAAAACTTGGTATAACACTGATTGCAACAGGTTTTGAGCATAAGGATCCTTTTGAGAAAAAACCTGAGGTAAAAGTTGAAAAGAAAGACGAGAAAATTGTAATGACGCTGGAAATGCCGGCCAAAGAGGAAAAACATGCGGCTGCAGATAAAGCCAAACAACTGCAACAGCCCACTTTACAGTTTGACGAAAAGGAAGAAGAGAAAGCAATAGCTGAAATAACAGAATTGCCCGTAATGCAAACGGTTGACGATGACCTCATGCCAAGACTAAAGGAAATAGCGGAGGAAGAAGCTCCGGTGAATGTACTAAGTAAAACTACGGTGGAAAAGTTGGACTCAGCTCCGGTCTTTTTTGAAATATCTTCGGCCACTGATCAAATTCCGGTAATAGAATTTGACATACCCCAAAGTCCTCCACCCGTTGATAAACCAGCAGCTGAATCAAAAGTCAGGAAAGAAGTTCCTGTAGTTAATAAAGATGCTAGCAATCCTCCTTCGTCAGGAGGGTACCTGGCTAAACCTTCGCAAATTTATGTGGAGGAAAGGCCAAAACCAGAATCCAAATCGATTGATGAGCCACTGCCGCTGCAGGACAAAGAGCAGGAAGACGAACCTGTGATTGAAATGCAACTGGTAGTTAAATCCCATCAAGCGGCGGAGGATGAGCAACATGTACAACCAACTCAGCCCATCATGATTTCCAATGTTGAGGAGCCTGCCATGCAGGACGAAACAGAGGATCTTCGGCGCAGGGCGATAGATCGGATAGCAAAACTGCGTAACTTGTCGTTCAACATTAACGCAGCCGATCCCAATAATGAGTTTGAAACGGTGCCTGCTTACCTTCGCCGCAACATGGAATTCCACAATTCCATTGCCGATGTAGAAAGTTTTTACAGCAACTACACAGTGAAGACTGATGATAACAACCAGGCTGAAATAAGTACAATCAATAGCTTTTTAGAAGGAAAAAAACCTGATTAAAATAATTATGTGCTGCCCGGGCAATCCTGGGTGGACTTAAAGAGTGTTTGTGTTTGGATTTTTGAGTAAAGAGCCCTGCTCGTAAGAGCGGGGCTCAATTTTATCAGGAGAAAGTATTATGTATGAAGAGATCAATTCAGGACTTCAGTACCCTGCTGAATAAGCCAGCGATGTACCATTTCAGAAACCTCCATTGCAGAGCCCTTTTCCATTGATTTCTTATGATCAGCAACCTGGTGAGTAACTGATGGTGGTTGTTTATCTATTGTTGGTTCGGGTTTAACCTGTTCCAATTGTGCCAGGAGTTTCTTACGGCATTCCACATCATCAATACCAGCGATATAGCAGGCTTGTTCAAAATCGGTGTGCATTCCAAAACCAACTACTATATCAGCAGCCAGACCCTTCAATTCAGGAAAGGCCATCAATTTCTTTACAAAATAGTAGTTCTTCTCGTCTATCAGTTTTGTGTGTACGGTGTAAACATGTTCCATAAGCGATGTTTTAATTTAGAATTATACTTTGAGTACCTGGATCCTTTTTCATTCCTTTAATGCAGCCTGAAAAATTGCTTTTTACAGACAAGCATGTCTTTCTAAAAGAAATACGGAGGTTTTTAAGGAAAGGATTGTCCATTGAAGCATTATAATAACATAATGCGGCAAACTGAGGCAATTCAAAGGATAATACCGGAACGTGCAACAATAAGGAAAATGCCGTTAAAGTGTGTGGCTGTTCAAAGGATACTTGTGGAAGAGGTTATGTAATAAGCTGCCATAAAAATATAGCTTATAATCGAAAAAACTAAGTGAACGCAGGCTAAGTTATTCACAATAACATTTTTTTAATACAACCGCCTAACTGGCAGAGCCTTACTTTTGAACAGTTATTTTAACGGGTTAGCGTTTGCTAACCAAAGTAATGCGGCCTTTATTTTTTCATCATTCAAAAGCTTGTCAAAATCATCACCGGCTTTTATAAATTTATCGGGTGATATAGAATTTTTATAAATATTATGCTTCCTGTCCTGGTTAAATTCGGTAGCCAGGTTTATCATAAAATTATTTCCAAAGAAAAAATATTCATTGCCTGTTGAATATCCTTCGGCCGTTGGTTCTCCAATAAAAAAAGTATTGGGCCTTTGTTTAAATACAATAGCCGTTATACTACCCGAACTTACAGTTGCAGGTCCAATCAGCACAACAACAGGAAATTTGGAATAATCATGGGTACATGTATTAGTGATAGATGTTGTCTGCATATCACCGATATAAAAATTATTTTTTTTCAACTCAAATTTCCTGGTTTCAGTATTTAATGCATCCACGGTACCTCCCAAATAGGTGTTTCCAAGCAAAAGGTTCAACCCGCCAACCATTGAACTCAACTGCCCGCCGGAATTTAACCGCAGGTCAATGATAAAGCCCTTTAGTTGTTGCCTGTTATACCTGCAAATGCTGTCGCTGATCGTTTGTGCATATTCATTGATGGCGTTTCCCTGTGCAAAAATTCCGGGTATTGACAAATACAGGTATTTATTTTTAAGAAGCACAGTTCTGATAGTTCCGTTTTCCTGCCTGGACCTTTCTACTACCGGGTTTAATATTTTCAGAACCGAGTCAGGGTAAGCAGGGTAGTGCCCGTAGTACTGGTTGTCAAGATACATTTGTGTATGTACATCGTTGAGTTGTTCAAAAACATAAACCAGGCTCTTCATGGTATCCTTTATTGTTTTAGAGGCAAATAACCTTTCTTTAAAACCATTATCAATATCCTCCCAGTTTACAGTGTTCCGGTAAACGGAGTGTTCTTTAATAAAACGATAAATGGTATCAGGCGAGACAGGCAGCTGTGCCTGTGAGATCTGAAATGATAAAAACAGTAAAAGAATTAATAGGTATTTAATCATACATCCCCTGTATTACTGAACTCAAAAAAAACTATTGATTCTTTACACTGTCTTGTTTTGGCGGTTTAGAAACTGAGGGATCAATCGTAACTGGAGGAACCGGGGTTTGCGTTGGAGCTACAGGACTATTCAAAGGGGCGCCAACAGCAATATCGCAACGGTGATTTGGTTGCCCATGCGGTGGGTTCATACCTGGCGCTGTGGTTTGGGCAGTTGGTTGTGTACTTACATTAACAGGAGGCTGGGCGGTGGTTACTGTGTTTGTAGGTTGTACAGGTTTACTGTCTAATGGCGCTCCAACAGCAATGTCGCAGCGATGGCCAGGCTGGCCATGAGCAGGGTTAAGTTTTGCATTTGTTGTTTGCTGGCCGGCAACTACTGGTGGTGTAGTAACGGCTTGTGGATTTATTTGTATTGAATTAGTACCGGGGCTCATAGTAACCGGCAAACTTGTACTTCCCGTTGCATTGAGCGGCTGACTATTACTTGTTTGTGCTGCCGGGGGAACAGTGTCTGCTGCTTGTGCCACATTATTCTCTGCAGCAGGTGTAATTAATGATTTATCTATATAGTCATTGTCGTTACCACCTCCACAGGAAATAAGAATAACGGTAGCCATAAAAGCGGCGCCATATAATTTTGAGATCATCGTTTCAGTTTTTGAGTATTGCAAATTACGACTCTTTACCTGAAACACAATGACCGCTGATCCAGACTATTGTTTTACAAATGCAATACCCGGCGTATTGAGGAAATAATTAGGGAGGCAGGTAAGTGTTTTGTCGTCAACTATTTTAAAGTCAATACCCTTAAAACTTACCTGTTCCAGTGAAGGATTCAGGGAAAGGGTGAACCGGTTGTTAGTATTCGGTATGTCTTTTACCAACGTAAGAATATCAGGATATAAAAGGTGCTGTACATATATAGTATCACAATGTGGCAGGTCAACATGAACCTTTCCATCACTGTCAGAAATTGCCTGCTGTTCCTTGCCATCAGCCATAAACAGGCAAAGGATATTTTTTGCCAGGTATTTATTGGGATGATCGAAGATGAGGGTATATCCAGTACCTTCTGTAGATTGTTTGGTTATGGTAAAATCTTTTCCGGCTTCTTTATCGCTTTTGAGTTTTAATGTATCTCCTTCTACTTTAAATGTACCCGTAGAGCTTCGGTCAACGGCTCCATATGTAAAGAAAAATTGGAATTTTCCATCGGCAGAAAAATTAAAGCCCGAAGCCATTTCAGTCTTTCTAAAGTAATATTCGCCAAGTATCGTTTTTTGTGACATTGCTGACAGGCCCATACAGGCATATAAAAAGAATAAAAAAAATTTCAACGCCAGATTGGTTTTACTTTTCGTATCAATTCATTTCTGCAAAATACTTATGGAAATAGGGGATGGTTTCAATCCCCTTGTAATAATTCTCAATATTGTATTTTTCATTAGGGCTGTGCAGGTTGTCGTTATCCAATCCAAAACCCATAAAAATTATTTTGATACCTAATTCTTTCTCTAAAATGGAGCAGATGGGAATACTTCCTCCGCCACGAACGGGGATGGGAGCTTTACCGAAAGTTGTTTCCACAGCTTTTGATGCCGCTTTGTATCCTTTACTGTCAATTGGTGTCATATAGGGTTCACCACCGTGATGGAGCTCTGCTTTTACCTCAACAGATTTTGGTGCAATGGACCTGAAGTAAGCCAATAATTTCTCAGTTATCTTGTCAGATGATTGATTGGGTACCAACCGGGCAGAAATTTTTGCATATGCTTTTGAAGGAAGTACTGTTTTTGCTCCCTCGCCAATATAACCGCCCCAAATACCATTCACTTCAATTGTTGGCCTGATGCCCGTTCTTTCATAAGTACTAAAACCTTTTTCGCCCCAAAGTTCTTTTACACCCAGTTCATCCATGTACTCTTTTTCATCATAGGGTGCTTTGTTAATTAATGCCCTTTCTTCCGGCCCTGCTACTACAACATCATCATAAAACCCCGGAATGGTTATATGGTTATTTTCATCATGACAACTGGAAATCATCTTTGCTAAAATAGTTATAGGGTTAGCCACAGCACCACCATAAGTTCCGCTGTGCAGGTCCCTTTTAGCGCCTGTCACTTCCACCTGTATATAACTCAATCCACGAACGCCTGTATCGAGAGAAGGGTTTTCCATGCTCAGCATGGAACTGTCGCTGATAAGGATCACATCGGCTTTTAATAAAGCTTTATTGGCTGCAACAAATTTTCCGAGGTTTGGCGAACCAACTTCTTCTTCGCCTTCTATCAGGAACTTGATGTTGGTTGTCATTGAATCTGTTTTTACCAATGTTTCCAGTGCTTTTACATGCATATAAAACTGGCCTTTATCATCAGCGCTGCCACGGGCAAATATTTTTCCGTCAATTATTGTAGGTTCAAAAGGAGGGTTCGTCCAAAGTTCCAGGGGTTCGGCTGGCTGCACATCATAATGGCCATACACCAGCACTGTAGGTTTGGAAGGATCAATAATTCTTTCGCCATACACAACAGGATGCCCATCGGTTGTCATCACTTCGGCTTTGCTACAACCTGCATCCAGTAAACTTTTTTTTACAGCTTCGGCGCATTTCAGCATATCGGTTTTGTGTTCGCTCTTGGCGCTTACCGACGGGATGCGGAGCAGGTCCAACATTTCATTTAAAAAACGGCCTTTATTTTTTTCCTGGTAATCTTTCCAAACTTGCATAAAAAATAAATTGTGTGATGAGACGAATAAAAGAGGGGCTAAATTAAGTTTTTTTCAAGTCCGATTTTGACAATGTTAAAAAACATAAAAAATTCTCAAACAGGCAAGAGAGATGATTTTTCTGTTAGCTGCTTAATTACATTTGCGGCAGATTGTTTGTCAACCTGCCCGCCGACAGGCAGGTTCATCAGCCTTTGTTTTAGTTGGACCTGCCTCTGGTTCTGTCTAATGCAAAGGCTGAGCCCATTAAGGAATAGTTGTTTATTTTCTGATGGCCCGGTAAGCCAGCATAATTGCGCCTGTTAATACATAAAGCGCAGCAATTATCGCCAATCCCCATTTTATTACCGAGAAGAAAGTAGTACAAAAAGCAATGCTACCCGACATGTGACCATTAAGCGCAAGCAGCATCCCCATGTTTTCAAGTATATCTAAAAAGCCGGCTGCCAGAGCGCCTTTTGCAACAAGTTGGCCTGTTTTAGCAACTATTCCCTGGAATGTTCCTGCAATTCTTTTGCTGGCAAAGAATAAAAAGAAAGAATAGAAGAACAGGAATAAAAAATCAAGCCAGGTATTTAGTTTAGCAGCGGCGATGTTGTCAAGTGGTATCCAGGCATTGATTACAGCAGCTGTCTTTTCGGCATTGTAAGCAAACTCCAGGTCAAGAATGCCGAGTGGGGTTACAGATGTTTTTAATGGAGCCCCTGTTTTAGCCATTACATAGACCATCACCAATGAACCCAGTAAGAAAAAAGGAATCGTATATTTTTTCATTGATGATTATTGCCTAAGAGCCTTACATTTTAATCGTATCCATTCTTTGCTGAACATAATTCCAGTTCACCACATTCCACCAATTATCAATATAATCAGCCCGTTTATTTTGATACTTTAAATAATAAGCATGCTCCCAAACATCCATGGCAAGTAAAGGGAATCCTTTGATGTCACTGATGTCCATTAACGGGTTATCCTGGTTGGGTGTAGAACCAATCCTGAGATTTTTAGATGCATCAATATATAACCATGCCCACCCACTTCCAAAACGATTTTTACCGGCATCGGCAAATTGCTTTTTAAATTCATCGAAGGAGCCAAAGGCTTTACTAATAGCCGCTTGTAAACTGCCTGATGGTGTATTGTCTGCCTGTTTCGGCTGCATACATTGCCAAAACATCTCATGGTTATAATGCCCACCTCCGTTATTACGCATTTTGACAGAGTATTTCGAGATGATAGCGAGTATATCTTCTACTGAACTATTTGTATCAACCTTCTCGGCCAGGGCTGCGTCTTTTAAATTTTTAGAATAGGCAGCCGCATGTTTGCTATAATGTATTTCCATTGTCATGGAATCAATCACATTTTCGAGTGCATCATATTTATAGGGTAGTGGTTGCTGGTCAAAGCCTGTTTTCAAACCCGTCTTCAAAGAATTATTATTTGCAGAAAAAGATTGGAGCAATGGAGCTGAGGCTGTAAGACCAACACTTATGACGAGGCCTGTTTTCAGCGAATTGGAAATGAATTCCCTTCTGCTTGTTGATGTTTGTTTTGACATGACGTATATTTTTAAGCGGATGATTGCTTCTTAAATTTACCAAAAAAACTCCGCAATACTTTAAAAGCCCGGTAATAAAATTCCTTGTTGAAAAGTTGTGAGTCATGCATGGCTTTATAAGTAAGAAAAATGCCAACCGGCGTAAGCACAATAACGGCCAGCCACATTCCAACAAGTGGAGATAAGATACTTTCACGAACGAACTTTTCGCCAAACATGTTGAGCAGGTGAAATATTAAGAAGAAAATGATTGCTACCACCAGGGGCATGCCGAGCCCTCCTTTGCGGATTATGGATCCTAACGGGGCGCCAATAAAAAATAATACAAAGCAGGCCATTGATATAGAAAATTTCCGATGCCACTCAATTTTATTGTAAACTATTTCGGTTCTGCGGCTTTCAATTTCATTGCCGGGCCCTTCCACACTACTCCTTAAATTATTGGCAATTCCAATGGCTGCCTCAATAACATAAGCCCTTACAGAATCTGTTATAAGCGAATCAAAGCGATTATATTTTGGGTGAGCAGCTACAATTTTTTTTGCAGGGCTGTCAATCGTAATAGTGTTATGTAAATTGATGGCGAATGCCTTATCCACCTTCACAGATAAACTGTCGCTTATTTTACGTAGCGAATCAATTGTATGGTTGATCTGGCGGGCACTTAACATCCTGAAATTCCCTTTGTAAATACTATCGTTTGTGTTTTGCTTTTCGAGAGCGCTCAAATCAAATAATTTTTTAAAAGATGTAAAACCAAGCCGGATGTATTCATTAGTGGAATCATTACCGCTTGAACTTTCCTGGTAGCGATATCCGTTTTCGAGGTCAAATTCTAAAAATTTCTGGTTATCTGAAATTTTCATCACACCTTTTTCGGCAATGATGCAATTGTTCTGCAAAGGATTTGTTTGTTCATAGATCAGTACATTATGAATGGTTTTTCCGTCTGCATCTTTTTTCCCTGCCTTGATGGCATAATTGGGGATATAAGTAAAAAAAACGCCTTCTTTGAGATCAAAAGCAGGTTTTTTGTAAACAATATCGTTATACAGAGCCAGTGATTTTAAGTTGGCGTACGGTATCACATAATTGGCAAAAAGAAAAGTAATGCCACAGAATAAGAGCGCTACCCAAACCAGGGGCCGCATAAAACGTAACAAAGAAATACCTGATGATTTTATGGCAACAAGCTCAAAACTTTCACCAAGATTTCCAAAGGTCATAATGGATGAAATAAGTATGGCGATTGGCATGGCGAGGATGAGCAGGGTGGCACTCATATAAAACAGGAACAGCCCGATGGTGGTGAAGTCAAGGCCTTTGCCAACCAGGTCATCAATATACTTCCAGGCAGTTTGCATCAGCAATATAAAAAGGGCAATGAAGAACGTTACGATAAACGGTCCTATAAAGGATTTAAGAATAAGTCTATCTAGTTTTTTTATCATGCCGGCAACAGGTGCAATAAAAATTTATGTAGTAATTTGATGCTTCTTATGAATGGCATTTCAAAATTAACCCTTTCTGATGAGGAACAGCAACTGGTAAACAACAGTGACTGGATTTTAACGAAACATGTCATAATCGACAAAGTGTATCACCTGTTTGGCAACCTTGCTGCTACTATGAGAACAACTATTGAAGAAGGAAATCACCAGTTGCCTGGGGAAGCTGTGAGGTCAACCGCAAAAATTTCAAAAGGAGAAAATTACCTGAAGCTTCCTTATGTGATGTTGGATTATCCCCGATGCTTTGATGGGGGGAATATATTTGCCGTAAGAACTATGTTCTGGTGGGGAAATTTTTTTAGTATGACACTGCATTTATCGGGGAGGTACAAAAAAATGTTTGCAGAGCATATTTGCAATAACCGGGATGTGTTAGCAAAGAATAATTTTTTTCTTTGTGTTAATACAGATGAATGGCAGCATCATTTTGGAGAAAATAATTACCGTACAGTAAAACAGTTTGACGAAAAAGAATTCAACCGTGTAATCAAAGAAAAGGAATTTATTAAGCTATCAGTAAACTTTGCACTAAATGACTGGAAAAACATGCCAGGATTACTGGAGCGGTCTTTTGCCGGTTTGATAGGAGTAATAAAAATTTAGCTGCCAAGACGGTGAAACAATTCTTTCACCTGGTATTCCCACAACTGGCTCTGGTCTTTAATATCTTTCTTATCTGCAAAATCACTGATCACTAAAATGGTTTGATTGGTAACTTCTGATTTATCAATGCGCCATTCAAAGTATTCATCTTTTGCCATATGGCTCCAGCGAAAGCGAACAAATTTATCTTCTTCGCTTTCTATCAGTTCTGCTTTATCAACTGTACCATTCCAGCTAAAACTAAACACTCCGTCACGTTCGTCTACTTTATCAGCAAACCACTCCTGTAATCCGGCCGGGGTCCTTAAAAAATCATATAAAATCCCCGGTGAACATCTTACAGGGTATTCCAACGTGTATAAAACTTTCTTACTCATCCTTCTGGTTTAAATATCATTGATATGTTGCAATAATAGCAAAATAATCTACAGTACAAATTATTTATTTATTTTTCTTTGTTTAGCTATAAACAATAAATGTTAAACAAAACTGATTTTAAGCTACTGAAATACAGTGATTTAGATTTTTTTTTTTGGTAACATATCATGAATAGTATAAATTACGTTAATAACTGCGAATCTTTTTAACATATTATTAACCCATATCAATTTTAGACCTAAACCTTTAAACCATTAGACTTATGAGTATGCGTCAGCTGAAAATCACTAAGTCAATCACAAACCGTGAGAGTCAGAGTTTAGAGAAATACCTGCAGGAGATCGGAAAGGTTGAATTAATAACTCCCGAAGAAGAAGTAAAATTAGCAGTAAGAATAAAACAGGGAGATCAATATGCGCTGGAAAAACTTACTAAAGCAAATCTGAGGTTTGTTGTTTCTGTTGCCAAGCAATATCAAAACCAGGGATTAACCTTACCAGATCTCATCAATGAAGGAAACCTCGGCCTGATAAAAGCTGCGCAACGTTTTGATGAAACACGTGGGTTTAAATTTATTTCTTATGCTGTTTGGTGGATACGCCAGAGTATCCTGCAGGCGTTAGCAGAGCAATCAAGAATTGTACGTTTACCATTAAATAAAGTTGGATTAACCAACCGGATCAGTAAAGCTTATTCTCAACTGGAGCAGGAGTTTGAAAGAGAACCTACCCCGGAAGAACTGGCTTTTTTACTGGATATGGATGCTGAAGAAATAGCTGCAACGCTTGGTATTTCTGCACGCCATGTAAGCATGGATCAGCCTTTGTCGGATGGAGAGGAGAGTACCCTGATAGATGTATTGGTTAACCATAATGCTGCAAATACGGATGATGAACTGGCATTTAAAGCATCTCTTAAAACAGAAATCGACCGGTCGCTGAGTACTTTAACCGAAAGGCAAAAAGATGTGATACGCTTTTTCTTTGGTATTGGTGTTGATCATGCCCTGAGCCTTGAAGATATCGGCGAACATTTTAACCTTACCCGGGAGAGAGTAAGGCAGATAAAAGATAAAGCCATAACAAAACTCCGCACAGCTTCCAGGTGTAAACTTTTAAAGACATACCTGGGTACATAAGCCACCTCATACCTTTTCTCTACTACTTAATTAAACTGCCTTTGTGCCTGCGGAGGTTCTGTATTTATGTTTGAACCGGACCGTAAAACCAGTGTATTGGCTTTATGGAATTCTATTTTAATAATCCTTAATTTTCCCCGAAATTTGCACAGCCCGATAACTATCGGGAGTAAATCATCGCCAATGTCAATCGAAATAAAAGTTCCAACTGTAGGTGAAAGTATCAATGAGGTAACCCTTGTTAAGTGGCATAAAAAAGATGGTGACTGGGCTGACAGGGATGAAGTGATTGCAGAGCTGGAAAGTGAAAAAGCAACCTTTGAACTGAACGCAGAGCAGGCCGGGGCTGTTAAAATAATTGCGAAAGAAGGCGATACACTCAATATCGGGGATGTGGTTTGTTCCATTGATACAAGTGCCGCAAAACCTGCCGCTGTTGCAGAAAAGCCAGCAGCTTCAAAATCGAAAGAAATTTCCCGGAAAGAAGTTAATCTTCAGCCTCAAACCTCAATCCCGATAGCTACCGGGATCAAAACTGAAACAGAAATTAAAGCAACTCCCGTTGCAGCAGCGATCATTGCCGATAAAAAAGTTGATGTAAAAGAAGTGACTCCTTCAGGAAGCAATGGAAAAATTGTTAAGCAGGATGTGATGGCAGCTTTGAATAACCCGGGCAGAAGGCCAGGCACAGTTTTGTTTGAGCGCAACGAACGTGTGGAAAAAATGAGTAACCTCCGGAAAACGATCAGCCGGCGGCTGGTTGAAGCAAAAAATACAACGGCCATGCTCACTACTTTTAATGAAGTAGACATGAGCGCTATTATGGACATACGGGCCAAACACAAAGACAAGTTTAAAGAACTGCATGGCGTAAATCTTGGCTTTATGAGTTTCTTTACCAAAGCATGTACTTATGCTTTGCTGGAATGGCCTGCTGTTAATGCTTATATTGACGGAGAGAGTATCATCTATCATGAATACTGCGATATTTCTATTGCAGTGAGTGCTCCCAAAGGATTAGTAGTGCCTGTGATAAGAAATGCAGAAAGCCTCAGCATGGCAGGTATCGAAGCAAAGGTTGTTGAACTTGCTGCAAAAGCCAAAGAAAATAAACTCACTATTGAAGAAATGACCGGGGGTACTTTCACTATCACCAACGGTGGCATCTTTGGTTCAATGATGAGTACACCAATCATTAATATTCCCCAGTCGGCGATTTTGGGAATGCATAAGATACAGGAGAGGCCGATGGCTGTTAACGGGCAAGTGATTATTAAACCTATGATGTACCTGGCATTGAGTTACGATCACCGGATAATAGATGGCCGGGAATCAGTTGGTTTTTTGGTAAGGGTGAAAGAGTTGCTTGAAAACCCTGATCAGCTATTGTTTGGTAAAGACCCGGTGAAGAGTTTACTGGAACTGTAAAGTATCATAAAAATAATTTTAAGCCTGCAGTGTTAATTGCAGGCTTTATTTTTGCCGGTATGCGGTATCATTCTTATTTAAATTCAGCAATAAAGGTTATTGAATCATATAGTGCCGGGGAACCGTTTTCTTTATTCCTGAAAAAACATTTTTCCGCCAATAAAAAATACGGGTCGAAGGACAGGAAGCAAATTGCAGCTATATGCTATAATTTTTACCGCCTCGGCAAAGCCATGCCTGGTGTTCCTGTTGATGAAAGGATCATGATGGCTACATTTTTATGTGAACGATCCAACAATGAGTTTTTAGCTTTTCACAGGCCAGACCGGAATAAGTTAATAGATAAACCACTCCTTGAAAAACTTGCTTTTGTTAATATTGACATTGAGAAAATATTTCCGTGGACCGCAGAATTAAGCGCTGGCATTAACTTTCATCAATACGCTTCTTCTTTTTTCTGTCAACCCGATATCTTCCTGAGAATAAGACCAGGCAAAAAACACACAGTTATACAAAAGCTGCAGGATGCCGGATTAAATTTTACTTTACCATATGATGATTGTATTGCTTTGCTCAATTCCAGTAAACTGGATAAGGTAATTGAGTTAAATAACGAAGCCGTGGTGCAGGATATGAATTCACAAAGAGTGCTGGATATTTTAAAGAAGGAGAATTATTTTGATGTGAATGAAACATTAAGTGTTTGGGATTGCTGTGCAGCCAGCGGAGGTAAATCAATTCTTGCTTACGATATTTTAAATGGAAAAATTGAACTGACGGTTTCAGACATCAGGGGAAGCATAATATCAAATCTTAAAAAAAGATTTTCGGCGGCCGGCATTAAAAACTATAGATCATTTATCGCTGATCTTTCTGATAAATCATCAATATTCAATCATCAATATTCAATCATCATTTGCGATGCCCCATGTACTGGAAGCGGAACCTGGAGTCGTACACCAGAGCAACTGTTTTTTTTCAAAGAGGAAATGATCGTTGCCTATGCCGACAGGCAAAGACAAATAGTTACGCATGTCATTCCTCAATTACAGGAAAGTGGAATATTCATCTATATAACCTGCTCTGTTTTTAAAAAAGAGAATGAAGAAGTAGTTGACTTCATAAAAGAAAAATTCCACCTGCAGTTGTTACAGGTGGAATTATTAAAAGGGTATGATAAGAAAGCCGATTCAATGTTTGTCGCAGCTTTCAAAAAATAATTATTGCCTGAAGATCTTTCTAACCAGTTCTTTTTTGTCATTAATGCGAACCGTGATAAAATAAACACCAGCGCCCATTTTTTTCATAGGTATATCATACGTATGTGCCCCGGCCGATTGCTGGCTTGTTGTGCTATATATTAATTGCCCAACAGCATTGTGCAACGAAATACCAACTCTTACTGCCGAATTTCTCGAAATGTAGACAGACAAGATATCTCTAATCGGTCTGTCTGAAGGAATGATCTTTATTTGTTCAGGTGTACTGGTATTGCATGGCAATATCGTATTGCTGATAGTAACGAAAGCCGTATCTGAACAGCCCGATACATTGTTTGCAATGAGGCGATAAATACCCGGCGCCTGTATCGATGTTGGATTAGCCACAGGATTTCCTCCGATCGTCCAGTTTGTTGTAAGTCCTGTGGTATTGTAAAGCATAGTAAGATTAACGATACTGTCAATACATTTTATAATAGACTGATCAGCACCAATATTCGGCTTTGGTGAAAAGCTCAGATTCACCAGGGCTGTATCCGGCAGTTGGTGTTGCAACGGGGTTGCCGCCAATCGTCCAGCTTGTTGTAAGCCCCGTTGTATTGTACTGGCTTGTAAGGTCAAAACTATTGCTGCAACTGATCACTGTTTTATCGGTACCAAGAACAGGCCTGGGGGTAAAATTTACTGTAACAGAATCCAGGTAGAAGCTGGTATCAGCAGCAATGTTCATTCTAAAACGATACTTGATTCCACTGGTTGGAAAAGTTCTCAGGTCATCTGTAAAACCGAAATTTCTTGCAGTAAATGCACCTGTTGAAGTGAATGTATTAAGCGTTGTGTAATTAATATCAGCCGGTAATTTTCTTTCCAGTACAATACTGATGACAGAATCTGTTTTAGCGGTCCATTGTAAGATGGCACTGCAATTGGCAACCTGCGATTGCTTGGTGAACAATTGTTTTATCAGCATAACAAATGCCTTCTTCATGTCCGGTATTCCATAACCCACCCTGTTATCAGGATTAGTTGCCCTGGTGGCCGATTGTTGCATAACACTAATAATACCCATATTATTTGTTTCAGGAAATGCCTGCCATAAACATGTGGTGAGCCCTGCTATATTGGGACAGGCAAAGGAAGTTCCGTTTCCTGAAGTTGGCTGACCTGTTGAAGGATTGGCAATGACAGCTCCAACACCCACTGCAGCAACTGATGGTTTAATTTGTCCGTCGCTGCTTGGTCCATAACTACTGAAGCTGCCTACAACACCTGTTGAAGAAACAGCACCCACAGCCATCACACTATCTGCATCCGAAGGAGTAATGATGTAATGCCAGGCGTTGTTGCCCTCATTACCAGCCGCTAAAACCAGCAGCATTCCTTTTTTTGCAGCCAGGTCGGCGCCTTTTGCACTCATGGTGGTATTGCCATCCATGTTTGCATAAGTGTAATTAAAAACGGCGTTATCAAAATTATAATAGCCGAGAGATGTAGAAGTAATATCAACACCCAGGCTGTCTGCTCTTTCCATACCTGCCAGCCAGTTTTGTTCTTCTATCGGGTACTCCGTTGCAACATCTTCGGTTCGGTATAAATAGAAAGATGCTTTAGGAGCGGTGCCAATAAAAACACCCGGCATGTTAGCGGCAATAATGCTCAGGCAATTCATTCCATGTGTGTGGTCTTCATCCACACTGGCATTACGTGCAACAAAATCCCAGGTACCAAGTATCTGGTTATTATTCCTGACGCTGTCGAATGTTGGTAAACTGAGGTAATGGTAAAAACCTGCATCTAAAACAGCCATGTGCATGCCCTCCCCCCTGAAACCACGGTTATGCAAAAATTCGCCGTTGTTCAAATGCACTTGCGCATAACTCTGGCCATAATTATAATAATCGGCTGTTATTATAGAAGAAGTTGGGTTCTCCGGTATATCGCTCTGTGGAGCGTCCAGCTGTTTATTGACAGGAATGTTATTGGGCTGTGTTAAAGCTGCAATAGGGCCGCTGCTTATTACAAAAGGGAAACTGTTGATCTTTGCCAATGCAGCAGCATCGGTTGTTTGAATGGCAACCTGGTTTAACCATTTTGATGAATTAAGGATTGTAACCGCACCTGCAAGCCGGATACTGTCAATATATCTTGGTGTAATGGGCAGGTCTGTTGAGTCAATGCCGATACCATATCTTGTCCTGCGGTCAATGGAACGCTGGGTAAGATATTGAATAGGATTGCTGAGTGAATAGGGGTTGGTGCCCTTATCTTTCAATTTTACAATGTAGCGTGAGAACTGGGCACTACTGTCCGTAATGCCAACTAGTAAAACGATAAAAAAGAAAAGTATAGCTTTTT
>JBGANE010000058.1:0-17552 GCA_044222465.1 Ferruginibacter sp.
TCACCAGTCTCAATATTGATACTGTATGGATCAAAAAAACGGGCATCTCTTTTATTCAGAGTGATGAGCACTTCTTTTTCCTTACCCGGAACATAACGCAGGTCATTAAGGATTCCGGTTCTTACTTTCGGGAAGGGGGTCAGGGCTTTTTGGTCCTTTCCATCTATTGAAACAGAGAATAACTGGAAATTCTCATCACCTCCAATGTCCTGGAGGTAAAGGATCCTGTTTCCCTTCCACTGGTATTGTGAAATGTTACGCACTGAATCGAAAGTCACCGGGATACCAACACTGTCAGAAATTTTTCTTACAAATACATTCATGTGGCCCAGGTGAGAAGACCGGTATGAGATATATTCCCCATCAGGTGATATCTGCCACCCGGTTTTGTCGGCATTCTTAAAAAAATCTTCCACGGCAATGACCGGTGGTTTTTCTTCCTTGTCTGTTTTTGAATTACAGGCTGTTGCGGTAATTATTAATACCGATGCCAGCCATAGCAGTTGCTTTTGAATGATCTTCATGGCGATTGTTTGTTTTTGATTAATAAAAAATTGGGGGATACGGCAGTTGAAGATTGAAGATAACCATTTTTTTGCCCGGCAAAAAGAAGCAGGGAAAAATTTAAAAAGCCAGTATTACTTTTAACATTTCATCAGCAACTATTCCACCTTGCTGAACCTGCTAAAAATACCCAGCTCATAATTCACAAAAAGGTAGGAGCCCGATCTTAAGCCAATCAAACTAACCTGGTTTGTTCCGGGTTGAATACGTATTTTTTTCAGCAACGTACCGGTGCTGTTAATTACCAGGAACACTCTGGCTGTTTGGATATATGGAGGTAATGATACCGTCATATTCTCCCTTACTGGATTCGGGTATACGACCAGGTAATCTGTGTTACCGGTATTTGTTATGCTGATCAATGTACTCAGGCTGGAAATCCCGTTATTGCTTTTTTGACGAATCCGGTAAAAATATTTTTCCTGCAAGACCCTGTTGTCCGTGAACTGGTAAGATTGTTTGGAATGGGCAGCCTGGGCAGCCAGTTCGCCAATCTTCTCATAAGGAACAGCATCATTGCTGCGCTCAATATCAAAAGAAAGGATGGAACCATCTGTTTCAATGCTCCAGAACAACACATTGGTTTTTGCAGCCGGTCTTCCAAAAAAACTGATCCACTTTACTGCAAGCGGGCCCGAAAGGAATTCATAAGGATTCATGTCTACCACCCCGTTGCTGATACGGTTATAGTTTCGGATATCTCCTGCAGGTACACCGGTATTATCTCCTGTATTGATGCCCACTGATCCGGTTTGCAATTGCAAGCCATCATCGAGTGTAAGCCAGCAATTATCCGGCCCTATCGCATTGGAAATATCCAAAAAAGCTGGAGCTGTTGAAATATTACCCGTGCCCGGACCCGTAATAATATGTGGTGGATTTTGATTGTTTACATCAACAATAGAATATGTTGCTTCAAAACCTGCGCCGCCAAGTATATAAAACTGGGGACCGGTTCCACTTGCCGTATTTCCCCAGAAGATGCTGTTACGAACATCAGGGGTTGCCACACCCGAACTACCTGAAACAAAATTCAACCTGTCGGCCACAATTGCTCCTCCATCCACTGATGAATTATTTATGAACGCTGAGTTCAATATTATTGGGCTGGCATTTCCATTTCCACCGCCCCAGCAGTACATAGCCCCGGCCCTGCTGGCTGCAGTATTCATATAGAAGATGCTGTTGGTAATTACGGGGCTTGCATTACCATTGTATCCAAAATTATCAATGGCCCCCCCGCCACTGGTTGCATTGTTCTGAGTGAATATACAATTGCTGATAACCGGGTTGGCATTGCCGGCATTTTGGCCGTGATCAAAAATGCCGCCGCCAAACAAAGCCGAATTATTCATGAACAAGCAATTTCGTATCGTAGGACTGCAAATACCGCCGTTGGCTGCATTGTTGAGCATACCTCCGCCAAGACTCCTGCTATCATTTCCCGTAAGGTCAAAATTGGCATTGCCGTCACTGATGGTAAAACCATCCAGGATACTTGTGTTGTTGAGACTGCTGTTGCTTATTACATGATAACTATTATCGGCATTACCCGCCACTCCAATCTCTCCACTGAGTATGGATGTAAATCCGCAGGAGAAGTTGCGTTGTGATAAAGACGTTTCGGTTCCTGCAAAGCTTCCATAAATCGCAACACCATTCAGCATTGAAAAAAAAATGTTGCGGTTGGTGCCGGTGGTAGTAAGATAAGTACCGGTCATTACCCATACTTCGTCACCGGGTGAAGAAGCGAATATGGCGGCTTGCAGTGAAGTGCCCGGAAAGGCATTTGTCCAGGAAGTGCCATTCATAGCACCTGCCCCGGAAGGAGTAACGTACCTTGTTATTGCCGACAGAGAGAGGCTGTAGATTGATATAATAAAAGACAGGAAGATTATTTTCCGGGCGGCCATAGAATAAAATTCTTATGCTAAAACGGTATAATTGCGAAATTATTAGTCCCGCTTATCCAGGCGATCACATATTCTGTAACACTTTCCACATCTCATCTGCAACCAGTTGGTTCCCTTTTGCATTTAAATGAACTCTGTCGGTGGTGAGGATGCCCGATTCCTTATTGGAGGGATTGTTTTTCAGATTATAATCAAGGAATATTTTCCGCAGGTCGATCAAAGGCAGATTATTTTTGTCGGCAATATTCCGTATGATGTTGCTGTACTTATTCAGGTCGCCATCCTGTTCATTTGAGAAATCCGTTTTTTCGCCAATTACTGCGGGTGTGCAAAGGACTACTTTAATATTGTTTACAGTAAGTCTTTTTAAAATGCTGGTATAAAAATTTTCAAATTTATCAGGGTCTGTTCCTGTGCCGGCACTACGCTTATGCCACACATCATTTACGCCGATGTACATTACCACCACATCGGGTTTTTTACTTAACACATCTTCATCAAGCCGCAGGTACAGGTCGTATATTTTGTTGCCGCTTATTCCGGAACCTACCAGTTCGTATAAGTCAGCCTTACCCTGCAAAGCGATCATGGAATCCATCCGTACAAGATACCCGCCGGGTTTTACTCCCGACTCGGTTATAGAGTCGCCGAAAAAAATAATGCGTTTCTTTTTATCAGCAGGCATCAGCAAAGCAATTAAAGCGAACAGGATCGTAAAAACAAAGGTCTTCATCTAAAACAGATTAGTTCAGCAAATGTCTTCTTTCTTTATATACCTTCCAAACAAATTCTCCAAACAGGGTGTTAGCCCAGGCAAACCATTTCCGGGTGAATTTTGTGGCATCATCCTTATGAAATGATTCGTGCATGAAACCGGTGCCTGCATGTGTTTTCTGCAGCATGTCTAAACAGCTTTTTATTTCTTTATCATCACTGCTGGTCAATCCTCTCATAATAATGCTCATTGGCCAGATATAATCCATACCCACATGCGGGCCACCGATACCTTCTGCGGCTTTGCCTTTGAAGAAGAAGGGGTTTTCTTCTGATAAAACAAACTTCCGGGTATCCTGGTATGCTTTTTCTTTTAAAATATCTTTGTTTAAATATCCCAGTGAAAGCAATGAGGGTACATTAGCATCATCCATTAAATTATAACTACCAAATCCATTTATCTCATAGGCCAGTATGCGTCCATACCCGGGATCTTCAATATAAGCATGTATATTTAAAGCATCACCCAATTTTCTGTAAAGCATTATACATTCATTGCTTAATGTTTTAAGCTCTATTCTATTGTCAGAAATCATCGCTTCCAGCTGAATCAGCGATGAAAAGGCAAATGTATTTCCGGGTATATTAAAAGGAAAAACCGTCGCATCATCACTCGGCCTGAACATTGCGTGTATTAACCCTATTTTTTTTGTGGGATAACCATAACCGCCTAATGGAACGCCATCTGTTGCCCAACTGGTTGTTCGTTCAAATTTATACGGGCCGTTATTCTCTAACCTTTGCTGTTCTTTAAAAGTTTTTACGATCAATCGCATCGCTTCCAGCCAGTCTTTATCAAAAACGGAAGTGTCGCCTGTTTCCTTCCAGTAACCATATGATAATCGTATCGGGTAACACAAACTGTCTATCTCCCATTTACGTTCATGAATACCCGGTTTCATCTCGGTCTTGTCATCTTTCCATTCACTCACTTTTGTTTCATCTTTATAAAAAGCATTGGCATAAGGGTCTTTCAAGATACATTTCACCTGACGATTGATTACCCCCTTAATTAATTCCTGCAGGTTCTTATCTTCTTTCATTAATGGCAGATAAGGCCACACTTGAGCGGATGAATCTCTCAACCACATGGCGTCAATATCGCCGGTGATGACGAATGTATCCGGCTTACCATTGATGATCTCAAAATCAACCGTGGTATCTAACGTATTGGGGAAACAATTCTCAAACAACCAGGCAATTTCTTTATTGCCGATATTCTTTTTTATTTCTGCAATTAATTTTTCAATTGCGGGGCTTTTAAACTTTCGCAGGTGCTCAGGTATTCTTACAACAGGAAAGTCATTAGTGAGTTTGGCAAAAGAGAAGTCGCTCATCAATAAAGCTGCCGATGCCAGTGATGTTTGCTGAATGAATTTTTTCCTGTTCATGCCGGGAAGGTAAAAAGAAAATGCATCCCGTTGCCGGGATGCATGTTTTTTATTTGCCGGTATTAATATTATTCCACTTTCACCTGTTTCTTTACCCTGGCGCCTTCAGACACTTCAGGAATGAATTTTCTTTCTTTTACCAGGAAGCCATTACCTTTTTCGCAGAAATGCACTTTCAAATTCTCTATACTGTAAGGGCTGCCTTCGGGTATATCGGCAATATTGCTGTAACCAATATCATGTCCGTCAATAATGATCACACAACCGCTTCCTATCGCTTCCATTTTATTGCCGTTCGTTATCAGCATACCGGTATCTTCACCCAAACCAATACCAATACAGCCCGGGTTGGTTGCCACGGCTTGTGCCAGTCTGCCAAACCTCCCACGTTTTTCAAAATGGCTATCAATAATTACATCATTTACAAATGCAAGGCCAGTAGTGATTTTTACTTCGCCCTTTAAATGTGCTTTGGTAGCATTGCCTTCATATATCATGGTATTGCTCATGGCCATGGCGCCGGCCGATGTTCCGGCAATCATAAAATGCTCTTCGTTCATGTAGCGGTCAGTAATGGTCTTTAAAAATTTGGTGCCACCAAAGCTGCTGCTGAGCCTGAGCTGGTTACCGCCGCTGAACATGACTGCTCCACACTTTGCAATGCGTTCCAGGTATTCGGGGTTGGATGCGTCGCCCCGGTTACGGATATGCATCACACCAATATTGGTGCAGCCTATCTTACCAAATGCATTCAGGTAATTGTCGCCAACTTCGTAAGGTATTGTGCTGGCTGTGGTGATCACTTCAATACGGCTGAGAGGGCCGCCGGCTTCTTCCACGATACGGCGCAGAATGCCGAGTTCAAAAAAGTTGAGGTTATTGCGTTGAATTTCTCCTTTCTCCAGGTCTGTTCCTTTATCTTCTGCCCCGCCAATCGCAATCAGTTTCCCTTTAGCAAATTGCATCTAATCATTTTTCTGATTAACGCAAAAATAAGGGAAATCGTGTTTGAGAGAGAGAAACTACTTATTAAGGGATGTGAATTATATTCAATTGTTGAAGATTGTTGAATGTTGTTTAAAGTCGTTTGAGTAACCCTTCACCCATTTTCAACCACATTCAACAACCTTAAACGGTTTTTGCAAATTTTTCAATTCCTTCTGCAAGCCTGTCTAAATTCTTTGTACTGGTGTACACATTTGGCGTAATGCGAACACCACTGATATTCTCCCATTCAATTCCTACCGAATGAATTTTATAATTGTTCCATAAATACCCGTCAAGTTCAGCCGGTTTCTTACCTTCCACGCTCACCAGGCCAATGGCACATCCAAATTCTTTTTTAAATGAAGTGTGCAATTTCACTTTAGGAATGTCTTTCACTTTTCCCATCCAGTAATTCTTTAAATAAAGCAGGCGTTCTTCTTTTCTCTTTGCTCCTATCATGTCATAAAAATCAATCGCCTTGTCCGTTGCTTCTTCTATAAAGAAAGGACGGGTGCCCAGGTGTTCAAACTTGCGGATATCCTCTTCTTCTTTTTCACCGGCGCCAAACAGTGGCCAGATGTTTTTTATTTTTTCTTTTCGCACATATAAAAGACCAGTGCCTATTGGAGCACCCAGCCACTTGTGAAGGCTGGTTCCAAAATAATCGCAATTGAGTTCGGGAATTAAGAATTCGAACTGTGCAAATGTGTGGGCACCGTCAACAAGCACATCAATACCTTTCTTCTTTGCTGCATCGGCGATCTTTCTTACCGGCATTTTCTGGCCAATCCAGTTTATCATGTGTGTGATCTGCACTACTTTTGTTTTTGCAGTAAATGCATCGGTGTATTGTTTCACCATGTAATTCTCATCTTCACTCGGTAATTCCAAATTCACCCAAACCAGTTTTATACCTTCTCTTTTTTCTCTTTGTTTCCATGCACCGATCATGTTGGGATAATCCTGTTTCGTCAGTACCACTTCATCACCCGGTTTAAGGTCCAATCCAAATATCACTGTTTCCAATGCTTCGGAAGCATTGCGGTGCAGGGCAATTTCTTCTTTATCACAACCGGCAAGTTGCGCAAGGTTCTTTCGTAAGGGTTCCCTTCCCTGGTCAATGATGCGCCACATATAATAACTGGGCCCTTCATTACAGAAATCATAATTTCGTTTTAATGCTTCGGCAACCACTTTGGGCGCAGGAGCCACACCTCCATTATTCAAATTGATAAAATTGGGCGCAATGGTATAAGACTGCTGCACATAATACCAGAAGTCTTCATCAGTCGCCAGCTCAGCCGGAGATATAGCCGATTTACTTTTTATGGCGGATTCCAGATCACGGCTCCAGGCCGGTTGAAACAGGTTTGCAGTAAGTGCAGCGCCTGAAAGCAGCCCCACTTTATTAAGGAAAGAACGACGGTCGGTCATGTGCTTGATTTTAGGATTACAATGTACAAATTTTGTTTTTTGCAAAGCAAGATGATTTTGGTAATTTACCCCCTCTGCCTCCTAAAGGGGGAACTGATCATACCGAAGAAATATTTTCGCTTCGATGAAAGTTACCCATTGGTATTCAGTACAAGTGAGTGACACAACGATGATGCTATGAAAAACAAATGCCCGTAACCTCAAACCACAAACACCAAACTGCAAACTTTTTATTATGAAGATCGTTGAAATCAAAGTGCTGAAAGGCCCGAATTACTGGAGCGTACGCCGCACCAAACTGATACAGATGAAGCTTGACCTGGAAGAGATGGAGCAACGCCCCACCAATTCCATTGCGGGGTTTCGTGAACGATTGGAAAAAATGTTCCCTACTATGATAGAACATCGCTGCAGTGTGGGAACAAGGGGCGGATTTTTTCAAAGGGTGGATGAAGGCACCTGGATGGGCCATGTGATAGAACATATTGCTTTGGAGATACAAACCCTTTCCGGTATGGATGTGGGGTTTGGCAGAACAAGAACAGCCAATGAAAAAGAAGGCGTGTATTATGTATGTTTTACTTATATGGAAGAAGATGCCGGTGTATATGCCGCAAAAGCTGCTGTTCGTATCGCACAGGCGCTCACAGATGGAGTGGATTATAATTTGGATGACGATATTCAGCAATTAAGAGAGATACGTGAAAATACCCGGCTTGGTCCCTCCACCGGTTGTATTGTGGATGAAGCAGCCAAAAGAAATATCCCTTACATAAGACTGAATAAACAAAGCCTGGTTCAGTTAGGCTATGGTGTTCATCAAAAAAGGATACGGGCAACCATTGCATCCACCACATCAAATATTGCTGTTGATATTGCCTGCGATAAGGAAGAAACAAAGATGCTGTTGGAAGCAGCTGAAATCCCTGTGCCGAGAGGAACTGTGATTAGAACCGAAGAAGGATTGAAGGATGCAGTTGAACGTTATAAATACCCATTGGTTATAAAACCCATTGATGGGAACCATGGCAAAGGCAATACCACCAACATCACCACATGGGAACAGGCAATAAAAGCATTTGAAGCCGCCAAGCATTATGGCCGCAATGTTATTGTAGAAAAATTCATTACAGGTTACGATTTCAGGTGTCTTGTTATCAATAATAAATTCATCTGCGCTGCTTTAAGAACACCGGCAAGTGTTGTGGGAGATGGTAAGCATAATATTCAATGGCTGATAGATGAAACGAATAAAGATCCACGCCGTGGCTATGGACATGAAAAAGTGCTGACACAAATTACGGTTGACCAGTTCACTCAAAAGATGCTGGACGATGGTAACATTACGTTGGAGACAATTCCAAAAAAAGGTGAAAGGGTTTTACTAAAACCAACTGCAAACCTTTCAACGGGCGGCACCTCAACAGATGTTACTGATGAAGTGCACCCTGCCAACGTGTTCATGTTCGAACGCATCGCAAAGATCATTGGCCTCGATATCTGCGGCATTGATGTAATGGCAACCGACTTGCGTACACCGGTGAGTGAGAATGGTGGCGCCATTTTAGAAGTGAATGCAGCGCCGGGCTTCCGCATGCATATTGAACCTGCCGAAGGTTTACCAAGAAATGTTGCTGAGCCGGTCATTGATATGCTCTTTCCAAAAGGAAGTGTGGGCCGCATCCCCATTATTGCAGTAACAGGTACAAATGGTAAAACAACCACTACAAGATTAACAGCACATATTGCAAAGAGTGCAGGCAAAAAAGTGGGTTATACTACCAGCGATGGTGTGTACATCCAGAACCAGTTAATGATGAAGGGTGATTGCACCGGGCCGGTATCATCAACCTTTGTATTGAAAGACCCTACAGTTGACTTTGCAGTTTTGGAATGTGCAAGGGGTGGAATTTTAAAAGCCGGGCTTGCTTTTCAGAATTGTGATGTGGGCATAGTAACCAACGTGGCGGCAGATCATATTGGCCTGGGAGGAATTTACACAGTAGAACAAATGGCCAAAGTGAAAGCCGTTGTTCCCGAAACGGTTTTTCCGCATGGCTTTGCTATTTTGAATGCAGAGGATGATTTGGTATATGCAATGAAGAACGACCTGAAATGCAATATCGCTTTATTCAGTATGGATGAAAATAATCCAAGAATGAAAGAACACTGTGCGGAAGGCGGATTGGGTGCTGTATATGAAAATGGATTTGTTACCATCATGAAAGGCACCTGGAAGATCCGGGTGATGGCTGCGAAAGATATTCCGCTTACTTATGAAGGCAAGGCCATGCATAATATAGCCAACTGTTTACCTGCAGTATTGGCTACTTATTTATACCGGGATATCACAATTGATGATATAAAATTAGGTTTACAAACCTTTATGCCCGGCGAAGCATTAACACCTGGCCGTTTGAATTTCTTTCATTTTAAGAACATCACTTTCCTGGCCGACTTTGCACATAATCCGCATGGATTAAAATTGCTCTGCGATTTTGTAAGCAAGCTGGATTATAAAACAAAAGTGGGTGTTATCAGCGGTACCGGCGACAGAAGGGATGAGGATATTATGGAACTGGGTGAGATATCCGCACAATATTTTGACCAGATCATTATTCGCTGTGATAAAAATCTGCGTGGCCGCACTGCAGAAGAGATCATCGGCCTTTTAAAAGACGGCATTAATAAAATAAATCCTAATGTGCCTACTATTACCATCGCCAATGAAAATGAAGCGCTGGAATATATCTATGCCAATCAAATACCCGGTGCATTGTATACTATCATGTGTGATGTGGTGGCAGGAGCACTGGATAAGATAAAAGAATTGAAGGCGAGGGAAGAGAAGGAATTGGTAATTGGTAATTAGGAATTTGATTTGGTATAATTTTTCCCTGAAGTTATTTTTGCAACCCATTTATTGGGACATGGTGTAACGGTAGCACTACAGATTCTGATTCTGTCTGTCTGGGTTCGAAACCTAGTGTCCCAACTCACCTGCCGAAGCTTTAGCAATGGCGGGTTTTTTATTTACTGTGTCAAAATCCTTTTGGAAGCAAAGCATTGAAACCTTATTTTTGCAACCGATTTTACACTGGGTTATGGTGTAAAGGTAGCACAACAGATTTTGATTCTGTTTGTCTAGGTTCGAATCCTAGTAACCCAACAAAAGGAACTGAAAATTCAGTTCCTTTTTTGTTTTTAGTGATTGAAATAAGAAGTACTTGTAATATCATACCTTAACCACTGAAATCACTATCTCTTCTCACTCACTGCTTGCGTTTCTGCTTTAAAAATTATACCTTTACAGCTTCAAGTATGAGGAAAATTTACGTAATTCTGTTGTTACTTAACAGCTATCCTGTGCTCTGCCAGTATAATTTTTACTTTGGCAATATACACAGCCATTCCTCCTATTCAGATGGCAATAAAGACAGCACCACATCAGGTTACTATAATCCTGCAGATGATTACAACTATGCCAAGGCCAGTTATCATATGGATTTCCTGGGCATTGCCGAACATAATCATTTCAGTTCAAATAATAATCCCGGTATGCATGTAGGCCATTATCCCATGGGATTGTACCAGGCCGATACAGCAAACCACAACGGTTCTTTTGTAGCCATGTATGGTATGGAATGGGGTACCATCAGCCAGGGCGGACATGTGGTTGTATATGGAGTTCCGCAGTTGATTGGCTGGGAAAGCGGAAGCGGTGGCTGGGGCTCTTCAAATAATTACAATATTTTTTGTGCTAAGGGCGATTATGCCAGTTTCTGGCCTATTGTAAGATCATACCCTACCGCATTTGTGACACTGGCACATCCGCAAACAGATGATTATGGACAGTTGATAGATGCCGCTGCTTATAATGCGAATACAGATAGTGTTGTTGTAGGAGTTGCTATAAGAAGCGGTAGCGCAAATTCAACCACTACCGATTACTCCGATCCACCGGCTACATCCTACGAATCTAAATACTGGAAGGCATTGGCTAAGGGTTATCACGTGGGTCCTGCAATAGACCATGATAACCACTATTCAACGTTTGGAAGAACGAACAAGAGCCGGACAGTTGTGCTGGCTGCATCATTACACCGGGACAGTATCATGGCTGCATATAAAGCAAGGCGTTTTTATGCCTCCGATGACTGGAATGCACAGGTAAATTTTACCATTAACGGGCATTACATGGGAGATGTTTTCACTACCAACAATAATTCAAATATCTCAGTTACGATAACCGATCCTGATGCTCCCGGCGATCCCAATGATAATATCAATAAGATAGAGATCTATTACGGCATCTCAGGAGATGGCAACAATGCAACAATACTGACCTCTAATACCGGAAGCACTACATTGAATTATGCGCATGCTTCTCTTACCGAGATCAAATATTATTACTTTGCCAAAATAACCCAGGTGGGTGGCGATATTATATGGACCGCACCTATATGGGTTTACCGAAACTCTATTATAGTACCCATTACTTTAACCCGGTTCACGGGCATACAACAGGATGATAAGATAAGACTGAACTGGACAACGGCCCAGGAGATCAATGCAGATCATTTCGTTATTGAACACTCCGTGAACGGAACTGATTTTACTTCTGCCGGAAATGTAAACAGCAAATACCAGAATAGTTCCATACCTACCGACTATGAATTCTTTCACGCTTCACCTGTGAAAGGATTGAATTTCTACCGCCTGAAACAATACGATAAGGATGGTTATTTCAAATATTCCGACATCATACCTGTACTGTTTGAGAGGTCAATTGTAAACACGATCAGGATCAACCCCAACCCGGTCATCAGCAATTTGAATATCAGGTTAACTGCTTCAGAAAACGCAGAAGTCCTTTGCAAAATTTATAATACTGATGGAAGGGAAGTACGATCACTGACTGCCATTGTCAACCCCGGTAACAATATCATCTCAACAGATGTTTCGGCCCTGGCCAACGGAAACTACATTGTGGTGCTCATCAGCAATAATGAGCGAATTGCAGAAACGAAGTTTGTAAAACAATAACCACAAAGCACACAAAGTTTCTTCACAAAGAACACAAAGCAATTTTACAAATCATTCTGTAATTACTTCCCCTTTTTCTGGAATTTGACAACAACTAATATTGCCGGGATGCTTCGTTCCTCAGCATGACAAACTCTAAAGGGGATAATTTATTCAACAAGCTATAATCAGTTCCTCATCTGCCTCATCGGTGTTATCAGTGTTCTATCCTCCGCACGCCTTTCTTCGTGTCCTTTGTGTATTTTCCTTGGCCCTTTGTAGCAAAAATCTTAATCAATGCTTTAAGTAACCACAAACCTGCCTGTGGTATACAGGTAACACGAGTCACTTTACCTCATCACTTCAGTAATAACTTTCCCAACACAGCCACCGGGCATTTGTACCTGCAACATAGCAGCAATAGTTGGCGCAATATCCGTCATATAAGTTTCCCGGTTTAGTTTTCCGGGTTTGATGTTCCAGCCAAACCAAACCAATGGAATATGTGAATCATAAGGATACCATGCCCCGTGTTCTGTACCGTCGGCGCCCCCCTCAATGTATTGCGGCTTATAGAAGTATTGTATATCACCGCTGCGGCGGAAATAATAACTGTTGGCTATTTTATCTTTTACAACCGGCGGTAATATGGTTGTCATCAGGTCTTCTTCATCAAAAGCATTCCATATTTCAGGCTGGGTCTTTAAATAAGTAACCAGTTCTTTCTTCACTTCTTTCAGGTTCAATCCCAGTGAGTCAATACGTTTTAAATTAAGATAGGCCTGGAAATCAATTATCCTTCTCACCAGCAAACTGTCGCCAAATTTTTCTTTGCAAAACCGGTTCATATTTTTACGCATTGCATCAGAACTTAACGTTCCTGCATTATCATAGTTTTTCTCTCTCAGGAATCCTGCTGCATTGGGCGCTCCATGATCGGCGCTTAGGAACAGGAGATAATTATTTCTACCCAATGTTTTATCAAGATAAGCCAGGAAATCAGCGATCTCTTTATCAAGCCGCAGGTATGTATCTTCTACTTCCAGTGAATTAGGCCCGTACCGGTGACCAATATAATCCGGGGAAGAAAGGCTCAAACAAAGCATATCGGTTTCGCTGCCTTGGCCCATCCTTTCGTTGCGAATGATCTCTTTGGCAAAATCAAGTGTGTATGTATTACCATAGGGGCTTGCACGGAATGTATTATAGTCTTTGCTTCCGATCACCGACTGGTATTTATGCGGAAAAACCCTGCTCTTATCAGATTCCAGCAAACGTTCATAACTTTTATCATCACTGGTGCTTTGTATGTATTTCAATCTGTCGTGAAGCAGGTTCCAGTCATTCCTCATCAAAGAATCCGGTATACTTCTGTCGTTATATCGTTTCACCCAATCCGGAAGTTCATTCATGTAATGGGTACTGGTTATCCATAAACTGGTCTTATTATCATACCAGTAAGCGGCATTTGCACTATGCCCCGCCGGAAAGATACCTCCCCTGTCTTTTAAAGAAATACCAATCACTTTGCTGCGGAAATTGGTGGCCAGCCTCAGTTCATCACCAATGGTATTCGTAAGCATATTGCGTGGGCTCATCTGCCCCTCCCACATACTTGCCGAACCCACCGGCCTCACACTGGTATCAGTGGCACAATACATGGGCCTTCCTGTCTCCCTCTCCACCCAATCATTAGCAACAACACCGTGTATGGCAGGCACGCTGCCCGTGTAAATACAGGTATGGCCTGCAGCAGTAACTGTTGGTGCGTAAGGTATCATCGTATTCTCACAACTAAAGCCCTGGCTCAGCAATCGCTTAAATCCATTAGCTCCATACATAGCGCTATACCGATACAGGTAATCCCATCGCATCTGGTCAATAACCAACCCAACAACAAGTTTTGGCCTGTTAACCTGCGCAGTTATAAATGAAGAAGCAAAAAATAAAAAGCAAAAAATAAAAAGGGCTTTGCGCTGCATGTGGTTGTTTTGATCAAAGGTAATTATTCAGGCTTTATCCTGTGTTATGCCAATGTTATGCGATTTTGGCCTTAAAACCTTAATTTTGCGGGGCTATTTAATACTCAAACAAATAGAAACTTTAACCCCCATTCATTAATTCATAACTATAATTATGGCAGATATTTTTGAAAGGCTGATAAAGAATTACGGCCCTATTGGACAACACCGTGCAAAAGCCCATGGCTATTTTGCATTTCCCAAACTGGAAGGTGAGATCAGCAGCCGCATGAAGTTCCGTGGTAAGGAAATGGTTGTTTGGAGCCTGAACAATTATTTAGGACTGGCCAACCACCCTGAAGTACGTAAAGCCGATACCGAAGGCGCAGCCAAATACGGACTGGCCCTGCCCATGGGCGCCCGGATGATGAGTGGAAACAGCGACCTGCATGAACAACTGGAAGCCGAACTGGCCGCTTTTGTAATGAAGGAAGACGCTGCCCTGCTTAACTACGGTTACCAGGGAATGGTGAGCATCATTGATGTGCTTTGCAGCCGCCACGATATTATTGTGTATGATGCCGAAAGCCATGCCTGCATCATTGATGGCCTGCGCCTGCATCCCGGCCACCGTTATGTTTTTAAACATAACGACCTGGAAGATTGTGAAAAACAATTGCAAAGGGCCAGCGCTTTAATTGAGAAACAGGGAACCGGTGGTATTTTATTGATAACCGAAGGTGTGTTTGGTATGGCCGGCGACCAGGGTAAACTGAAAGAGATCGCTGCACTGAAAAAGAAATATTCGTTCCGCTTATTGGTAGATGATGCACATGGTTTTGGAACCCTGGGTAAAACAGGGGCCGGCGCCGGTGAAGAGCAGGGTTGCCAGGATGCGATAGACCTTTACTTCTCCACCTTTGCCAAGTCAATGGCATCTATTGGTGCATTCATTGCCGGCGACAGGCAGATCATTGATTATATCCGGTATAATATCCGTTCACAAATATTTGCAAAGAGCTTACCCATGCCGTTGGTAGTGGGTAACCTCAAACGCCTGGAATTACTGCGCAATCATCCTGAGCTTAAAGAAAAACTCTGGAGCAATGCAATGAAACTGCAGAACGGTTTAAAGAAAAGAGGATTTGATATTGGCAATACCGACAGCGTGGTTACACCCGTATACATGAAGGGCGGCGTGGAAGAAGCCACTGCCATGGTGATGGACCTGCGGGAGAACTACAGCATATTCGCTTCTATTGTTGTTTATCCTGTGATACCGAAAGGACATATCATCTATCGCCTCATTCCCTCTGCCATACATACCGATGAGGATATTGAATTAACCCTGAATGCATTTGAGGCAACCAAGAAAAAACTTGACGCCGGCGAATATAAAGTTGATGCCATCCCCGATATGGCCGAAGTAAGCGGCAAGCGTTTTGATTATATGAGGGACAGGCCGAAGAATAAGTAAGCAGGAATTAGTAATAAGGAATTAGTATCCCGTTTGCCGGTTGGTGAACGGTTTCGTCCCATCGGGGTTTTCACAACATACTCAATAATTTAAAAGTCACATTCGGGAAACCCCGATGAGTAATACTCCAGCTATAAGAAACAGCCGCTCTATAAATCCCTGAAATGTACAGGCAAGAAGTGTCCTGCAATCCCTTCTTCATAAAATGAAGCGCTGCTATGTTCATAAGCAACAAAGTCCTTAGCCAGTTGCCACTTATCGGGTTATGGTGGATATAACCCAGTTTTTGTATTAAAAACTTATCCGAAAATATCAGCAGACCCGGGAGAGAAAAAACCGGGATAGCTGCGTGCAGCGGAGTTAAGTTTTACCATTTATCTTTTTTCATACAAAAATATATTTTGCTACCTTAGATGATAAACTTGTACATGTATGAAACTCCTGTTTATCACTGTCAACTTCTTATGGCTGTTACCTGTACAGGCCCAGGTCGGCATCGGCACTACTGCTCCCAGCAGTTCAGCTATTCTTGATCTTACCAGTATTACAAAAGGATTACTGATTCCCCGCATGACAACAGCTCAGCGGTCTGCTATCAGTTCGCCAGCAGCCGGCCTGCTTGTGTATGATACAGATGCAGATCAATTTTATTTTTATAATGGCGCTGCATGGACACAGGCCATCGGCCCGGCCGGTGCAAGCGGAACCAATGGAAATACTATTTTGAATGGTACTGGACTTCCATCGGCCGGTATTGGCACAGCAGGGGATTTTTATATCAGAACTTCTACTTTTGTTTTATATGGTCCCAAAACTACTGTATGGCCCGGAACAGGTGTTTCGCTGATAGGCCCACAGGGTAATACCGGCTCCACGGGTGCTCAGGGCCCGCAAGGCCCACAGGGTCCATCCGGTGTAGCGAATAATTTTTCAATAGCATATCAAAATCCAACAGGAGTTACTATTCCTCAATCTGCATCGTGGACAATTTTTCCGGTAGCGCAGATAACGATAACCACTTCCGGGGCAATGGTAACGGCCGCTGTTAGTGTAAGAACATCCACTCTGGCTGCACAGGATGTTTCCTGCAATCTCTGCTGGGCAATAGCCGGTGGCATTGGTACAGGTAATCCGATAAATGTAGCTGCCACGCCGGTTGAAATAACAAACAGAACAGGCACCAGCTTTCAATCGATCACTGTTTCCGGTATTGTAAAACCAGCATCAGCGGGCACTTATTGGATCGGTCCCTGCTTTTTGTCAACTACTGATGACCTGATATTAAAAGCGGTATTGGGTTTTGGAATAATTCTATGAAAGAAAAAATGGGTTGGTACAGTTTTCGTCCCAGCGGGGTTTTCACAACGTACTCAATAATTAAAAGCCACATTCGTGAAACCCTGGTGAGTAATCCTCTTACAATAAAAAACTGCCCTTCTATAAATCCGTGAAGTGTACAGGTAAGAAATGCCTAACAACCCCTTCTTCATAAAAGCCGGTGTTTGAGTATAAGTTGATTGTTGATTAATACAAACTCCTCTTCAGTTTTGCTCCCTGATCGAAAGGCTATAGATCAAAGTCTCCTTCGTCCCAGCGGGGTTTTCACAACGTACTCAATAACTAAAAAGTCACATTCGTGAAACCCAGATGAATAAGGCTCTTGCACTCTAAAAAAACCACTGCTCTATAAATCCTTGAAATGTACAGGCACGAAATGTCTTGCAGTTCCTTCCTCATAAAATTAAAGCTCTTGCACTCCAAAAAAAAACTGTTCTATAAATCCCTGAAATGTACAGGCACGAAATGTCTGGTAGTTCCTTCTTCATAAAATGAAGCGCTGCTGTGTTCATAAGCAACAAAGTCCTTAGCCAGTTGCCATTTACCACTTACCGGGTTGTGGTGGATATAATCCAGTTTTTGCATTAAAAAACTATCTGAAAATATTGGCTTGGCATCAAAGGAATCTTTAAATACTTTATGCAACTGACCTTTCTTTTTTTCTCTTTCGGTAACTCCTGCCGCTAAT
>JBGANE010000059.1:0-16566 GCA_044222465.1 Ferruginibacter sp.
TACCGTAGATCTTGAGAAGTGAGGATTGTTGCCACGCATGCTCATTCGCTTTGCCTCTTCATCCATGGTGTTGGTTGGGTAGGATATCTGTAATAGTTCACCACCCAGGAAAAATGGGCTCACCAATTGTTGCTTCGGACTCATCATGCTCATACGCCATGTTTCTTCGGCTATTGGCGGAATGGTCACCAGGTCATGTTTCTTTATAAAATCCACCGATTGGTTATACAAGCCAAGTATCATTTCCGGTTGTTTGCCTTCGGGCACATAACTGTTCTTTACTTTTTCCAGCGCTGCTTTCCAGTTATCACCAAATCCCATTTCTTTACTGGCCTTCAGCATTTCCTTATCGCACCAGGCAAATTCTTTGTTGGCTATCTCAATGATCTCTTCCGGGCTATAGGGTATCATCTCATATTGTAATTGCCTGATCAATTCTTCTCTCCCGATAGGATTACCAATTATACCGCTTCCATCATCCTTAGGAAGCGCAGCTGCATCTGCTTTGCTATTTAGTTGTGCGGCATACAGGCCAAGCAGGCTATCTGTATTCTTATATGGCATGGGTACCCACCAGGTAAATTGCGGATCATAACCATTATAAAATTCAAAAACAGTTTTCAATGCTGTTTGCAGACCTTTTGCAATATTCTGTGCTCTGGCAGCCAACGGAAGCGGCATAGCCGGTTCATTTTTTAAAGAACCAGATAATGCAGTAATGTTCTTTGAAAGTTCATTGAATTGTTTGGCAACCTGTTCGCCATTCATGGATGTTCCCCTGCGGCGTTGCTTTTCCAGTGCATATATGTCGCCGGCAAAAGGAAAATATTTACTTACCTGGTTATATTCTGTTTCTTCTTTATCAAGTAACCTTAATTCATTTTCAAGATTTCTTTTGAATAAGGTGTAATCCACTTTGCCGCCGGTACTCATACTTTCAAAAGCTAATGCTGAAAGTTTATAGAGATAATCCCTATTGAATTCCTGCATACGCTTGCAACGTTCCGGTGAGTTAGGAATAAAATAGAAGCGGGTGAGGCTGCCTTTATCTGCATCGTACTGAACCATCAGGTTGTGTACTTCGCTTGTCTGAATAAAAAGATTATTCTGTGCAGTGGTGCTACTGAATGAAATCAGTGCAATTATAAGCATGTGAATTCTGATATTCCGGGGCATAGCGGTCAGTTTAGAGAATGAAGATAAATCTTCGCTCCAGAAATAAAAAGCCCCGCAACTGCGGGGCCGGTAACTTACCTGAAGCTTCTTTTCTCCCTTGGAGCATATTGCCTGTTCCTTCCTTCATCAGTTGGCCTTTTAAAGCCTCCGTCTGCCTCATTCATACGAACAGTACGGTTGTTATAGCGTTTGCCATCGATTGCTTTGATCATTTTGCCGGCCATATCCTTGTCAATCTCCACCCAACTGTTCATATCCCTCATATCGATCTTGCCCAGTACTTCTTTTTTAAGATTGCTTTCATCCAGGATGAATTGCAGGAAACTGGCCTTATAGAATCCATCTTTAGTGCCCAGGTTCACGAATAAACGGGTGTAACCACTGTCTCGCCTGTTGTACCCGTTACGGTCATTCCTGTTTCCACCCTCGGGTCTGTCGAACCTTCTTTCTCCACGTCCTTCAGAACGGTTCAGGTCTTCTGCATTTTCATAATATTTCAGAAAGTGGTTGAATTCAAGCGCAGCAACTCTTTGCAGAACTTCTTCTTTGCTTACGTCAGCAAATTTCTGCATCAGGTCGGGTATATAAGTTTCATAGTCGCCATGACTTACATCAGCCAGCATCAGTTTATCCATGAAGTGGAAGAATTGTTTGCGGCAAACTTCTTTTCCTGCCGGTACATCCATCTTATGGAATTTGGAGTTGATCATCTTTTCCAGTGTCCTGATCTTATATACTTCACGGCTGTGGCAGATAGATAAGCAAACACCTGTTTTACCGGCACGACCTGTACGGCCACTACGGTGAGTATATACCTCCATATCGTCTGGTAATTCGAAGTTGATAACATGTGTGATGCCATCCACATCAATACCTCTTGCTGCAACATCTGTTGCGATCAGTAATTGCAGATTCTTTGTACGGAAACGCCCCATTACTTTATCACGTTGTTGTTGCGACAGGTCGCCATGCAATGCTTCGATCTCGTATCCTGATTTTGCCAGGCGTTCAGATATCTCCTGTGCATCTGCTTTTGTACGGGTGAAGATTATGCCATACATACCCGGGTTGAAATCAATCAATCTTTTAAGTGCTTCATACCGATGCTGTGCACCAACAACAAAATACTGATGGTCGATATTAACATTACCGCTGTTCTTTTTGCCAACGGTTACTTCTTTAGGATTCTCCATATAATTTCTGGAGATGGCCCTCACTTCTGGCGGCATGGTAGCGCTGAATAACCAGGTGCTTTCCCTGTTGATGGTATTCTTAAGTACGAAGTCGATATCATCACGGAAACCCATATTCAGCATTTCATCGGCTTCATCAAGTACCACGTATTTTACTTTCTGCAGGTCAATGGCTTTTCTTTCGATGAGGTCAATGAGACGACCCGGTGTTGCCACCACAATGTGCACACCCTTTTTCAGGTTGCGTATCTGCATCATGATGGATGCACCACCATAAACGGCTTCTGTATAAATATTCCGGCTGTGTTTTTTAAATGTTTCCAGGTCGTTGGTGATCTGTAAGCACAACTCACGGGTTGGACAAACGATCAATGCCTGCGGGTGACGTTGCGAAGCGTCAACCAATTGTAATAATGGCAAGCCAAAAGCCGCTGTTTTACCGGTGCCCGTTTGGGCAAGGCCGATAAAGTCGGTGGTGCCAGATAATAAAACAGGAATTGCTTTTTCCTGTATAGAGGTTGGGGTTTCAAATCCCAGATCGGTAATGGATTGAACTAATTGTTCGTTTAAGCCTAAGGCTTCAAATGCATTCATGAAATTTGTTTTGCGATAGCCACATGTAATGTTCCTGTCGTACTGAACTTGTCGAAGTACCGGAATGTCATGCTTTGGCCGTTGGATAAAGTACAGGGAGATTAAATCATCCCGAAAGAAAATCTATTTTCAACAGCAACTGAGCATGTCATGTAATTCTCAGTTTTAAATTCCCGATGATTATCGGGAGGCGCAAAGGTAAGGCATTTATCCTCCCCCGCAATTTAAATATTGAAGTTTACGTTTAAAACACAGGTTTTTGGTATATGATTAAACTATTTTTGTTTTTTCTTATCTATACACGGCCTGACTCAACCTTTTATGCGTAAAATTTTCGTCTTACTGCCGATTTTATTTGCCATTTCATTTGTTTATGCACAAACAGATTCACTTACCCGTGAGGAGAAGCTTGCACTGGACTCCATGTTTAAAAATGATGAGTTCTTTAAACTGATGATGGGGAATAAAGACAGGAGTTATTTTGATATAAATATCGGCATTGGCAACGGGATATTCAGTCTTAAAAATAATGCGCTGAATGCCGGGCAGGCTGTGACCAGTAAATTATTTTATACGCCATCCATCGGGTATTATCATAAAAGCGGTTTTGCACTTACCTTGAATGGTTTCTTAACAGATGATGAAGGTAGTTTTAAACTTTACCAGTATGCCCTTAACCCATCATATGCTTATACCGGCAAAACCATTGCTGCGGGAATATCCTATACACGATTCATAGAAGGGTCCACTACCAATTTTGATACAAATCCTTTTAAAAATGATTTTTACGGCATAGTTGTGTATAAAAAGACATGGCTAGAGCCCAGACTGGCAGCGGGTTACTCTTTTGGCAAACAGGAAGAATATTTTGATACAGCCTTCTGGTTACTGAACAGGGTTGTTCACATAAGAGATACAATAACCACCAGGTTAAGTGGTTTTTCTTTGATGATATCTGCAACACATAAATGGGATTTTTACAAACTCATCAGTAAAAAAGACGCAATCCAGTTGCAACCAACACTGCTTCTTAATGCAGGTTCACAACGCTGGAATATTTCACATTCAAGCAGCATCAATAACCGCCGGCCATTAGTGCAAAGCTATCTTAAGAACAGGTATGGCGACGGCAGTACATCTGCTTCATTTACGCTGCAGTCGATGGCTTTTTTGGCAGAGCTTACTTATTATTATGGTAAATTTTATTGCCAGCCGCAATTATATCTCGACTATTACCTGCCATCAACTACTGAAAAAAGACTGACCACATTATTTTCTGTTACAGCAGGATTTTCTTTTTGATGTGTTTTCTCTTAACAAATAATTGTAAAAATGTTTGTAGCATTGGCATATTACTTGGGGCATTAGTGCTAACTAAATTTTTTTATATGAAAACGAAGATCCTTTCACTGGCATTATTAACGATCATCAGCACATCAGCATTAGCACAAAAGATCCACGTTGGTTTTAAAGGCGGCGCTTCAATTAACAAACTCACCGGTAAATCTTTTAAAGAAGAATTTTCTTTCGGATACCATCTTGGCGGTTTTGTAGAAATAGGTTTAGGCAAAAAGTTCGGCATTCAGCCGGAAATTTTATTCAGCCAGACCAATGTAGATACATCAAATACTTTCAGCAGTGTTTACCAGTTTAAACGGTTGGATAAAGTGCAATTAAAATATTTAAGTTTTCCTATCCTGTTAAATATTAAACCTGCCAAAATACTTACGCTACAGGTGGGGCCACAGTTCGGGATACTGACCAACAAGAGCTATACACTTTTACAAAACGGCAAACAGGCATTTAAAGGAGGAGACCTGAGCATGCTTGGCGGGGTGCAGCTCAATATCAAACACCTTAATATTTACGGAAGATATGCGGTGGGCCTGAGCAATATCAATGATATAGACAATAAAGAAAAATGGAAGAACCAGAGTATCCAGCTGGGTATCGGGTTCACTTTATAAATATCAGGGGCGAATGATGGTGAGAGAGCCATCAGCGTTCCACTTGACGACTGCTGAAGGAACAGCAGGAGTCAGGTCATCCTGGCGGTGTTGAACTATATAGTCAACACCGTTTTTTATTAATACATCTATATCCCTGAACACAGAAGGAGCCGGGTAACCCGAAACATTTGCAGACGTTGAAACGATGGGTTTACCAAATTTGCGGATAAGTTTTTTACAAAAAGGATCTTCGGTGATACGAATAGCAACGCTGCCATCCTTCTGTATCACATTTTCAGCGAGGCCAACACCTCCTTCATAAACAAATGTTGTTGGTTTGTGAATGCCCTTTATATAATCAAATACTTTTGGGTTTGGTTCTGTCACATACCGGGGGATATCCATTTCATCAGCAAGCAAAATGATCATTGCTTTTTCATCTGCCCGCCTTTTCAGCGCATACAATGAACTCACTGCATCAGCATTGGTAGCATCACAACCAATGCCCCATACTGTATCTGTTGGATAAAGAATAAGCCCGCTGTTATTCAGCGCCTGTATACATTGTTCAATATCTTCTTCAAAACCTGTCATATACTTGTATAAACGTTCATTACTGCATCCGCACATTTTTTTTGGGTGAATTGCTGTGCATGATGCCAGCCTTTTTCTTTCATTGATACAGCCAGCGAAGTATCATTATAAATATTCTTCATTGCTTCAGCCATTTGCTCCGGGCTGTTTGGATCAACATAATACGCTGCATCTCCACCAGCTTCCGGGAGACAAGATACATTAGAAGTGATTACCGGCAATTTGCTCCATAATGCTTCAAGTACAGGAATACCAAATCCTTCAAAAAAAGAAGGATAGATCATGGCAACTGCAGATTGATATATAGCCGGAAAATCAGCTGCTGACCGGAATGCTGCTGAAGATCTTGCTGCCCGGGTTTCAGAAAGAAAAATGACCTTCTTTTCCAGTTTATTCTCTCTAACATAATCCTGAACCTGTCTTTTATATTTACTGCCATCGCCTATTATAACAAGCGGAACATCCAGGCTCTTTAATAATGATATTGCTTTGCAGATATTAAGGAGATTCTTTCTCTCAATGATAGAACCAACGCTCAGGAAATATTTTTCGGGCAGACTGTATTGCTCCTTTATCTTTTTCTTTTCTTCTTCGCTTATTGTTTGACCGAATGCAGGATTGCAGCTTTGATAGCAAACCCTGATCTTTTCTTCAGGTGTTTTATAGAACTCTATGATATCCCTTTTGGTCTGCTCACTTATGGCGATCACTTTATCGGCATGTGCACAGGCATACCTGAATTTCTTACTGTATATCTTAATATCAACAGCATTGTATTGTTCAGGATAGCGTTCATGAATGAGGTCATGCATGGTCACCACAGGCCTTATCCCCGTCTTATCAATACCCATCGGTATCTCGTGGCTCAATCCATGATACAGGTCTATATTGAATTTCTTAAGATCGGCTTTTACCCAACTGCTTCGCCAGGCGGAACTAAAAAGTTTATGAACGAATTGCTGAGGCAATATCTCATGAAGGTTCTTTCCTTCCAACCGGAACAGGTTTGATGGTTTGGGGTTGAAAAGATAATATTCATTATCGGCATGATATTCAGCCAGTGATCGTATCAATGTACGGCTGTAATGGCCCAGCCCAGTGCCATTGTGGTAAGCTCTTTTTGCATCGAAGCCGATATTCATAGTGAGCAAAGGTGAATTATTTTTATGAATATCCGGATGCAATACGTAGAAGGATTATTTTCGCACTAAATTTTAAAAGATGAAAGAACTGATACTGGAAGCCTGGGGCAACAGGGAATTATTAAAGGATAAAAAATATGCAGATGCCGTAAGAAATGTGATAGAGGAAGTTGATAAGGGAAGACTACGAACTGCATCACCTGTTGACCCTTCGACTGGCGCTCAGGGCGGTTGGCAGGTGAATGAATGGGTAAAGCAGGCTATCTTGTTATACTTCGCTATTCAGCCAATGGAAACGCATACTATACCTCCATTTGAATTCTATGATAAAATGAAATTAAAATCTGATTATGCTTCGCTGGGTGTAAGGACAGTACCTCATGCAGTGGCAAGATATGGCGCTTACCTGGCAAAGAATGTAGTACTGATGCCAAGCTATGTAAATATCGGCGCTTATGTGGATGAAGGAACGATGGTAGATACCTGGGCAACTGTAGGAAGTTGTGCACAGATTGGTAAAGGTGTTCATCTGAGTGGGGGCGTGGGTATTGGTGGTGTGCTGGAGCCTTTGCAGGCCAGCCCGGTTATTATAGAAGACGGCTGTTTTATTGGCAGCCGTTGTATTGTGGTAGAAGGGGTGAGGGTAGAGAAAGAAGCGGTACTCGGGGCAAACGTGGTACTAACGCAATCTACAAAGATCATTGATGTAAGTGGTAATGAGCCAAAAGAAACAAAGGGTATTGTTCCTGCAAGAAGTGTAGTGATACCCGGCAGCTATACCAAAAAATTCCCGGCTGGCGAATATGGTGTTGGCTGTGCATTGATCATCGGCCAGCGCAAACCATCCACAGATTTGAAGACAAGTCTGAATGATGCGTTAAGGGATTTTAATGTTTCGGTTTAAACGACTTCACTTATATTTGCAGCCCGATCTGAACGTTTAAGACGTTTAAGGGTTTAAGACGTTTAAAGCTGATGCTTTACATTCCTGAAGCTTTCCAAATTATAAGCACCTAACCTTAAACCGTTAAACTTTAAACCTTTTTAACTTCAGAGAAGCCCAGGTGGCGAAATTGGTAGACGCACTGTGTTCAGGTCGCAGCGTTCGCAAGGATGTGCTGGTTCGAATCCAGTCCTGGGCACAAAGACCCCGACATAAAATGTCGGGGCTTTTTATTTGGAAGCGTTGCAAACTTTGATTGCATAAGCGGACAAATAAAAAGACCAGGTCCCGATTTATAGGGAGCGGGTTTTTTGGGTAAGACCAGTTTCAGGGATCATGCAAATAATCCAGTCCTGGGCACAAAGACCCCGACATAAAATGTCGGGGCTTTTTATTTTTCAGCAATATATTATCAATATCTTAGGCTCCGATTCCTGTTTGGACTTAAAAGCAACTTCTTACTACCTTTAACTTCTTTTCTCAATTCCAAACCTGTTATATGGACGAACAATTGCAAACCATCAGTAACGAACAAAAAGATACCTGGAACAAAGTGGCCTATAGCTGGAAGAAATGGGATGGGTTTACCATGAACTTTTTAAGGCCAATGGGTGATGCTATCATACAAGCGCTGGATATAAAAATGAATGATGTAACACTTGATATTGCTTCGGGCACCGGCGAGCCTGCATTTTCAATTGCATTGATGGCAGGAAAAGGCAAAGTATATGCAACCGATCTGTCTGAAGAAATGCTTGCTATTGCACAGGCTTATGCACAAGAACGGGATATCAACAATATAGAATTTAAAGTGGCAGATGTGTCCAGGCTTCCTTTCAGTAATAATTATTTTGATAAGATAAGTTGCCGGATGGGTTTTATGTTCTTTCCAGATATGCAATTGGCTGCAAAAGAAATATTCCGTGTTTGCAAAAATGGCGGCAAAATGGCGGTGAGTGTTTGGGCTGCGGCGGAAAATAATGATTGGTCTACCACCATAACGAAGGTTTTATCAAAGCATATTGAAATTCCACGTCCGCCTGCAAATGCACCAGGCATGTTCCGGTGTGCAGCACCCGGTTTAATGAAACAATTGTTTGAGGACGCCGGTTTTAAAAATGTACATGAAGAAACTATTTCCGGTACAGTTGATTTTGGAACAGCAGAAAATTATTGGCTGAACAGAACGGAAATGTCTGAACCGGTGGTAAACTTATTAAGTAAGGCAAGCGAAGAAACACGTAAACAAATAAAAGCTGATCTGCTTGCAGATTGCAACGGCAGGCTAATCCAGGGCAGACTCGTTATGAATTGTTCTTCACTGATTGTATCTGCTGAAAAATGATTATCAGAATTATATTCATATTATCGCCGGATATTTTCCGGCGGGTATCAAGACTTCAATATTCTCTTTAGCTTAAATAATCCGGTTCTGGTTCTTAAAAAAGAATATCTGATTGCGTTATCTGTTTTTATTTAACGAACTTACAGGTGTTTTATAAAACAGCTTATGAGTTTAGTCACCATCATCAGTATGCTTGTTGTGTTAACGGCAGCTTTTGCTTTCATCAACAGCAAAGTGCTTAAGCTACCCGAAACTATAGGGATGATGATCATTTCACTGGTATTCTCATTACTGCTCATCGGTTCCGGGTTGATCTTTCCAGCCATTACAGGTTTGGCAAAAGAATTTATCGGGGGTATTGATTTCAGCCATGTGTTACTCAATATCATGCTCAGCTTCCTTCTTTTTGCAGGTGCTTTGCATACTAACAGCGATCTGTTGAAAGCCAACAGGGCCTCCATTTCAGTTTTTGCGGTGGTAGGGGTTGTATTATCGGCCCTGATGGTAGGAGGGATGTTATATTTTTTCTTTAAGTTATTTCAAACCGAAGTTAATTTTTTGTATTGTCTCTTGTTTGGGGCATTAGTAGCCCCAACCGACCCTATTGCCGTGTTGGGTATTCTCACAAAAGCAGGGGCACCGGAAGATGTGGAGATAAAAATTGTTGGAGAATCTCTTTTTAATGACGGCATAGGCGTTGTTCTTTTTATTTCGCTGCTCGAAATAATCAATATGGGAACAGCCAATATTTCCTTTGCAGATATTTCCTGGTTGCTTGTAAAAGAAGTGGTGGGTGGAATTATTTTTGGTTGGCTGCTTGGCATCATTGGGTACCGCATGATGAAGGCGATCGATCATTACCAGTCGGAGATACTCATTACGCTTGCTGTTGTTATGGGTGGGTATGAGCTGGCACAATACTTACATTTCTCCGGCCCGCTGGCCATGGTAATGGCCGGGCTGGTTACCGGCAACCGCTCCAGGAAACAGGCCATGAGCGATACCACGGAATTATATGTATATAAATTCTGGGAACTGGTAGATGTATTGATGAACGCCATCCTGTTTGTGTTGATGGGACTTGAATTACTTACCCTTGAATTCAACACCAGCTACCTCATAGCCGGGCTGGTTGCCATACCGGTAACACTGCTGGCCCGTTATATTTCTTTGCTGCTGCCTGCTTCTTTGTTCAAAAGATACATAAAAACAGATCTGAAAACTATCAAGATCATGACCTGGGGAGGATTGAGGGGAGGTTTATCTATTGCTATGGCATTATCACTTACCGATCCATTACCAAGAAACCAGTTTGTATTTATGATCTATATGATCGTGTTGTTCTCAATAATTGTACAGGGGCTCACCGTAAGTAAAGTGATAAAGAAACTGGTTTGATCTTTTTGTTGGGGTATCAATCCACCACCTCATACACCATTACCGGTACAGTTTTATTCTTCAACTGCATTTCACCTACTTTGCGGCAATTGAATGATTCTTTCACTTTCTGGTATGCTCCTTCACTGATGAGCACCTGGTTCTCCCCGGCTACTCCCTGCAGGCGCTGTGCCGTATTCACCGCATCGCCAATAACAGTAAAGTCGAGCCGCCGAAGGTTGGCCGATCCGATATTACCGGTGATCATTTCCCCGCAATTGATACCAATGGAAACTTTTGGGCTGAAGGCAATGGTTGATTCCGCAGGAAGCTGCTCTATCTTTTTTCGTACGGCCAGGGCAGCATCAATAGCCCGGTCTAAATGATATTCACCTTTGAACACGGCCATCACACAATCGCCAATGAATTTATCTACGAGACCATTCTGGGCAATGATCTCTTTTACCATCACGTCAAAATATTTATTCAGCAGGTTCACTACGACATCAGGTTTTTCTTTTTCGCTGATGGAAGTAAAGCTGCAGATATCAATGAATGCAACGGTTGCGTCCACGGTCTCGTTCTGCATCAGTGAAGATTCAAACTCACGGCCCCCCATAAAATTCAAAACGGTTTCATCCACATACATCTTAAGGATATTATTTTCCTTGATGGCAGCCATGGTTTCCCTCATCTGCTTCACATGTTTAATGGTCTTTTCCATTGTCAGTTCCAGGTCTTCAAAATTCACCGGCTTGGTGATGAAATCAAAGGCGCCCCTGTTCATGGCTGTACGGATATTCTCCATATCACCATAGGCCGAAACAATGACCGATTTCAACAACCCATTCTGTTCATTCAGCTTTGTGAGCAGGGTGAGCCCGTCCATTTCGGGCATGTTGATATCGCTGAGCACCACCTCCACATCGGTATGCTGCTGCAGTTGTTCCAGCGCATGGTTACCGTTCACGGCAAACACAAATTCATACTGGTGATCCCTTATCTTTTGCCTGAACTTTTGTTTGATCAATACTTCCAGGTCCGTTTCATCATCAACTACTAATATCTTTGACATTACTGTATGGCTTTTAATTTTTCTTTTAATGTAGTAAAATCAACGGGCTTGGTGAGAAAATCATCGGCGCCTAAATTCATAGCGGTATCATAATTCTCTTTATCTCCGTAAGCGGTTATCATCATCACTACCGGTGGCGGCTTGTGGTATTTTTGTTTGATATGCCCCAGCAACTCCAGTCCGCTCATGCCGGGCATATTGATATCTGATAAGATGAGTACAGCTTCATGCTGGTGCTGGTTAAGGTAGGAGAGTGCCTCTTCTCCGGAATAGGCGAATACAAATTCCATTTCTCCTTCCCTTATCTCTTTGCGGAAGCGCTGTTCAAAAAGCACTTTTGCATCATGTTCGTCGTCAACTACTAAAATTTTCATTTGCTCAATTTAAGGTTTATATGGTAAATATTGTCTGAATCACACCTGCCTGCCGGCAGGCAGGAATTTGCACGGATTTATGGATTTCACTGATTTTATTATATTGTTCATCCGTGTAATCTTTTAATCCCATTAATCAGTGATTCAGACAATTGGTAAGATAATAATAAATTCTGCTCCTTCGCCTTCTTTGGTTTCCACTTTCAGTTCCCCGCCATGTCCCTTGGTAATAATATCGTAACTCATACTCAGGCCCAGGCCTGTTCCCTTTCCCGTTGGTTTTGTTGTAAAGAAGGGCTGAAAAATTTTATCTAATACTTTTTGTGGAATACCATTGCCATTATCTTTTACCCGAATCTCAACGGATCCATTTTTTTCTTTTGTTGAAACAGTTACAGTAGGGTCATACCCCAGGTTGGTCTGGCTTTTCTTTTCGTTTACCGTATAAAAGGCATTGGTGATCAAATTCAGAATTACACGCCCTATATCCTGGGGCACCACATTTATTTTTGGGAGCATGGGGTCCAGTTCGATCTTCATGGCTGCATTGAAAGATTTATCCTTTGCACGCAGGCCATGATAGGCGAGACGTAAATATTCATCGGCCAAAGCATTAATATCTGTTGGTTCTTTTACACCACTACTGCTGCGGCTGTGTTGCAGCATGCCTTTTACAATGGCATCTGCCCGTTTTCCGTGATGGTTTATTTTTTCTGAATTTTCTTTTATATCGTCTGCGATCTCATTTGCCGATTGCATATTGCCCGTTGCTAATTCCGATTTCAATTCATCGATCAGTTCTGTATTCACTTCCGAAAAATTATTTACAAAGTTCAACGGGTTTTGTATCTCATGGGCAATGCCTGCAGTGAGTTCACCGAGTGAAGCCATTTTTTCTGATTGGATAAGTTGCGCCTGTGTTGACTTTAAATTTTGCAGTGTTTTGTTCAGCACCATATTGGTTTTTCTTTTTCGCACATTGCTCCAATAAAGAATGCAGGCCATAATGGCTATCGCTGCCAGGCCTGCAATCAGTCCATACATCCGCAAACGGGCCTGGCTTTTCTCTTTTTCATTAGCAAGTTCCTGTTGTCTTATTTGTTCATTGAACTCCAGGTTTTGAAACTTCCGGCTGTTCTCTGTGGTTTGTAAGCTGTCTTTTACTACGGTGGCCAGTGACAAATAGAAGTAAGCGCTGTCGTATTGGCGGCCGGATTCAAACACTTCAGACATTGTACGATAGGCTGATGCCATTAGGTTATCCATATTCAATGGCTGGTAGGTTTGCATAGACTGCTGTGCAAAATAATAGGCTGAATCTCTGTTGCCCTGCTTGTTTAAAAGTTTTGCAATATTAACCATCGCTGCACCCAATGCTATATTATTTTTCTGGCCAAATGCCGCTTCTATGGCTTTGTTGTAATAGCTGCGGGCCTGTGGCAGGTTACCTTGCAGATAGTTGATTTCTCCAAGCCCATTATAAGCCGCACTGGTGTATTGTAAATAGTTGCAGGCAAGTCCAAGCCTTACAGACTCCAGGTAATAAAAGGTGGTTGAATCAACATTCCGGAGAGTTAAATACATATTCCCCAGGTTCATGCAAAGGATTGCCCGTACTGATTGATCATTGAGTGCTTTCGCTTTTTTGATACAATCAAAAGCTACCTGTCGAAACTTATTGAAATCACCGGAATTTCTGTAAAGATTGGCGAGATCCATTTGGCACAAAAGCGAAATTGAAGCAACCCCTGCTTCCGGTGTGCCGGAAACAGAAAAGTTTTGCAGCCGCCATGTATTTTGCAGGAGATCTTTTGCATCAAGAAGATCGAATGCCTCACGCAGCATTTGAAATGCCCCGGCCCAATTTCCCATTTTGGTTAGAATGGCCGCATACAGGTCTTTAGTATCGGCCTCCCACATTTTTAAATGGAGCTGCTGTGCAATCGTTATTGCCTTTTTTACATAATACGCTGAGCTATCCACATTAAAATCTAAATAGTAATTCGCAAGGTCGCGGCAGGCTGTCATGCGAATCGTATCGTTTGTAGTGGATAATGCCGCTGCTTTAACGCTATCAGCCTGTCGGGATGTGGGTACAACCAACAAGGGGTTGGCTTGTGAAAAACATAAAGAAGACAGCAGCAACCCAATTGAAAGCAAGTATGAACTTCGCATTGAAAAGATATTTTTAATTTATTGAGGCAATACAATGAAAAAGACCGAGCCTTCTCCCTCCTTCGTTTCTACTTTCAACTCCCCACCATGTGCGATTCAGACAACAGGCAATTGAATAATAAACTCACTTCCTTCTCCTTCTTTCGTCTCCACCTTTAACTCACCTCCATGTGCTTTTACAATATCATAGTTTGTCTGAATCACGGATTTATATGGATTTATAGATTCCACAGATTTTATTGTCATAAAACAAGTCTTTTAAAGGTTAAGCTTTTGCTTCCAAAATTGATTAAGAGGCCAACTTCCAATTTGTAGGCTTTCAAGTAATTCAGTACCTGCGCCAGGTGAACATCCTCCAGTTCTACTAATGCCTTCAATTCTACCAAAACTTTTCCTTCCACAACAAAATCTGCTCTTCTTGTTCCAATCGGTTCCTGGAGTTCTTTATAAAATATTTCCTGCTCAATTTCCCTGGAATAGGATAAACCAGCCTGGCCCAACTCCCACGCCAATGCTCTTTGATAAATCACTTCCTGAAAACCATTTCCAAGAAATTTATGAACTTCAAAAGAAGCACCAATGATTTTCTCCGTTATGTCTTTATATTTTAAATCAGCCATTGTATTAATCTGTGTAATCATCTAATCCCATTCATCCGTGATTCAGACAACAGGACTCAATGATAAACCCAGACCTGTTCCCTGCCCGGTTGGTTTTGTGGTAAAGAAAGGTTGGAAGATCTTATCGAGTATTTTTTGGGGAATGCCGTTACCGTTGTCTTTTACTTTTATTTGGACCTCACCCCCGGCCCCTCTCCAAGGGAGAGGGGGACGGCTTGTGCTAACTGTAACAGTAGGTTCATATCCGTCGCCGCTCTGTTTTTTCTTTTCATTCACCACATAAAATGCATTGGTAATTAAATTTAAAATTACCCTTCCCATATCCTGCGGAATGATACTGATTTTGCCAATGGTTTCATCAAAATCGGTTTTCATTGTTGCATTAAAGGATTTGTCTTTTGCACGAAGACCATGATAAGCTAATCTTAAATACTCATCACATAAAGCATTAATGTCGGTGGGTTCTTTTTGTCCGCTACTGCTTCGGGAGTGTTGCAGCATACCTTTTACAATGGCATCTGCCCTTTTACCGTGATGGTTTATTTTTTCTGAATTTTCTTTTATATCGTCTGCGATCTCATTTGCCGATTCATGCCCGTTGCTAATTCCGATTTCAATTCATCGATCAGTTCATCATTGAAAAATTATTGACAAAGTTCAACGGGTTTTGTATGCTAATTCGATTTCAATGCCTGCAGTTCTGTATTCTCCCAGAAAAGCCATTTTTTCAACGGGTTTTGTATTGGCAATGAGTTCTCCCAGGGCCATTTTTCTGCGCCTAGATTTTAATTTTTCATGTGCCTCTTCCAGCGCCCTGTAAGCCTCCTTTAATTCAGCAGCTTTTTTTAATTCAGCTTCTTTACGGGTATTTTCTGCTTCAAGCTGAAACGATTTTTTCATTTCCAGCTCCAGGTTCTTATGCGTTCCGGATATCTTCCGTGAAAGAAACACGGACATGGATAACAGCAACGGCAACACACCCGTAACATAAATCAGGATATAGAACAGGGAGAGGCTAAAGCGGTCTGTTGCCATTAGAAAAAATAGAACCAGCAGGCTGATACAAAATGCGCCAAAGCCGGCCCCGATAATCCATGCCCCGGGAATCTTTTTCCGTATAGCCACTATCGGGATTCTCAACATTTCGGCGAAGCTTATAATGAAAAGAAGGGAGGAAAACAATTGCAAAACAGTAAACCATGACAGGGCAGCTATTATTAAAGCAACGATTAAAAAGAACCAGAATCGCCGAGGGATATTTTCATAAAATAAAGAATACAAAAACAACAAACCTGTTACAGGCATCAGCGCAATATAGGGTAACCAGAGCCTTCGTAATAACAGCACCAGCGACGAATTGTTATTGCCTATTGATTCATGTTCAAGGAACCCCCATAATGAAATGGCAAATGCAAACAAAGCAAAATAGAAATTGCTTTTTTCACGACGGTAAAAAAGAAAAAGCATTAAATGTATTAAAGCAAATACCAATGGTATAGCAACAACCCCCGCTTCAAGCCGCCTGAAAAACAACATATTTAAACGGTTCTGTTGATTCACTTTAACAGCATCGCCAATACCAAAACTAAAACCGGCCTCATTTAAAGTGGGAGGCCTGTTCTTCATTATCGCAAAGCCTGAATAACGGATGGCTATTAGATGCTGAAGTGGTAGTAAAAACAACCTGGCAGGGAACGACGGTCAATGTATTAAGTCCCTGTTCATCCCTGACGGAGGTTCCCACTTTTCCATATTGGCAAAAGCGTTTTCCGTCAATATATACTTCCGAGGCACCTAAATGAGACAACAGGTGAACTGCAAGTGGTTTGTTTAGTAATGATGAATCAATGCTTAACCGCAACCTGAACCATCCGGCACCACTCCATCCGCTGCGGGGTAAGCTATCCAGTTTTAACAACGTACTGGCATTTTCCCATGCGCTGTCATTGAATTCAGGCCGAGCCCATGCGGCATTGTCTCCCGGATGATATTTCCAGTTTTCCTGAATA